>NZ_JBEYEU010000075.1:0-1014 GCF_040634035.1 Micromonospora sp. NPDC007220 | reverse complement strand
CGTCATAATACCAGTATTATGACCAACACGAAACGTGTTGGGAAACTGATGCACTTGATGGGACTTTATGCCAAGGGAAGCCGTTATAAATATAAACATTACAACAGAAAAGGAGCTTCGCTTTCAAGACCCAATTTAATTAATCAGATCTTTAAAGCAACAGCTCCTAATAAAGTATGGCTGGGAGACATGACCTATATCCCTACCAAAGAAGGCACCTTATACTTAGCCGTGAATATCGACGTTTTTTCACGTAAGATTGTAGGCTGGTCAATGTCTTCACGGATGCAAGATAAACTGGTGAGGGATTGCTTCTTGCAAGCTTGTGGGAAAGAACATCCTCAGCCTGGCTTGATTGTCCATACTGATCAAGGGAGTCAATATACAAGCTCTCGTTATCAATCTACTCTTCGTCAAGTCGGTGCTCAATCTAGCATGAGTCGTAAAGGAAATCCATATGACAATGCAATGATGGAGTCTTTTTATAAGACGCTAAAGAGGGAGCTTATTAATGATGCTCATTTTGAGACAAGAGCTGAGGCTACTCAAGAAATATTTAAATACATTGAGACCTATTACAATACAAAAAGGATGCATTCAGGTCTTGATTACAAGTCTCCAAAAGACTTTGAAAAATATAATTCTTAAATTCTCTTAACTCCGTGTCTAGTTTTTCGTTGACTTTCCAAAAATATAGCTCATTTTGTGTCTAAATATTTGACATTAGTCCACTTTAATTGTCTTTAACTTTTCACTCATCATAAGTCCTGCCTTTTAACCGTGGGTAGGTATTGCTCGATTGCTTTTTTGAGATACTTAGTGATATTTTTCTTTGAGTAGTCTTCTCGCTTGGCTCTCACATAAGACAAGTGGTCTTTGACCCCATTCAATCCTCTTAATTCCTTTAGCTCGTCATAAAGCGGATAGACGTTCTTTTGCAAACCTTGGAGCTATACTATAAAAGTGGACAGAAAATTGGGTGTTATAATCTGTCTATTAAGACACAAAAATGAA
>NZ_JBEYEU010000074.1:0-1094 GCF_040634035.1 Micromonospora sp. NPDC007220 | reverse complement strand
AATTACGGTTGCTGTTTTTGAACAAATAAAAAAGCACAGGGAACCTAAAGTGCTCCATAATTGTTAGACAAGAAATCTAACAGTTATGGAGCACTTTAAAAGTTATGCTTATTTTGGTTCTGTTGCGAAGTTTGAAAATCAAACGCGCCCGCTCTGAACTCCAAATATCTTAGGCTGGTATTCCCATTAATACCTTGATTTCAGTAGACACCGAAAAGCCGAAGAGCGTTCCATTTCTTCGGTTCTTTTTATATATTCCTCGAATGGTCTCCATGCCCTTAATCGTGGAAGAGGCTGTACGGAGACTTTGATAAAATTTATTCCGTCGTTTAATAGGTCGATGGTCTTGTTCTATTAAATTGTTAAGATACTTCACAGTTCGGTGCTCTGTCTTAGTATATAAACCCACACTCTGTAACTTTCTAAAGGCGGAGCCAAGAGAAGGTGCTTTATCAGTCACAATTGCTTTCGGCTCACCAAACTGTTTATGGAGTCGTTTTAAGAAAGCATAGGCTGCTTGCGTATCCCGTTTCTTTCGTAACCAGATATCTAAGGTTAAGCCGTCCGCATCAATTGCACGATAAAGATAATGCCCACGTCCCTTAATTTTGATATAGGTTTCGTCCATTTTCCATGAATAGAAGGATTGTCTATTTTTCTTCTTCCAAAGATAATAGAGGACTTTGCTGTACTCTTGCACCCAACGATAAATCGTAGTATGACAAACATTTATTCCACGATCATATAACAATTCCTGAACTTCACGATAGCTTAGATTGTAACGCAGGTAGTAACCAACAGCGACAATAATGACGTCTTTTTTGAATTGTTTGCCTTTAAAATGATTCATTACTCTGTCCTCTCTGTCTTTTTTCTCAATTTTACACTAAAATAGATTTTTTGGAAAACTTTGCAACAGAACCGTTTAACCTTAGATATTTGGTTACGAAAGAAACGGGATATGCAAGCAGCCTATGTTTTCTTAAAAAGTATTCATAAACAGTTTGGTCAACATAGAGTCATCGTAACAGATAAAGCACCTTCTCTTGGCTCCGCCTTTTAAAAGTTACAGAGTGTGGGTTTATATACTAAGA
>NZ_JBEYEU010000073.1:0-1153 GCF_040634035.1 Micromonospora sp. NPDC007220 | reverse complement strand
TATTAGTATTTTGATATTACTATTTGTTCCAAATTTAATTAAAGAAAAATCCGCAAATTGTAAAATGAAGTTAGCCACCTTGAGTCAAGCAAAAAACATCTGAATCTCTTATACTAGAAGTTCGACCAAATAGTATAAAAAGGAAATTCAGATGCAAGACTATTCTATCACAAGCCAGAGCAAAGGGAAACACCTGACCAATCAAGACCGTTTAAACATTGAACGTTGGCACAATAAAGAAGGACTGAGCAACCGTGAGATTGCGCGCTTATTGAATAAAGCTCATGGGACGATTGACAGAGAGATGAAGCGAGGGGAAATCCAGCTCAAGCGGAAGGTAAAATACTCTGCTAAAAAGGCTCAAGAAAATTATGAAGGATTGAGGGCTCACAGTGTTCGTCCGAGTAAACTCACGACTGAGATTGATTGTTATGTGAGTACACGTCTTAAAGAAGACAAGGACTCTTTGGAAGTCATTCATCAGGCTCTAAAAGGAGTTTCTCTGAGCAGCCTCTACAATTGGGTCAACTGGGGCTGGTTAGAAGCCAAGCGTCATCATCTTTTCTATCCGCAGTATAAGGCGGCAAAGAAAATCAAACCTCGTGCGCCAAAGCATCCTTTTGGTAAGTCTATTGAAGAACGGCCTGAGTTCATTAACAATCGCTTAGAAGTGGGGCATTACGAGATTGACACGGTCATTCTTACGAGAGCTAAGAACAAGGTGCTTTTGACGCTCACAGAGCGAAAATACCGCACGGAGATCATTCGCTTGATTGATGGGAAAACAGCACAGGCGGTCAATGATGAGCTGGTGGAACTTCAAAAAAGTTATGACTTCAAATCCATTACCCCTGACAATGGCCATGAATTTGCAAGGCTCTCTGAGGACGTAAGCTGTCCAGTTTACTATGCACACGCCTACGCGAGCTTTGAGCGAGGGACGAATGAAAACCATAACCGAATGATTCGTAGGCATCTGCCAAAAGGCACAACAAAGACGACCCCTGAAGAAGTCGCCGCTATCGAGTATTGGATGAACCATTATCCAAGAAAAATGTTCAACTATAAGAGTTCATATGAGATGAGCTTGGCTGGCTAACTTGGACTTGCAATTTGCGTAAAAAATTAAATGATCGCTAATAAGGGATATAAG
>NZ_JBEYEU010000072.1:0-1230 GCF_040634035.1 Micromonospora sp. NPDC007220 | reverse complement strand
GACTACTGGGTGCGGCACGTGCGCGAGGCCGTCCGCTACGCCGACGGGATCACCGCCCTGCGCGAGGCGGGTGTGGACACGTTCCTGGAGGTCGGGCCGCAGAGCGTCCTGACCGCGATGGCTGCCGACGTGCTGCCCGGCGACGACGGTGTGCTGGCCGTCGCGGTGCAGCGCCGGGACCGGGCTGAGGCGCAGGCGCTGCTGCACGCTCTGGCGGAGTTGCACGTGCACGGCGTGCCGGTGACCTGGACGCAGTGGTTCGCCGACGCTGGCGCGCGCCGCGTGGACCTGCCCACGTACGCCTTCCAGCACCAGCGCTACTGGCCGGAGGGCACGCCCGCGAAGCAGGCCGCCCCGGAGGGCGGCGACGCCGAGTTCTGGGCCGCCGTCGAGCGGGGCGACCTGGCCGCCCTCGCCGCCGAACTCGGCGACGACACCGAGGACCTGGACGCGCTCGCCCCGGCCCTGCCGCTCCTGGCGCGCTGGCGTCAGCACCGGTCGCGGGACACCGCCCTCGACGGGTGGTCGTACCGGGTCGGGTGGGAGCCGGTGCGGCCGGCCCCGGCGACCCGGTTGTCCGGGCGGTGGCTGGTCGTCACCGTCGACAGCGGCGCCGACGCGGGCGTGGCGAAGACCCTCACCCAGGCGGGCGCGCGGGTGGACACGCTCACCGTGTCGTCCACCCTCGCCCGCGCCGAACTGGGCAAGCGGCTGGGCCGGATCAGCGGGGACGGCTGGGCCGGGGTGCTCTGCGTGCTGCCCCGGCAGGACCGGCCCCTGGCGCACACCCCGGCGGTACCCGCCGGCGCGGCCGCCCTGCTCACCCTCACCCGGGCGCTCACCGACACCGGCCTGCCGGGACGGGTGTGGGCGCTGAGCCGTACCGCGATGCCGGTCACGGCCGGAGAGCGGGCCGGCGACGTCTGGGCGGCCCTGGCCTGGGGCCTGGGCCGGGTCGTCGCCCTCGAACAGCCGGACCGCTGGGGCGGCCTGGTCGACCTGCCCGACCGCGCCGACCGCGGCGCCCGCGCCGGGCTCGTCGCGATCCTCGCCGACGGCACCCTGGACCAGGTGGCCGTCCGCCGCAACGGCCTCTTCGGCCGGCGGCTGGTGCCGGCCGCGCCGCCCGCGGGTGCGGGTTGGCGGCCCGCCGGGACGGTGCTGGTGACCGGTGGTACGGGTGCCCTGGGTCGGCACGTGGCGCGCTGGTTGCTGGCCAACGGGGCCGGT
>NZ_JBEYEU010000071.1:0-1400 GCF_040634035.1 Micromonospora sp. NPDC007220 | reverse complement strand
CAGCGGGCGTTGGATGGTGATGAGGGTCAGGTGGTGGTGGCGGATGTGCGGTGGGATCGGTTTGTGCCGTCGTTCACGGCGTTGCGTCCGTCGCGTCTGTTCACCGACATCCCCGAGGCACAGGCGGCGATCGAGGCGGCCGCCCGAGCCGAGACCGGCCCCACCGACCGGGCCTCCGCACTGCGCGAGCGGCTCGCGGCCCTGACGCCGCCGGAGGTCGAGGCGTCCCTCCTGGACCTCGTACGCTCCCAGGTCGCCACGGTGCTCGGCCACGCCACCGTGGAGGCGGTGCGGCCGGACCGGGCGTTCCAGCGTCTCGGCTTCGACTCGCTCACCGCCGTCGAGCTGCGCAACCGGCTGACCGCCGAGACGGGCCTCGCGTTGCCCTCCACCCTGGTCTTCGACCACCCGACGCCGGCCGCCCTGGTCGCCTTCATCCGGGAGACCGTGCTCGGAGCATCGGGTGACGCGCCGGCCGACCGCAGGGTCGCCACCGTGGACGACGACCCGATCGTGATCGTCGGGATGGGCTGCCGCCTCCCGGGTGGCGTCGCGTCCCCGGAAGAACTGTGGCAACTGCTCTCCACGGGACGCGACGGCATCTCCGAGTTCCCCCTCGACCGGGGCTGGGACAGCTTCCTCAGCAGTGGCCTGTCCGACACGTCCTTCGCCCGCAGGGGCGGCTTCGTCTACGACGCCGGTGAGTTCGACGCCGAGTTCTTCGGCATCTCGCCGCGCGAGGCCCTCGCCATGGACCCGCAGCAGCGGCTGCTGCTGGAAACGTCGTGGGAGGCCGTCGAATCGGCGGGCATCGACCCGACCAGCCTGCGGGGTGGCGCGGTCGGCGTCTTCGCCGGGGCCAGCTTCCAGGGGTACGCCAGCGGGTCGGTCGGTCGGGCCCAGGAGGTCGGCGGCCACCTGCTCACCGGCAACGCGACAAGCGTGTTGTCGGGCCGGGTGGCGTACTCGTTCGGGTTCGAGGGGCCGGCGGTGACGGTGGACACGGCGTGTTCGTCGTCGCTGGTCGCGTTGCACCTCGCGGCGCAGGCGCTGCGGTCCGGCGAGTGCGACCTCGCCCTGGCCGGCGGCGTCACCGTGATGGCCTCACCGGGCACCTTCGCCGAGTTCTCGATCCAGGGCGGCCTGTCCGCCGACGGCCGCTGCAAGTCGTTCTCGGACGCCGCGGACGGCACGGGCTGGTCCGAGGGCGTCGGCGTGCTGCTGGTGCAGCGCCTGTCGGACGCGCAACGCGACGGCCGCCGGATCCTGGCGGTGGTACGGGGCACGGCGGTGAATCAGGACGGCGCGTCGAACGGGTTGACGGCGCCGAACGGTCCGTCGCAGCAGCGGGTGATTCGGCAGGCTCTTGCGTCTGCGGGTTTGTCGGCGGTTGATGTGGA
>NZ_JBEYEU010000070.1:565-1403 GCF_040634035.1 Micromonospora sp. NPDC007220 | reverse complement strand
ACGCCCGGTTACATTCCGAACCCGGAAGCTAAGCCCTCCAGCGCCGATGGTACTGCACTCGGGAGGGTGTGGGAGAGTAGGACACCGCCGGACAACTTTTCCAGTCGAGGGCCGCCCCATCCGGGTCGGCCCTCGACTGCGTAGCGTCGTAGGTGACGCAATGAGGAAGGATGTACCTGTGAGTTCAGGATCGCAGGGCGGAGATCGTCCCCGTCGCTACGAAGACCGTTCGGGTGGACGCGAGGGAGCGCCGCGCCGCGACGACCGGCCCCCGTACCGCGAGGACCGGGGCGGCCAGCGCGGCGGATACGCCGGCGGCGACCGCCGTGACGGCGACTCCCGTGGTGGCGACCGCCGAGAGGGCGGCTTCCGGTCCGGTCCGCGTGACGGCGACTCCCGCGGCGGTGGCGCCCCTCGTCGGGACGCCGGCGACCGCCAGGGCGGCTTCCGCAGCGACCGTGAGGGTTTCCGGGGCGGCGACCGCCGCGAGGGTGGCGACCGTCCGGGTGGCTTCCGTGGCGGTGACCGCGAAGGCGGCTTCCGTGGCGGCGACCGTCGTGAGGGCGGCGACCGTCCGGGTGGCTTCCGTGGTGGTGACCGCGAGGGTGGTTTCCGTGGTGGTGACCGTCGTGAGGGTGGTTTCCGTTCGGGTCCGCCGCGTGAGGGCGGCTTCCGCGGTGGCGACCGTCGTGAGGGTGGCGACCGTCCAGGCGGCTACCGGGGTGGTGACCGCGAGGGTGGTTTCCGCGGTGGCGACCGTCGTGAGGGTGGCGACCGTCCAGGCGGCTACCGGGGTGGTGACCGCGAGGGTGGTTTCCGCGGTGGCGACCGTCGTGAG
>NZ_JBEYEU010000070.1:0-466 GCF_040634035.1 Micromonospora sp. NPDC007220 | reverse complement strand
GGGTGGCGACCGTCCGGGTGGCTTCCGTGGCGGTGACCGCGAAGGCGGCTTCCGTGGCGGCGACCGTCGTGAGGGTGGCGAGCGTCCGGGTGGTTTCCGTGGTGGTGACCGCGAGGGTGGTTTCCGTGGTGGGGACCGTCGTGAGGGTGGTTTCCGTTCGGGTCCGCCGCGTGAGGGCGGCTTCCGCGGTGGCGACCGTCGTGAGGGTGGCGACCGTCCGGGTGGCTTCCGTGGTGGTGACCGCGAGGGTGGTTTCCGCGGTGGCGACCGTCGCGAGGGCGGCGACCGCGAGGGTGGCTTCCGTGGCGGCGACCGTCGTGAGGGCGGCGACCGCCAGGGCGGGTACGACCGTCGTGAGGGCGGCGAGCGCCAGGGTGGTTTCCGTGGTGGGGACCGTCGTGAGGGTGGTTTCCGTTCGGGTCCGCCGCGTGAGGGCGGCTTCCGCGGTGGCGACCGTCGCGAGGGT
>NZ_JBEYEU010000069.1:0-1459 GCF_040634035.1 Micromonospora sp. NPDC007220 | reverse complement strand
GGTGTCCCTATGGGTTTCGTCAAGCGGGGACCGGGCTGGTGGGGCGTGGCTGGTAGGGGATCTTGTCGCGGAGCATGGCGTATAGGACGTCGCAGCGGCGTCGGGCGAGGCAGATGAGGGCGGCGTTGTGGCGTTTGCCTTCGGCGCGTTTCCGGTCGTAGTAAGCGCGGCTGACGGGGTCGGCCAAGGCGGCGAACGCGGCGAGGAAGAAGGCTCGTTTGAGGTGTTTGTTGCCGCCTCGGGGTGGATGTTCGCCGCGGATGCTGCTGCCGGATCGTCGGGTGACGGGTGCCAGGCCGGCGTAGGCGGCGAGGTGGCCGGGGGTGGGGAAGGCGGTGCCGTCGCCGACTTCGAGCAGGATCCGGGCGGCGGTCCTGACACCGATGCCGGGCATCGAGGTCAGGACCGAAGCGAGAGGGTGCGCATCGAGGATCCTCTCGACCTCGCCTGCGACCTGGTCACGTTGTCGCAGGACATCTCGGAGGCTGTCAGCCAGGCGAGGCAAGATCGTCTCCGCGGCCTGGGTGCCGGGGACGGTGACGGTCTGCTCGTCGAGCGCGTTCATGATCTGCTCGACGAGGCGTTCACCCATGCGTGGGGCGTGAGGCCCGGCGACGGACAGCAGTTTGCGACGTCCGGCCTTGCGTAGCCCGAGCGGTCCCCCGCAGCGCGACAGCAGTTCCAGCACGGCCTTGTGCTGCACTTTCGGGCCGAGAACCCGTTCCAGGGCGGGGTGGATCTGAGTGAGCAAGCCACGGATCCGGTTGGACACCCGGGTGGCTTCGCCAGCGAGGTCGTCGTCGAAGCCGACCAGGACCTCCAGCTCCGCCAGCGCTTCGTCGCCGACATCGACCCGGCGCAGCGTGTGCGGCAGGGTGCGGGCGGCGTCAGCGATCACGTAGGCGTCCCGGGCATCGGTCTTCGCCGCACCGGGGTACAGGTCAGCGATGCGGCGCATCGCCAGACCGGGTAGGTAAGCCACCTGATGACCGCACGCCCGAGCCACCGCGACCGGCAGGGCGCCGATCGAGGCCGGCTGGTCGACCACCACCAGAACCCGGCCGTGGCGGACGAGCTTGTCGAACAGTTGCCGAAGCCGGGCCTCCGTGTTCGGCAACGCCGCGTCGTGCAGCCGCTTGCCGTCCGGTGCCAACCCGACCGCGTGGTGATCACCTTTGCCGACGTCCAAGCCGAGGTAGACGCCGTATCCGTCGTTCACCAGACCCGCCTCCACGCATCGATCCCGTGGCCTCGGCCGCTGGTCCAGGCGTCGGACTGCCGGCAGCCACGTTACGAAGAGACCTACCCCAACACGGGTGGCCGTGTCCCTATCAGCGGTCCGCCGACGCCACCCGACCCGGCGACAACACCCCCCGGATCATCCAAACGACAGGGGCAGTAAGTCATACCGGGCCGGGCGACCGAGGGTCCCCGGCTGGGGACGATCAAAAAGGTAACG
>NZ_JBEYEU010000068.1:0-1690 GCF_040634035.1 Micromonospora sp. NPDC007220 | reverse complement strand
TGGCTCTGGCACACATTTTGTGAGTCGTGCTCACTGAGGGTTCGGGTTGGGTGCCCGGGTGGAGATCATCGTGGCGTTGCTTCCGCATCTGGTTGGCCTGCGGCTGGAAGCGGTGGTGGTCCGCGGCGTCGGGGTCAGGATCGACGCGGCGACGAAGACGGTGCGGGCCGCCTGCGTAGCCTGCGGCACGTGGTCGACCACTGTGCATGGTCGGTATGTGCGGCGGTTGGCCGATGTCAGGTTGGGTGGCCATGAGGTGCTGGTCGCGTTGACGGTCCGCCGATTCGCCTGCTCGAACGTCGGGTGTCGGCGGCGGACGTTCGTCGAGCAGGTGCCCGGGCTGACCCGCCGGTATGCCCGACTTACGGTCTTGGCGGCGGGTGACCTGGAAGCGGTCGCGGTGGCGTTGGGCGGTCGACCGGGAGCCCGGTTGGCGCATCGGTTAGCGGTGTCGGTGTCGCGGATGACGTTAATCCGGATGATCCGGAGGATGCCTGACCCGCCGCCAATGACGCCGACGGTGCTGGGCGTCGACGACTTCGCCCGCCGCCGAGGGCACCGATACGCGACCGTCCTACTCGACATGCACACCCGCCGGCCCATCGATGTCCTGCCTGACCGTACCGCCGACACCCTCGCCGCATGGCTGCGCGAGCACCCCGGCGTCCAGATCATCTGCCGCGACCGCGGTGGCAGCTACGCCGACGGCGCCCGCAAAGGCGCACCCGACGCGGTTCAGGTCGCCGACCGGTGGCACCTGCTGAAGAACCTCAGCGACACCATCGAGAAGGTCGTCCGTGGGCACCGCCGGTGCCTACGCGAGCACACCGATCCGAGACTGGCCCCGGCGACGCGAACCACAGCCGAGCCGGGATCCACCGGACGGCGGGCGGAGAACACCCGCCAACGCCACGCGGCCGTGCACGCCCTACAAGCTGAGGGGTTGTCGATCAGCGCGACCGCCCGCCGGCTCGACATGAACGTCAGAACCGCCCGCAAATACGCCCACGCCGCCACCGCCGAAGCGTTGATCGGTCCGAACGCCAGCAGCCGCCCCAGCGTCCTCGCACCGTTCCACCCCTACCTGCGGCAACGCCTCACCGACGGCGTCCACGAGACAGCCGACCTGCACGCCGAAATCCTGGCCCGGGGCTATCAGGGGAGCCTGCGCGTGCTGCGGGACTGGCTCGCCACGAACCGCACCCGACCCATACCTGCGACCGCAGTCCGGGTGCCGTCGGCCCGGCGGATCACCGCCTGGATCATGCGACCCGGCCACAAACTCACCGACGACGACCACACCGACCTCGCCGACGCCCGCAGCCGCTGCCCAGACCTCGACACCGTTGCCGATCTCGCCCGAGGGTTCGCCGCACTGGTCCGCCACCAGGGCACCGGCCAGCACCTCGACGCCTGGATCGACCGCGCCCGCAACGCCGGATACTCCGAAATTCGCGGCTTCGCCGCCGGCCTGGCCAGCGACCGCGACGCCGTCGTCACCGGCCTCGCCCAGCCCTGGAGCTCAGGCCCCGTCGAGGGCCACGTCAACCGCATCAAGACGATCAAGCGACAGATGTATGGCCGCGCGAACCTCGACCTCCTACGCAAACGCGTCCTGACCAACCCGTGAGCCGCCACCAAGATCAATCACAGGAAGTGTGCCAGAGCCAGTTTTCAGGCGGAGCCGACA
>NZ_JBEYEU010000066.1:0-2062 GCF_040634035.1 Micromonospora sp. NPDC007220 | reverse complement strand
GCCGAAGAAGTCGTTCCATTTGTTGGAGGTGCCGGCGAAGTTGGTGCCGGTGGAGGTGGAGACGTAGACGTCGTTGAGGGTGCCCTGGGTGAAGGTGACGATGTCGTCGCGGCCGTCGCCGGTGAAGTCCGTGGGCGAACCCGCCAGATACCGGCCACCCGTCGGCGACGTACCGCAGTTGTCGCTGACCAGGTACTTCTGGTGGTACTGGCCGGGGTAGGGCGCCAGCGACGTTCCGTTGATCACGATCGTCTGCCCCACGCCGTTGTAGAGCTGTTCGTAGTGGATGTGCGGCCCCGACGAGTTGCCGGTGCTGCCCGTGGTGCCGATCTGCTGGCCCTGCTGCACGTACGCCCCGTCCGGCACGGAGTAGGTGCTGAGGTGGAAGTAGTAGGTGGTCCAACCGCCGCCGTGGTCGATGACGATGTAGTTGCCGGCGCCGCTGGGCTGCGAGTACCGCCGGGCGACGCCCGCCGCGGAGGCGACCTGCGGCGTGCCCGCGGTGGCACCTCCGTCGGCCCGCACGAAGTCCAGGGCCTGCCGGACCTCGGCGCTGTGGTGGTCGTAGGTCCACCGCTGCCCGCACGGGAACGGGGCCTTGAAGTTCGGCGCGGCGAGCGCGGGGGACGATGTCGCCACCGCGCCGGTCAGGACGCCCACCGCCAGGGTGAGCAGGGCGGCCAGGACGCGACGCGCCCCGGTCCTCGGAGGCCGTGACATGGGGTGACTCCCGTCAGGGAAGGCTCGGATGGGGTCGGGGGAGCGGGCACGCCGGTCGGCGTGGCGGATGCCACCCGGCGGGCGGGACGGTCGGGCCGCAGTGGGGCGCCGTCGACGACGCGCCGCCGGGCCGCGACGGATGTCTGCGGTGGCGGCGCGTCGTCGACGAGGCTCAGCCGGCGCGGCGCAGGCGGCCGAGCATCCCGTTGAGGTCCTGGACGAAGATGTCGTGCCGGAAGAAGTGGCCGCCGGGGAGCTCACGCCACTCGTGCGGGATGCCGGCCCGACCCAGGGCCGCCCGGAATTCGCGCTGACCGGCCAGCACCTGCGTCTCGTTGACGTAGTCGAACCAGTTGATCGGGTCGGGCGAGGTGCCGGCGACCAGGAAGATGCGCTTGTTGCGGTAGCTCTCGATGCGCTGGACCGGGTTGTCCGCGGTGACCCGCGCCTCGTCCCACAGCGGCGCGCCGTAGACGGTGCCGCCGCCGAGGTCCATCGCGGCCGAGGTGGTGTTGGCCCAGTGCACGACGAGGCCGAAGTCGCGGCGCAGGCTGGCCGGCCCGGAGTGGGAACTGACCGAGCAGAAGTGGCCGTAGTACTTCGCGGTGTACTTCAGGGCGCCGAACCCGCCCATCGAGAAGCCGGCGACGGCGCGACCGTTGTACTCCGGGAAGGTGCGGAAGTTCGACTCGATCCAGGGCAGCAGCTGCGCGATGTGGAAGGTCTCCCAGTTGCGGGGACCGGTGTTGCTGTGGACCGGGTTCGAGTACCAGCCGGTGGAGGCGTCCGGCATGACGACGATGATCTCTCTGCCGGCGGTCAGGTTGATGATGTTGTCCTGCATGTGGAAGGTCCGGAAGTCGGCTGCCCCGCCGTGCAGCAGGTACAGCACCGGGTAACGCTTGCCGCTGGTGTGGTAGCCGTCGGGCAGCAGGACGTTGACCGCCGGGTCCCACTCGATGGCGTCGGTGGCGAACCGGTAGTACTGAAGGCGGCCACCGTTCTCGTTGCGGTCGACGATGCGCAGGCCGTGGCCGTCGCGGGCCGCGGACGCGGGCAGCGGTGCGGCGAGGGCGCCGGCGAACGTGCCGGCGGCGGCGACTCCCGCGGCGCCGGTCAGGAGCCGGCGGCGGCTGACGGGCCGGCGGGCGGCAGGGGTGTTGTCCATGGATCCTCCATCGGGTGAAGCCGCGCCGGGCGGACGCGAACTGTGGCGCGGAGCGTGCTGTCTACGCGGGACGGTTCAGAGGGTGGTTTCGCCGTTGAGGCCGAAGAAGTCGTGCCATTTGGTGCTGGGGTTGAAGGTGGTGCCGGTGGAGAGTCCTACGTAGACGTCGTTGGT
>NZ_JBEYEU010000065.1:0-2107 GCF_040634035.1 Micromonospora sp. NPDC007220 | reverse complement strand
TTGGGTGTGGCGACCACCGCCGAGGGTGTGGATGGCCTGGTGGCGATGCCGGAGTTCGCGGATGTGGAGTTGGTGTTCGATGCCACGTCGGCGGGTGCGCACCGGCGTAACGACGCGGTGCTGGCCGCGCACGGTCGCCTCGTAGTGGACCTGACGCCGGCGGCGATCGGTCCGTACGTGGTGCCGCCGGTGAATCTGGACGAGCACCTGGGCGAGCGCAACGTGAACATGGTGACGTGTGGTGGGCAGGCGACGGTGCCGATTGTCGCGGCGGTGGGTCGGGTGACGCCGGTGGTGTACGGGGAGATCGTGGCGTCGATCGCGTCGAGGTCGGCGGGGCCGGGGACGCGGGCGAACATCGACGAGTTCACGGAGACGACGGCGCGGGCGATCGAGGTGGTCGGCGGTGCGCAGCGGGGTAAGGCGATCATCGTGTTGAATCCGGCTGATCCGCCGCTGTTGATGCGTGACACGGTGTACTGCCTGTGCGAGGACGCCGACGCCGACCGTGCGGCGATCGCCGGGTCGGTGGCGGAGATGGTGGCGGCGGTGCAGGAGTACGTGCCGGGGTATCGCCTGAAGCAGGACGTCCAGTTCGACCGGGTCGATGCGTACGTGCCGTCGTTGGGTCGGCATCTGCGCGGGTTGCAGGTGTCGGTGTTCCTGGAGGTCTCCGGCGCGGGACATTATCTGCCGGCGTACGCGGGGAATCTGGACATCATGACGTCGGCGGCGCTGCGTACGGCGGAGCGGCTGGTGGCGGTGCGTTCCGAGGCCGCTTCGGGGGTGCTGTCATGACTGATCTGTACATCCAGGACGTGACGTTGCGCGACGGCATGCACGCCGTCGCCCACCGCTACACGGTCGAGCAGGTCCGCACCATCGCCGCCGCGCTCGACGCCGCCGGGGTGGCCGCGATCGAGGTCGCTCACGGTGACGGGCTGGCCGGGTCGAGTGTGAACTACGGGCATGGTGCGGCCAGTGACGCCGACTGGATTTCGGCGGCGGCGGAGGTGATGACGAACGCGAAGCTGACCACTTTGCTGCTGCCGGGGATCGGCACCATCGCCGACTTGAAGGCGGCGAAGGCGCTCGGGGTGACCAGTGTCCGCATCGCCACGCACTGCACGGAGGCCGACATTTCGGCGCAGCACATTGCGTGGGCGCGGGAGAACGGCATGGACGTGTCCGGGTTCCTGATGATGTCGCACATGAACGACCCGGCCGGTCTGGCCGGGCAGGCGAAGTTGATGGAGTCGTACGGGGCGCACTGCGTCTACGTCACCGACTCCGGCGGCCGACTCCTCATGTCCGACGTCGCCGAGCGGGTGGACGCGTATCGGCAGGTGTTGGCACCGGATACGCAGATCGGTATCCACGCCCACCACAACCTGTCCCTCGGCGTCGCCAACAGTGTGGTTGCCGTGGAACACGGCCGCATCCTCGGTGACGGGCCGCTCGGTTCGCCGTCGGGTCGCACGGTGCGGGTCGACGCGTCCCTGGCCGGGCAGGGCGCGGGGGCGGGTAACGCGCCGTTGGAGGTGTTCGTGGCCGTCGCCGAGTTGCACGGGTGGGAGCACGGCTGTGACGTGTTCGCGCTGATGGATGCCGCCGACGACATCGTGCGGCCGTTGCAGGACCGGCCCGTGCAGGTCGACCGCGAAACCCTCTCCCTCGGCTACGCCGGGGTGTATTCGAGTTTTCTGCGGCATGCGGAGCGGGCGTCGGACAAGTACGGGGTGGACGTGCGCTCGATCCTGGTCGAGTTGGGCCGCCGCCGCATGGTCGGCGGGCAGGAAGACATGATCGTGGACGTGGCACTGGACCTCGCCGGCAAGGAGACATCATGATCGGGCCGGACACCGCGGGTATCGCCGAGCGCCTCGGCGAGGCGGCCGACACCGCCACCGCGATTCCCCAGTTGGCCGCCGAGACCGGTCTGGACGTGGACGCCGCGTACGGGGTGCAGACGGCGTTGATCCAGCGTCGCCTCGACCGGGGTGAGCGTCTGATCGGGTTGAAGATGGGCCTGACCAGCAAGGCGAAGATGGCGCAGGTCGGCGTGGACGAGGTCATCTGGGGCCGCCTCACCGACACCATGCGCATC
>NZ_JBEYEU010000064.1:0-2238 GCF_040634035.1 Micromonospora sp. NPDC007220 | reverse complement strand
GATGCGCATGGTGTCGGTGAGGCGGCCCCAGATGACCTCGTCCACGCCGACCTGCGCCATCTTCGCCTTGCTGGTCAGGCCCATCTTCAACCCGACCAGGCGCTCACCCCGGTCGAGGCGACGCTGGATCAACGCCGTCTGCACCCCGTACGCGGCGTCAACGTCGAGACCGGTCTCGGCGGCCAACTGGGGAATCGCGGTGGCGGTGTCGGCCGCCACGCCGAGGCGCTCGGCGATACCCGCGGTGTCCGGCCCGATCATGGCGTCTCCCTCGTTCGCGACTGCGCGGCTCGCACGCCCGGCTCAATCCTCGCGCTCACTGTGCCGCACCCGTCTGCGCGCGACCGTCGGCGAGGTCCAGTGCCACGTCCACGATCATGTCTTCCTGCCCGCCGACCATGCGGCGGCATCCCAACTCGACCAGGATCGAGCGCACGTCCACCCCGTACTTGTCCGACGCCCGCTCCGCATGCCGCAGAAAACTCGAATACACCCCCGCATAACCCAGCGACAGAGTCTCCCGGTCGACCTGCACCGGCCGATCCTGCAACGGACGCACGATGTCGTCAGCGGCGTCCATCAGCGCGAAAACGTCACAGCCGTGCTCCCACCCGTGCAACTCGGCGACGGCCACGAACACCTCCAACGGCGCGTTACCGGCCCCGGCGCCCTGCCCAGCCAGGGACGCGTCGACGCGGACCGTGCGACCCGACGGCGAACCGAGCGGCCCGTCGCCGAGGATGCGGCCGTGCTCGACTGCGACGACGCTGTTGGCGACGCCGAGGGACAGGTTGTGGTGGGCGTGGATACCGATCTGCGTATCCGGTGCCAACACCTGCCGATACGCGTCCACCCGCTGCGCCACATCGGACATGAGCAGCCGGCCGCCGGAGTCGGTGACGTAGACGCAGTGCGCCCCGTACGACTCCATCAACTTCGCCTGCCCCGCCAGACCGGCCGGATCGTTCATGTGCGACATCATCAGGAACCCGGACACGTCCATGCCGTTCTCCCGCGCCCACGCAATGTGCTGCGCCGAAATGTCGGCCTCCGTGCAGTGCGTGGCGATGCGCACACTGGTCACCCCGAGCGCCTTCGCCGCCTTCAAGTCGGCGATGGTGCCGATCCCCGGCAGCAGCAAAGTCGTCAGCTTCGCGTTCGTCATCACCTCCGCCGCCGCCGAAATCCAGTCGGCGTCACTGGCCGCACCATGGCCATAGTTCACACTCGAACCGGCCAGCCCGTCACCGTGAGCGACCTCGATCGCGGCCACCCCGGCAGCGTCCAGCGCCGCCGCGATCGTGCGAACCTGCTCCACCGTGTAGCGGTGAGCGACGGCGTGCATGCCGTCGCGCAACGTCACGTCCTGGATGTACAGATCAGTCACCGGGTCACCTCCACGACGTCCCGACCCACGCCATCGCCATCAGCGCCGTCGCGGCCCGCGCCGTCGTGGCCGGTCCCTGCCGATCGCAGCCCGACCAGCCGCTCCGCCGTACGCAGCGCCGCCGACGTCATGATGTCCAGATTCCCCGCGTACGCCGGCAGATAATGTCCCGCGCCGGAAACCTCCAAAAACACCGACACCTGCAACCCGCGCAGACGCCGACCCAACGACGGCACATAGGTGTCGACCCGGTCGAACTGCACGTCCTGCTTCAACCGATACCCCGGCACGTACTCCTGCACCGCCGCCACCATCCGCCCCACCGACCCGGCGATCGCCGCACGGTCGGCGTCGGCGTCCTCGCACAGGCAGTACACCGTGTCACGCATCAACAACGGCGGATCAGCCGGATTCAACACGATGATCGCCTTACCACGACCAGCACCACCGACCACCTCGATCGCCCGCGCCGTCGTCTCCGTGAACTCGTCAATGTTCGCCCGCGTCCCCGGCCCCGCCGACCTCGACGCGATCGACGCCACGATCTCCCCGTACACCACCGGCGTCACCCGACCCACCGCCGCGACGATCGGCACCGTCGCCTGCCCACCACACGTCACCATGTTCACGTTGCGCTCGCCCAGGTGCTCGTCCAGATTCACCGGCGGCACCACATACGGACCGATCGCCGCCGGGGTCAGGTCCACTACGAGGCGACCGTGCGCGGCCAGCACCGCGTCGTTGCGCCGGTGCGCGCCCGCCGACGTGGCATCGAACACCAACTCCACATCCGCGAACTCCGGCATCGCCACCAGGCCATCCACACCCTCGGCGGTGGTCGCCACACCCAA
>NZ_JBEYEU010000063.1:0-2581 GCF_040634035.1 Micromonospora sp. NPDC007220 | reverse complement strand
CCGCACCCACACCCACCGCCCACAACGCCACCCGCGCACCCAACGCCCCCGTACCACCCGTCACCAACACCGTCCCCGACAACCGGAAACCACCAGTACCCGCACCCACCGCAGAACCCGCACCCGCCGGAGAACCCGCACGCACCAACCGCCGCACAAACACACCCGACGACCGCACCGCCACCTGATCCTCACCACCAGCCGACGACAACACCCCACACAACCGACCCCACACACCCCCTTCCAACAACCCCGGCAAATCCACCAAACCACCCCACCGCAACGGCACCTCCAAACCCACCACCCGACCCAAACCCCACACCGCAGCACCCGCGACATCCGCCAGCTCGTCCGAGCCGCCGACCGACACCGCCCCACGCGTCAGCCACCACAGCCGGCCCGACCCACCGACGTCGGTCAGCGCCTGCACCACGGCCAGCGCCGTCGACACCTCGGCGGCGGCCGGAACCGGGGACGCCTCCCGCGGCTCGGCCAGCGACAGCAGGGACACCACGTGGGCATCCCGGTCGTCGGAGCCCATCGCCTCCCGCAGCAGCCGCGCCACCCGGTCGCGGTCGGCGCCGGCCGGGACCAGCACCGGGACCGCCCGGTCGGCCCGGACGGCCAGCGCCGCGGCCACCGGGTGGTCCTCCTGCCCGGGCGCCATCAGCAGCAGCCAGGTCCCCGCCAACGTCGCGGAGTCCGGCACGGCGGCCGTACGCCACGTCGCCCGGTACCGCCAGGAGTCGACGACGGCCCGCTGCTGCGTCGCCCGCCGCCACCGGGCGAGCTTGGGCAGCAGCGCCGTGGACGGCTCGTCCGCGCCCACGGCGAGATCCTCGCCCAGCACGCCGAGGTCCCCGGACTCGACCGCCGCCCAGAACTGCTCGTCGGACGGGGCGCCGGCCCGCTCCGGAGCCGAGCCGGGCTGGGGGTCCTCCAGCCAGTAGCGCTGCCGGTCGAAGGCGTAGGTGGGCAGTTCCACCGCGCGCGGCCGGGCGCCGGTCTGGCCGAGGTACGCCGCCCAGTCGACGGCCACGCCGGCGGCCCAGAGCTGCCCGACGGCATTGGTGAGGGTGGTGACGTCGGGCTGGCTGCGGCGCAGCGTGGCGACGTACCGCACCTCGTCGGCAGTGTCCGCCTCGGCGGCCATGGCGGTGAGGACCGCGTCGGGGCCGACCTCCAGGAAGGTGTCCACCCCCTGCGCCCGCAGCGCCGCCACACCGTCGGCGAAGCGGACCGGCTGCCGCACGTGCCGCACCCAGTAGCCGGGATCGGTGATCTCTGCGGCGTCCGCCACCGCGCCGGTCACGTTCGACACGATCGGCACCCGCGGCGACCGCCACTCCAGCCCCGCCACCACCGACGCGAACTCGTCGAGCATCGGCTCCATCAACCGCGAGTGGAACGCGTGACTGACCGCCAGGTCCTTCGTCCGCCAACCCCGCTCACGGCAGGCCGCCACCACCGTGGCCACCTCGCCGGCGGCGCCGGAGACGACCACCGACGCGGGGCCGTTGACCGCCGCGACGTCCACGGCCGCACCCGACGCGCCGATCAGCTCGGCGACAGCCTCCTCAGCCACACCGACCGCCGCCATCACACCGCCGGCCGGCAGCGCCTGCATCAACCGACCCCGCGCCGCCACCAGCGTGCACGCATCCGCCAGCGACAACACCCCCGACACGTACGCCGCCGTCACCTCACCGATCGAGTGACCCGCCAGGAAGTCCGCCCGCACACCCCACGACGCAAGCAGCTCCCACAACGCCACCTCGACCGCGAACAACCCCGCCTGCGCAAAGACGGTCTGATCCAACAGAGCCCCATCGGCGGTACCCGGCTCGGCGAACACCACCTCGCGCAACCCACGCGGCAACAAGCCGTCGAAACGCGCGCACACCTCGTCGAACGACGCCGCAAAGACCGGGAACGCGTCATACAGCTCGCGACCCATGCCCACGCGCTGCGAACCCTGCCCCGTGAACAACACCGCCCGGCGACCCGCCGACACCACACCCGAGACGTGGCCCTCGGCCACCGTCGCGAGGCCTGCCGCCAGCTCGTCCACGTCCGAGCCCCACACGACCGCCCGGTGCTCCAACGCCGCCCGGGTGGTCGCCAACGACCACGACACATCCGCCACCGCAAGGCCGGACCGGTCCCGCGCGAACGACGCCAACCGCGCCGCCTGACCCGCCAGACCCCGCTCCGAACGGCCCGACACCACCCACGGCACCGGCACCCCGACCGGCGCGACCGGCGCGACCGGCGCGGACGCCGGCTCCGGCTCCGGCTCCGGCTCCGGCTGCTCGATGATCACGTGCGCGTTCGTGCCGGAGATACCGAACGACGACACACCCGCCCGCCGAGGACGCCCCGCCCCCGGCCAGACCCGCGACTCCGTCACCAACTCCACCGCACCCGACGCCCAGTCCACATGCGACGACGGCGCATCCACGTGCAAGGTCGCCGGCACCATCCCATGCCGCATCGCCAAGACCATCTTGATGATCCCGGCCACCCCCGCAGCCGCCTGCGTGTGACCGATGTTCGACTTCACCGACCCCAACAACAACGG
>NZ_JBEYEU010000062.1:0-2650 GCF_040634035.1 Micromonospora sp. NPDC007220 | reverse complement strand
CCGTTGTTGTTGGGGTCGGTGAAGTCGAACATCGGTCACACGCAGGCGGCTGCGGGGGTGGCCGGGATCATCAAGATGGTCTTGGCGATGCGGCACGGGATGGTGCCGGCGACGTTGCACGTGGATGCGCCGTCGTCGCATGTGGACTGGGCGTCGGGTGCGGTGGAGTTGGTGACGGCGTCGCGTGAGTGGCCGGGGGCGGGGCGTCCCCGGCGGGCGGGTGTGTCGTCGTTCGGTATCTCCGGCACGAACGCGCACGTCATCATCGAGCAGCCGGAGTTGGCGGCGGAGCCCGCCTCGCAGCCGGTGCTGGGGTCTGCTTCCGCGTCGGCTGCGGAGCCGGTGGCGGCGGCGGAGTCCGTCCACCCCTCGGGTGCGGAGCAGCGCGGCGAGACCGACCGGGGCGGATCGGCGGACGGGCTGCCGGTTCCCGCGTCCGCCGAGCGCGCGTCCGTGGGTCTGCCGGTGCCGTGGGTGGTGTCGGGGCGCTCCGAGCGGGGCCTGGCGGGTCAGGCGGGGCGGTTGGCGTCGTTCGTGCGCGATCGTGGCCTGTCGCCGGTGGACGTGTCGTGGTCGTTGGCGACGACCCGGGCGGCGTTGGAGCACCGGGCGGTGGTGTGGGGCTCGTCGGTGGACGACCTGGTTGCCGGTCTGTCGGCGGTGGCCGAGGGGCGGCCGGCGGTGTCGGGCGTGGTGTCGGCGGGTCGCCGGGCGGTGTTGTTCACGGGGCAGGGTTCGCAGCGCGTCGGGATGGGCCGGGAGCTGTATGACGCGTTCCCGGTCTTTGCGGCGTCGTTCGACGAGGTGTGCGCGCGTTTCGACGGCTTGTTGCCGCGTTCGCTGCGCGAGGTGGTGTTCGCGGAGCCGGGTTCGGAAGCTGCTGCTCTGTTGGATCAGACCGTCTTTGCGCAGGCGGGGTTGTTCGCGGTCGAGGTGGCGTTGTGGGAGCTGCTCTCGTCGTGGGGTGTGCGGGCCGACTTCCTGGCGGGTCATTCGATCGGTGAGGTGACGGCGGCGTACGTGTCGGGGATGTTGTCCCTGGCGGATGCGTGCACGCTGGTGGCGGCGCGGGGCCGGTTGATGCAGGCGCTGCCGGCCGGCGGCGTGATGGCGGCCGTCGGCGCGTCGGAGGAGGCTGTCGCCGAGCTGATCGGCGCGTCGGGCGCGGCGGTCGACGTGGCGGCGGTCAACGGTCCCACGTCGGTGGTGGTGTCGGGTGCTGCCGGCGAGGTGGCGTCGGTGGTGGCGGCCTGTCGTGAGCGGGGTTGGCGGACGAAGGACCTGGCGGTCAGTCACGCGTTCCACTCGCGGTTGATGGAGCCGATGCTGGACGAGTTCCGGTCGGTGGTGGCGGGGCTCGACTGGCGGGTGCCGCGCGTCGCGGTGGTGTCGAACGTGACGGGTGCCGTGGCGGACCCGTTGGAGCTGGTGGATCCGGAGTACTGGGTGCGGCACGTGCGGCAGCCGGTGCGGTTCGCCGATGGTGTGGTGGCGTTGCGGGCGCAGGGGGTGGACACCTTCCTGGAGGTTGGCCCGGATGCGACGTTGACGGCGATGGTGGCGGAGATCGTCGCGGATGCGGGGGTGCGGCGGGTTCCGGCGTCGCGGCGGGACCAGTCGGAGGTCGCCGCGGTGACGGCGGCGTTGGGGCAGTTGTGGGTGGCGGGTGTGCCGGTCGACTGGGCTGCCTACCACGGTCAGGTCGGCGCCCGGCCGGGCGTGGTCGACCTGCCCACGTACGCCTTCGACCACACCTGGTACTGGCCCGAGGCGGCGCCCGTGGCCCGCCGGGACGCGCACGGCGAGGCTCTCGACGGGCGGTTCTGGGCGGCCGTCGAGTCCGGCGACCCCGACCTGGTCGGCGGCGAGCTGGGCGTCGGCGCGGACGAACCGTTCAGCGCGGTCCTGCCGAAGCTCGCGCAGTGGCGGCGGGCCGCACAGCAGCAGTCGACCGTGGATTCCTGGCGCTACCGCGTGGTGTGGCGATGCCAGGACGTGACCGGGAACGAGAACCTGACCGGCTCCTGGCTGGTGCTGATGGTTCCCGGCCAGGAGGACCACCCGCTGCTGGCCGGGCTGGCGGAGCGGGGCGCCGAGGTGGTGCCGGTGGTGCTGGACGCGCTGGACCGGGACGAGATCGCGCGCCGACTGGCCGGAGCGGTGGAGGCCGGGAAGCCGGTCGCCGGGCTTGTCTCGCTGCTGTCGCTGGCCGGAGCGGGCGTGGTCGAGGCGCTGGCGGTGGCGCAGGCGCTGGCCACGACGGAGGTCCAGGGGCGGCTCTGGTGGCTCACCCGTGGGGCGGTCTCCGTGGACGACGCGGAGCCCCTGACCGACGTGTTGGGTGCTGCGGTGTGGGGTTTGGGTCGGGTGGTGGGTTTGGAGGTGCCGTTGCGGTGGGGTGGTTTGGTGGATTTGCCGGGGTTGTTGGATGGGGGTGTGTGGGGTCGGTTGTGTGGGGTGTTGTCGTCGGCTGGTGGTGAGGATCAGGTGGCGTTGCGGTCGTCGGGTGTGTTTGTGCGGCGGTTGGTGCGTGGGGGTTCTTCGACGACTGCGGGTGGTGGTTTCCGGTTGTCGGGGACGGTGTTGGTGACGGGTGGTACGGGGGCGTTGGGTGCGCGGGTGGCGTTGTGGGCGGTGGGTGTGGGTGCGG
>NZ_JBEYEU010000061.1:0-2816 GCF_040634035.1 Micromonospora sp. NPDC007220 | reverse complement strand
ATCTTCCCGGTGGAGACCGAGCAGGCGGGTCCGGTGGTGCCGATCGGCCGTGCTCTGCCGGGCATGACGATGTACGTGCTCAACGGGGACCTGCACCTTGCCCCGGTGGGTGTGGTCGGCGAGCTGTACGTGGGCGGTGTGGGTGTGGCCCGGGGCTACGCGGGTCAGCCGGCGCTGACGGCCGAGCGGTTCGTGCCCGACCCGTTCGCCGCAGCCGGAGCCGGCAATGAGCCCGGAACCGCGGCCGGGGCGCGGATGTACCGCACCGGGGACCTGGTGCGGCGGTTGCCCGACGGGGCGGTGGAGTTCGTCGGGCGGGTCGACCACCAGGTGAAGATCCGCGGCTACCGGATCGAACTCGGCGAGATCGAAGCGGTCGTCGAGGGCACCGACGGCGTCGGCGACGCGGTCGCCCTGGTCGGCGAGTCGGACCGGCTCGTGGTGTTCTACCGGCCGGCCGCGCCGGCCACGGAGCTGGCGGACCGGATCCGGCAGCGGTGCGCGGAGCACCTGCCGGAGTACATGGTCCCGGCCGAGTTCGTCGCCGTGGAGGCGATCCCGCTCAACGCCAACGGCAAGGTCGACCGGGCCGCCCTGTGGGACACCGCGGTGCCCGCGCAGCGGCAGCACGTCGCCCCGGCGACCGAGCTGGAGGAGCGGCTGGCGGAGATCTGGGGCCAGGTGCTCCAGTTGGAACAGGTCAGCACCCGGGACAGCTTCTTCGACCTCGGCGGGCACTCCATCAGCGCCATCGCGCTCGTGGGCGCGCTGCGCGGCGCCGGGCACCCGGTCTCGGTGCGCGACGTCTTCGTGCACCGCACCGTCGCCGCCCTGGCCGCGCACCTCGCCGGCGGGGACGACCAGGAGGCGGCGCCCGCCTTCCGGGCCGTCGCCCCGTTCAGCCTGCTCGACGACGCCGACCGGGCCAGGCTGCCCGCCGGGCTCGCCGACGCGTACCCGTGCGCGCAGGTGCAGCTCGCCATGCTGGTGGTGACCCTCTCCGACTCGGAGCGGCGCACCTACCACAACGTGTCGGCGTTCCCGATCCGCGACGAGCACGCCTTCGACGGCGACGCGCTGCGCCGGGCCGTGCGGACCGTCGTGGATCGGCACGAGATCCTGCGTACGTCGTTCGACCTGACCGGCTTCTCGGTGCCGATGCAGCTCGTGCACGCCGAGGTGCCCGTCGACGTCACGCTGCTCGACCTGCGCGACGGCACGGACGAGGAGGCCGAGAGCCGGCTGCGGGCGTACCTGGCCGCCGAGCGGTCCCGGCCGTTCACCCCCGACCAGGTCCCGCAGATGCGCATCGCCGGGGCGGCCGGCCGCAACGACACGTGGTGGTTCGTGCTGACCATGTCGCACGGCATCCTCGAGGGCTGGAGCCACCACTCGCTGCTCATGGAGATCCTCGACAACTACCGCAGCCTGCGCGACACCGGCGCACCGGCGGCGTTCGAGGCACCCCCGGTCCGCTACGCCGACTTCGTCGCCGGCGAGATCGAGGCGCTGGCGGCGGCCGAGGACCGCGACTACTGGCAGGACGTCGTCGCCCGCCCGGTCTTCGAGCTGCCCGCCGGCTGGGGCGAGGACGAGTCGGTCCCGGAGTACGAGTGCGGCACCCGCGTCCCTCTGCACGACCTGATGGACGACCTGCGCGAGCTGGCCAGCCGTACCGACACGTCGCTGAAGAGCGTGCTGCTGGCCGCGCACCTGAAGGTGATGAGCCAGCTCACCGCCGAGCCCGTGTTCACCAGCGGACTGGTCAGCCACGGCCGGCCCGAGGTGACCGGCGCCGACCGGGTCTACGGGATGCACCTGAACACGCTGCCGTTCGTGCACGACGCGGGCGCGCGTACCTGGCGGGAGCTGATCCGCAACACCTTCGCCGGGGAACTGGAGCTGTGGCCGCACCGCCGCTACCCGCTGCCGGCCGTGCAGCGCCTGGGCGACGGGCGTCGGCCGATCGAGATCCTCTTCAACTACCTCGACTTCGAGCAGGTCGACACCGAGCGGGTCGACTTCGAGGACGCCATCTACGAGGCCAGCGGCGAGTTCGGCCTGCACGTCTCCACCCTCGGCGGGGTGCTCAACATCCTGGCCCGGCCGCACCAGGTCAGCTACCCCAACGTCCTGCGGCTCGGTGGCATGTACCGGGCGGTGCTGGAGGCGATGGTCGCCGACGTGGACGGTGACGCGTCGGTGGTGTGCCTGCCTCCGGGTGAGGCGTCGGTGGTGCTGGCCGACGGGGCGTCGGCGGTGGAACCCGTGTCGCGTTCGGTCCTCGCCGAGTTCGAGGCGCGGGCGGCCGAAGCGCCGTCGGCGGAGGCCGTGTCCGAGCCGGACGGTCGGTCGGTCGACTTCGCGGGCCTGGACGCCCGCGCCGCCGCGATCGGGCGGAGCCTGGTCGGCCGGGACGTGGGTGCCGGTGCGGTGGTGGGTGTGCTGCTGGACCGGGGCGCCGAGCTGGTGGCGTCGATGGTGGGGGTGTGGAAGGCGGGTGCGGCGTTCGTGCCGGTGGATCCGTCGTACCCGCCGGGTCGCATCGCCGCGATGCTCGCCGACGCTGGCGCCCGCGTCGCGATCACCTCGCAGCGGTACGCGGACAGGTTCGCCGGCGCCGGGGTCGACGTGCTCCGGGTGGACGAGATCGTGGACGACGGCGCCGAGGAGGTCACGGCCGACGGTGCCGTGCGCGCGGCCCTGCCCGGGCCGATCGACCTCGACGAGTTGGCGTATGTGATTTTCACGTCGGGGTCGACGGGTCGGCCGAAGGGTGTGCAGGTGTCGCACCGGGGGTTGGCGAATCATGTGCG
>NZ_JBEYEU010000060.1:0-3012 GCF_040634035.1 Micromonospora sp. NPDC007220 | reverse complement strand
TCCACATCAACCGCCGACAAACCCGCAGACGCAAGAGCCTGCCGAATCACCCGCTGCTGCGACGGACCGTTCGGCGCCGTCAACCCGTTCGACGCACCATCCTGATTCACCGCCGAACCGCGTACCACCGCCAGGATGCGACGCCCGTCGCGCCGCGCGTCCGACAGGCGCTGCACCACGAGCACGCCGACGCCCTCGCCCCACGCGGTGCCGTCCGCCGACTCGGCGAAGGCCTTGCAGCGGCCGTCCGCCGACAGCCCGCCCTGGCGGGAGAACTCGATGAAGGCACCCGGGGTGGCCATCACGGTGACGCCGCCGGCCAGGGCCAGGTCGCACTCGCCCGACCGCAGCGCCTGCACAGCCAGGTGCAACGCCACCAGCGACGACGAACACGCCGTGTCCACCGTCACCGCCGGGCCCTCGAAACCGAACGAGTACGCCACCCGGCCCGACAACACGCTCGCGGAGGCGCCGGTCGCACCGAATCCGGCGAGCGCCTCCCCGGCCTGGCGTACGACGGTCTCGTAGTCCTGCCCGTTCGTGCCGGCGAACACCCCGACCCGGTCGCCGCGCAGCGCGAGGGGCTCGATCCGGGCGTCCTCGAACGCCTCCCAGGCGACCTCCAGCAGCAGCCGCTGCTGCGGGTCCATGGCCAGCGCCTCGCGCGGCGAGATGCCGAAGAACTCCGCGTCGAAGCCACCCGCGTCGGCCAGGAAGGCCCCGCGCGAGACGTAGGAGTCGGTGCCGGCCAGGGACTCCAGGTCCCAGTGCCGGTTGGTCGGGAAGCCCGACATCGCGTCGGCGCCGGCCGTCAGCAGGTCCCAGAGCCCCTCCGGGGACTCGGCTCCGGCCGGGAAACGGCAGCCCATGCCGACGATGACGATCGGGTCGTCGCCCACGACGGGGCCGGTGGTGGCGAGGACGGGCAGCGCCTGCCCGCCGAGCAGTTCGGCGTGGATGTGGCCGGCCAGGGCCGCCGAGTTCGGGTAGTCGAAGGCGAGCGTGGTCGGCAGCGCGAGGCCGGTCGCGGCGTCGAGCCGGTTGCGCAGCTCGACCGCCGCCAGCGACGTGAAGCCGAGGTCCTGGAAGGCCCGGTCCGGTGCCACCCGCTCGGCGGACTCGTGGCCCAGCACGGCCGCGACCTCGGCACGCACGAGCTCGCCGAGGGCGCGCAGCTGCTCCGCACCGGACATTCCCGCCAGGCGGAGGCGCAGGTCGGCCGCCGGCACGGGGGCGTCGGCTGCCCCCGCCGCGCCGGCCTCGGCCAGCAGGTCGCGGACCAGCGGGTGCGGGCGCCGACCGCCGGCGGCGGCAACCCGGGCCCAGTCGATGTCGGCCACCACGAGGTACGTCTCGTCGCGGTCCAGCGCCCGGGTGAGGGCGCGTACGGCCGTCTCCGGTGCCATCGCGCCGAAGCCGGTGCGGCTCAGCCGCTGCTCGAACTCACCGGCGCTCACCCCGCCGTCGGCCCACAGGCCCCAGGCGAGCGAGGTCGCCGGCAGCCCCTCCGCGCGACGCCGCTGCGCCAGCGCGTCGAGGAAGGCGTTGCCCGGCGCGTAGGTGGTCTGCCCGGCGGCGCCCATGAGGCCGGCGAGGGAGGAGAAGAGGACGAAGGCGGAGAGGTCGGTGCCCCGGGTCAGCTCGTCCAGGTTGCGCGCGGCGTCGACCTTCGCCCGCAGGGCGGTGGCCAGCTGGTCGACGCCGACGGCGTCGACGACGTTGTCGTCGAGGGCGGCGGCGGTGTGCACGACGGCGCTCAGCGGAAGCTCGGCGGGGATCGAGTCGAGCAGCGCCGCGAGCGCGGCCCGGTCGGCCACGTCGCAGGACGCGAGGGTGACCCGGGTGCCGAGCCCGGCGAGTTCCTCGGCGAGGGCGGTCGCGCCGGGCGCCTCGCCACCCCGCCGGCTGACCAGCAGGAGGTGTTCGGCTCCTTCGGCGGCCAGCGTGCGGGCGACGTGTCCCCCGAGCGCCCCGGTGCCGCCGGTGATCAGCACCGTGCCGCGCGGCGTCCAGGAACGGCGCGCACCGGTGTCGCCGTACGTCGCACGAACGAGCCGGCGGGCGTGGCCGCCGGTACCGCGGAGGGCGACCTCGTCCTCCTGACCGGTGCCGGCGATCAGCGTCCGGAGCATGCGCACGACGCCGTGGTCGGGCTGCTCGGGGACGTCGACGAGCCCGCCCCACCGGTGCGGGTGCTCGGCGCGCAGCACGCTGCCGAAGCCCCACGCCATGGCCTGCACGGGGTCGACGTGCCGGTCCCGGGACCCGACGGAGACCGCGCCGCGGGTGACGATCCAGAGCCGGGCGGTGATCCCGGCGTCCCCGAGGGCCTGCGCGAGCGCGACCGTGCCGGCGAGGCCCGTCGGCACGGAGGCGGCCCCGGCGTACGGCCGGGTGTCGAGGGCCAGCAGGGAGAGTACGGGCAGCACGTCCCCGTCGCGGCCGGCCGACGCCTCGGCGAGGTCGTGGGCGAGCCGCTTGCGGTCGCACGCGGCGTCGACCTCGACGATCCGCCCGCCGGCGGCGCCGAGGGCGGCGGCCCAGTCCGTCACGGCCGCGTCGGCGTCGGCCGGTACGACGAGCAGGAAGTCGGTCGCCTCGGCGCGGGCGGCGTCGTCCGCGAGCGGCTGCCAGGCCACCCGGTAGCGCCAGGAGTCGAGGGCCGCTTCGGCGTCCCGGCGGCGTCGCCAGGTGGACAGCGCCGGCAGCACGTCCGCGAGCGGGGCGTCGGCGTCGACGGCCAGGCTCTCGGCGAGGGTCGTCAGGTCCTCCGCCTCGATCGCCCGCCAGAAGTCCTCGTCGGCGGCGGTACGCCGGGCGGCGGGGGGACGGTAGGACCGCGTCGCGGCATTGATCCAGTAACGTCGATGGTCGAAGGCGTACGTGGGCAGGTCGACCACGCCCGGCCGGGCGCCGGCCTGACCGTGGTAGGCAGCCCAGTCGACCGGCACACCCGCCACCCACAACTGCCCCAACGCCGCCGTCACCGCGGCGACCTCCGACTGGTCCCGC
>NZ_JBEYEU010000059.1:0-3343 GCF_040634035.1 Micromonospora sp. NPDC007220 | reverse complement strand
TTGTCCGGCGGTGTCCTACTCTCCCACACCCTCCCGAGTGCAGTACCATCGGCGCTGGAGGGCTTAGCTTCCGGGTTCGGAATGTAACCGGGCGTTTCCCCTCCGCCATGACCGCCGTAACTCTATCGACATATCAAACAACACCAACCACATGGTCTGTTGTTCGTTTATCGAGAGTTGCACAGTGGACGCGTAGCAGCTTAGTAGTCAAGTCCTCGGCCTATTAGTACCGGTCAACTGAACCCGTTACCGGGCTTACATTTCCGGCCTATCAACCCAGTCGTCTAGCTGGGGGCCTTACCCCACAAAGTGGGTGGGATACCTCATCTTGAAGCGAGCTTCCCGCTTAGATGCTTTCAGCGGTTATCCCTTCCGAACGTAGCTAACCAGCCGTGCCCCTGGCGGGACAACTGGCACACCAGAGGTTCGTCCGTCCCGGTCCTCTCGTACTAGGGACAGCCCTTCTCAAGTATCCTACGCGCACGGCGGATAGGGACCGAACTGTCTCACGACGTTCTAAACCCAGCTCGCGTACCGCTTTAATGGGCGAACAGCCCAACCCTTGGGACCTGCTACAGCCCCAGGATGCGACGAGCCGACATCGAGGTGCCAAACCATCCCGTCGATATGGACTCTTGGGGAAGATCAGCCTGTTATCCCCGGGGTACCTTTTATCCGTTGAGCGACACCGCTTCCACTCGCAAGTGCCGGATCACTAGTCCCGACTTTCGTCCCTGCTCGACCTGTCAGTCTCACAGTCAAGCTCCCTTGTGTACTTGCACTCAACACCTGATTGCCAACCAGGCTGAGGGAACCTTTGGGCGCCTCCGTTACCCTTTAGGAGGCAACCGCCCCAGTTAAACTACCCACCAGACACTGTCCCTGAACCGGATAACGGTCCGAAGTTAGATACCCAAATCAACCAGAGTGGTATTTCAAGATTGCCTCCACCCATACTGGCGTATGGACTTCACCGGCTCCCACCTATCCTACACAAGCTAATTCGGATACCAATGTCAAGCTATAGTAAAGGTCCCGGGGTCTTTCCGTCCTGCCGCGCGTAACGAGCATCTTTACTCGTAATGCAATTTCGCCGGGCCTGTGGTTGAGACAGTGGGGAAGTCGTTACGCCATTCGTGCAGGTCGGAACTTACCCGACAAGGAATTTCGCTACCTTAGGATGGTTATAGTTACCACCGCCGTTTACTGGCGCTTAAGTTCTCCGCTTCGCCCCAAAGAGCTAACAGGTCCCCTTAACGTTCCAGCACCGGGCAGGCGTCAGTCCATATACATCGAATTACTTCTTCGCATGGACCTGTGTTTTTAGTAAACAGTCGCTTCCCCCTGCTCTCTGCGGCCATACAACGCTCCACCCGCGCGGGGCTTCACGTCTCCGGCCCCCCTTCTCCCTAAGTTACGGGGGCAATTTGCCGAGTTCCTTAACCACAGTTCGCCCGATCGCCTCGGTATTCTCTACCTGACCACCTGTGTCGGTTTGGGGTACGGGCCGCTAAGAACTCGCTAGAGGCTTTTCTCGGCAGCATAGGATCACTGACTTCACCTGAATCGGCTCGGCATCACGTCTCAGCCCTAATGGTGTGCGGATTTGCCTACACACCGGCCTACACGCTTACCCCGGCACAACCACCGGCCGGGCTCAGCTACCTTCCTGCGTCACCCCATCGCTTGACTACTACCCGCCAGGTTCCCACGCTCCCCCAGTTCGGTCCGAAGACCTCCCCAGGTTCGGGTGGTTAGCACAACGAGGTTCATCAGGGACGCTCTTTCGCGGGTACGGGAATATCAACCCGTTGTCCATCGACTACGCCTCTCGGCCTCGCCTTAGGTCCCGACTCACCCAGGGCGGATTAGCCTGGCCCTGGAACCCTTGGTCATCCGGCGGAAGGGTTTCTCACCCTTCTTTCGCTACTCATGCCTGCATTCTCACTCGTGCCGCGTCCACAACTGGGTCACCCCGCTGCTTCACCCCCGGCACGACGCTCCCCTACCCATCCACACACCTGCACAAGGAATCAAGTCCAAGCGAGGTAAAAATGTGAATGCCACAGCTTCGGCGGTGTGCTTGAGCCCCGCTACATTGTCGGCGCGGAACCACTTGACCAGTGAGCTATTACGCACTCTTTAAAGGGTGGCTGCTTCTAAGCCAACCTCCTGGTTGTCTATGCGACCCCACATCCTTTTCCACTTAGCACACGCTTAGGGGCCTTAGCTGGTGATCTGGGCTGTTTCCCTCTCGACTACGAAGCTTATCCCCCGCAGTCTCACTGCCGCGCTCTCACTTACCGGCATTCGGAGTTTGGCTGATTTCGGTAAGCTTGTGGGCCCCCTAGACCATCCAGTGCTCTACCTCCGGCAAGAAACACGCGACGCTGCACCTAAATGCATTTCGGGGAGAACCAGCTATCACGGAGTTTGATTGGCCTTTCACCCCTAACCACAGGTCATCCCCCAACTTTTCAACGTTGGTGGGTTCGGCCCTCCACGCGGTCTTACCCGCGCTTCAGCCTGCCCATGGCTAGATCACTCCGCTTCGGGTCTAGGACACGCGACTGAACGCCCTATTCAGACTCGCTTTCGCTACGGCTCCCCCACACGGGTTAACCTCGCCACATGCCACTAACTCGCAGGCTCATTCTTCAAAAGGCACGCCGTCACCCCGCAAGGCTCCGACGGATTGTAGGCGAACGGTTTCAGGTACTATTTCACTCCCCTCCCGGGGTACTTTTCACCATTCCCTCACGGTACTCGTCCGCTATCGGTCACCAGGAAGTATTTAGGCTTACCAGGTGGTCCTGGCAGATTCACGGCAGATTTCAGGGGTCCGCCGCTACTCGGGAACACCCACAGAAGGTCAGCAACTTTCACCTACCGGACTCTCACCGTCTACGGTCAGCCATTCCAGACTGTTCGACTAGCCACTGACTTTGTAACTTCTCGAACAAGTGTCAGCTTGTTCAGCAGGGTCCCACAACCCCGACCACGCAACCCCTGACAGGTATCACACGCAACCGGTTTAGCCTCAATCCGCTTTCGCTCGCCACTACTCACGGAATCACTAAATTGTTTTCTCTTCCTACGGGTACTGAGATGTTTCACTTCCCCGCGTTCCCCCCACACACCCTATGTGTTCAGGTGTGGGTGACTGGACATGACTCCAGCCAGGTTTCCCCATTCGGACACCCTGGGATCACAGCTTGGTTGACAGCTCCCCCAGGCCTATCGCGGCCTCCCACGTCCTTCATCGGCTCCTGGTGCCAAGGCATTCACCGTTCGCCCTTGACAACTTGACCACAAAGATGCTCGCGTCCACTGTGCAATTCTC
>NZ_JBEYEU010000058.1:0-5130 GCF_040634035.1 Micromonospora sp. NPDC007220 | reverse complement strand
CTCGCGCACGTGCCGCACCCAGTAGTCGGCCGTGCGGATCTCGTCGCCGGCCAGGGCGCCGGTCACGTTCGACACGACCGGCAGCAGCGGCGCGGCAAAGGTGAGGCCGTCCAGGACCGCGCGGAACTCGTCGAGCATCGGCTCCATCAACGGGCTGTGGAACGCGTGGCTCACCGTGAGCCGGCGCGTGCGCACGCCCCGCTCCCGCCAGACCCGCTCCACCTCGTCCAGGGCCTCGACGGCACCCGACACCACCACGGCGGTCGGCCCGTTGACAGCCGCGATACCGACCCGGTCGCCCAGCCCAGCGAGAGACTCCGCCACCGCAGCCTCGTCGGCGGCCACCGCCAGCATCCCGCCACCGGTGGGCAGCGCCTGCATCAACCGACCCCGCGCGGCCACAAGAGCACACGCGTCGGCCAGCGACAACACGCCCGCGACATGCGCGGCGGTCACCTCGCCGATCGAGTGACCGGCCAGCATGTCCGGCACGACCCCGAACGACTCCACCAACCGGAACAGCGCCACCTCGACCGCGAACAACCCAGCCTGCGTGAACACCGTCTGATCCAGCAACCCCGCCTCGGGGCTGCCCGCCTCAGCGAACAACACCTCCCGCAACGGACGCGGCAACAACGGATCCAGGTGCGCACACACCTCGGCCAGCGCGGCGGCGAACACCGGGAACTCCGCCGACAACTCCCGGCCCATCCCGGCACGCTGCGCACCCTGACCCGAGAACAGCAACGCGAGCTGGCCGCGTACGGCGGTGGAGCCGGTCACGACGGCCCCGGAGGGCTCGCCAGCGTCGAGGGCGCGCAGCGCGGCGAGCAGGTCGTCCCGGTCGGCCACCACGGCGACGGCGCGCTGCTCCAGCGCGGGCCGGGTGGTGACGGAGGACCAGGCCACGTCCAGCGGACGCGGGGCCTCCTCGGCGGCGAGCCAGCGCGCCCACCGGCCCGCCTGGCCGGCCAGGGCCGCATCGGAGCGCGCGGAGAGCAGCACCGGCACGACCGGCGGCACGTCCCGGGCGACGATCTCGCCCTCGATCGCCTCGGCCGGCGGCTGCTCGATGATCACGTGCGCGTTGGTGCCGGAGATGCCGAACGACGACACCGCCGCCCGACGCGGCCGGTCCACGGCCGGCCACGGGGTGGGCTCGGTCGCGAGGGTCACCGCCCCGGCCGTCCAGTCGATGTGCGGGGAAGGCTCGTCCACGTGCAGGGTCGGCGGGACGAGCCCGTGGCGCATCGCCATGACCATCTTGATCACACCGGCGACACCGGCGGCGGCCTGCGTGTGCCCGATGTTCGACTTCACCGACCCCAACAGCAGCGGCCGGTCCCCCGGACGCTCCTGCCCGTACGTCGCCAGCAACGCCTGCGCCTCGATCGGGTCACCGAGGGTGGTGCCGGTGCCGTGCGCCTCGACGGCGTCCACGTCGGCGGTGGTGAGCCGCGCGTTCGCGAGGGCCTGGCGGATCACCCGCTGCTGCGAGGGACCGTTCGGGGCCGTCAGCCCGTTCGACGCGCCGTCCTGGTTCACGGCGGTGCCGCGCACCACGGCGTAGATCTTCCGGCCCTCGCGCTGGGCGTCGGAGAGGCGCTGCACCAGAAGCACGCCGACGCCCTCGGACCAGCCGGTGCCGTCGGCCGACGCGGCGAACGACTTGCAGCGGCCGTCCTGCGACAACCCGCGCTGCCGCGAGAACTCGATGAACGTCCCCGGCGTCGCCATCACCGTCACACCACCGGCCAGCGCCAGATCGCACTCGCCGGAGCGCAACGCCTGCGCCGCGAGGTGCAGCGCCACCAGCGACGACGAGCACGCCGTATCGACGGTGACCGCCGGGCCTTCCAGGCCGAACGTGTAGGCGACCCGACCCGACAGCACGCTGCCGGAGGTGCCGGTCCCGACGTAGCCCTCCACCTCGGTCGGCAGGTCCATGAGCCGGGAGGCGTAGTCGTGGTACATGACGCCGGCGAAGACACCCGTCCGGCTGCCCCGCAACCGCTGCGGGTCCAGCCCGGCCGACTCGAACGACTCCCACGACGCCTCCAGCAGCAGCCGCTGCTGCGGGTCCATCGCCAGGGCCTCGCGCGGCGAGATGCCGAAGAAGCCCGGGTCGAACTCGCCGGCGCCGTACAGGAAGCCACCGTGGCGCGTGTACGACGTACCGCTGCGGTTCGGGTCCGGGTCGAACAGCGACTCCAGGTCCCAGCCGCGGTCCGCCGGGAACTCGGAGATCCCGTCGCCGCCGCCGGCCAGCAGCTCCCACAGTTCGTCGGGGGATTCCACCCCGCCCGGGTAGCGGCAGGCCATGCCCACGATCGCGATCGGCTCGTCGGTGCCGACGACCGTGCCGGCGACCGGGCCGGCGGTCGACTGGCGTACCCCGGCCAACTCCGACCACAGGTGGTCGGCGAGCACGGCCGGGGTCGGGTAGTCGAAGACCAGCGTCGAGGCCAGCCGCAGCCCGGTGGCCGCGTTCAACCGGTTACGCAGGTCCACCGCCGTCAGCGAGTCGAAGCCCAGCTCCCGGAACGCCCGGTCCGCCGGCACCGCCTCCGCACCGCCGTGCCCCAGCACCTGCGCGACCAGGCCCCGCACCAGCACGTCGACCTGGGCGCGGCCCTCGTCCTCGGTCAGCCCGGCGAGCCGGTCGGCCCAGCCGCCACCGCCCTGCCCCGCCTGGCGGCGGGTGCCGGTCACGCCGATCAGGGTGCGCAGCACGGCCGGCACGGGGCCGCCGGAGGTCGCCGCCCGCAGCGCGGGCACGTCGATCACGGCCGGTACGAGGGCCGCCCGGTCGGCGCCCAGGGCGGCGTCGAACAGCTCCAACCCGGTCTCGGCGCTCATCGGGGTCAGGCCAGCCCGCGCGGAACGCGCCCGGTCCGCCTCCTCGATCGAGGCGGCCATGCCGGGGGTGTCCCACATGCCCCACGCCAGGCTGACGGCCGGCAACCCGAGCTGCCGCCGGTACGCCGCCAGGGCGTCGAGGAAGGCGTTGCCCGCCGCGTACGCCGACTGGCCCGGCGAGCCGAGCACACCCGCCACCGACGAGAACACCACGAACAGATCCAGATCCAGACCCGCCGTCGCCTCGTGCAGGAACCAACCCGCCGACACCTTCGGCGCCAACACTCCGGCAAGGCGCTCCGCCGTCAGCCCCTCCACGATCCCGTCGTCGAGAACACCAGCGGTGTGCACCACACCCGCCAGGCGTTCCCCGGCGGTGACCTCGGCCACCAGCGCACCGACCTGGTCCCGGTCCGTCACGTCACAGGCGACGACCCGCACCGACGCACCCAGCGCGGACAGCCGCTCCGACAGCTCGCCCGCACCGGCGGCCTCCGGACCACGCCGCGACACCAGCACCAGCGAGCGCACGCCGTGCACCGACACCAGGTGCTCCGCGACCAGCGCACCGAGCGCACCCGTACCACCGGTCACCAGCACCGCACCGTCACCCAGGCTGCGCGTCTGCGCGGCCGTGATACCGGCCCGGACCAGGCGCGGCGAGTACACCGCGCCCTCGCGGACGGCGAGCTGGCCGCCGGTCGACGCCGGCTCCCGCAGGACGCCGTCCAGCAGGGCCACCAGCCCGGCATCCGGGTCACCGTCGACGTCCGCGAGGACGATGCGGCCCGGGTGCTCCGACTGCGCCGACCGCAGCAGACCCCACACCGCCGCACCGGCCAGGTCGGTCACCCGGTCCTCGTCCCCGACGGACACCGCGCCCCGGGTCACCACCACGAGCCGCGAGTCCGCCAGGGCGTCCGCCGCGAGCCAGGACTGCACCGTCGCCAGCACGTCCGAAGCCACCGCCCGGACCGACTCCGGCGTCGCCGCCGCCGAACCGGACGCGGGGAACACCGGCAGCAGCAGCGTCCGGGGGACGGACTCCTCCCCCGCGACCGTCGCCACGTCGGGGTACGTGGGCACTCCGGCGGGTGCCACCAGCTCCCGGCCGCCGGTCACCAGCGCCCATCCGGAAAGCTCCCCGGCGGGCGCGGCCTCCACGGCCGGCCACCGCAGCTCGAACAGCGAACGCGCGGCCACGCCCGGCGCGGCCACACCGGTCAGCTCCCGCAGGACGAGGGAGTCCACCGACACGACCGGCGCGCCCACCTCGTCGTACGCGGCCAGCCGCAACCCGGAGCCGTCGCGCGTCAGGCGCACCCGCAGCGCCCCCGCCCCCGAGGCGTGCACCTGCACGCCCTCGAACGCGAACGGCACCCGTGGCCCGCCCGACTCCTCGCCACCCAGCAGCAGCCCGATCGGGTGCAGGGCGGCGTCCAGCAGCGCCGGGTGCACGCCGAACCCGGCGGCCTCCGTCGCGGCGTCGTCCGGCAGGACCACCTCGGCGTACACCTCGGCGCCGCTGGTCCAGGCACGCCGGAGCCCCTGGAAGGCCGGCCCGTACGTCAGGCCGTGTTCCGCCAGCGTCGGGTACCAGCTCGCCAGGTCCACCTCCGCCGCGCCGGCGGGGGGCCAGGTGACCGGGTCCGGCTCGTCGGCGGTGGAGGGCTCCAGCACGCCCTCCGCGTGCCGGGTCCAGCCCGCCTCGGGGTCGTCGTCGGGGCGGGAGTAGACGGCGACGGGACGCTGCGGCGACTCCGACGTGGACACCCGCACCTGGATCCGCACGCCTCCCGTTCCGGGGAGGGCCAGCGGGGCGGCCATGGTCAGCTCCCGCAGCCGGGAGAGGCCCACCTCGTCGCCGGCCCGCACGGCCAGCTCGACCAGGGCGGTGCCCGGCACCAGCGTCAGCCCGGAGACCGTGTGGTCGGCCAGCCACGGGTGCGTGGCCAGGGAGAGCCGGCCCGTCAGCACCATCTCGTCGTCGCCGGCCAGGTCCACGGTCGCGCCGAGCAGCGGGTGCTCGGTGCGGCCGAGCCCGGCCCCGGACACGTCGCCCGTACGCGCCCGGTTGGCGGCGGGCCAGTAGCGCTGGTGCTGGAAGGCGTACGTGGGCAGGTCCACGCGGCGCGCGCCAGCGTCGGCGAACCACTGCGTCCAGGTCACCGGCATCCCGTGCACGTACAGCTCCGCCAGGGCGTGCAGGAGCGCCTGCGCCTCCGGCCGGTCCCGGCGCTGCACGGCCACGGCCAGCACGGCGTCGTCGTC
>NZ_JBEYEU010000057.1:0-6205 GCF_040634035.1 Micromonospora sp. NPDC007220 | reverse complement strand
TGCAACGCCACCAACGACGACGAACACGCCGTGTCCACCGACACCGCCGGCCCCTCCAACCCCAACGCGTACGCCACCCGACCCGACACCACACTCGCGGCGTTGCCCGTGCCCGCGAAGCCCTCCACCTCGTCCCCCGCCACCATCAGCAGGGCCCCATAGTCCTGACCATTCGTGCCCACGAACACCCCTGTTCGCGAACCCCGAAGGACCCCAGGCTCAACCCCTGCCCGCTCGACCGCCTCCCACGAAACCTCCAGCAGCAACCGCTGCTGCGGATCCATCGCCAACGCCTCGCGGGGGGAAATCCCGAAGAAACCGGCATCAAACTCCGCCGCCTCGTAGAGGAAGGCGCCACTGCGGACGTAGGAGGTGCCGGTGGAATAGGGGTCGGGGTCGTAGAGCCGCTCGACGTCCCAACCCCGATCGCCGGGTAGGTCGGACACGGCGTCACGGCCGGCGTGCAGCATCTGCCAGAACCGCTCCGGGTCGTGCGCCCCGCCGGGGAAGCGGCAGGACATGGCGACGATGGCCACCGGCTCGTCGTCACCGAGCGTCACCGGGGCGGCCTCGACGGCCACGGCGGCCTCGCCGCCCAGCTCCTCGTGCAGGTGCCGGGCGAGCGCGGTCGGCGACGGGTAGTCGAAGACCAGGGTCACCGGCAGCCGCAGCGAGGTGGCGGTGGCGAGCCGGTTGCGCAGCTCCACCGCCGTCACCGAGTCGAAGCCGAGGTCCCGGAACGCGTGGTGCGGGTCGACGGCCTGGCCGTCGGCGTACTTGAGGACCATGGCCGCCTGGTCGCGGACCAGGTCGAGCAGCGCCTGCTGGCGCTCGGCGGCGCTCATCCGGGTGAACGCGCCGGCGGGGCCGGCCTCGTCGGTCTCCTTCGTCTCGGCGAGGCCCTTGGTGGCCTGCAACCGCTGCGCCTCGGGGATCTCCGAGATCAGCGGACCGGGCCGGGTGGCGGTGAACGCGACGAAGAACCGGTCCCAGGCGATGTTCGAAATGGTCAGGAAGGTCTCGTCGTGCTCCACGGCCTGGTGCAGGGCCGCGACGGCGAGGCGCGGGGGCATCTCGGGTGCGCCGTGGCGGTGCAGCATCTGGCCGAACTCGCCGTCGGCCATGCCGCCGCCGCCCCAGGCGCCCCAGCCGATGGAGGTGGCGGGCAGGCCGAGGGCCCGCCGGTGCTCGGCGAGGGCGTTGAGGAACGCGTTGCCGGGGGCGTAGTTGCCCACGCCGGAGCTGCCGACGGTGCCGGCCATCGAGGAGAACAGGATGAACGCGTCGAGGTCCAGCTCGCGGGTCAGCTCGTGCAGGTTCAGCGAGGTGGTGACCTTCGCGCTCAGCGCGTAGTCGACCTGCTCCAGGGTCAGCGAGTTGATCACCGAGTCGTCGAGCACGGCGGCGGTGTGCACGACGGTGGTCAGCGGGTGCTCGGGCGGCAGGTCGGCGAGGACGGCGGCGAGCGCCGACCGGTCGGCGGCGTCGCAGGCGGCGACGGTGACCCGGGCGCCCAGTCCGACCAGCTCGGCCTCGAGGTCGGCGATGCCCTCGGCCTGCCGGCCGCGCCGGCTGACCAGCACCAGGTGCGCCGCGCCGTTGGCGGCGAGCCAGCGGGCCATGTGTCCGCCGAGCGCGCCGGTGCCGCCGGTGACCAGGGCGGTGCCGGAGGGCCGCCAGGTGCGCGGGGCGGGGGCGTCGCCGAGCGGGGCGTGCAGCAGTCGCCGGCCGAAGGCGCCGGCCCACCGCAGCGCGACCTGGTCCTCCCCGTCGGCGCCGGCGAGGACGCGGACCAGCCGGCGGCCGGCCGCGTCGTCGAGCTCGTCGGGAAGGTCGACGAGGCCGCCCCAGCGGTCCGGGTGCTCGAGTGCGGCGACCCGGCCGAAGCCCCAGGTGAGCTGCTGGAGCGGGTGCGGCAGCGGGTCGGCCGGGCCGGTGGCGACGGCACCCCGGGTGAGGCACCACAGCGGCGCGCGGACGCCGGCGTCGCCGAGCGCCTGCACCAGGGTCACGGTGCCGGCGAAGCCGACCGGCACCGACGGGTGCGCCGGGGCGGGCGTCTCGTCGAGCGGCAGCAGCGACAGGATCCCGGCGGGCGTGCCGCCGTCGGCGAGGTCGCGCAGCCGGGCGGCGAGCGCCGCGCGGTCCGTGCGGTCGGCGTCCAGCGCCAGCGGTACGACGGTGCCGCCGTGCCGCCGCAACGCCTCGGCGCAGAAGGCGGCCTCGGCAGCGCCGGTGTCGTCGGGGCCGGTGAGCAGCCACCAGGTGCCGGTGACGGTGGGCTCGCCCGCGGCGTCGCCGGCGACGGGTGTCCAGCTGTCCCGGTACCGCCAGGAGTCCACGGTGGCCTGGTCGCGGTGCCGGCGACGCCAGGCGGCGAGGACCGGCAGCACGTCCGCGAACGCGGCGTCCGGCACGGGCTCCGAGTCGGTCGCGGCGGCGAGTTCGGCGGTGAGCGCGGTCAGGTCCTCCGCCTCGACGGCCGCCCAGAACCGGGCGTCGACCTCGTCGTCCTGCACCGGGCCGGCGACGCCGGCAGCCGGGGCGGGCGCGGCGGACGGCTGCGGCCAGTAGAGCTGCCGCTGGAACGGGTACGTGGGCAGGTCGAGGCGGCGGCCGGCGAGGCCGGTGAAGGCGGGTCGCCAGTCCACCGCCGTACCCCCGGCCCAGACCTCGGCCAGGGCGCGCAGGAAGCGGCCGAGGCCGCCCTCGCCCCGGCGCAGGCTGCCGGTGACGGTGACCGCGTCCGGGTCGGCGGCGGCCAGCTCGACGCTCTCCTGCACGGCCATGGTCAGCACCGGGTGGGCGCTGACCTCGACGAAGGTCTGGTAGCCGGCGGCGACGAGGCTACGCACCGCGTCGTCGAAGCAGACGGTCTGCCGCAGGTTGCGGTACCAGTAGTCGGCGTCGAGGGCGGCGGTGTCGAGCCAGTCCCCCTCGACGGTGGAGCGGAACCGGACCTCGCCGGTACGGGGCCGCAGCCCGGCGAGCAGTTCCAGGAGCTGCTCGCGCAGCTGCTCGACGTGGGCGGAGTGGGAGGCGTAGTCCACGGGGACGCGGCGCACCCGCACCTCGCGGGACTCGTAGTGGGCGACCAGCTCGTCGAGGGCGGCGCTGTCGCCGGAGACCACGACGGAGGTGGGTCCGTTGACGGCGGCCAGGGCGACCCGGCCGGCCCAGCGGGTGATCGTCGCGGTGGCCTCGTCGGCGGTGGTGGCGACCGAGACCATGCCGCCGTCCCCGGCGATGCCGGCGATGATCCGGCTGCGCAGGGCCACCACGGCCGCCGCGTCGTCCAGGGTGAGGCCGCCGGCGACGTGCGCGGCGGCGATCTCGCCCTGCGAGTGGCCGACGACGGCGGAGGGGCGCACCCCGTACGACTCCCAGAGCGCGGCGAGCGAGACGCTGACCGCGAACAGGGTGGGCTGCACGACGTCGACGCGCTCCAGCGACGGGGCGTCGGGCGCGCCGCGCACCACGTCGGTCGGCGACCAGTCGACGTACGGGCGCAGCGCCTCGGCGCAGGCGGCGAACTTCTCCGCGAAGACCGGGGCGGTGTCGAGCAGTTCGGCGGCCATGCCGACCCACTGGGAGCCCTGGCCGGGGAAGACGAAGGCGACCTCGCCCGGCGTGCCGGGGGCGCGGGTGACGGTCTGCGGGGTGGGCCGGCCGGCGGCGAGCGCGTCGAGGGACGCGGCCAGTTCGTCGCGGTCGGCGGCGAAGACGACGGCCCGGTGGTCGTGGGACGCGCGGGTGGCGGCCAGCGACCAGCCGACGTCGGCGAGCACGTCGTCGTCGACGGTGTCGAGGTGGTCGAGCAGGTCCCGGGTGCGGGCGGTGAGGGCGTCGACGGTGCGCCCGGAGAGCACCCAGGGCAGCTCCCCGGTCGGCGCGTCGGCCGCCGGCTCGGGCTCCGGCTCGTCGGCGGGGGCCTGTTCGAGGATGGTGTGCACGTTGGTGCCGCTGATGCCGAACGAGGAGACGGCGGCGCGGCGTACACCGTCGGCCGGCTCCCACGGCCGGGCGGAGGTGAGCAGCTCGACGCTGCCGGCGCTCCAGTCGACGTGCGGGGTGGGCTCGTCCACGTGCAGGGTGGGCGGCAGCACCCCGTGCCGCATCGCCAGGACCATCTTCATCACCCCGGCCACACCGGCGGCGGCCTGGGTGTGCCCGATGTTCGACTTGATCGAGCCGAGCCAGAGCGGCCGGTCGGCGGGGCGGTCCTGCCCGTAGGTGGCGATGAGCGCCTGCGCCTCGATCGGGTCGCCGAGGGTGGTGCCGGTGCCGTGCGCCTCGACGGCGTCCACCTGGTCGGCGGTGAGCCCGGCGTTGGCGAGGGCCTGCCGGATCACCCGCTGCTGGGCGGGGCCGTTGGGGGCGGTGAGGCCGTTGGAGGCGCCGTCCTGGTTGACGGCGCTGCCGCGCAGCACGGCGAGGACCGGGTTGCCGTCGCGGCGCGCGTCGGAGAGGCGCTGGAGCACCAGCAGGCCGACGCCCTCGCCCCAGCCGGTGCCGTCGGCGGCCCCGGCGAACGGCTTGCACCGGCCGTCGGCGGCGAGGCCGCGCTGGCGGGAGAAGCCGACGAAGATGCCGGGGGTGGCCATCACCGTGGCGCCGCCGGCCAGGGCGAGGTCGCACTCGCCCGTCCGGAGGGCCTGCGCGGCCAGGTGCATCGCGACCAGCGACGACGAGCAGGCGGTGTCGACGGTGACCGCCGGGCCGTGCAGCCCGAAGGTGTACGCCAGCCGGCCGGAGATGACGCTGGCGGAGGTGCCGGTGGCGAGGTAGTTCTCGTCGACGTCCCCGGCGGCCATCAGCAGCGAGCCGTAGTCCTGTCCGTTGGTGCCGACGTACACGCCGGTGCGGCTGCCGCGCAGCGCGGTCGGGTCGATCCGGGCCCGCTCGAACGCCTCCCAGGTGGCCTCCAGCAGCAGCCGCTGCTGCGGGTCCATGGCGAGGGCCTCGCGGGGGCTGATGCCGAAGAACGCCGGGTCGAACTCGCCGGCCCCGGCGACGAAGCCGCCCTCCCGGACGTAGCTGGTGCCGAGGTGCTCGGGGTCGGGGTGGTACAGCTCGGCGAGGTTCCAGCCGCGCTCGCCGGGCATCAGGCTCAACGCGTCGGTGCCGGTGGCCAGCAGGTCCCAGAGCTGCTCGGGCGAGGTGACCCCGCCGGGGAAGCGGCAGCTCATCGCGACGATGGCGATCGGCTCGCGGTCGCGGCCCGTGCCGTCGGCGACCACCTCGCCGGTGGTGTGCCCGGCGGTGAGGCCGTGCAGGTGCGCGGCGAGTTCGGCGACCGTGGGGTGGTCGAAGACCAGCGTGGCGGGCAGCGTCATGCCGGTCTCGGCGGTGAGCCGGTTGCGCAGCTCGACGGCGGTGAGCGAGTCGAAGCCGAGGTCGCGGAAGGTGCGCTCGGGCAGCGGCTGGCCGGCCGGGTAGCCGAGCACGACGGCGGCCTGGGTGCGCACGAGGTCGGCGAGCTGCGGCAGGGACCGGCCGACCACCACGGCGCGGGCCGGACCGGTGGGCACGGCGGGCACCCCGGGCAGGGCGGCGATCAGTGGCGTCGGGCGGCCCCAGGAGGCGGCGAGGCGTCCCCAGTCGACGTCGGCGACGGTGACGGCCGGCTCGGCGGTGTTGACCAGCCGGCCGAGGGCGGTGACGGCCTCGGCGACGGGGAGCGCGTCGACGCCGCCCCGGGCGAGCCGGGCGGTCAGCGCCGCGGCCATGCCGTCCTCGGCCCAGGCGCCCCAGGCGATGGCGGTGGCGGGCAGGCCCTGGTCGCGTCGCCAGGCCGCGAACGCGTCGAGGTAGGCGTTGGCCGCCGCGTAGTTGCCCTGTCCGGCGCTGCCGATGACCCCGGCGAGGGAGGAGAAGAGCACGAACGCGTCGAGGTCGCGGCGGGCGGTGGCCTCGTGCAGCACGCGGGCGGCGCGGACCTTGCCGTCGAGGACGGCCTGCATCCGGCCCAGGTCGAGCCCGTCGAGGACGCCGTCGTCGACCACGCCGGCGGTGTGCACCACGGCGGTCAGCCCGGGCAGGTCCGCCACGAGGGCGTCGACCGCCGCCCGGTCGGTGACGTCGCACGCCACCACCCGCACCGCACCCAGCTCGGCCACCAGCTCGGCCGCGCCCGGCGCCGCCGGACCCCGCCGCGAGGCCAGCACCACCTCACCGGCCCCGTTGGCCAGCAACCAGCGCGCCA
>NZ_JBEYEU010000056.1:0-6390 GCF_040634035.1 Micromonospora sp. NPDC007220 | reverse complement strand
CGGGTCGGGGGGCCGAGCCGCCGGGTCGGGGGGCCGAGCCGCCGGGTCGGGGGGCCGAGCCGCCGGGTCGGGGGGCCGAGCCGCCGGGTCGGGGGGCCGAGCCGCCGGGTCGGGGGCCGAGCCGCCGGGCCGGGGTTGGGCTGCGGGGTCAGGGGGCGGCGAATATGCCGGACATGATCATTTCCTCGCGCTGTTCCTGAACGTCCGGGCGCAGCCGCCCTCCCCGCGTCAGCATGACCGTGCCGTGCAGCAGCGCCCACCCGACCTCGGCGAGGGTGTCGGGGTCACGGCCGGCAGCCAGTGGCGTCAGGGCCGCGCGCAGCTCGGCGGAGGCCGCCCGGGGCGCCCCGGGCCCCGGGTCGCGGCCCAGCGTGAGGTCCGCGGTGTGCGCGAGCATCGCGTCGTAGACCTCGGGACTGGCGTACGCGAAGTCCAGGTAGGCCGTCACCACGGCCGGCCACTGCCCACGCTCGCCTCCGGTGGCGGTGTCCCGGGCGGCGGCGAGCGCGGCGGCCAGGTCGGCGAAGCCGAGCACCGCCACGGCGGACATCAGCGCGGCCGGGTCGGGGAAGCGACGGTAGAGGGCCTCGATGTCGATCCCGGTCCGCTCGGCCAGCCGGCGGTGGGTCACCGCCGCCCACCCCTCGGCCTCGGCCAGCTGTCGGGCGGCCAGGACGAGGCGCTCCCGCTCGGCCGGCGCGGCGTCTGCTTCCTCTGCTGGCGACACGCCACCGATGCTAGCCACCGTCACCGCTTGTGAGGCATCCGCGACGGATTGACGACTCTGCGCCCCGGCGCGTCGCCGTCGCCGTCGCCGTCGCCGTCGCCAGAGATCTTGGTACCGGAGCGCCCCCATAGGGGCCGATTCCTGCCAAGATCTGCCCCGTTCGCCTCGCCGTGCCGCGACCGTTCGGGGAGCGGGCCGGCCGCACCGAGCCAGGACGGGCCACGCGCGGCGGAACGGGGCGCGGCGGATCAGGCCGAGGGCAGCGAGGGCGGGCCGACCCCCGACGCGCCGGCACGGCGACCCGCCTGCGTCACGGCAGCCTGACCCGCCTGCGGCACGATAACCACGGCCCGCCCGGCACGGCGGCTTGGCCCCGCCCTGACCCGCCTGCGGCACGGCGGGCACCACCCGCCCGGGCTCAGGGCGGGCACCGCCCGCGGGCTCAGGGCGGGCACCACCCGCCCGGGCTCAGGGCGGGCACCGCCCGCGGGCTCAGGGCGGGCACCGCCCGCGGGCTCAGGGCGGGCACCGCCCGCGGGCTCAGGGCGGGCACCGCCCGCGGGCTCAGGGCGGGCACGGCCCGCGCGGGGTCAGCGGCGCAGGGTGAGGATCAGGTCGGCGACCAGGGCCGTCCAGCCGGTCTGGTGCCAGGCGCCCAGCCCGGCGCCGTTGTCGCCGTGGAAGTACTCGGGGAAGCAGATCAGGTCCCGCCAGTCCGGGTGGGTCTGGAAGAGCTGGGCGGCGCCGTAGATCGGCCGCCGGCCCCAGTCGTCGCGGGTGAACAGGGAGATCAGCCGCGCGGAGAGGTCGTCGGCGATCTCGTCGAGGGTCCGCTTCACCCCCGACCGCGTCGGATACTCCACCTGGAGGTCGTCGCCGAAGAATGCGGCGTAGTCGCGCAGCGCGCTGATCAGTAGGAAGTTGGTCGGCATCCAGATCGGGCCGCGCCAGTTCGAGTTGCCCCCGAACAGGCCGCTGGTCGACTCGGCCGGCTCGTAGCCGACGCTGAACTCCTGGCCGCCGAGGGTCACCGAGAACGGCTTGTCGAGGTGGGCCCGGGACAGCGTGCGCAGGCCGTACTCGGAGAGGAACTCGTCGGTGTCGAGCATCCGGGCGAGCAACCGGACGATCTGCTCCGGGCCGACCATGGACAGCAGCCGGTGCTGGCGGCCGTCCGGTCCGAGCCGCCGGGCGCCGATGACGTCGGCGTACTCGGGGCGGTTGGCGAGGAACCAGCGCAGCCGGGCGTGCAGCTCGGGCAGCCGGTGCAGGGTGTGGGCGGTGAGCCGGGTCGTCGCGGCCAGCGGCAGCAGGCCGACGACCGAGCGGACCTTCAGGGGCACCTTCGAGCCGTCGGCGAGGCGCAGCACGTCGTAGAAGAACGCGTCCTCGGCGTCCCACAGGCCCTGCTCGTACGCGGCGGCGGCGATGTAGGCGAAGTGCTCGAAGAACTTGGTGGCGGTGTCGACCCAGGTGCGGTCGTGCTCGGCCAGCACGACGGCGATGTCGAGCAGGTTCAGCGCGTACATGCCCATCCAGCCGGTGCCGTCGGACTGCTCCAGCACCCCGGCCACCGGCAGCGCCGCCGACCGGTCGAACGGGCCGACGTTGTCCAGCCCGAGGAAGCCGCCCTCGAAGACGTTGTTGCCGCCGGTGTCCTTGCGGTTGACCCACCAGGTGAAGTTGAGCAGCAGCTTGTGCATCACCCGGGCCAGGAAGTCGTGGTCCCGGCTGCCGTCGATCTCGAAGACCTTCAGCGCCGCCCACGCGTGCACCGGCGGGTTCACGTCGCCGAACGCCCACTCGTACGCCGGGATCTGGCCGTTGGGGTGCAGGTACCACTCGCGGAGCAGGAGCAGCAGCTGCTCCTTGGCGAAGCCGGGGTCGACCCGGGCGATGCTGACGCAGTGGAAGGCCAGGTCCCAGGCCGCGTACCAGGGATACTCCCACGGGTCGGGCATGGAGATCACGTCGAAGCTCGTCATGTGCCACCAGGCGCTGTTGCGCCCGTGCCGGCGGCCCGGGGGCGGGGGCGCGGAGCCGGGATCGCCCTCCAGCCAACGCTTGACGTCGAAGTGGTAGAACTGCTTGCCCCACATGAGCCCGGCGATCGCCTGCCGGGCGATGAGGGTCTCGTCCGGTGTCGCGGCGGTCGGGATGACGCCGGCGAAGAACCGGTTCGCCTCCGCCCGCCGGGCCCACACCACCGCGTCGAAGCCGTCACCCAGGTCCGCCGGCGGGGGCGGGGCGCCGCCGGGCGGTGGGGCGGTACGGGTCAGCCGCAGGCGGATCCGCCGCTGCGCCCCGGCCGGCACGTCCAGCACGTAGTGCAGCGCCCCCTTGGTGCCCTCCCGGGCCGGGTTGACCGTCGGGGCGCCGTCGACCACGTGGTCGTTGATGCCGTCCTTCGGGTAGGCGGAGCGGCCGGGCAGCCCCCAGAGCCGTTCGGCGTTGGTGTCGTTGTCGCAGAGCAGCGGCGTGGGCTCCCCGTCGCCCTCCAGCAGCAGCTGACCGAGCACCCGGTGCTCGCCGACGAGCCGCGATCCCTCGCCGACCAGCCGGGGCACCCGGTCGCCGCCGGGCAGCCCCCACGCCCAGGTGTTGCGGAACCAGAGGGTGGGCAGCACGTGCAGGGTGGCCGCCCGGTCGCCCCGGTTGGCGACGGTGACGACGACGCACAGGTCCGTCGGGGTGGCCTTGGCGTAGTCGACGGTCACCGCCCAGTACCGGTCGTCGTCGAAGATGCCGGTGTCGACCAGCTCGTACTCGGTGTCGTCCCGGCCGCGCAGCGCGTTCACCGCGACCAGCTCGTCGTACGGGAAGGCGGCCTGGGGGTAGTGGTAGCGCCAGCGCATCCACGAGTGGGTGGGGGTGGAGTCCTCGTACCACCAGTATTCCTTGGCGTCCTCGCCGTGGTTGCCGCCGTCGCCGCCGAGGCCGAACATCCGCTCCTTGAGGATCGGGTCCCTGCCGTTCCACAGGGCGAGGGCGAAGCAGAACGTCTGCCGGTCGTCGCAGACGCCCGCCATGCCGTCCTCGCTCCAACGGTAGGCTCTGGACCGCGCGTGGTCGTGCGGGAAGTAGTCCCAGGCCGTACCGTGCTCGCTGTAGTCCTCCCGTACCGTCCCCCACGCCCGTTCGGACAGATAGGGACCCCATGCGCGCCAGTCCTGCTCCCCGGCGTCGGCCTGAGCCAGCCGGAGCCGTTCGGGGTCGGGCGCGGAGTCGTCGGGGGGCGGCACGTCGGTGATCACTCGCACATCTTCGACGCCGCCGGGGGACTTCACCACAGGAGCCATTCTCGTCGTGGCGTGTTGCACCCCGCCGCCGGTGGAGGAAAGTTGATCGACATTCGCTTCGGCCCGCAGGTGTGCGGCGACCTGACCGGCGGCGCCGCCCGGGAGTGGCTGGTCACCGACGGTCTCGGCGGCTACGCCACCGGCACGGTGAGCGGGCTGCGCACCCGCCGGTACCACGGGCTGCTCGTGGTGGCCGGCGAGACGCCGGCGTCCCGCCGCGTGGGACTGGTCGGCCTGGACCCGGCCGTGCTGTTCCCCTCCGGCGCCCGGGTGCGCCTGGGCGCGCACGAGTGGGCCTCCGGCGACGTCGACCCGCGCGGCTTCGAGCTGCTGGAGCGCTTCGACCTGACCGACGGCCTGCCCCGATGGCGCTGGCGCGTCGGCGACGTGGTGATCGAGCGGGAGCTGGCGATGACGCACGGCCGCTCCTGCGTGGCCGTCGTGCACCGGCTCGTCTCCGGCGGGCCGGTGCGGCTCGAACTCGCGGCGGCCTGCACCTGGCGGGACGCGCACGGCGAGCGCCGCGCCGACGGTCCGGCCCCGCGGGTGGAGCCGGTGCCGGGCGGGGCGGTGGTCGAGGGCGCGTTCCGGCTCGCCGGGCCGGACTGGACCCCGCAGGGACAGTGGTGGCTCGGCGCGCATCACCGGGAGGAGGCGGCGCGGGGCCTGAACCCCGACGAGGACCTCTGGTACGCGGGCCGGTTCTCGGGCGAGCTGGAGCGCCCGGGCGACACGGTGTCGGTGCTCGCCTGGGCCGGCGAGCTGGCCGAGGAGCCGCCACCGGCGACCGAGGTGGTCGCGGCGGCCCGGGCCCGTAACCGGCGGGTGGTGGCCGCGGCGAAGCCGGCCGACCCGGTCGAGGCGACGCTCGCGCTGGCCGCCGACGCGTTCGTGGTCCGCACCTCCACCGGGCCGGACGTGGTGGCCGGCTACCCGTGGTTCGGCGCCTGGTCGCGGGACACGATGATCTCCTACGAGGGGCTGTTCCTCTGCACCAACCGGGCCGACGAGGGCCGGGAGCTGCTGCGGGCGTACGCGGCGACGCTGTCGGAGGGCATGCTCGCCAACACCGCCGACACCGGGCGGGTGGAGTACAACACCGTCGACGCGACCCTGTGGTTCCTGCACGCGGTCAGCCGGCACGTCACCGTCACCGGCGACACCGACCTCGGCGACGAGCTGCTGCCCGCGCTGCACGGGGTGGTCGACGCGCACCTCGCCGGCACCCGCTTCGGCATCGCCGTCGACCCGGCCGACGGGCTGCTCACCCAGGGCGGCACCCCGGGCACGGCGCTGACCTGGATGGACGCCCGGGTGTACGGGGTGCCGGTCACCCCGCGTACGGGCAAGCCGGTGGAGGTCAACGCGCTCTGGGTCAACGGGCTGGCCGGCCTGGCCGAGCTGACCGAGCTGGCGGGGCGGGACGCGGGCGAGCTGTGGCGGCTGCACGAGCGGGCCAGCGCTTCGTTCCGGCACCGGTTCCCGGCCCCGACGGGCTGGCTGCACGACGTGGTGGACGCGCCCGCGCCGGCGTATCCGCTGGGTGGGGCCGCGCACCACGACGACGACCTGCTGCGCCCCAACCAGCTGCTGGCCTGGTCGCTGCCGTACGCGCCGCTGGAGCCCGACGAGCCCACGGTGCGCCGGGTCGCCGGCGGGCTGCTCACCCCGCTGGGCCCGCGCAGCCTCTCCCCCGACGCGCCCGAGTTCGTCGGGCGGCACCGAGGCGGTCCGGCCGAACGGGACGGCGCCTACCACCAGGGCACCGTCTGGCCGTGGCTGCTCGGCCCGTACGCCGACGCCGCCCGACGGGCCAAGATGCCGGTCGATGACCTTTTCGTCGGCATCGAGGCCCATCTGACCGAGTATGGCCTGGGATCGGTGAGTGAGACGGCCGACGGCGTCGCGCCGCACGCCGCCACCGGGTGCCCGTTCCAGGCGTGGTCGGTCGCCGAACTGCTGCGCGCCCGCAGGAACGGCCGGTAGCGCTTTACACGACCGCAACGGCGGCGTCTCCGGCGGTTAGCCAGCCGCCAGCAGGATGGGTCCCGATCCAGTCCCGACCGTCCCGGGCACCGCTCCGGTGCCAGCGGCGCGCACTCGGGGAAAACTCAAGGGGGCCGCATTGTCACCTGACGCCGACGTGATCGACATCCATCCCGCCCGGCGACAGCGGGTGCTGATGCTCTCCTGGGAGTACCCGCCGGTCCTCGTCGGCGGCCTCGGCCGGCACGTGCACGCCCTCTCCGTCGCCCTCGCCGCCGCCGGACACGAAGTCACCGTCGTCACCCGCCACACCGACGGCGCACCCCTCGAGGAGTACGCCGACGGCGTCCGCATCGTCCGCGCCGCCGAAGACCCCGT
>NZ_JBEYEU010000055.1:0-7019 GCF_040634035.1 Micromonospora sp. NPDC007220 | reverse complement strand
GACCCCAACAACAGCGGCCGATCCCCCGGACGCTCCTGCCCGTACGTCGCCAACAACGCCTGCGCCTCGATCGGGTCACCCAGCGTCGTGCCCGTGCCGTGCGCCTCCACGGCGTCCACGTCGGCGGTGGTCAACCGCGCGTTCGCCAGCGCCTGCCGGATCACCCGCTGCTGCGACGGGCCGTTCGGCGCGGTCAGCCCGTTCGACGCGCCGTCCTGGTTCACCGCCGTGCCCCGCACGACCGCGTAGATGCGCCGACCCTCCCGCTGGGCGTCGGAGAGGCGCTGCACCAGCAGCACGCCCACGCCCTCGGACCAGCCCGTGCCGTCGGCCGACGCCGCGAACGACCTGCACCGGCCGTCGGCCGACAGGCCCCGCTGCCGGGAGAACTCGATGAACGTCCCCGGCGTCGCCATCACCGTCACGCCGCCGGCCAGCGCCAGATCGCACTCGCCGGAGCGCAACGCCTGCACCGCCAGGTGCAGCGCCACGAGGCTCGACGAGCACGCCGTGTCGACGCTGACCGCCGGGCCCTCCAGCCCGAACGTGTACGCCACCCGACCCGACAGCACGCTGCCCGAGTTGCCGGTGCCGACGTAGCCCTCGACCTCGCCGGCCAGCTCCATGAGCCGGTTCGCGTAGTCGTGGTACATGACGCCGGCGAACACGCCCGTCCGGCTGCCCCGCAGCCGCGACGGGTCCAGCCCCGCCGACTCGAACGTCTCCCACGACGCCTCCAGCAGCAACCGCTGCTGCGGGTCCATGGCGAGGGCCTCGCGCGGCGAGATGCCGAAGAACGCGGGATCGAACGCGCCAGCGTCGTACAGGAAACCGCCGTGCCGGGTGTACGACGTCCCGGGGTGGTCCGGATCGGGGTGGAAGAGCGTGTCGAGGTCCCAGCCGCGGTCGGCCGGGAACTCGCCGACGCCCTCCCCGCCGGTGCTGACCAGCTTCCACAGCTGGTCGGGTGACTGGACGCCGCCGGGGTAGCGGCAGGCCATGCCCACGATCGCGATCGGCTCGTCGGCGTCGCCGCCGGCCGGCTCGTCGGAGACGACGGCGGCGAGCCGTTCGCCGACCAGTTCCGCGTACACGTGGGCGGTCAGGGCCTGCGGGGTCGGGTAGTCGAACACCAGGGTCGAGGCCAGCCGCAGGCCGGTCGCGCCGTTGACCCGGTTGCGCAGCTCGACGGCGGTCAGCGAGTCGAAGCCCAGCTCCCGGAACGCCCGGTCCGCCGGCACCGCCTCGGCGCCGCCGTGCCCCAGCACCTGCGCGACGAGACCCCGCACCAGCTGGTCCACCTCGGTGAGGCCGTTCTCCTCACTGAGCCTGGCCAGCCGGTCGGCCCAGCCGTCACCGCCCTTGCCCGCCTGGCGGCGGGTGTTCGCCGTGCCGATGAGGACCCGCAGCATCGGCGGCACCATCCCGCCGGAGGCCGCCGCGCGCAGCGCGGGCACGTCGATCACGGCCGGCACCAGGGCCGGCCGGCCGGCGCCCAGGGCGGCGTCGAACAGCTCCAGACCGGTCCGGGCGTTCATGCCCCGCAGGCCGGCGCGCGCCGAGCGGGCCCGCTCGACGCCACCGATCGACGCGGCCATGCCGGCGGTGTCCCACATGCCCCACGCCAGGCTGACCGCGGGCAGGCCCGACTTGCGCCGCCACACCGCCAGCCCGTCCAGGAACGCGTTGGCCGCCGCGTACGCCGACTGCCCCGGCGAACCCAGCACCCCCGCCACCGACGAGAACACCACGAACACGTCCAGATCCGGCGCGAGGGACGCCGTCGCCTCGTGCAGGAACCACCCGGCCGACACCTTCGGCGCCAACACCCCGGCCAGCCGCTCCGCCGTCAGCCCCTCCACGACACCGTCGTCCAGGACACCGGCCGTGTGCACCACACCCGCCAGGCGACCCTCGGCGCCGATCTCCGCCACCAGGCCGAACACCTGGTCCCGGTCCGTCACGTCACAGGCGACGATCCGTACGTCGGCGCCCAGCGCGGTCAACCGCCCGGTCAGCTCGCCGGCGCCCTCGGCCTCCGGGCCGCGCCGCGACACGAGCACCAGCGAGCGCACGCCGTGCACCGACACCAGGTGCTCCGCGACCAGCGCACCGAGCGCGCCCGTACCGCCGGTCACCAGCACCACGCCGTCACCGACGGCCGGCGCCTGCGCCGACGCCGGCACCACCGCACGGACCAGGCGCGGCACGAAGACCTCGCCGCCACGGACGGCCACCTGGCCGCCGGTCGGGTCCGCCGCATAGCGGGTCAGGGTGCCCAGCACGCCGGGGTTCACGCCACGGTCCACGTCGGCCAGGACGATGCGGCCCGGGTGCTCGGACTGCGCCGAACGCAGCAGACCCCACACCGCCGCGGCGGCCGGATCCGTCACCTGGTCCTCGTCGCCGACGGACACGGCGCGTCGGGTGGCCACCACCAGTTTCGAATCCGCCAGGACGTCCGCGGCCAGCCACGCCTGCACGAGGCCCAGCACGTCCGCCGTCATGGCCCGGGCCCGCTGCGCCGCGTCGACGTCGCCGGCGTCCGGCCCGGTCGGCGTGAACAGCAGTCGGCGCGGCGGCGCGGTGCCGGTGTCGATCGCGGCCAGCAGCTGCCTGATCGTCTCGGCGGAGGGACCGCCGGGAACGCCCGGCAGGGCCGGACCGCCCAGCACCGCCCAACCCGACACGTCGTCGACCGGTTCGGTCTCCTCCGCCTGCCAGACCACCTCGAACATCGACCGGGACGCCACACCCGCCGTGGCCGTGCCAGCCAGCTCACGCAGGACGAGGGAGTCCACCGACACCACCGGCGCGCCCACCTCGTCGCACGCCACCAGCCGCACGCCGGCGCCGCTGCGGGACAACCGGACCCGCAGCACCGTGGCACCCGAGGCGTGCACCTGCACGCCCTCGAACGCGAACGGAACCCGTGGCCCGCCCGGCTCCTCGCCCAGCAGCAGGGCGACCGGGTGCAGGGCCGCGTCCAGCAGCGCCGGGTGCACCCCGAACCTGTCGATGCCCGCCGCCGCGTCGTCCGGCAGGACCACCTCGGCGAACACCTCGCCGTCGCCCACCCACGCGCGTCGCAGACCCTGGAACACCGGCCCGTACGCCAGGCCGCGCGCGACGAGCGCCGGGTACCAGCCCGCCAGGTCGACCTCGGTCGCGCCGGCCGGCGGCCAGGTGCCCGTCCTCGGCTCGTCCGCCGTCGCCGGTTCCAGCACACCCTCGGCGTGCTGGAGCCAGCCCGCCTCGGGGTCGTCGTCGGGGCGCGAGTAGACGGCGACGGGACGCTGCGACGAGTCGCCCGCCGACACCCGGACCTGGATCCGCACGGCGCCCGCGTCGGGGAGCACCAGCGGCGTCAGCACCGCCAGGTCACGCAGCCGGGACACGCCCGCCTCGTCGCCCGCGCGCACGGCCAGTTCCACCAGCGCCGTGCCGGGGACCAGCGGCACGCCCGAGACCACGTGGTCGGCCAGCCAGGGGTGGGTGGCCAGCGACAGCCGGCCGGTCAGCACCACCTCGTCGTCGCCGGCGAGGTCGACCGCCGCGCCGAGCAGGCCGTGCCCCGCCACACCGAGGCCCGCGCCGCTGACGTCACCGGCCCGCAGCCGCCCCACCGCCGGCCAGAACCGCTGCCGCTGGAACGGGTACGTCGGCAGGTCCACCGGGCGGGTCGCGGTGCCCGGCAGGAGGTCGGTCCAGGTGACCGGCACGCCGTGCACGTGCAGCTCCGCCAGCGCGTTCATCAGCGACACCGGTTCCGGGCGGCCCGGGCGCAGGCTCGCCACGACGGCCGCCGGGAGGGTTTCGCCGTCGTCGGGCAGGCAGCCGCGCACCATGCCGGCGAGCACCGCGTCGGGGCCCAGTTCGAGGAAGACCCGGACGTTGCGCGTACGCAGGCTGGCGACCCCGTCGGCGAACCGGACGGTCTCGCGCACGTGCCGGACCCAGTAGTCGGGGGTGCCGATCTCGTCGGGGTCGGCGACCTCGCCCGTCAGGTTCGACACGATCGGCAGGGCCGGCCAGTGGAACGTCAGGGTGTCGAGCACCTGCCGGAACTCGCGCAGCATCGGCTCCATCAGCGGGCTGTGGAAGGCGTGGCTGACGTTCAGCCGGCGGGTGCGTACGCCCCGGTCCTGCCAGGTCCGCTCCACCTCGTCGAGGGCCCCGACCTCGCCGGAGACCACCACGGCGGTCGGGGCGTTCACCGCCGCGACGCCGAGCCGGTCGGTGAGCCCTGCCAACGACTCCACGACGGCCTGCTCGTCGGTGCCGACCGCGAGCATCCCGCCGCCCTGCGGCAGGGCCTGCATGAGCCGGCCACGGGCCCCGACCAGCGCGCAGGCGTCGGCGAGGCTGAACAGCCCGGCGACGTGGGCGGCGGCCACCTCGCCGATCGAGTGCCCGGCCACCAGGTCCGCCCGGACGCCGAACGACTCGACCAGCCGGAACAGGGCCACCTCGACGGCGAACAGCCCGGCCTGGGTGAAGACGGTCTGGTCCAGCAGCTCCGCCTCCGGCGTGCCCGCCTCGGCGAACAGCACCTCGCGCAGCGGACGGGGCAGGTGCTGGTCCAGGTGCCCGCACACCTCGTCGAGGGCGGCGGCGAAGACCGGGTGGGCGTCGTACAGCTCGCGCCCCATGCCGGGGCGCTGGGCGCCCTGGCCGGAGAAGAGGATCGCGGTGCGTCCGCCGCGGGCCACGCCGTGGACGACGGCGGCCGAGGGCTGGTCGGCGGCCACCGCGTCGAGGGCGGTGAGCAGGTCGTCGCGGTCCCGGGCCAGCAGCACCACGCGGTGTTCGAAGGCCGTGCGGCGGGTGGCGAGCGCGTGGGCGACGTCGGCGAGCGTCAGGTCCGGCTCGTCGTCCAGCAGGCCCCGCAGCCGGCGTGCCTGCTCGCGCAGGGCGGCGTCGTCACGGGCCGAGAGGACGCCCGCGACCAGGTCGACGGGGGACGCCGCGGGCGGCCCGGCGGGCGGCGGGACGAACTCCGGCGCCTGTTCGATGATCGTGTGCGCGTTGGTGCCGCTGATGCCGAACGACGACACCGCGGCCCGGCGCGGCCGGTCGACGGCCGGCCACGACCGGGCGCCGGTGAGCAGGGCCACCGCGCCGGCGGTCCAGTCGATGTGCGGCGACGGCTCGTCCGCGTGCAGGGTCGGCGGCAGCACACCGTGCCGCATCGCCAGCACCATCTTGATCACCCCGGCGACGCCCGCCGCCGCCTGGGCGTGACCGATGTTCGACTTGATCGAACCGAGCCACAGCGGCCGGTCCTGCGGCCGGTCCTGCCCGTACGTGGCCAGGAGGGCCTGTGCCTCGATGGGGTCGCCCAGCGCGGTGCCCGTGCCGTGCGCCTCGACGGCGTCGACGTCGCCCGGGGTCAGCCGGGCGTTCGCCAGCGCCTGCCGGATGACCCGCTGCTGGGCGGGGCCGTTCGGCGCGGTCAGGCCGCTGCTGGCGCCGTCCTGGTTCACCGCGCTGCCCCGCACGACGGCGAGGACGCGGTGGCCGTTGCGCTGCGCGTCGGAGAGGCGCTCCAGCAGGAGCATGCCGACGCCCTCGGCGAAGCCGGTGCCGTCGGCGCCCGCGCCGAAGGCCTTGCACCGACCGTCGGGCGACAGGCCGCGCTGCCGGGAGAACTCGGTCAGCATGCCGGGGGTGGACATCACGCTCACCCCGCCGGCGAGCGCGAGCCGGCACTCGTCCTGCCGCAGCGCCTGGGTGGCCAGGTGCAGGGCGACCAGCGACGACGAGCAGGCGGTGTCGACGGTGACCGCGGGGCCTTCGAGGCCGAACAGGTACGAGATGCGTCCCGAGGCGACGCTTCCCGCGCTGCCGTTGCCGACGTAGCCGTCCACCTCGTCGGTGGTTCCGGCGGCCTGGGAGGCGTAGTCGTGGTAGATGAGACCGACGTAGACACCGGTGCTGCTGCCCCGCGCCGAGTGCGGGTCGATCCCCGCCCGTTCGAAGGCCTCCCAGGACGTCTCCAGCAGCAACCGCTGCTGCGGGTCCATGGCCAGCGCCTCCCGGGGCGAGATCCCGAAGAAGGCGGCGTCGAACTGGGCGGCGTCGTGCAGGAAGCCGCCCTGGCGGGGCACGGACGTGTCGTCCCCGCCGCTGGCCCTCAGGTCGTCCAGGTCCCAGCCCCGGTCGGTGGGGAACGGCGAGATGACGTCGGCGCCGGCGGTGACCACCTGCCAGAGCTGCTCGGGGGTCTGCACCTCGCCGGGGAAGCGGCAGGCCATGCCGATGATGGCGATCGGCTCGTCGAGCGCGGCGGCCGTACCGACCGCGGCCGGGCGGGCGGCGTCCGAACCGCCGCCCAGTTCCCGGTCGAGGAAGTCGGCGAGCACCGCGGGGGCCGGGTGGTCGAACGCCACGGTCGCGGGCAGCCGCAGCCCGGTCGCGGCGGAGAGCCGGTTGCGCAGTTCGACGGAGGTGAGCGAGTCGAAGCCCAACTCCTTGAAGGCGCGGTGAGGGTCGACGTTCTCCGCGGAGCGGTGCCCGAGCACGCTGGCGACGTTCGCGGCCACCAGGTCGAGCAGGTGGTTGCGCCGCTCGGCCGGGCTGAGCATCGCCAGGCGGTCCCGCACCGACGCGGTGTCGGCCGTGCCCCGACCCACCGCGCGGCGGGCCGGAGCGGAGGTGCGGACCAGGTCACGCAGCAGGCTGGGCACGGTGCCGCCGGCCGGGCGTGCGCTTGCCGGCGGCAGGTTCATGAGTACGAGGTGGGCGCTGCCGCGCTGCCGTGCCGCCTCGAAGAGCGCGACGCCCTGCTGGTCGGTCAGCGGGGCGCTGGTGGCGCGGATCGCCTTGCGGTGGTCGTTGCCGTGCAGGTGCGCGGTCATCGCGCTGCTGGTGGCCCACAGTCCCCAGGCGAGGCTGGTGGCGGGCAGCCCCTGCTGCCGGCGGTGCTGCGCGAGGGCGTCGAGGAACGCGTTCGCCGCCGCGTAGTTACCCTGCCCCGGCGAGCCGAGGGTGGCCGCCACCGACGAGAACAACACGAA
>NZ_JBEYEU010000054.1:0-7804 GCF_040634035.1 Micromonospora sp. NPDC007220 | reverse complement strand
ACCGGCCCCGTTGGCCAGCAACCAGCGCGCCACGTGCCGACCCAGGGCACCCGTACCACCGGTCACCAGCACCGTCCCGGCGGGCCGCCAACCCGACCCGGCGGGAGGCGCGGCCGGCACCAGCCGCCGGCCGAGGATGCCCTGCGGGCGGATCGCCACCTGGTCGTGCCCGGCGTCGGCGAGGACGGCGAGCAGCGCGTCGGCGGCGGTCCGGTCGACGCGGGCGGGCAGGTCGACCAGGCCGCCCCAGCGGTCCGGCTGTTCGAGGGCGACGACCCGGCCCAGGCCCCAGGCCAGGGCGGGCCACGGGTCGGCGACGGTCTCGCCGCCGACGCGGACGGCGCCCCGGGTGAGGCACCAGAGCCGGCCGGGCAGGCCGGCGTCGGCGAGCGCCTGGGTGAGGGTGAGCAGCAGCGCGGCGCCGACGGAGACGGCCGGGGCATCCGGCAGCGCCCGGTCGGTCGCGGGCAGCACGCAGAGCACCCCGGCCCAGCCCTGGTCGCCGTGGCCGCGCAGCAGCCCGGTCAGCTCGGCGCGGTCGGCGCCGAGGGCGACGGTGAGGGTGTCGACGTGGGCGCCGGCGCCGGTCAGCGTGCCGGCCACCCCGGCGTCGTCGGCGTCGGCGGTGACGACCAGCCAGCGGCCGGTCAGCGCCGGCGCGGCGGCGGGGCGGACAGGCTCCCACTCGACCCGGTACGTCCAGCCGTCCACCACGGCGTCGCGCTGCCGGGCCCGTCGCCACGACGAGAGCACCGGTACGGCCGGGGCGAGGGCCTCGACCGCCGCGGGGTCGTCCTGCACGGCCAGGTGGGCGGCGACCCCGGTCAGGTCGCCGCGCTCCACGGCCGCCCAGAAGTCCCCCTCGGCCGTGTCGGTCGGCGCGGTCGCTCCGGCGGTGCCGCCGATCTCGGGCCAGTAGCGCTGGTGCTGGAACGCGTACGTGGGCAGGTCCACCCGCCGCGCGCCGGTGTCGGCGAACCACGGCTGCCAGTCCACGGCCACCCCGCGCACGTGCAGCTCGGCCAGCCCGGCCAGCAGCCCGTGGGCCTCGGGCCGGTCCCCGCGCTGCGCCGGCACGGCGAGCACGCCGTCCCCGTCCGGCAGGGCGTCGCCGACCATCGCGGTCAGTACGCTGCGCGGCCCGACCTCCAGGAACGTGTCCGCCCCGGCGGCACGCAGCGCGGCGATTCCGTCGGCGAAGCGGACGGCCTCCCGCACGTGGCGCACCCAGTAGTCGGCGGTGCGGATCTCGTCGGCGTCGGCGAGCGCCCCGGTCACGTTCGACACCACCGGCAGCGCCGGCGCGGCGAAGGTGAGCTTGTCGAGCACCGCGCGGAACCTGGCGAGCATCGGCTCCATCAGCGGGCTGTGGAACGCGTGGCTGACCGTGAGCCGGCGCGTGCGTACGCCCCGCTCCCGCCAGCCGCGCTCCACCTCGTCGAGCGCGTCGACGGCACCGGAGACCACGACCGACGACGGCCCGTTGACCGCGGCGATCCCCACGTCGGCCAGACCGTCCAGGGTGGCCAGCACCTCGGCCTCGGTCGCCGCGACGGCCAGCATCCCGCCGCCCGAGGGCAGCGCCTGCATCAGCCGGCCCCGCGCCGCCACCAGCGCACAGGCGTGCTCCAGCGACAGCACCCCGGCCACGTGCGCGGCCGTGACCTCGCCGATCGAGTGGCCGGCGACCAGGTCGGGGGCGATGCCGAACGACTCGACGAGGCGGAACAGCGCCACCTCGACGGCGAACAGGCCGGCCTGCGTGAACACGGTCCGGTCCAGCAGCTCGGCGTCGGCCGAGCCCTCGGCGGCGAAGAGCACCTCGCGCAGCGGGCGCGGCAGGGCCCGGTCCAGGTACCCGCACACCTCGTCGAGGGCGGCGGCGAAGACGGGGAACTCGGCGTACAGCTCCCGGCCCATGCCGGCGCGCTGCGCGCCCTGGCCGGAGAAGAGCACCGCGAGCTGGCCGCGCGGCGACCCGGCGCCGAGCACGACGGTGCCGGCCGGTTCCCCGGCGGCGAGGGCGCGCAGCCCGGCCAGGAGGTCGTCGCGGTCGGTCGCCGACAGCACGGCGCGCCGGTCCAGGGTGGAGCGGGAGGTGACCGACGAGAAGGCCACGTCGAGCGGGCGCAGGGTGTCGTCGGCGGCGAAGCGGGTGGCCCAGCGGCCGGCCTGCGCGGCGAGCGCGGCGTCGGAGCGGGCAGAGAGCAGCACGGGGGCCACGGTGCGGGCCGCCGGGACCCTCGGCTCGGTTTCGGTCTCGGTCTCGGCGGGAGCCGGGGCCTGCTCGATGATGGTGTGCGCGTTGGTGCCGGAGACGCCGAACGACGACACGGCGGCCCGGCGCGGCCGGTCCACGGCCGGCCAGGGCGTGGCGGCGGTGGCGAGGGTGACCGCCCCGGCGGTCCAGTCGATGTGCGGGGACGGCTCGTCGACGTGCAGGGTCGGCGGCACCACGCCGTGCCGCATCGCCATCACCATCTTGATCACGCCGGCGACACCGGCGGCGGCCTGGGTGTGCCCGATGTTCGACTTGACCGACCCGAGCAGCAGCGGCGCGGCCTCGTCCCGGTCCTGCCCGTACGTGCTGAGCAGGGCCTGCGCCTCGATCGGGTCGCCGAGCCGGGTGCCGGTGCCGTGCGCCTCGACCACGTCGACCTGCTCGGGCGTGAGCCGGGCGTTGGCGAGGGCCTGGCGGATCACGCGGACCTGGGACGGGCCGTGCGGGGCGCTGAGACCGTTGGACGCGCCGTCCTGGTTGACGGCGCTGCCCCGCACCACGGCCAGCACCGGGTAGCCGTGCCGCTGCGCGTCGGAGAGCCGGGTGAGCAGCAGCATGCCGATGCCCTCGGACCACGAGGTGCCATCCGCGCCGGCGGCGAACGCCTTGCACCGGCCGTCGGCGGCGAGGCCGCGCTGCCGGCTGAAGCCGACGAAGACCGCCGGGGTGGGCATCACCGTCACGCCGCCGGCCAGGGCCAGCTCGCAGTCGCCGTTGCGCAGTGCCTGGGCGGCCAGGTGGACGGCGACCAGCGAGGACGAGCAGGCGGTGTCGACGGTGACCGCCGGGCCCTCCAGCCCGAGGGTGTACGCGACGCGGCCGGAGATGACGCTTGTGGCGTTGCCGGTGAGCAGGTGCCCCTCGCCGTTCTCGGCCTGCGCCATCATGCCGTCGTAGCCGTGCGAGGACGCCCCGACGAAGACGCCGGTACGGCTGCCCCGTACGGCCGGCAGCGGCAGCCCGGCCCGCTCGAACGCCTCCCAGGAGGTCTCCAGCAGCAGCCGCTGCTGCGGGTCCATGGCGACTGCCTCGCGGGGCGAGATGCCGAACAGGTCGGCGTCGAAGTCGGCGGCGGCGTAGACGAAGCCGCCCTCGCGCACGTAGCTGGTGCCCGGGTGGTCGGGGTCGGGGTGGAAGAGGTTCTCCAGGTCCCAGCCCCGGTCCGCGGGGAACGGCCCGATCCCGTCGCCGCCGTCGTGCACGAGCTGCCACAGCGCCTCGGGACTGTCGACCCCGCCCGGGTAGCGGCAGCTCATCGCGACGATGGCGATGGGCTCGGAGTCCCGGGTCTCCAGCTCGCGCAGCCGCCGCCGGGTACGCCGCAGCTCCGAGGTCGTACGCTTCAGGTACTCGACGTACTTCTCGTCCTCGTTGCTCACCGTGGACCTACCTCACTCGGCATGCCGATGTCGTTGCGGCTGATGTCGTTGCGGCTGGTGGTCACGACGTCTCCAGCTCGCGGTCGATCAGGTCGAAGATGTTCTCGGCGGTGGCCGACTCCAGGTCGTCGTCGCCGTCCGCGTCCGCCTGCCGCTCGGTCAGCCGGCCCAGCAGGCCGTGCAGCCGGTCGGTGATCTTGCGGAACTCGTCGTCGGTCGGGTCGAGCCCGACGAGCGCCGCCTCCAGCCGGTCCAGTTCCCGGCCGGCCGTCGACGCCTCGCCCGCCGGGGTCGCCGGGGCGAACTGACCGGCCAGGTGGGTGGCGAGCGCCTCGGGCGTCGGGTTGTCGAAGACCAGCGTCGCCGGCAGCCGCAGCCCGGTGGCCGCGCCGAGCCGGTTGCGCAGCTCGACGGCGGTGAGCGAGTCGAAGCCGAGTTCCCGGAACGCCCGGGTCGGCTCGATGCCGGCCGGGTCGCCGTGGCCGAGGACGACCGCCACGTGCGCCAGCACCAGGTCGCGCAGGGCGCGTACCCGCTTGTCGGCGGGCAGGGCGCGCAGCGTCTCGGCGTACGCCTGCCCGTCGGCGGCCTCGCCGGCCGCGGCCCGGCGGCCGGCGGCGCGGATCAGGTTCGCCAGCAGCGGGTGCACGGGCGCACCGGGCGCGGCCACCCCAGTGATGATCTTCGCGGGCATCAGCGTCGCCCGCTCGGAGCGCCAGGCCGCGTCGAACAGGGCGAGGCCCTCCTCGTTGGACAGCGCCGCCATGCCGCCCCGGTCGAGCCGGCGGATGTCGGCCGAGTCGAGGTGCCCGGTCATGCCGCTGGCCTGCGCCCAGCGGCCCCAGGCCAGCGCGACCGCCGGCAAGCCGAGGGCCCGCCGGTGCTCGGCGAGGGCGTCGAGGAACGCGTTGCCGGCGGCGTAGTTGCCCTGGCCGGGGCCGCCGAACACGCCGGCGGCGGCGGAGAAGAGCACGAACGCGCTCAGCTCGTGGCCGAGGGTCGCCCGGTGCAGGTTCCAGGCCACGTCGACCTTGGGCCGCAGCACCGCGTCGAGGCGGTCCGGGGTGAGCGACTCGACGGTGGCGTCGTCGAGGACGCCGGCGGCGTGCACGACGGCGCGCAGCGGGTGCCGCCGGTCCACCATGGAGAGCACGTCCGCCACGGCGTCCGGGTCGGCCAGGTCGGCGGCGACGATCGACACGTCCGCGCCGAGCGCCTTGAGGTCGGCGAGCAGCTCGTCGGCGCCCTCGGCGTCCGGGCCGCGCCGGCTGACCAGGAGCAGTTGCCGGGCGTCGTGCGCGGTGACCAGGTGCCGGCAGAGCAGCGTCCCGAGGGTGCCGGTGGCCCCGGAGACCAGGACCGTGCCGTCGAGCCGGGGCGCCTGCGGGACGCTCAGGGCGAGCTTGCCGACGTGCCGGGCCTGGCTGAGGAAGCGGAACGCCTCGGGGGCACGCCGGACGTCCCAGGTGCGCCGGGGCAGGGGCCGCAGCGCACCGGCGGCGAAGAGCGCCATCAGCTCGGCCAGCATCGCGCCGATCTTCGCCGGGCCGGCCTCGATGAGGTCGAAGACCTGGTAGCTGACCCCCGGATGGTCGGCGGCGACCCGCTGCGGGTCCCGCTTGTCGGTCTTGCCCATCTCGACGAACCGGCCGCCGTCGGCGAGCAGCCGCAGTGACGCGTCGACGTACTCGCCGCTGAGGGCGTTGAGCACCACGTCGACGCCCCGCCCGCCGGTGCGGTCGCGGAACTCCCCGGCGAAGTCGAGGCTGCGGGAGGAGGCGAGGTGCGCGTCGTCGAAGCCGGTGGCGCGCAGCGCCGGCCACTTGCCGGGGCTGGCCGTGCCGTAGACCTCCGCGCCGAGGTGGCGGGCGATCTGCACGGCGGCCATGCCGACGCCGCCGGCCGCCGCGTGGACGAGCACGGACTCCCCGGCGCGCAGCCGGGCCAGCTCCACCAGGCCGTACCAGGCGGTCAGGAAGACCACGGGCACGGCGGCGGCGTCGGTGTAGGACCAGCCGTCGGGGATGCGGGTGAGCAGCCGGCGGTCGGTGACCGCCGCCGAGGAGAACGAGCCGGAGAAGATGCCCATCACCCGGTCGCCGGGGGCGAGGTCGGTGACCCCCGGCCCGACGCCGAGCACCACGCCGGCGCCCTCGTTGCCCAGCACCTCCTGGTCGGGGACCATGCCGAGGGCCAGCACCACGTCGCGGAAGTTCAGCCCGGAGGCGCGCATCCCCACCAGGACGTGGCCCGCCGGCAGTTCCCCGGAAACCTCGGGGCCGGGCAGCAGGGCCAGGTTCTCCAGCGTGCCCTTCTCGGTGACGTCGAGGCGCCACGGCACCTCGTCGGCGGGCAGCGGCAGCACCCCGGCGTCGCGGGCCCGGGCCAGTCGGGGCACCAGCGGCACGCCGTCGCGCAGCGCGAGCTGCGGCTCGCCGGAGGCGACGGCCGCCGGGACGGCCGCCCGGGAGGCGGCGGCGTCGTCGGTGTCGAGCAGCGTGAACCGGCCGGGGTGCTCGGACTGCGCCGAACGCACCAACCCCCACAGGCTCGCCCGGGCCAGGTCGCGGGGGGCCTCGCCCGGGGCCGCGCCGACCGCGCCCCGGGTGTGCAGCACCAGCCGGGACCGCTCCAGCCGGGGCTCGCCCAACCACTGCTGCACCAGCGCGAGCGCGTCGCGGGCCGCGTCGTGCGCGGCCGCGCCGGCCCGCTGCGGGTCCGTCTCCGCGCCGGAGCGCAGATCCAGCACCACATCGGGTACGTCCCCGGACTCCTCGACCGCCGCGACCAGCGTTGCCAGGTCGGCGTGGGCCCGCACCGGGTGCCCGGCGGCGGCCAGCGCGTCGGCGAGGCCGAGGGTGTCGTCGCCGAGCAGCGCCCAGCGGGCCTCCCCGGCCGCCGCGTCGGTGCCCGTCAGCGGCGTCCAGTCCAGGTGGAACACCGAGGTGCGGCGCAGGGCGGCGGCCTCGTCGGCCCGGCCCGCGGCGACCGGGCGGAACGTCAGCGACTCGACGGTGGCGACCGGCTGGCCGGCGGTGTCGGCGAGGGTGACCGCGACGGTGTCCGGGCCGAGCGACCGCAGCCGCGCCCGCAGCCGGGTGGCGCCGTGGGCGTGCAGGGCGACCGAGCGGAAGGCGAACGGCATCCAGCCCGCCCCGGAGGTGTCCGCCGCGTCGCCGAGCAGGGCGGTGATCCCGCTGGCCTGGAGCGCCGCGTCGAACAGGGCCGGGTGCAGGCCGAAGCGGGACGCGTCGGCGGTCGCCTCCTCGGGCAGGGCCACCTCGGCGTAGACCTCGCCGTCGCCGCGCCACACCCGGCGCAGGCCACGGAAGGCGGGGCCGTAGCCGAGGCCGCCCTCGGCCATCTGCGCGTACCAGGCGTCCAGGTCGGCGTCGACCTCGACGGCGTCGGCCGGCGGCCACTGCCCCGCTACGGCCGTCGGGGCGGGCAGGTGCGGCAGCAGCAGGCCCTCGGCGTGCCGGGTCCACTCGGCGTCGGCGTCCTCCTCGGGGCGGGAGTGCACGGTGACGCTCCGCTCGCCGGCGTCGCCGGGCGGGCCCACGCGTACCTGCACCTGCACCGCGCCGGCCGGCGGGAGCACCAGCGGGTTGATCAGCGTCAGGTCGCCCACCTGGCCGGCGTCGACCTCGTCGCCGGCCCGGACCACCATGTCGACCACGCCGGTGCCGGGGACGATGACCGCCCCGCCGACGGCGTGGTCGGCGAGCCACGGGTGGGTACGCACCGACAGCCGCCCGGTCAGCACCACCGTCTGGTCGTCGGCGACGGGTACGGCCGCGCTGAGCAGCGGGTGGTCGGTGTCCTGGAGGCCGGCGGAGCCGACGTCGCGTACCCGGTGCGCGGGGGCGTCCAGCCAGAAGCGTCCGTGCGCGAAGGCGTACGTGGGCAGCGCGACGGCGTCGGTGCGGGCCAGCACGGCCGTCAGGTCGACGGGCAGGCCGATCGTGTGGGCGGTGGCGAGGTTCGTCAGCAGCCGCGTCGCGTCGTCGTCACCGCGACGCAGGCTGCCCAGCGTGTGCCCGCTCGCACCGGCGTCATCGAGAATGGCCGTGACCGGCATCGTCAGCACCGGGTGCGGGGAGATCTCGACGAACGTGGTGTGCCCGGCGGCGACCGCCACCCG
>NZ_JBEYEU010000053.1:0-9191 GCF_040634035.1 Micromonospora sp. NPDC007220 | reverse complement strand
GACCCCAACAACAGCGGCCGATCCCCCGGACGCTCCTGCCCGTACGTCGCCAACAACGCCTGCGCCTCGATCGGGTCACCCAGCGTCGTGCCCGTACCGTGCGCCTCCACGGCGTCCACGTCGGCGGTGGTCAACCGCGCGTTCGCCAGCGCCTGGCGGATCACCCGCTGCTGCGACGGACCGTTCGGGGCGGTCAGGCCGTTGGACGCGCCGTCCTGGTTCACGGCCGTGCCCCGCACCACCGCCAGCACGCGGTGCCCGTTGCGCCGCGCGTCCGACAGCCGCTCCACGAGCAGCACGCCGACGCCCTCGGACCAGCCGGTGCCGTCGGCCGAGGCGGCGAACGACTTGCAGCGGCCGTCCTGCGACAACCCGCGCTGCCGGGAGAACTCGATGAACGTGCCGGGCGTGGCCATCACCGTCACGCCACCGGCCAACGCCAGATCGCACTCGCCGGAGCGCAACGCCTGCGCCGCGAGGTGCAACGCCACGAGGCTGGAGGAACAGGCGGTGTCGACCGTGACGGCCGGGCCTTCCAGGCCGAAGGTGTAGGCGACCCGGCCGGACAGCACGCTGCCCGACGTGCCCGTGCCGACGAAGCCCTCGGCGTCCGGCGGCAGGTCCATCAGGCGGGAGGCGTAGTCGTGGTACATCACGCCGGCGAAGACACCCGTCCGGCTGCCCCGCAGCCGCTGCGGGTCCAGCCCGGCGGACTCGAACGACTCCCACGACGCCTCCAGCAGCAGCCGCTGCTGCGGGTCCATCGCCAGGGCCTCGCGCGGCGAGATCCCGAAGAAGCCCGGGTCGAAGTCGGCGGCCCCGTAGAGGAAGCCACCGTGGCGCGTGTACGACGTGCCGCTGTGTTCCGGGTCCGGGTCGAACAGGCTTTCCAGGTCCCAGCCGCGATCGGTGGGGAACTCCGAGATCCCGTCGCCGCCGCCGGCCAGCAACGCCCACAGCTGGTCCGGGCTCTCGACGCCACCGGGGTAGCGGCAGGCCATGCCCACGATCGCGATCGGCTCGTCGGTGCTGGTGGTGAGCACCGCCGTCTGGCGGGCGGTGATCTGCCCGGAGACCTGCTCGTGCAGGTGGTCGACGAGCACGGCCGGGGTCGGGTAGTCGAAGACCAGCGTCGAGGCCAGCCGCAGCCCGGTGGCCGCGTTCAACCGGTTACGCAGGTCCACGGCCGTCAGCGAGTCGAAGCCCAGCTCCCGGAACGCCCGGTCCGCGGGCACCGCCTCCGCGCCACCGTGCCCCAGCACCTGCGCGACCAGGCCCCGCACCAGCACGTCGATCTGGGCGCGCGCCTCGTCGGGCGTCAGGCCCGCGAGCTGGTTGGCCCAGTCGCCGCCCCGCGCGGCCCGTCGCCGGGCCGCCGTCGACCCGATCAGGGTACGCAGCACGGCCGGCACCGGGCCGGCGCCGAGCGCTGCGCGCATCGCCGGTACGTCGATCACGGCCGGCACCAATGCCGGCCGCTCCGCCACCAGGGCGGCGTCGAACAGCTCCAGCCCGACCTCGGCGCTCATCGGCGTCAGGCCAGCCCGCGCCGACCGCGCCCGATCCGCCTCGTCGATCGACGCCGCCATGCCGGCGGTGTCCCACATGCCCCACGCCAGGCTCACGGCCGGCAACCCGAGCTGCCGCCGGTACACCGCCAACCCGTCCAGGAAGGCGTTGCCCGCCGCGTACGCCGACTGACCCGGCGAGCCCAGCACCCCCGCCACCGACGAGAACACCACGAACAGATCCAGATCCAGCGACGCCGTCGCCTCGTGCAGGAACCAACCCGCCGACACCTTCGGCGCCAACACCCCGGCCAGCCGCTCCTCGGTGACCCGCTCGATCACCCCGTCGTCCAACACACCGGCCGTGTGCACCACGCCCGCCAGCCGACCCCCGGCGGAAACCTCGGCCACCAGACCGAACACCTGGTCCCGGTCCGTCACGTCGCAGGCGGCAATCCGTACCGACGCGCCCAGCGCCGTCAGCCGCTCCGACAGCTCACCCGCGCCCGCAGCCTCCAGGCCACGCCGCGACACCAGCACCAGCGACCGCACGCCGTGCACCGACACCAGGCGCTCCGCCACCAGCGCACCCAACGCACCCGTACCACCGGTCACCAGCACCACGCCGTCACCCACAACCGGCGTCTCCACCGACGCCGGGGCCACCGCGCGCACCAGACGCGGCACAAACACCCCACCGGAGCGCACCGCGACCTGACCACCGAACGCCACCGGCTCGTCGGCCACCGTGGCCAGCACACCCAGCAACCCGGTGTCCACGTCGCCGTCGACGTCCGCCAGCACGATGCGACCCGGATGCTCCGACTGCGCCGACCGCAGCAGACCCCACACCGCCGCACCGCCCAGGTCGGACACCCGGTCCTCGGCACCCACCGACACCGCGCCCCGGGTCACCACCACCAGCCGCGACTCCGCCAGCACGTCCGCCGCCAGCCAGGACCGGACGGTCGCCAGCACGGCCGTGGTCGCCGCGCGTACCGCGTCGGGGACGGCGCTTTCCGGCGCGTCGAGCGGCAGCAGCAGCGCCTTCGGTGCGACCGTCCGGCCGGCGTCGACCGCCGCGACGAGCGCCTCGACGTCGCCGTACGCCGGCAGGTCGGCGGTTGCCGGCGAGCCGACCAGCGCCCACCCGGAGAGGTCCCCGGCGGCGGCGATCTCCTCGGCCTGCCAGGTGAGTTCGAACATCGAGCGGGCCGCCGCGCCCGCCGCGGCCACGCCGGTCAGCTCGCGCAGGGCGAGGGAGTCGACCGAGACCACGGCCGCGCCCGACTCGTCGCACGCGACCAGGCGCACCGCCGAGCCCGTACGCGACAGCCGCACCCGCAGCACCCGCGCACCCGAGGCGTGCACCTGCACACCCTCGAACGCGAACGGCACCCGCGCCCCGCCCGACCCCTCGGTGCCGGGCAGCAGCCCGATCGGGTGCAGGGCGGCGTCCAGCAGCGCCGGGTGCACGCCGAAGCGCGCCGCCTCCGTCGCCGCCTCGTCCGGCAGCGCCACCTCGGCGTACACGTCGTCGCCGGCGGTCCACACCCGGCGCAGCCCCTGGAACACCGGCCCGTACGTCAGGCCGTGCTCCGCAAGCGTCGGGTACCAGCCCGTGACGTCCAGCTCGGACGCGCCGGTCGGGGGCCACTCCCCCAGGCTCGGCTCGTCGGCCGTCGCCGGCTCCAGCACGCCCTCCGCGTGGTGGACCCAGTCGGCCTCCGGGTCGCCCTCGGCCTGCGAGTGCACCGCCACGACCCGGGTGCCGGCCTCGTCGGCCGCGCCGACGCGTACCTGCACCCGTACGGCGCCGGCCTCCGGCAGCACCAGCGGCGCGGCGACGGTCAGCTCCCGCACCCGCGACGCGCCCACCTCGTCGCCGGCCCGGACGGCCAACTCCACCAGGGCGGTGCCGGGCACGATGACCGCGCCGGAGACGACGTGGTCGGCGAGCCACGCGTGGGTGGCGAGGGACAGCCGGCCGGTCAGCACCACCATGTCCGCGCCGGCGACGGTGACCGCCGCGCCGAGCAGCGGGTGCCCGGCCACGCCGAGGCCCGCGCCGGACACGTCGGCGGTACGCGCCTGGCCCGCGCCGAGCCAGTACCGCTGGTGCTGGAAGGCGTACGTCGGCAGGTCGACCCGGGCGGCGCCGGCGTCGGTGAACCACTGCGTCCAGGTCACCGGGACGCCGTGGACGTGCAGGTCGGCGAGGGCGTGCAGCAGTGCCTGCGGGGCGGGACGGTCCCGGCGCTGGACGGCCACCGCGAGCGCGTCCTCGGCGAGCAGGTCGGCGTTCATCGCGGTCAGGACGCTCTGCGGGCCGATCTCCAGGAAGGTGTCGACCCCGGTGGCCCGCAGGGCGGCGATGCCGTCGGCGTAGCGCACGGCCTCCCGCACGTGCCGCACCCAGTACTCGGCGCGGGTGATCTCCTGCGGGTCGGCGAGCGCGCCGGTCAGGTTCGACACCACCGGCAGCAGCGGCGCCCGGAACGTCAGCCCCGCCAGTACGGCGCGGAACTCGTCGAGCATCGGCGCCATCAGCGGGCTGTGGAACGCGTGGCTGACGGTGAGCCGGCGGGTACGCACGCCCCGGTCCCGCCAGGCCTGCTCCACCTCGTCCAGGGCCTCGACCGCACCCGAGACCACCACGGCGGTGGGCCCGTTGACGGCCGCGATGCCGACGCGGTCGGTCAGCCCGGCGATCGACTCCGCCACGGCGGCCTCGGCGGCGGCCACGGCCAGCATCCCGCCGCCCGTGGGCAGCGCCTGCATCAACCGGCCCCGCGCGGCCACGAGAGCACACGCGTCGGCCAGCGACAACACCCCGGCCACGTACGCGGCCGTCACCTCGCCAATCGAGTGACCGGCCAGCATGTCCGGCACGACCCCGAACGACTCCACGAGGCGGAACAGCGCCACCTCGACCGCGAACAGACCGGCCTGCGTGAAGACGGTCTGGTCCAGCAGCTCCGCCTCGGGGCTGCCCGCCTCGGCGAACAGCACCTCCCGCAACGGACGCGGCAGCAGCGGGTCGAGGTGTCCGCACACCTCGTCCAGCGCGGTCGCGAACACCGGGAACAGGGCGGACAACTCCCGGCCCATCCCGGCGCGCTGCGCACCCTGGCCGGAGAAGAGCACAGCCAGCTGCGTACGCGTCGCGCCCGTGCCGTCGACCACGGTGGCGGCCGACTCGCCGGCGGCGAGGGCGCGCAGCCCGGACAGCAGTTCGTCCCGGTCCGTCGCGGTGACCACCGCGCGGTGCTCCATGACGGCCCGGCTGACCGCCGACGACCAGCCGACGTCGACGGGGCGCAGTTCCTCGTCGCCGGCGATCCAGCGGGCCCAGCGCTCCGCCTGGGCCGCGACGGCGGCCTCGGAGCGGGCCGACAGCAGCACCGGGGCCGGCAGCCGCTCGGCGGCGGGCGTCGGCGCGCCCTCGCCCCGGGTCGGCTCCGCCTCTGCGGGGGGCTGCTCGATGATGACGTGCGCGTTGGTGCCGCTGACTCCGAACGACGAGACCGCCGCGCGGCGCGGCCGGCCCGCCACGGGCCAGTCGCGTGCCTCGGTGAGCAGGGAGACCGCCCCGGCGCTCCACTCGATGTGCGGGGACGGCTCGTCGACGTGCAGCGTGGACGGCAGCAGCCCGTGGCGCATCGCCATGATCATCTTGATGATGCCGGCCACCCCGGCGGCGGCCTGGGTGTGGCCGATGTTCGACTTGATCGAGCCCAGCCACAGCGGCCGGTCCCCCGGACGCTCCTGCCCGTACGTGGCCAGCAGGGCCTGCGCCTCGATCGGGTCGCCGAGGGTGGTGCCGGTGCCGTGCGCCTCGACGGCGTCCACGTCGGCGGTGGTGAGCCGCGCGTTCGCCAGCGCCTGCCGGATGACCCGCTGCTGAGAGGGACCGTTCGGGGCGGTCAGCCCGTTGGACGCGCCGTCCTGGTTGATCGCCGATCCGCGTACCACCGCCAGGACCCGCCGGCCCTCGCGCCGGGCGTCGGAGAGGCGCTGCACGAGCAGCACGCCGACGCCCTCGGACCAGCCGGTGCCGTCGGCCGACGCCGCGAACGACTTGCAGCGGCCGTCGGCCGACAGACCCCGCTGCCGGGAGAACTCGATGAACGTGCCGGGGGTGGCCATCACCGTCACGCCACCGGCCAGCGCCAGATCGCACTCGCCGCTGCGCAACGCCTGCACCGCGAGGTGCAGCGCCACCAGCGACGACGAGCACGCCGTGTCGACGGTGACCGCCGGCCCCTCCAGGCCGAACGTGTACGCCACCCGACCGGACAGCACGCTGCCGGAGGTGCCGGTGCCGAGGTAACCGCCCACGCCCTCGGGCAGGTCCTGCACGCCGGAGGCGTAGTCGTGGTACATCAGGCCGGCGAACACGCCGGTCCGGCTGCCGCGCAACCGCTGCGGGTCGAGACCGGCCGACTCGAACGTCTCCCACGAGGTCTCCAGCAGCAGCCGCTGCTGCGGGTCCATCGCGATCGCCTCGCGCGGCGAGATGCCGAAGAAGCCCGGGTCGAACTCGGCGGCCCCGTACAGGAAGCCACCGTGCCGGGTGTACGACGTGCCGGGGTTGTCCGGGTCGGGGTGGAAGAGCCGGTCGAGTTCCCAGCCCCGGTCGGTGGGGAACTCGCCGATGCCGTCGGCCCCGGCGGCGACCAGGTCCCACAACTGCTGCGGGTTCGTCACGCCACCCGGGTAGCGGCAGGCCATGCCCACGATCGCGATCGGCTCGTCGACGGTGGTCGCCCGCACGGCCTGCTGCTGGTCCGCGACCTGGCCGGACAGCTGCTCGTACAGGTGCTCCGACAGGGCGCCGGGGGTCGGGTAGTCGAAGACGAGCGTCGACGTGAGCCGCAGCCCGGTCGCGCCGTTGATCCGGTTGCGCAGCTCGACGGCGGTCAGCGAGTCGAAGCCCAGTTCCCGGAACGCCCGGTCCGCCGGCACCGCCTCGGCGCCGCCGTGACCGAGGACCTGCGCGATCATTCCCCGGACCAGCAGGGCCACCTGCGTGCGCGCCTCCTGCGGGTCGAGCCCGGCCAGCCGGTCGACCCAGGCGCCGGAGCCGGAGCGGCGGCGCTTCGTGCCCGGTCCCACCAGGGCCCGCAGCATCACCGGCACCCGGCCGGCGGCGGTCTGCGCCCGCATGGCGGGCAGGTCGACCACCGCCGGTACCAGCGCCGCGCCGCCGTGGGCCAGGGCGGCGTCCCACAGCCCGAGCCCGACCGGTGCGGTCATCGGAACCAGACCGGCCCGGGTCACCCGCGCCCGGTCGGTGTCGTTGATCGACGCGGCCATGCCGTCCGTGTCCCACATGCCCCACGCGAGGCTGACCGCGGGCAGCCCGCGCTGCGCCCGCAGCACGGCGAGGGCGTCCAGGAAGGCGTTGCCGGCCGCGTAGGCGGCCTGGCCGGGAGAGCCGAGCACCCCGGCGACGGAGGAGAAGAGCACGAACAGGTCGAGGTCCAGCTCGGCGGTCGCCTCGTGCAGCCACCAGCCGGCCGTGACCTTCGGGGCCAGCACGTCCGCCAGCCGCTCGGCGGTGATCCCGCTGACGACGCCGTCGTCGAGGACGCCGGCGGTGTGCACCACCCCGGCCAGGCGGTCCTCGGCGGTGATCGCCCGGACCAGCTCGCCGACGCGCTCGCGGTCGGTCACGTCCGTGGCGACCACCCGGGCGGTCGCGCCCAGCTCGGCCAGCCGCTGCACCAGGTCGTCGGCGCCGGGGGCCGCCGGGCCCTGCCGGGACGCCAGCACCAGCGAGCGCACGCCGTACGCCGTGACGAGGTGTTCGGACACCAGGGCGCCGAGCGAGCCGGTGCCGCCGGTGACGAGGACGGTCCCCCGGCCCAGGGTCGCCGGGGTGCGCGCGTCGCCGGTGGCACGGACCAGCCGTGGCAGGTACGCCGTGCCCGCCCGCACCGCGAGCTGCCCGCCGAGGGCGGGGTCGTCGGCGGCTGCGGCGAGCAGGGCCAGCAGGTCGGCGTCCAGGTCGACGCCCGGTTCGAGGTCGGCCAGCACGATCCGGCCGGGGTGTTCCGACTGGGCCGAGCGCAGCAGGCCCCAGACCGCGGCGCCCGCCAGGTCGGTGACGCGGTCGGTCGTGCCGGTGGCCACCGCGCCACGGGTCACCACGACCAGCCGCGAGTCCGCCAGGGAATCGGCAGCCAGCCAGGCCTGCACCGCGCCGAGGACGTCCGCCGTGACCGACCGCGCCGCGTCGGGCAGGTCCGCCCCGGGCGCCGCCGGAGAGACGGGCAGCAGCAGCGCCGCGGGAGCGGGGGCCGTTCCGTCCGTCACCGCCGTGGCCACCGCCGCGACCTCGGCGTACGCCGGAAGCTGCGGCACGCCGTCGAGCGGCCGGTCACCGAGCACGGCCCAGCCGTACGCGCCGTCGGGCGCGGTGATCTGCTCGGGCTGCCAGGACACCTCGAACAGGGATCGGTGCGCCTCGTCGGACGGTGCCGCCATGCCGGTCAGCTCGCGCAGCGTCAGCGAGTCCACCGACACCACCGGCACACCGGTCTCGTCGACGGCGACCAGCCGCACGGAGTTGCCGGTGGCGGTGAGGCGGACCCGGAGCGTCCGGGCCCCGACCGCGTGGACCTGCACCCCTTCGAACGCGAACGGCACCCGGGCGCCGCCGGCCTCGTCGGCGGGCAGCAGCCCGACGGGGTGCAGCGCGGCGTCCAGCAGCGCCGGGTGCACCCCGAATCCCGCCGGGTCCCCGAGCACCTCGTCGGGGAGTGCGACCTCGGCGAACACCTCGCCCTCGGCGGTCCACGCCCGCCGCAGGCCCCGGAAGACCGGCCCGTAGGAGAGCCCGTGCTCGGCCACGGCCGGGTACCAGCCGGTGACGTCCACCTCGGACGCGCCGGGCGGCGGCCACGCGCCCACCGTGGGCTCGTCGGCCGTGGGGGCGTTGACGAGGCCGTCGGCGTGCCGGGTCCAGCCCGACTCGGGGTCGTCCTCGGGCTGGGAGTGCACAGTCACCGACCGGCTGCCGGTCCCGTCGACGGGACCGACCCGGACCTGTACCCGTACCCCGCCGCCGGTGGCGGGCAGCACGAGCGGGGCGAGCACGGTCAGTTCGCGGACACGGGAGGCACCGACCTCGTCGCCCGCCCGGACGACGAGGTCCACCAGGGCGGTGCCGGGCACGATCACGGCGCCGGAGATGACGTGGTCGGCGAGCCACGGGTGGGTCGACACCGACAGCCGGCCGGTCAGCACGACCATGTCCTCGCCAGCGACCGACACCGCCGCGCCGAGCAGCGGGTGCCGCGCCACGCCGAGGCCGGCCCCGGAGACGTCGGCCGACTGGCCGGCCGGCGGCAGCCAGTACCGCTCGCGGTGGAAGGCGTACGTGGGCAGGTCCACGCGGCGGGCGCCAGCGTCGGCGAACCACTGCGTCCAGGTCACCGGCACGCCGTGCACGTACAGCTCCGCCAGGGCGTGCAGGAGCGCCTGCGCCTCCGGCCGGTCCCGGCGCTGCACGGCCACGGCCAGCACGGCGTCGTCGTCGGGCAGCACGTCGGCGGCCATCGCGGTCAGGACGCTCTGCGGGCCGACCTCCAGGAACGTGTCCACACCCGCCTCGCGCAGGGCGGTGATCCCGTCGGCGTAGCGGACGGCCTCGCGCACGTGCCGCACCCAGTAGTC
>NZ_JBEYEU010000052.1:0-10332 GCF_040634035.1 Micromonospora sp. NPDC007220 | reverse complement strand
CTCGGTCAGGCGTTCACGTCACTGGTCAACCCGGGACGGCCGATACCTCAGCGGCCCTGGCTCTCACCGGGACTGACCAACGCCGTGCTCGCCGAGGCACCGCCGCTTGAGCAGATCGCGCCGAGACTGATCGAGCTGGTCGAGGGCCGGTGGGTGGTGGGCCACAACATCAACGTGGACTGGCGGCTGCTGAGCAGGTACCTGCCCTCGCTTCGCCCAGCGGGCCTGCTCGACACGCTGCTGCTGGCGCGGGCGCTGAACTTCTCCGAGTGTTCTCTGTCGACGCTGGTGGACAGCCTGCGGCTACACAAGACGATGCAGGCGGCGGCCGGAGGCAGCCGGCCACACCGCGCTTACTGGGACACCGTCGCGACCGCCCACCTGCTACCGGAGCTGATCTCCCGGCGGTGGCCGGCGAAGCCGCCGACTTTCGAGAGCCTTCGACTTGCGGCCGGCGTTGCACTCCCTACGGGGACAGCCGACCAACCTGACCTGTTCGGCTAACCCACGCCCGAACCACCCCGTATGTCCCGCCTGCTCACCGCTGCGCTGAGCACCAGGTGGTGTCGGCGTACGGGTCAACGTGTCCAACCGGCTACAGCCGAACGTGCACAGGTCCGTCACGACGTTCAACGGTTCGGATCCCGGAGGACCAGTGCCCTCTGCCCTCGATCTGGCCATCGACTTCAACGACTACCGCTGCCCGAGTCGGGCCCAGATCGCGATTACTGAGGGTGACTGTCGTGGCGTCTGAGCCGCCGCGCGGATCGCGGCATGTGCGGATGTTGCCGGTGCGGTCAGTGGTCTTCGGCGTAGTGGGAATGCACGGCGGGTTGTCCGGTGTAGTTGGCGCCAGCGCGGTCGTCAGCACCGAGGTAGCTGTATGGGAGGCGGACCTCACGGCGGCCGGTGCAGCTGATCCGGCGGTGCCGGGGGTCGTAGGAGAATCCTTCGGCACGGAGTCGGGCGGTGAGGCGCTGCCCAGCGGGTCGCCCGTCAGGAAGCCGGATGCTGGACAGGTCCAGGTCGGCCACGAGCCGGCCGGTGGGAGTCAGCCAACCGGCCGCCCGGGTCAGGACTGCGAGCTTGTCTCCGACGTAGTGCAGTCCGTGCAGACAGGTGATCAACTCGAACGTCCGCGTTGGTGCCCAGTTGGCGACGGACCCGCAGATCAGCTCCAGATTCGAGGGCGGTGACGGTAGGGGATCGAAGGCGTCGACAAGGTCGACCCCGACGAGGAGTGTCCGCTCGGTCAGTCCCGCCATGCGCAGTTCCCCGGCAGCCTGGATCAGCGCCCGACCGGTGCCACAGCACAGATCCAACCAGCCAGCGGCTGCCGAAGGCTCGGCCCGACCGGCGCCGACCAGGCCGGCGGCGAGAACCTCAAGAGGATTGAACCCCAGTTCCCGGGTGTAACTGTTGACTCCGGACAGCTGCCGCTCGCGGTTCATGGCACAGTTGGCCACCACCGCCGACTGTTCCAAGGCGTCGTTGTCAAGCAGTTCGAGATCGGCGCGCTGGTCAGACACGGCACCATCGTCCCAGAGACAGCAAACTGTACCTTGACCAGCGGCAGGTCCGGATACGCCTAAGCGGTGCCCGTTCCGGCCCTCGGCGGAAGGAGGACGCTTCGTGTTGTGCGCATGCGCCTGTCAACCTGATCCAGCGGACGTTGGGTTCCGGGTCGGGAGGGCTGAACTGTGGGTATCGCGTGGCGTGATTCGCCCGAAGAACTGGTCGTGCTGTTACGCCGACACGGCCTGACTCCGGACCAGGTAGACAACGTCGAGGCGGCGTGGAAGGCGTTCCGCGAGTTTCTTACCCGGCCGGTTGACGGCCTGGAGCCAGGGCCGGACAGCGACGCCGACGGCTTCATCGTTCAGTGGGGCCGGTACAGCTGGCACGATCTGCTCCCCAGCCTGAGCTTCACTCGTCAGCTCGCCGTCGACGTGCGAGAAGCCTGGACCGAGACCGACTGGTACCAGCCAGAATACTGGCAGGTGAGCCTGGACCTGGTGTTCCCTGACGCACCCGTGCTTGCCGATCTCGACCGGCTCAACGTGCAGAACACCGGGTTCGACTTCAGTCCACCCGGCCCCGAACGAGACCGTGCGATCGGTGAAGCGGCGTGGGAAGTACAGCACTACCCCACACTGCAAGCTTTGTGGGCAAGTACCCCCTTGCGCAGCGCCGTCACGCTGTGCCGCGCGGACTGATCACCCGAGCGCCGCAGCCAAACTCCGCCGAGCCGATCACCACTGGTCGTGCTCTGTCTGCGGCAGAAGAGGATGTCTGCATCGATCAGTAGAGCCACCGGTCGAGCACTGCGGGCCAGAAGTGGGTTGCATGATCGCCGTCCCCGAACGCGGGCGGGTCAAAAGCCATGATCCGCTCCAACAGGTCGGCGAGCTCCGCGAGTGCTTTCTCTTCGGCCTGTCCGTCTTCGTCCCAGCGGCCGATGACGGTTGAGCTGGTCAGCCAGCTACCAACCATGTGCAGCGAACACAGCCAGTGGTTGATCGTTGGGTTGACGAACCAGGTGCTGCCGTCCGACGACCATGCCTGCACCTCACCGGTCCCCGGCGCGGCACTGTACACCCAGTCCAGGTCGTCGGGGTCTGCGAGCGGTGGAGTGTGGGTGGGCACGGGTAGCGTTGTGCGCTGTGAACGCTCGAGAGCGGATCCAGGAACTCGCCGACCAAATCGTGGTGCTGCGTGATGCGTACTACCGGGGTTCGCCGCTGGTGGCGGATGCCGAATACGACGCGATCGAGGACGAGTTTCGGGGGCTGGTCGACGCGCACCCGGAGTGGGTGCCCGACCCGAACCCGCTGGAGCAGGTGGGCGCGCCCGCGGTGCTGCACACACCGATCCGACACTCGCGGCCGATGCTGTCGCTCGAGAAGGCGACCCGGCCCGAGCAGGTCGCGGCGTTCTTCGCCCGCTTCCCGGGCCAGCCGGTAGTGGTCATGCCGAAACTGGACGGGCTGTCACTGGCCCTGGTTTACGAGAACGGGCAGCTGGCTCGGGCGATCACCCGAGGGGACGGGACGACGGGCGATGACGTGACCGTCCTGGTACGGGCGCTGGTCGACGGGGTGCCGGAGCAGCTCGTCGTGCCGGGCCGGGTTGAGGTGCGCGGCGAGGCGGTGATGCTGCGCTCCACGTTCGCCGCCTACAACACCGCACACCCGGACCGGCCGCTGATCAACCCGCGCAACGCCGCCGCGGGCACCCTGCGCGCGAAGGACCCGGTCGTGGTGGCCGAGCGACGGTTGCGGTTCTTGGCCTTCGACCTGGACACCTCTGATCCCGGTGGTGTCCGGACGGATCTGGAAGACGGGCTGCGGACCCTGGGGTTCACCGTCGCCGACATGAGGCACTGCACCACCGCCGACGCGGCGCAGGCGGTGATCGCAGCGATCGAGGAGCGGCGCAACGACCTTGACTACGATCTGGACGGCGCCGTGTTGAGGCTGGCCAACCGCGACGCCTACGTGGCCGCCGGTACCCGGTCCAACTCGCCTCGTGGTGCGTTGGCGTTCAAGTTCGCCGCTGAGGAGAAGACCACCGTGCTGTCCGGTGTGGTCTGGGACGTCGGCAAAACCGGCAAGATCGCCCCGGTCGCCCAGCTAGAGCCGGTATTCGTCGGTGGAACGACGGTCACCCGTGCGACACTGGCCAACCAGGAAGTGATCCGCGCACGCGGGATCAAGATCGGGGACACGGTGCTGGTACGCCGCGCCGGCGACGTGATCCCGTTCGTCGCAGGCGTGCTCGACGAGTCCAAACGCACGGGCGCGGAACGGGAGATCGTGCCACCCACCGCGTGCCCGTCCTGTCAACACCCACTGACCGAGCAGGGCGGCAGCCGCGAACTGTTCTGCACCAACGTCGGCTGCCCGGCGCAGACCGTACGGCGGCTAATCCATTGGGCGTCACGGGCAGCGGCGGACATCGAGGCCGTCGGCCCGGTGTGGATTGAACGGCTCGCCGAGGCCGGTGCCGTCGAGCACCCGTCGGACTTCTACACTCTGACCAAGGAAAGACTGCTGGAGTTCGACCGCATCGGCGAGGTCTCCGCCACCCGCATGATCGACTCGATCGATGCCAGCCGCCGGGTGGGGCTGCGCAGGGCACTGATCGGGCTCGCCATCCCCATGGCCTCCGAAGGCACCGCCACACGGCTGTGCCGTGCCGGGTTCGGCTCACTCGAAGAGGTCGCCGACGCGGGCGAGGAACGACTCGTGGTCATCGACGACATCGGCCCGAAGGTTGCCGCGTCCCTGATCGAACATCTCACCCGACTGAGGCCCGAACTGATGCGGCTGCGGCAGCATGGGGTCTCCCTGGACGTTCGCGACGAGGACCTCCCACCCGTCATCGCCTCCGACGCCCCACTAGCCGGCAAAACGGTGGTGATCACCGGCACGATCAGCGACCCCCGCTCCGGCGAGAAGGTCCCCCGCCCCACCTTCCAACGTCTCTGCGAGAAGGGCGGCGCCACCACCGCGTCCTCGGTCTCGGCGAACACCGACCTCCTCATCACGGGCGCCGACGTCGGCGCCAGCAAACTCACCAAAGCTGAGAAAAACGGCGTCCAGATCATCGACCAGAGCGAGATCTGGCAACAACTGATCACAGCCGGCATCGCCTGAAACAGCCCCGCAAGGACCAGCCGCGATCCTCACCCAACGACGTGCCTGAACCGACCTCCAACGTCGAGCCAAACGGGAGCAACCCTGGCCGGAGCGCGACCGAGGTTGCGCATCCGCACCTCCGTCACGCACCGTGACGCCCGGTCGGCGGCAGAAGAGTGAGCCGCAGTACCTGGCGGCGGCTGATCCTGCTCTCCGAACTGAAGGCGCGGCCGGCCGGCCTTGAGGACTGGGTCAGGCGCGGGTGGCTGGTTCGGTGGGCTTCGTGGTAGGGCCGTCGCTCGGTTCACCGTCGGCTGGCTCGGTCTGTGCTGCGTCGGCAGCGCGGGCGGGGGCTACCGCCTGCAGCCGGCGGACGTCCCGGCTGGCCAGCATGCCGAGGACGGCGAGCACCACCAATGTCGCCAGGATCAGCAGCGTGTCGCGGGTGCCGATTGCCACGGCGACCGGTCCGACCGCGATCTGGCCGAATGGGATGGCGACCCATGACCCCAACATGTCATAGGAATAGACGCGGGCCAGTCGGTCGGCCGGGATGTGCTGCGCCATCGACGTGTCCCAGGCCACCGCGAACTGCTCGACGGCAATGCCGACCGCCACTGCGGCCGTCAACAGCACGACGATGGTGGGCGCCAGGGCCAGCCCCAACAGCAGGAACGACTCGGCGAACATGCAGGCCACCCCGAGCAACAGCAGCCGGCGCACCCGGATCCGCAGGGCGATCAACCCGCCCACGACCATTCCGGCGGTTTCCGCCGCCAACACCAGTCCCCAGGCGCTACGGCCGATCGTCTCGTCCGCGACGGCCGGGCCGAGCACGTTCACGCCGCCAGCGAGGGCCGCGTTGAGGACCATGAAGCCGAGCACCACCACCCAGACCCAGGTCCGCGCGGTGAATTCCGTCCAGCCCTCCCGGAGGTCGGCAACGATACTCGTGCGGGTGCTCTTCGCCGGCGAGGCAGCGACCCGGACTCCGGCAAACGCGACAGCCGCGATAGCGAAGGTGAGCGCGTCGATGGCGAGGCCCCACCCCGGCCCGACGGCGGCCACCAGGAGACCGCCGAGCGCAGCGCCGCCGATCATGCCCGCGTTGATGCCGAGCCGGATGAGCGCGTTGGCCGGCTGGATCAACTCCGGCGGCACGGTCTGCGGCGTCGCGGCGGCCGAGGCTGGCTGGGACAGCGCGCTCACGATGCCGTTGGCCGCACCGAGCGCCAGCAGCAGCGGGATCGTCGCCGTGCCGGTGAGCACCAAGGCGGCCACCACCGCCTGGGTCAGCGCACTCAGCACATTGGAGCCGACCAGCACCAGCCGACGCGGAATCCGGTCAGCTATCACCCCACCGAAGAGCACGAACAGCACGGTCATCAGCGACCGCGCGCCGACCACCATGCCCAGGTCGCGCACCGAGCCGGTCATATCAAGCACGGCGAAGGCCAACGCGATGGGAGCGACACCATTGCCCAACATGTTGACCAGCCGGCCAGCAGCCAGGTATCGGAACGCGCCATACCGCAGCGGAGCCAGCATCAGCCCTCCATCCAAAACAGGCAGCATCAACGTGGAGCGGTTCGAGGGCACCAAGCCGTTCGCCCCCACGATGCCCTCCGCCGGAGTGCCCGAGGCCGCAGGGTAGAAGGCGGCTCACGCACGGGTGCAGGGAACACTCGTAATGATCGACTCTCAGCGCGACTCGATCGAGCCATTTTGGATGGTGCGGCAGAGAACCACGGATGGGCTGCGGATCGAGCTCCATCCCTCATGAGACCGCCCACGCTTCACCGGCATCCGCGGGAGGAGTCCTGTGACGGCTACCGACCCGCTGCTCGCCAGCGTCCCCGAGCAGTTCTATGTCCACAACCCGGACCGTGGTGAAACCCTGCACCGCTCCGCGACCGAGGCCATCCAGCGTGACGTGACCGCCCTGCATGTGTGCGAAGGCGACCACGTGCTGGAGATCGGCACCGGCACCGGTTACTCCGGAGCGCTACTCGCCGCCCGAGCCGGCGCGACCGGACGCGTGACGAGCATCGACATCAGCGGCCACCTCGTCGATTGGGCGGACCGCCTGCACCGCCAACGCGGCGTCACCACCATTACCTGCCATACCGCCGACGGCATGAACGGTTACCCGCCACACGCTCCCTACCAGCGCATCGCCGCCTGGTGCACACCCCCACGGCTACCCCGGGCGTGGGTGGATCAACTCGCCCCAGACGGACGGATCGTGGCCTGCCTGCCCATCGCCGCGCAGCCGTCCACCACCCTGGTCACCACCATCGCGCTGACCGCAGGACAACCGCACGTCGAGATAGTCACCTTCGGCGGCTACGCCCAAAGCACCGCCACCGCCGTCGTCGACGCCCTGACCCTGCCCGGACGCTGGGTGGACCACCACACCGACCGCCCCGATCCGGCATGGATATCCATCGGCTGGCGCGTCCAGGACGACCCGCAACACACCGGCGCCCGCACCGCGCTCAACCTACTGCGCAACCCCGGTCACACCGAGACCTACCACCGCGCACCTCTGGACTGGCCGTCATGGACGGCCTACTCCGTCGTCGCTGGCGGATCTCACCGCAGCATCGCCGCCCTGGACGACGGCAAGCGCGGCATCGGGCACACCACCGCGACCACCGCAGCCGTCATCCTGACCGACGGCACCATCCTCGCCGACAGCACACGCTCACCGTCCCTGACCGCGCTGCGGTCGTGGCTGCACCGATGGGAGCGAGCAGGCCGACCCGACGCCGGCTGGTTCCGCCCCCATCTCGTTCCCAACGACGGGGAGGACCTGCCTGGCTGGGACCTACGAGTTACCGCTGGCGTCACCCTGTGACGCTCGCGGTCACCACGTCTGGTGGGACTCGCCCCCGCTGACGCGACGAGCGAAAGGTGTCAGCCCGACGTCGTACCGGTAAGAGCCGCAGCATGCAGGTCCACCGGCGGTTCGGTTCGATCAGACACCGCCCGGGACCGGCCGGAGAGATTACGCCGATGTCCTCAACGACCGCGCGATGCGGTGGCCTACGAGCCGCTCGGCCTCGCCCAGTGGATACCAAGCGGCGCCTGCCACCTCCGACTCTTGGATCGATCCCACATCAGCGCAAGCCGTGGTGAAGCAGTACCCGAAGTCGAGATGGAAGTGTTCCGGTTCGCCTTTGTCGGGGCGGGCCGGCACTTTCCCGTACTCGACGTAGGCGGGCACATGTGAGGTCGAGGCGACATCGCTGGCATCAACACCGGTTTCCTCCGCCAGTTCCCGCATCGCCGCATCGATCAGCGAGGTGTCGGTCGGCTCCAGGTGTCCTCCAGGCTGCAGCAGGATTCCATAGGCAAGGTGATCGACAAGCAGCACCTCGGCTCCGCCGCGCACCAGGAGCGCGCCTACGGTGACGTGCATCGGAAGGTGGGTCCGCGAGGTGACGTCCGCCCCTTCATGCAGCAGTTGCAGCGGCACCGACAGCGACGCGGCTTCGTGAGGGTAGGACCCGAGGTAGGCCGTCAAGACCTGCAAGATGTCCTTGTTGTCGATCGTCATGACGTCGCCTCCGTCGCAGTTTGAGTAGGGTGGTTCGGTAGCGTTGGCCCCCGGTCACCGGCCTTCCCTGCCTGCGGGTGGACTGGTGATGACGCGGACTCTCGGCCACCGCCGCGCTGGCTGAAGCCGGGCAAGCCGCTCGAGGGAGGCCTGTTCGCTGACTCGGGTGGGGTTGCGCCGCCACACGCCGTCGAGGAGATCATCGAGGCCATGCGGCGCGCACAGCGCGAGGTGGTTGTCGGGGTCGAGGTGGATCGCGACGGCGGTGGCGTACTCGGGCCAGGTCGCGACCGCCTCGGCGATGCTGCGAAACGGCGTGACCGGCGGTCCGCCGAATCGTCGCGGGTACCAGGTGTGTACGGCGGCCTGGTTCTTCGCCTCCCATGGCAGGCCCGGCTCGGCTGTGGCCAGCCGGGCGGTGGCCCGGTCGTCGTTGTCCCGGCTCAGGTCGGCGGGGTCGAAGAACGCCACGTCGACATCCCGCACCGCGCGCAGGTCGAACCCGTTTCCGTAGCGGCGTCCCCAGACCAGGTCGCGTAGGACACCGGCGCCGATCCGCGCGTTGGGCAGCCCCGAGTCCCGCACCACGGTCAGCGCCCGCATCAGCGGCAGGTCGGCCCTGATCAGCTCCCGCAACTCGTCGCCGCGCTCGATGTCTGGGTTCGCCCGGCCGGCGGGCAGCGCCGTCATAGCCGCTCCGCCCCGTCGAGGTGGTTGTGGTGCAGTCGCTGGGCGAGGTAGTCGCCCAGCGACGTCGCGTAGGGCACGTCCGGATCACCGGTCGTGCCGGCCGGAACGTAGTGGGTGCGCCGGAACGCGTCGACGAACGTGGCTGGGGGCGCTCCGGCACGAAGTGCGGTGGTGATCGCGCAGGACAGGGCGTCGGTGAGCCCGGCCAGGGTGGAGTTGTGCGTGCCGGCCCGCAGGTCGACGTGACCGAGCTCGCCGTTCGAGGTGGCGGTGGTGGCCAGCCGTCCCGGAACACCATCGATCACGAACGTGCTGGTCACCTCGGTTGTCCCTTGAGGCGTCGGTGGCGTGTCTCTCATCAATGTGGTCTTTCTTCTCTGGGTACGCCTTGAGTGCTTTGCGGTGGACACGGGCGGGTCTGAGCTGCGGGTTCCGGTCCGGAGGCGGCGTCACGGAGCCTCCGTCGCGGCGGCCGTCTGGTCGGCCTTGCGGGCGCAGTGCGGGCATCGCCGGGGGCAGGGCGTCTGCGATGCGACCGTGGTGAGACCGCTGGCGTGCAGGATCGTGGTGACCGTCTGTTCGAAGGTGCTGGTCTCGCCGATGACGGTCTCCCCGGGGATGTCGAGCAGGTCGCGGTGGGTGTACCAGGTGCGCATCTCGTCGGGGGTGACGGGGATCGGCACGTCGCGGCTGAGGTGGCGGCGGACGGTCTCGTCGAAGGACACGTCCAGGTAGAACACGGCAACCGGGCCGGGGTGGTCGTCGATGAGCTGGTGCAGCACGGCCGCGTAGCGTTCGGTGTGCAGGATGCCTTCGAGAATGACGTGGTAGCCCAGGTCGAGGGCAGTGCGCGCAGTCGCGGTGATGAACGCCGGGGCAACCGGGTCGATGCCGGCGCTGTCGTGTTCCCGGAGCACGGTCCTGCGCAGGTAGTCCTGCTCCAGTAGGGCCGCACCGCGTCCGAAACGGCGGCGTACCTCGCGGGCGGTCGTGGTCTTCCCGCTGCCGGAGTTCCCTCGAATGATCACCAACGTGGGCGGCGAGGGCTTCGTGGGGCTGGCCGTTGTCATAGCGTGCTCCGTCAGGCGGTCGCGGTCTGCCGGGCCACCACCGCGGCGGGCCCGGTGGTGTCGTAGCCGGCGGCTTGCAGGGTGAACATCTCCGCGTACCGCCCGTCGGCGTTCATGAGCTGGTCGTGGGTGCCGGTTTCGACGAGTCGGCCGTGGTGCAGGACGTAGATGCGGTCGGCGTGGCGGACGTTGGCCAGCCGGTGGGTGATCAGGATGGTGATGCCGTGCCCCTGCCGGTCTCAGATGGCCTGGAACAGGGCGTCCTCGGCGCGGGAGGTGTCCCTATGGGTTTCGTCAAGCGGGGACCGGGCTGGTGGGGCGTGGCTGGTAGGGGATCTTGTCGCGGAGCATGGCGTATAGGACGTCGCAG
>NZ_JBEYEU010000051.1:0-10945 GCF_040634035.1 Micromonospora sp. NPDC007220 | reverse complement strand
CTCGCGCACGTGCCGCACCCAGTAGTCGGCCGTGCGGATCTCGTCGCCGGCCAGGGCGCCGGTCACGTTCGACACGACCGGCAGCAGCGGCGCGGAGAACGTCAACCCGTCCAGTACCGCCCGGAACTCGGCCAGCATCGGCTCCATCAACGGGCTGTGGAACGCGTGGCTCACCGTCAGCCGGCGCGTGCGCACGCCCCGATCCCGCCAGACCCGCTCCACCTCGTCCAGGGCCTCGGCGGCACCGGAAACCACCACTGCGGTGGGCCCGTTGACGGCCGCGACGCCCACCCGGTCGGCGAGCCCGGCGATCGACTCCGCCACCGCAGTCTCGGCGGCGGCCACAGCCAGCATCCCGCCACCGGTGGGCAGCGCCTGCATCAACCGACCCCGCGCGGCCACAAGCTGACACGCGTCCGCCAGGGACAACACCCCCGCGACATGCGCGGCGGTCACCTCACCGATCGAGTGACCGGCCAGCATGTCCGGCACGACCCCGAACGACTCCACCAACCGGAACAGCGCCACCTCGACCGCGAACAACCCGGCCTGCGTGAACACCGTCTGATCCAGCAACCCCGCCTCGGGGCTGCCCGCCTCAGCGAACAACACCTCCCGCAACGGACGCGGCAACAACGGATCCAGGTGCGCACACACCTCGGCCAACGCGGCGGCGAACACCGGGAACTCCGCCGACAACTCCCGGCCCATCCCGGCACGCTGCGCGCCCTGACCCGAGAACAGCAACGCGAGTTGGCCGCGCTGAGTGCCCGGGCCGGTGAGCACGCCGGCCGAGGGCTCGCCCGCCGCCACGGCTTCGAGGCCCGCCAGCAGCTCGTCGCGGGTCGCACCGGACACGGCCGCCCGGTGCTCCAGCACGGACCGCGACGCCACCGACGACCAGGCCACGTCGAGCGGGCGCGAGGTCCGGGTGCCGCTGAGCCACTGCGCCCAACGGTCGGCCTGCGCCGACAGTCCGGCCGCGTCCCGGGCCGAGAGCAGCACCGGCAGCACCGACGGCGTCCGCGACGGCTCGCCCTCGACCTCCGGCTCGTCCCCGCCGGTCGGCGCGGACGGCTGCTCCAGGATCAGGTGGACGTTCGTACCGCTGATGCCGAACGACGACACGGCGGCCCGGCGCGGCCGGTCCACCGCCGGCCAGGGGCGCGCCTCGGCCAGCAGGGACACCGCGCCCGCGGTCCAGTCCACGTGGGGGGTCGGCTCGTCGAGGTGCAGGGTCTGCGGGAGCAGGCCGTACCGCATCGCCTGCACCATCTTGATCATGCCGGCGACACCGGCGGCGGCCTGGCTGTGGCCGATGTTCGACTTGATCGAGCCGAGCAGCAGCGGCCGGTCGGCGGGGCGGCCCTGGCCGTAGGTCGCCAGCAGGGCCTGCGCCTCGATGGGGTCACCCAGGGTCGTACCCGTGCCGTGCGCCTCGACGGCGTCCACGTCGGCCGTGGTCAGCCGGGCGTTCGCGAGGGCCTGCCGGATCACCCGCTGCTGGGCGGGCCCGTTGGGGGCGGTGAGGCCGTTGGACGCGCCGTCCTGGTTGACGGCGCTGCCGGCGATCACGGCGAGCACCTGGCGGCCCTGCCGCCGGGCGTCGGAGAGCCGCTGGACCAGCAGCACGCCGACGCCCTCCGACCAGCCGGTGCCGTCGGCGTCGGCGGCAAAGGACTTGCAGCGCCCGTCCGGGGCGAGGCCGCCCTGGCGGGAGAACTCGACGAAGGCGCCCGGGGTCACCATCACGGTGACGCCGCCGGCCAGCGCCATGTCGCACTCGCCGCCGCGCAGCGCCTGGGCGGCCAGGTGCACCGCCACCAGGGACGACGAGCAGGCGGTGTCGACCGTCACCGCCGGGCCCTCCAGCCCGAAGGTGTACGACACCCGGCCGGAGATGACGCTGTGCGCGCCGCCCGTGAGCTGGTATCCGGCCAGCTCCGCCGGGGTGTCGGTCGTGCCGTAGCCCGACGGGGAGGCGCCGACGAAGACGCCGGTACGGCTGCCGCGCAGTTCGTCCGGGTCGATGCCGGCCTGCTCGACGGCCTCCCAGGACGCCTCCAGCAGCAGGCGCTGCTGCGGGTCCATGGCGACCGCCTCGCGCGGCGAGATGCCGAAGAAGCCGGGGTCGAACGTGGTGGCGCCGTCGACGAAGCCGCCCTCGCGGGTGTGCGACACGGGTCGCCCCTCGGCGTCGACGGCCAGCAGCCGGCCCATGTCCCAGTTCCGGTCGTCGGGGAAGCCGCTGATCCCGTCGCGCCCGGTGGCGACCAGGTCCCACAGGTCGTCCGGGTTGGCAACGCCGCCCGGGTACCGGCAGCTCATGCCGACGATGACGATCGGGTCGTCGTCCACCGGCCCGGCGGGGCCCCAGGTGGTGACGGTGTCGACCTCGTGCAGGCGCAGCGTCGCCGACAGGTGGTCGGCGAGGGCGGCCGGGTTCGGGTAGTCGAAGACCAGGGTGGTGGGCAGGGTGAGCCCGGTGGCGGCGCCGAGCCGGTTGCGCAGCTCGACAGCGGTCAGCGAGTCGAAGCCCAGCTCCTTGAACGCCCGGTTCGCCTTGACCAGCTCGGTGCCGGAGTGGCCGAGCACGGCGGCGGTGTGCGTGCGTACGAGGTCGGTCAGGTGGCGGTCCTGCTCGGCGCGGGGCAGCGTCAGCAGGTGCTGCCGCAGCCCGCCGCCGGCGGTGTCCTCCGGTTCGGCGTCGACCACGCGCAGGGCGTCGCGCGCCTCGGCGATGTCGTCGAGCAGGGGGCGGGCGCGGGCGGCGGCGAACGCCGGGGTGAACAGGGACCAGTCGACGTCCGCCACGGTCACCGACGGCACGGCCCGGCCGACGGCGCTGCGCAGCGCGTACACGGCCTGGGCCGGCGACATGGGGCTGAGGCCGCGCCGGGCCAGCAGTTCCTGGCCCTCGCCGCTGGCCATGCCGCCCTCGGCCCAGGGTCCCCAGGCCACGGCGGTGACGGCCAGGCCACGGGCGCGGCGCCGCTCGGCGAGCGCGTCGAGGAAGGCGTTGCCGGCGGCGTACGCGGCCTGTCCGCCGCTGCCCCAGATGCCGGCGATGGAGGAGAAGAGCACGAACGCGTCGAGCGGCCGGTCGCCCAGCAGCTCGTCCAGGTGCACGGCACCGGCGATCTTGCCGTCGAGTACCCCGGCCAGCCCGGCGAGGTCGGTGTCGGCAAGCATGTTCAGCTGGCCCACCCCGGCGGCGTGCACCACCGCGGTCAGCGGCGCCGGATCGGCGTCGACGTCGCGCAGCAGCGCCTCGACGCGGGCGCGGTCGGCCATGTCGGCGGCGACCAGGGTCACCCGGGCGCCGAGCCCGGTCAGCTCGTCGCGCAGCTCGGCCGCCCCGGGAGCGTGCTCGCCCCGGCGGCTGGTCAGCACGACGTGCGCCGCGCCGTTGGCCGCCGCCCAGCGGGCCACGTGGGCGCCGAGCGCCCCGGTGCCGCCGGTGATCAGGACGGTGCCGGACGGCTGCCAGCGCTCGACGGCGCCTACGGCGGCCGGCGTGGCGCGCACCAGTCGGCGCACGAAGACGCCCGAGGGCCGTACGGCGACCTGGTCCTCGGGGCCGCCGCCGGTCAGGACGCCCACCAGGTGGTCCCAGTCGCTCCGGTCGGGGCCGTCCGGCAGGTCGACGAGGCCGCCCCAGAGCTGCGGGTGTTCCAGCCCGGCGACCCGGGCCAGGCCCCACAGGCCGCCCTGGGCGACGCTGCGGACCGGGTCGGCGTCGCCGGTGCCGACCGCGCCCCGGGTCACCGTCCACAGTGGCGCGGCGACGTCGGCGGCGTGCAGGGCCTGCACCAGCGTCATCGTGGCGGCCGTGCCGAGCGGCACCGCCGGCTGGCCGGGGTGCGGTCGGTCCAGCAGGCCCAGCAGGGAGACGATCCCGGTGAACGGGGTGTCCCCCACGGCCTCGGCCACCCGCGCCGTCACCTGGTCGCGCTCCGCCGTCGGGTCCACCGCCAGCCGGGACACCTCGCCGCCGGCGGCGGTCAGCGCCCCCGCGAGCGCCTCGGCCCATTCCGTCGTGGGGGCGTCGCCCGCCGGTTCGACGAGCAGCCAGCGGCCGGACGGGGTGACCGGCGCGGGGGCGGCGGTCCGCTTCCACACCACCCGGTACGACCAGCCGTCGACGACCGCGTCCCGCAGCCGCGCCTTGCGCCAGGACGACAGGACCGGCAGGGCCGGGGCCAGGACGTCCGCCCCGTCGTCGCCGAACTGCGCGGCGAGGGCCGCCACGTCGGAACGTTCCACCGCCGACCAGAACTCGACGTCCACCACGTCCGGGCTGACCGGGCCGGTGACCGAGACCGGCATCTGCTCGGGCCAGTAGCGCTGCCGCTGGAACGCGTACGTGGGCAGGGCGACCGGGGTCGCGCCTGCGCCGGCGTAGAGGGCCGGCCAGTCGACGGGCGCCCCGTTGACGTGCAGCTCGGAGAGGGCGGCGAGCAGGGCCCGCGCCTCGGGGCGGTCGGCGCGCAGGACGGGCACGGCGATGACCGGGGTGTCGTCGTCGGCGTCCGCCGGCTCCTGCCCGCTCAGCACGTCCCGGGTCATCGCGGTCAGTACGCTGCGCGGGCCGATCTCCAGGAACGCGTCCACGCCGGCGGCGCGCAGGGCGGTGACCCCGTCGGCGTAGCGGACGGCCTGCCGGACGTGGCGCACCCAGTAGTCGGCCGTGCGGATCTCGTCGGCGTCGGCCAGCGCCCCGGTCACGTTCGACACGATCGGCAACGCCGGCGCGGCGAAGGTCAGCCCGGCCAGGACGGCCCGGAACCCGTCGAGCATCGGCTCCATCAGCGGACTGTGGAACGCGTGGCTGACCGTGAGCCGGCGCGTGCGTGCCCCCCGGTCCCGCCAGAGCCGCTCCACCTCGTCGAGAGCCTCGACGGCGCCGGAGACGACCACCGAGGTCGGCCCGTTCACGGCCGCGATCCCCACGTCGGCCAGGCCGTCGAGCGTGGCGAGCACATCGGCCTCGGCCGCCGCGACGGCCAGCATCCCGCCGCCCGTGGGCAGCGCCTGCATCAGCCGGCCCCGCGCCGCCACCAGCGCCGCCGCATCCGCCAGGGACAGCACCCCGGCCACGTGCGCGGCCGCGACCTCGCCGATCGAGTGCCCGCCCACGAAGTCCGGTGTGATCCCGAACGACTCCACCAGGCGGAACAGCGCCACCTCGACCGCGAACAGCCCGGCCTGGGTGAACACGGTCTGGTCCAGCAGCTCCGCCTCGGCGGAACCCTCCGGAGCGAACAGCACGTCCTTCAGCGGGCGCGGCAGCAGCGGGTCGAGCTGCGCGCACACCTCGTCCAGCGCGGTCGCGAAGACCGGGAACTCGGCGTACAACTCCCGGCCCATGCCGGCGCGCTGCGCGCCCTGGCCGGAGAAGAGCACCGCGAGCGGGCCCCGGTCGGCGGCCTGAGCGGCGACCACCGCGCCGGACGGCTGGCCGGCGGCGAGGGCGCGCAGCCCGGCCAGCAGGTCCTCGCGGTCGGTGGCGGTGAGGACCGCGCGGTGCTCCAGCGCGGAGCGCGACACCACCGACGACCAGCCGACGTCCACCGGCCGGAGGGTCTCGCCGTCCTCCAGCCACCGGGCCCAGCGGCCCGCCTGCGCCCTCAGCGCGGCCTCCGACCGGGCGGACAGCAGCACGGGCACCGCCGGCAGGGCGGGGGCCGGGCCGGCGTCGGCGGAGGCCGCGGCGTCGGCGGCGGGCGGCTCCTCCAGGATGGTGTGCGCGTTCGTGCCGGAGATGCCGAACGACGAGACGGCCGCCCGGCGGGGACGGTCGGTCACCGGCCACGGCGTCGCCTCGGTCACCAGCGACACCTCGCCGGCCGACCAGTCCACCTTCGGCGTCGGCTCGTCGACGTGCAGGGTGGACGGCACGAGCCCGTGCCGCATCGCCATCACCATCTTGATCACGCCGGCCACGCCCGCGGCGGACTGGCTGTGACCGATGTTCGACTTGATCGAGCCGAGCAGCAGCGGCCGGTCGGCGGGCCGGTCCCGCCCGTACGTGGCCAGCAGCGCCTGCGCCTCGATCGGGTCGCCGAGCACGGTGCCGGTGCCGTGCGCCTCGACGGCGTCCACGTCGGCCGTGGTCAGCCGGGCGTTCGCGAGGGCCTGCCGGATCACCCGCTGCTGGGCCGGCCCGTTGGGGGCGGTGAGGCCGTTGGACGCGCCATCCTGGTTGACGGCGCTGCCGGCGATCACGGCGAGGACGGGGTGCCCCTTGCGCTGGGCGTCCGACAGCCGCTCCACCAGCAGGATGCCGACGCCCTCGGACCAGCCGGTGCCGTCGGCGGCGGCGGCGAACGACTTGCACCGGCCGTCGGGGGCGAGCCCCCGCTGCCGGGAGAAGCCCACGAACGGGGCGGGGGTGGCCATCACGCAGACGCCGCCGGCCAGGGCCAGGTCGAAGTCGCCCTGCCGCAGCGCCTGGCAGGCCAGGTGCAGGGCGACCAGCGACGACGAGCAGGCGGTGTCGACCGTGACGGCGGGGCCCTCCAGGCCGAGGGCGTACGCGATCCGTCCCGAGACGATGCTGGTGGCCGTGCCGGTCAGCAGGTAGCCCTCGTCGGTGCCCTCGACCTCGGTCTGCGGGCCCACGCCGTAGCCGTTGGCGGCGGTACCGACGAAGACGCCGACCTTCTGCCCGCGCATGGACGCGGGTGCGATCCGGGCCTGCTCGAACGCCTCCCACGACGTCTCCAGCAGCAGCCGCTGCTGCGGGTCCATCGCCACGGCCTCGCGGGGCGAGATGCCGAAGAACTCGGCGTCGAAGTCGGCCGCGTCGTAGAGGAAGCCGCCCTCCCGCGTGGTGGAGTGGCCGGCCCGGTCGGCGTCCGGGTCGTACAGGTTGTCCAGGTCCCAGCCCCGGTCGGTCGGGAAACCGCCGATGGCGTCGCTGCCGGAGGCCACCAGGTCCCAGAGCTGCTCGGGGCTGGCCACGCCGCCCGGGTAGCGGCAGGACATCGCGACGATCGCGATGGGCTCCCGGGCGGCAGCGGTCAGCTGCTGGTTGAGCTGACGGAGGCGGCCCGTCTCCTTGAGCGAGGCGCGAAGCGCCTCGACGACCTTGTCTGCGGACGTAGACATCATGAGCTCCGTACTGGGGACAACGGTCAGGAATCGGTTCCGTCAAGCGCCAGCCTGACGAGGGCGTCGGTGTCGAGGTCGTCGAGGTCCAGGTCCTCGTCGGTGGACTCGTCACCGTCGCCGCCGTCGGCGTCGGCGAGGTTGAGCAGCAGGTCCAGCAGCCCGGCCTCCCGCAGGCGGGTCAGCGGGATCGCCGCGAGCGCCTGCCGGACGGCCGCCTCCGCCGGGTCGCCGCCGTCCGCCTGTGCCCCCTCGGGCAGCAGGCCGTCGAGCAGGTTCTCGGCGAGCACGGCCGGGTTCGGGTAGTCGAAGACGAGGGTCGCTGGCAGCGACAGGCCGGTGGCCCCGGTCAACCGGTTGCGCAGCTCGACCGCCGTCAGCGAGTCGAACCCGAGCTCCTTGAAGGCGCGCTGCGGCTTGACCCGGTCCGTGCCCGAGTGGCCGAGCACGGCGGAGGCGTGGGTGCGGACGAGATCGACCAGGTGCCGGACCCGCTCGGGCCGGGGCAGCGTGAGCAGGTGCTCCCGCAGGGCGTCGACGGCCCCGCCGGGCTGCTGCTCCCCGGCCTGGGCGTGCAGCGCCTCGCGGGCCTCGGCGATGTCGTCGAGCAGCGGCCGGGGGCGGGCCGAGGCGTACGCCGGGGCGAAGACCGCCCAGTCGACGTCCACCACGGTCAGCGCCGCCCGGGGCAGGCCCACGGCGTACCGCATGGCGTGCACGGCCTTGGCCGGTGCCATGGCGGTCAGGCCGCGCCGGGCCAGCAGCTGCTGGGCCTCGCCGGTGGCCATGCCGCCGTCGGCCCACGGCCCCCAGGCCACGGACGTCGCCGGCAGGCCCCGCCCGCGACGCTGCTCCGCGAGCGCGTCCAGGAAGGCGTTCCCGGCGGCGTACGCGGACTGCCCGCCGCTGCCCCACACCCCGGCGATGGAGGCGAACAGCACGAAGGCGTCCAACGGCCGGTCGGCGAGCAGCGCGTCCAGGTGCACCGCGCCGGCGACCTTGCCGTCGAGCACCCCGGCGAACGCGGCCAGGTCGGTGTCGGCGATCAGGCCGGGCTCGCCGGCACCCGCCGCGTGGACCACGGCCGTCAACGGCGCGGGGTCCTCGTCCAGCCGGGCCAGCAGTGCCGCCACCTGGTCGCGGTCGGCCACGTCGCAGGCCACGACCGACGCCCGTACGCCCTGCGCGGTCAGCTCATCGCGCAGCTCCACCGCCCCGGGGGCACGCTCGCCCCGGCGGCTGGTCAGCACGACGTGCGCGGCGCCGTTGGCCGCCGCCCACCGGGCGACGTGGGCGCCCAGGGCGCCGGTGCCGCCGGTAACCAGCACCGTGCCGGACGGCCGCCACCGCTCCGCCGTGTCGGGGGCGGCGGGTGCCGCCCGGACCAGGCGGCGGACGAACACCCCGGAGGGGCGTACGGCCAGCTGGTCCTCGTCGCCGGCGCCGGTCACCACCCGCGCCAGCCGGTCCCACGCCGTCGCGTCGACCTGCTCGGGCAGGTCCACCAGTCCACCCCAGAGCTGGGGGTGTTCCAGGCCCGCCACGAGCCCCAGGCCCCACAGCCCGCTCTGGGCGACGCCGTGCACCGCGTCCCCGTCGCCGGTGCTGACCGCGCCCTGGGTCAGGCACCACAGCCGGGTCGTCGCCCCGGCGTCGTGCAGGGCCTGGAGCAGCAGCAGCGTGGCGGCCGTCCCGACCGGTACGGCCGGGTGGGCGGGGTGCGGCTGGTCGCGGAGGCCGAGCAGGGAGAGCACGCCGGTGACGGGCCCGTCGGCCAGCGCGTCGGCCAGCCGGCGGGCGAGTTCCGCCCGGTCGGTGCCGACCGGGTCGACGGTCAGCCGGACCACGTCGGCGCCGACCTCGGCGAGGGCCTTGGTGACCGCCTCCGCGCGGGTGCCGTCCGTCAGGTCGTCCTCCGCCGTCACGAGCAGCCACACGCCGGGCCGCGCCGGCTCGGCGGTGATGTCGGTCCGCTTCCATCCGACCCGGTACGACCAGGCGTCCACGACCGCCCGCCGCGTCCGCGCCCGGTGCCAGGTCGACAGGACCGGCAGGGCCGGGGTGAGGGCGTCCAGGGCGGCGCCGTCGTCGCCGAACTGCGTGGCGAGGGCGCTCAGGTCGCCCTGCTCGACGGCGGCCCAGAAGTCGGCGTCGACGCTGTCGGCCGTCCTCGTACGCGGCCGGCTCGCCGGCTCCGGCCAGTAGCGCTGGTGCTGGAAGGTGTACGTCGGCAGGTCGACCCGCCGCGGCCCGCTGTCGGTGAACCACTCCTGCCAGGTCACCGGCACGCCGTGCACGTGCAGTTCCGCCAGCGCGCCGAGCAGCGCCTGGGCCTGCGACCGGTCCCGACGCTGGGTGGCGACCGACAGGACGTCGTCGTCGTCCGGCAGGATGTCCGCCGCCATCGCGGTCAGCACGCTCTGCGGCCCGATCTCCAGGAACGTGTCCACCCCGGCGGCCCGCAGGGCGGTGACCCCGTCGGCGTAGCGGACGGCCTCACGGACGTGGCGCACCCAGTAGTCGGCCGTACGGATCTCGTCGGCGTCGGCGAGCGCGCCGGTCACGTTCGACACGATCGGCAGCGCCGGCGCGGCGAACGTCAACCCGTCCAGGACCGTCCGGAACTCGGCGAGCATCGGCTCCATCAGCGGGCTGTGGAACGCGTGGCTGACGGCGAGCCGTCGGGTACGCGCGCCCCGGTCCCGCCAGTCGCGCTCGATCTCGTCGAGGGCCTCCACCGCGCCGGACACGACGATCGACGTCGGCCCGTTCACCGCCGCGACACCGACCTTGTCGGCCAGACCGACGATCGACTCCGTCACCGCGTCCTCGGCGGCGGCCACGGCCAGCATCCCGCCACCGGCCGGCAGCGCCTGCATCAGCCGGCCCCGCGCGGCAACGAGAGCGCACGCGTCGGCCAGGGACAGCACCCCGGCCACGTACGCGGCCGTCACCTCGCCGATCGAGTGGCCGGCGACCATGTCGGGCACGATGCCGAACGACTCCACCAGCCGGAACAGCGCCACCTCGACCGCGAACAGACCGGCCTGCGTGAAGACGGTCTGGTCCAGCAGCTCCGCCTCGGGGCTGCCCGCCTCGGCGAACAGCACCTCCCGCAGCGCACCCGGCAGCAACGGGTCGAGGTGTCCGCACACCTCGTCCAGGGCTGCCGCGAACACCGGGAACGCCTCGGACAGCTCCCGGCCCATGCCGGCGCGCTGCGCGCCCTGGCCCGAGAACACCAGCGCCAGCTGGCCCCGGGGCCCACCCGGGCCCGCGAAGACCCCGCCGGAGGGCTCACCCGCCGCCAGCGCCTCCAGGCCCGCCAGCAGCTCGTCGCGGCCCGTCCCGGCCACCACCGCGCGATGTTCCAGCACCGACCGGGACACCACGCTCGACCACGCCGCGTCCAGCGGGCGTACGCCGCCGTCGGCGGCCAGCCAACTCGCCCAGCGGCCCGCCTGCGCGACCAGCGACGCGCCGTCGCGGGCCGACAGCAGCACCGGCACCAGCGGCGGTACGTTCCCGGCGACGATCTCGCCCTCGACCAGCTCGGCCGGCGGCTGCTCGATGATCACGTGCGCGTTCGTGCCGGAGATGCCGAACGACGACACCGCCGCCCGACGCGGCCGGTCCACAGCCGGCCACGGCGTCGCCTCGGTGGTGAGAGCGACCGCCCCGGCCGACCAGTCCACGTGCGGCGACGGCTCGTCCACGTGCAGCGTCGACGGCACCACACCGTGGCGCATCGCCATGACCATCTTGATCACACCAGCCACACCGGCAGCAGCCTGCGTGTGCCCGATGTTCGACTTCACCGACCCCAACAACA
>NZ_JBEYEU010000050.1:0-12030 GCF_040634035.1 Micromonospora sp. NPDC007220 | reverse complement strand
GCCACCTCCTGCACCGCCGCCGAATGCGACGCGTAGTCCACCGGGATCAACCGGGCCCGCACACCGTCGGCCTGGCAGGACTCGACCAGGTCGGCGACCGGCTGCGGCGGACCCGACACCACGACCGTGGACGGGCCGTTGACGGCCGCCACCCCGACACCCGGGAACGCCGGCAGCCGCTCGGCCACCGCCTCGGCCGACAGGTCCACCGACGCCATCGTCCCCGTGCCCCGCAGCACCGTCAGCGCCCGCGACCGCAGCGCCACGGCCTTCGCCGCGTCCTCCAGGGACAGGATGCCGGCCACGCAGGCCGCACCGATCTCGCCCTGCGAGTGACCGACCACCGCCGCCGGGGTGACACCGGCGTGCTGCCACACGGCGGCGAGCGCCATGCCGACAGCCCACAGCACCGGCTGCACGACCTCGACCCGCGCCAACCACGACTCGTCCTCACCGGTGAGCACCGAGATCAGGTCCACGTCCAGGTACGGGGCGAGGGCCCGCTGACACTCCGCCAGCCGCGCATCGAACACCGGCGTACGGCCCACCAGACCGGCCGCCATCCGCGCCGACTGCGCACCCTGACCCGGGAACACGAACACCGGACCCGCACCGTGGGGCGTGGCGGCGCCGGCGACGACGTTGCCAGCCGGCGCCCCCGACACCAGCGCGTCCAGCCCCGCCAGCAGCTCCTCCAGGCTCGACCCGACGACGGCGGCCCGCTGGTCGAACACCGACCGGGTGGCGGCGAGGGACCAGCCCACCGCCGCCGCATCGACCTCGCCGCGCTCGCGCACGTACTCCGCCAGGCGGGCGGCCTGGCCCGCCAGGGCGCCCTTCGACCGCCCCGACAGCGACCACAGCACCGCGTCGGAGGTCACGAGCCCGGGGCCGGGCTCGGCCGGGGCCACGGCCTGCGGCTCGTCGGCCTGCTCGATGATCACGTGGGCGTTCGTGCCGGAGATGCCGAACGAGGACACCGCCGCCCGGCGCGGCCGGTCCACCGCCGGCCACGGCCGCGACTCCGTCGCCAGCTCCACCGCGCCGGAGGTCCAGTCGATGTGCGGGGACGGCTCGTCCACGTGCAGCGTCGCCGGGACGAGGCCGTGCCGGATGGCCTGCACCATCTTGATCACGCCGGCGACACCGGCGGCGGCCTGGGCGTGGCCGATGTTCGACTTGATCGAGCCGAGCAGCAGCGGCCGGTCGGCGGGCCGCTCCCGCCCGTACGTGGCGAGCAGGGCCTGCGCCTCGATCGGGTCACCGAGGGTCGTGCCCGTGCCGTGCGCCTCGACCACGTCCACGTCGGCGGTCGTCAGGCGGGCCGACGCGAGGGCCTGGCGGATCACCCGCTGCTGCGAGGGGCCGTTCGGGGCGGTCAGCCCGTTGGAGGCGCCGTCCTGGTTGATCGCGGAGCCGCGCACCACCGCGTACACGGTGCGGCCCTGCCGGCGGGCGTCGGAGAGCCGCTGCACGAGCAGCATGCCGACGCCCTCGGACCAACCGGTGCCGTCGGCGGACGCGGCGAAGGACTTGCACCGGCCGTCGGCGGCGAGGCCGCGCTGCCGGGAGAACTCGACGAACGCGGTCGGGGTGGCCATCACCATGACGCCGCCGGCGAGGGCCATGTCGCACTCACCGCGCCGCAGCGCCTGACCGGCCCAGTGCAGCGCGACGAGGGAGGACGAGCAGGCGGTGTCCAGCGACACCGCCGGCCCTTCCAGCCCGAACGTGTACGCCACCCGCCCGGAGATGACGCTGCTGGTCATCCCGGTCAGCATGTAGCCCTCGGCGGCCTCCGGCGAGTACGCGAGCAGCGAGCCGTAGTCCTGGCCGCTGGTGCCGACGAAGACGCCGGTGCTGCTGCCCCGTACGTCGGTCGGATCGATGCCGGCGGACTCGAAGGACTCCCAGGTGGTCTCCAGCAGCAGCCGCTGCTGCGGGTCCATGGCCAGGGCCTCGCGGGGCGAGATGCCGAAGAAGCCGGGGTCGAAGCGGTCGACGCCGCTGAGGAAGCCGCCGCCGCGGGCGTAGAAGGTGCCGGGGGCGTCGGGGTCGGGGCTGTAGAGGCTGTCGAGGTCCCAGCCCCGGTCGGTCGGCAGGTCGCTGATCGCGTCGACGCCGTCGACCACCAGCCGCCACAGGTCGTCGGGCGACCACACGCCGCCGGGCAGCCGGCAGGCCATGCCGATGATCGCGAGGGGCTCGTCGTCGCCGACCGGCACGGCGGTCGTCGTGGGTCGCACGGGGACCGGGGTGCCGGCGATCTCCGTACCCAGGAAGGCTGCCAGGTCGTGCGGGGTCGGGTAGTCGAAGACGAGGGTGGCCGGCAGCCGCATCCCGAAGGCGTTGTTGAGCCGGTTGCGCATCTCGACGGCGGTGAGCGAGTCGAAGCCGAACTCGCTGAACGCCCGGCGCGGCTCGATGGCCGCCGGGTCGGGGTAGCCGAGCACGGCGGCGGCCTGGCCGCGGACGATCTCGACCAGCGCGGCGGCCCGCTCGGCGTCGCCGAGCCCGGCGAGCTGCTGCACCAGCGAGGCGCCGGTGGTGGCCGCGGCGGCGCGGGCGGGCATGCGGATCAGCGCCCGGTACAGCGGCGGGATGCTCCCGCCGGCGAACTGCACCTTCATCGCGGCGAGGTCCAGCCGGGCCGGGACGAGCGCGGCGTCGGTGGTGCGGCAGGCCGCGTCGAAGAGGGCGAGCCCCTCCTCGGCCTCCATGGCGGCGACGCCGGAGCGGGAGATCCGGTTGAGGTGGACGTCGTCCAGCTCGGTGGTCATGCCGCTGCGGTCGGCCCAGAGGCCCCAGGCGAGGGTGAGGGCGGCGAGGCCGCGCGCCTTGCGGTGCTGGGCCAGCCCGTCGAGGAACGCGTTGGCGGCGGCGTAGTTGCCCTGGCCCGGGCCGCCTGCGGTGGCGGCGAGCGAGGAGTACGAGACGAACGCCTTCAGATCGAGGTCGGCGGTCAGCTCGTGCAGGTGCCACGCGGCGTCGACCTTGGGCCGCAGCACGCCGTCCATCCGCTCGGGGGTGAGCGAGGAGATGACGCCGTCGTCGCGGACGCCGGCGGCGTGGATGACGGCGGTGAGCGGGTGCTCCGCCGGGATGCCGGCCAGCAGCTCGGCCACGGCGGCGCGGTCGGCGACGTCGCAGGCGGCGACGGTGACGCTCACGCCGAGCGACTCCAACTCGGCGCAGAGCTCCGCGACGCCCCCGGCGGCGCGGCCGCGCCGGCTGGTGAGGATCAGGTGCCGGACGCCGTACGTGTCCACCAGGTGCCGGCTCATGAGCTGGCCGAGGGTGCCGGTGGCGCCGGTGATCAGGACGGTGCCGTCCCCGTCGAACGGGGCGGCCGGCGGCTCGCTCGGGGCGGGGACCCGGGTGAGCCGGGCGCCGGCGGCGACGCCCGCGCGGATCACGACCTGCGGCTCGTCGGTGGCGACGGCCGGGACGAGCGCGGCGGCGCAGCCGGCGATGTCGTCGACGTCGACCAGCACGAACCGGTCGGGGTTCTCCGACTGGGCGGAGCGGAGCAGGCCGATCACGGCGGCACCGGCCAGGTCGGTCAGGTCGGTGTCCCATTCGGTGGCGACCGCGCCCGAGGTCAGCACCACCAGCCGGGAGTCCGCGTAGCGGTCGTCGGCGAGGAACTGCTGGAGCACGGCGAGCGCCCGGTGGGTCACCTCGGCGACGGCCCCGGGCACGTCCGCCGACGCGGGCGGGTCGAGGAACGGCACGACCAGCACGCCGGGCGCGCCCGTCCCGTCGTCCATCGCCGTGGCCAGGGCGGTCAGGTCGGCGTACGCCGCCACGGTCGTGCCGGTGGCGGCGACCGCCTCGGTGAGCGCCGCCGCGTCGCCGATGACCGCCCAGTCGACGGTGGACGGGCCGGCGGGCAGCGCGAGCGGGGCCCACTCGACCCTGAACAGCGACTCGGCGCCGCCGCCCCCTGCGGTGCGGAGCTGGTCGGCGGAGACCGGTCGCAGGACCAGGGAGCCGACGGAGATGACGGGCGCGCCGGTGACGTCGGTGAGCAGCAGCGAGATGCTGTCGGGGCCGGTGTGCGAGACCCGGACGCGGGCCGCCGCGGCGCCGGCGCCGTGCAGGGCGACGTCGTTCCAGGAGAACGGCAGCCGGCCGTACCCCGGGGGCATGTCCGCCCCGGACGGCTCCCCGGCCGGCGTGGTCAGGCCGAGGGTGTGCAGCGCCGCGTCGAGCAGGGCCGGGTGCAGGCCGTACCCGCCGGCCTCGGCGGCGGGGGCCTCGGGCAGGGCCAGCTCGGCGAAGAGGTCGTCGCCGCGCCGCCAGGCGGAGCGCAGGGCGATGAACGACGGGCCGTAGTCGTAGCCCTGGGCGGCGAGGTTCAGGTAGAGGTCGTCGGTGCCGACCTCGGTCGCGCCCGGCGGGGGCCAGGTGGTCAGGTCGGACCAGCCGGCGGGGCCGCTCGGCACGGCCGGGCCGCTGGCCAACACTCCGCTGGCGTTGCGGGTCCAGGCCCGCTCGCCCTCGTCCGGCTCGCCGTCCTGGGCGGAGTGCAGCGACACGGACCGGCAGCCGGTCTCGTCCGCCGGGCCGATCCAGAGCTGGATGTCGACGCCCCCGGTCTCCGGCAGGATCAGCGGCGATTCCAGGGTGAGTTCGCGGACGTGGTCGGCGCCGACGTGCGCGCCGGCCTGGAGGGCGAGTTCGACGAAGCCGGTGCCGGGCAGCAGCACGGTGTCGAAGACGACGTGGTCGGAGATCCACGGGTGGGTACGCCGGGCCAGCCGCCCGGTGAACAGGAAGCCCTCGGCGTGCGCGACGCCGACGGCGGCCCCGAGCAGGGGGTGTTGCGCGGGCCGCAGGCCGAACGCGGTGACGTCGCCGGTCCACCCGGCGCCCGCCTCGGGCCAGTAGCGCTGGTGCTGGAACGCGTACGTGGGCAGGTCCACCCGCCGGGCGCCGGTGTCGGCGAACCACGGCTGCCAGTCGACGGCCACCCCGTGCGCGTGCAGCTCGGCCAGCCCGGCCAGCAGCCCGTGCACGGCGGGCCGGTCCTTGCGCTGCACGGCGACGGCCAGCACGCCGTCGTCGCCGGGCAGGATGTCCGCCGCCATCGCGGTCAGTACGCTCTGCGGCCCGACCTCCAGGAACGTGTCCGCCCCGGCGGCGCGCAGCGCGGCGACCCCGTCGGCGAACCGGACGGCCTGCCGGACGTGGCGCACCCAGTAGTCGGCGGTGCGGATCTCGTCGGCGTCGGCGAGCGCCCCGGTCACGTTCGACACGATCGGCAACGTCGGCGCGGCGAAGGTCAGCCCGTCGAGGACGGCCCGGAACCCGTCGAGCATCGGCTCCATCAGCGGACTGTGGAACGCATGGCTGACCGTGAGCCGACGGGTGCGCGCGCCCCGCTCCTTCCAGAGCCGCTCCACCTCGTCGAGAGCCTCGACGGCGCCGGAGACGACCACCGACGTCGGCCCGTTCACGGCCGCGACTCCCACGTCGGCCAGGCCGTCGAGCGTGGCGAGCACATCGGCCTCGGCCGCCGCGACGGCGAGCATCCCGCCGCCCGTGGGCAGCGCCTGCATCAGCCGGCCCCGCGCCGCCACCAGCGCCGCCGCGTCGGCCAGGGACAGCACCCCGGCCACGTGCGCGGCGGCGACCTCGCCGATCGAGTGGCCGCCCACGAAGTCCGGCACCACGCCGTACGAGCCGACGAGCCGGAACAGCGCCACCTCGACGGCGAACAGCCCGGCCTGGGTGAACGCGGTCTGGTCCAGCAGCTCCGCCTCGGCGGAACCCTCCGGAGCGAACAGCACGTCCTTCAGCGGGCGCGGCAGCAGCGGGTCGAGCTGCACGCACACCTCGTCCAGCGCGGCCGCGAAGACCGGGAACTCGGCGTACAACTCCCGGCCCATGCCGGCGCGCTGCGCGCCCTGGCCGGAGAAGAGCACCGCCAGCGGGCCCCGGCCGCCGGCCTGACCCGTGACGACCGCGCCCGACGGCTCCCCGGCGGCGAGGGCGCGCAGCCCGGCCAGCAGGTCGTCGCGGCCCGTCGCGGAGACCACGGCCCGGTGGTCCAGGGTGGAGCGGGAGGTGACCGACGAGAACGCCACGTCCAGGGGCCGCAGGGTCTCGTCGGCGGCGATCCGGGCCGCCCAGCGGCCCGCCTGCGCGGCGAGGCCGGCCGCGTCCCGGGCCGACACCGGCACCGGCACGACCGGCCGCTCGACCACAGGCGCGGCGGCGGCCGACGGGGACTGCTGGGGCGCCGGGGCCTGCTCCAGGATGGTGTGCGCGTTGGTGCCGGACACCCCGAACGAGGAGACCGCCGAGCGGCGCGGGCGGCCCGCCGCCGGCCACGGCGTCGCCTCGGTCACCAGCGACACCTCGCCGGCCGACCAGTCGACCTCGGGCGTCGGCTCGTCCACGTGCAGGGTGGGCGGCACGACGCCGTGCCGCATCGCCATGACCATCTTGATCACACCGGCGACACCGGCGGCGGCCTGGGCGTGACCGATGTTCGACTTGACCGACCCGAGCAGCAGCGGCGCCGAGTCCCCCCGGTCCTGCCCGTACGTGGCGAGCAGCGCCTGCGCCTCGATGGGGTCGCCGAGCCGGGTGCCGGTGCCGTGCGCCTCCACCACGTCCACGCCGCCGGCGGCGAGACCGGCGTTGGCCAGGGCCTGCTGGATCACCCGCTGCTGCGACGGCCCGTTCGGGGCACTCAGGCCGTTGGAGGCGCCGTCCTGGTTCACCGCGCTGCCCCGCACCACGGCGAGGATCGGGTGGCCGTTGCGCTGCGCGTCCGACAGCCGCTCCAGCACCAGGACGCCGACGCCCTCGGACCAGCCGGTCCCGTCGGCGGCGGCGGCGAACGCCTTGCACCGGCCGTCGGCGGCGAGACCGCGCTGCCGGGAGAACTCGACGAAGGCGGCCGGGGTGCACATGGCGGTGACCCCGGCGACGATGGCCAGGGTGCACTCCCGCTGCCGCAGCGCCTGCCCCGCCAGGTGCAGGGCGACCAGGGACGACGAGCAGGCGGTGTCGATGGTGACCGCCGGCCCCTCCAGCCCGAAGGTGTAGGCGATCCGGCCGGAGACCACGCTGCCGGCGTTGCCGGTCATCAGGTGCCCTTCGAGGCCCTGCGCGGCGCCCATCAGCACGGTGCCGTAGTCCTGGCCGGTGCTGCCGGCGAAGACACCGGTGCGGCTGCCGCGCAGCGAGTGCGGGTCGATGCCGGCCCGCTCCAGGGCCTCCCACGAGGTCTCCAGCAGCCAGCGCTGCTGCGGGTCCATCGCCAGCGCCTCCCGGGGGGAGATCGCGAAGAAGCCCGGGTCGAAGTCGGCCAGGTCGTGGACGAAGCCGCCCTGCCGCGTGTACGAGGTGCCGCTCTGCTCGGGGTCGCTGTCGTAGAGCGACCCGAGGTCCCAGCCGCGGTCCTCCGGGAAGTCGGAGACGACGTCCCGGCCGGACGCGACGACCTCCCACAGGTCCTCGGGCGACCGCACCCCGCCGGGGAAGCGGCAGCTCATGGAGACGATGGCGACCGGTTCCTGTTCACCGGCCTCCACCTCGCGCAGGCGCTGGCGCACCTGGTGCAGGTCAGCGGTGACCCGCTTGAGGTAGTCGAGAAGCTTCGCCTCGTCAGCCATGGACCGCGCACTCCTTGTGTTGACCCGTCGTCGCAGCAGCGATCACGTCAGGACATCCCCAGCTCGCGGTCGATGAAGTCGAAGACCTCGTCCGGCGTCGCGTCCTGGAGCTTCTCGGCGACGGTGTCGCCGTCCGCCGGCGCGTCGGCCTCGTTGAGGGAGGCCAGCAGCGCCCGCAGCCGCTCGGTGATCCGAATTCTGGCGCTGCGGTCCGGCGCCGAGCCGGAGAGCGCCGCTTCCAACCTGTCCAGCTCACCGAAGACCGGTGCGACCCCGACCACGCCGCCGTCGACGATCGCGGCCCGCACGTACTCGGCCAGCCCGGCGGCGGTCGGGTAGTCGAAGACGACCGTGGCGGGCAGCCGGACGCCGGTCGCCGCGGTGAGCCGGTTGCGCAGCTCCACGGCGGTCAGCGAGTCGAAGCCGAGTTCCCGGAACGCCCGGTCCGGCTCGACGGCGTCCATCGAGGCGTGGCCGAGCACCGCGGCGGCCTGCCCGCGTACCAGCTCCAGCAGGGTCTTGCGTCGTTCGGCGTCGGTCTGCCCGGCGAGCAGGGCGGCCAGGGACTCCGCGGAGACGCCGGTGTCCTCGGCCCGCTCGGCGACGGCCCGGCGCGCCTCGGCCACGCCCGCGATGAGCGGGCTGGGCCGCACGGCCACGAACCCGGGCACGTAGCGGGCCCAGTCGATGCCGGCCACCATCGTCGCCGGCTCGCCCCGCGCGACGCACTGCGCGAGCGCCGTGAGCGCGGCTTCCGTGTCGAGGCGGGCCACGCCGGTGCGGCGGCGGCGCTCCTCCACGGCCTGGTCGGTGGCGGCCATCCCGCCGGCCGCCCAGGGGCCCCAGGCGACCGACGTGGCCGGCAGGCCCTGCCGGTGCCGCTGCTCGGCGAGGGCGTCGAGGTAGGCGTTGGCCGCGGCGTAGCTGCCCTGACCGGCGGCGCCGAGCTGACCGGCCAGCGCGGAGAACAGCACGAACGCGCGCAGTTCCCGCCCGACGGTCAGCTCGTGCAGGTGCAGGGCGCCGAGCACCTTGGGCCGCAGGACGGTGGCGAGGCGGTCGGCGGTGAGCCCGTCGAGCACCCCGTCCTCCAGCACGCCGGCCGCGTGCACCACGCTGGTCAGCGGCGCGTCGGCGGGTACCTCGTCGAGCAGCTTCGCCAGCGCCGCCCGGTCGGCCACGTCGCAGGCCGCGACGGTCACCCGGGTGCCCGCCCCGGTCAGCTCGCGGACGAGTTCGGCGACGCCGGGGGCGTCCGCGCCGCGGCGGCTCACCAGCATCAGGTGCTCGGCGCCCCGGGCGGCCAGCCAGCGGGCCACCTCCGCGCCGAGCGCGCCGGTGCCGCCGGTGACCAGGGTCGTGCCCGGGTAGCCGGCCTCGTCGGTGGCCGCCTCACCGCCGGGCGCCCGCACCAGCCGGCGGACGAGGATGGTGGCGCCGTCGACCGCGAGCTGGTCCTCGCCGTCGAGGCCGGCGAGCGCGGCGCAGAGCAGGTCCCAGCCGTGGTCGTCCAGGGTGGCCGGCACGTCGACCAGGCCGCCCCACCGCTCGGGGTGTTCGAGGGCCACGACCCGGCCGAGGCCCCAGAGCAGCGACTGCTCCGGCCGGCCGGGCGCGCCGCTGCGGGTGGTGCCGGCGGCGCCCCGGGTGACGCACCACAGCGGCGCGGCGACGTCGAGGTCCCCGAGCGCCTGGATCAGCGCCAGCGAGCGGGCGAGGAAGGGCGGCACCGGCTGGGTGTCGTCGACCGCGCCGTCGGCGAGGGCGAGCAGCGACAGCACCCCGTCCACCGGAGCCGGTACGCCGTCGGGGGTGCGGACGGCACCGCTCAGGTGCGCGGTGAGGGCGGCCCGGTCGGTCAGGTTCTCCGGCACCAGCACCAGTCGGACGTCGGCGCCCCGGCGGGTCAGCTCGACCACCGCGGCCTCGCCCTCCTCCGGGTGCCGCTCGTCGGCGACGACCCACCAGGCGCCGGGCAGGAAGCTGACCGGCGTCCCGGTGTACGGCTGCCAGACGCTGCGGTACCGCAGGTCGTCGAGGCTGGACCGGTTGCGCTGCTGCCGCCGCCAGGAGGCGAGCACCGGCAGGGCGGCGCCCAGCCGTTCCAGGGACTCCGCCGCCTCCTGCTCGGTGAGTTCCGCGAGCGCGGCCAGGTCCTCGCGTTCCACGGCCGCCCAGAACGCGGAGTCGACGCCGCTCGGGGTCTCCTCGGTGTCGCCCTGCCCGGTCACCGCGGTCGGCCAGAAGCGGCTCCGGTCGAAGGCGTACGTGGGCAGCGCCACGACGTCGGTCCCGGCGAGGACCGTGCCCAGGTCGACCGGCAGGCCGATCGTGTGGGCGGTGGCCAGGTTCGTCAGCAACCGCGTCGCGTCGTCGTCACCGCGGCGCAGGCTGCCCAGGGTGTGCCCGGTCGCGCCCGCGTCGTCCAGGATCGCCGTCACCGGCATCGTCAGCACCGGATGCGGGCTGATCTCCACGAACGTCGTGTGACCCGCCTCGACGGCCACCCGCACGGCGGCCTCGAACTGGACGGTCTGCCGCAGGTTGTCGTACCAGTAGTCCGCCGTCATCGAGGACGGGTCGACCCAGTTCCCGGTGAGCGTGGAGACGAGTCGGACGTGGCCCTGTCGCGGAGTCACGTCGGCCAGATCGGCGCGCAACTGCTCGGCGACCTCCTGCACCGCCGCCGAGTGCGACGCGTAGTCCACCGGGATCAACCGGGCCCGCACACCTTCGGCCTGGCACGACTCCACCAGGTCGGCGACCGGCTGCGGCGGACCCGAGACCACGACCGTGGACGGGCCGTTCACCGCCGCCACCCCGACACCCGGGAACGCCGGCAGCCGCTCGGCGACCGCCTCGGCGGAGAGGTCGACCGAGGCCATGGTGCCGGTGCCCCGCAGGACCGTCAGCGCCCGGGAGCGCAGCGCCACGGCCTTCGCCGCGTCGTCCAGGCTGAGGATCCCGGCCACGCACGCGGCACCGATCTCGCCCTGCGAGTGACCGACCACCGCAGCCGGAACCACACCGGCGTGCTGCCACACGGCGGCGAGGGCCATACCCACGGCCCACAGCACCGGCTGCACGACCTCGACCCGCTCCAGCCACGACTCGTCGTCACCGGTCAAGACCGACACGAGATCGACATCGAGATACGGGGCGAGGGCCCGCTGGCACTCGGCCAACTTCGCGTCGAACACCGGCGTACGACCCACCAGACCGGCCGCCATCCGCGCCGACTGCGCACCCTGACCCGGGAACACGAACACCGCACCGGTTCCGGAGGCCGTACCCGTGACGAGGTTCCCCGCCGGCGCGCCGGCGGACAGGGCGTCGAGCCCGGCCAGCAGCTCGGCCACGGTGGCCCCGACGACGGCGGCCCGCTGGTCGAACGTCGACCGGGTGGCGGCGAGGGACCAGCCCACCGCCGCCGCGTCGATGTCGGCGTGCACGCGGACGTGCTGGGCCAGGCGGGCGGCCTGACCGGCCAGCGCGCCCTTCGACCGCCCCGACACCGTCCAGACGACGACGTCGGAGGCCACGAGCCCCGGGCTGCGACCCTCGGCGGCCTCGCCGTCGGGCTCCGCGCTCTCGGCGGGGAGGTCCTCGGGCAGTTCGATGATGACGTGGGCGTTCGTGCCGGAGATGCCGAACGAGGACACCGCCGACCGGCGCGCCCGGTTTACGGCCGGCCACGGCCGCGACTCGATCGCCAGCTCGACGGCGCCGGAGTTCCAGTCGATGTGCGGGGACGGCTCGTCCACGTGCAGCGTCGCGGGGACCACGCCCTCGCGCATCGCCAGCACCATCTTGATCACGCCGGCGACGCCGGCGGCGGCCTGGGTGTGGCCGATGTTCGACTTGACCGACCCCAGCAGCAGCGGCGCGTCGCGCTCCTGCCCGTACGTGGCCAGCAGGGCCTGCGCCTCGATCGGGTCACCCAGCGTCGTGCCCGTGCCGTGCGCCTCGACCACGTCCACGTCGGCCGTGGAGAGCCGCGCCGACGCGAGGGCCTGCCGGATCACCCGCTGCTGGGAGGGGCCGTTCGGGGCGGTCAGACCGTTGGAGGCACCGTCCTGGTTGACGGCGCTGCCCCGCACGATCGCCAGCACCTCGTGGCCGTTGCGCCGGGCGTCCGACAGCCGCTCGACCAGCAGCATGCCCACGCCCTCGCCCCAGCCGGTGCCATCGGCGCCCGCGGCGAACGCCTTGCACCGGCCGTCGGCGGCCAGGCCACGCTGCCGGGAGAACTCCACGAACAGCCCGGGGGTCGACATCACGGTCACGCCGCCGGCGAGGGCGAGGTCGCACTCGCCGCGCCGCAGCGACTGCACCGCCAGGTGCAACGCCACCAACGACGACGAACACGCCGTGTCCACCGACACCGCCGGCCCCTCCA
>NZ_JBEYEU010000049.1:0-14191 GCF_040634035.1 Micromonospora sp. NPDC007220 | reverse complement strand
TTACCCTGCCCCGGCGAGCCGAGGGTGGCCGCCACCGACGAGAACAACACGAACGCCGACAGGTCCAGGTGCGCGGTCGCCTCGTGCAACGCCCAGCCGGCGTCCACCTTCGGCGCCAGCACCGTACGCAGGGCGGACTCGTCCAACGAACCGATGGTCGCGTCGGCGATCACGCCGGCGGTGTGCACCACCGCAGTCAGCGGGTGCGCCGGGTCCACCAGTTCCAGCAGCCGGGTCACCTGCCGGGGGTCGGTCACGTCGGCGGTGCCGGCGGTGACCCGGGCACCGGCCCGGGTGAGCTCCTCGACCAGGTCCTGGTACTGCTCGGGGCCGCGGCGCGAGGCCAGCAGCAGGTGCCGCGCCTGACCGGTGGCGACCAGGTGCCGGGCGAACACCCGGGCGAGGGCGCCTCCCGCGCCGGTGAGCAGCACGGTGCCGTCGGGGTCGGCGGGCGCGGGCACCCGCAGGACGACCTTGCCGATGTGGCGGGCCTGGCTGATGTGCCGCAGCGCCTGCCGGGCCTGACGCACGTCCCACGCCCGTACGGGCAGCGGGCGCAGCGCGCCCTGCGCGAAGAGGTCGAGAATCTCGGTCAGCATCTCGCCGATCCGCGGGTGTCCGGCCTCGTTGAGGTCGAACGCGCGGTAGCTGACGCCGGGGTGGTCGGTGGCGACCGTCTCCGGGTGGCGCACGTCGGCCTTGCCCATCTCCACGAACCGGCCACCGCGCGGCAGCAGCCGCAACGACGCGTCGACGAACTCACCGGCCAACGCGTCGAGCACCACGTCCACCCCGGCACCACCGCTGGCCGCGCCGAAGACCTGCTCGAACTCCGTGGTCCGCGACGACGCGATCCGCTCCCCGGCCACCCCGAGGCCACGCAGCACGCCCCACTTGCCGGGGCTGGCGGTGGCGTACACCGTCGCGCCCCAGTGCCGGGCCAGCTGGATGGCGGCCATGCCGACGCCACCGGCGCCGTTGTGGATCAGCACCGACTCGCCGGACCGCAGCCCGGCCAGGTCGCGCAGCGCGTAGTACGCGGTCAGGAACACCACCGGCACCGACGCGGCCTGCGTGAAGGACCAGCCGTCGGGGATCTTCGCGACGAGGTCGCGGGCGGCGACCACCTCGGGGGCGAAGGCCGGCTCGAACATGCCGAGCACCCGGTCGCCGGGCGCCAGGTCGGTCACGCCGGGGCCGACCTCGACCACGACGCCCGCACCCTCGCTGCCCATCACGGCCGCCGGATCCGGATACATGCCCAGGCCGATCAGCACGTCCCGGAAGTTCACGCCGGCCGCGCGCACGGCGACGCGCACCTGGCCTGTGTCCAGGGCGACGGGCGTGGCGGGCACCATGCCGATCCCGTCGAGGGTGCCGGGGCTCACCGCGCCGACCTGCCACAGCCCGGCCGGCGCGACGAGTTCCTCGGCGGCCGGACCAACGGGCCGGCTCAGGCGCGGGGTGCGCACCTCGTCGCCGCGTACGGCCACCTGGCCGCCGGTGGCCGACGGGTCCTCGGCCACCGCGGCCAGCACCGCGAGGGTCGCCGGGGTGAGCGCGCCGTCGACGTCGGCGAGGACGATCCGTCCCGGGTGCTCCGACTGCGCCGAGCGCAGCAGGCCCCAGACCGTCGCGCCGGCCAGGTCCCGCAGCGCGTCGGCCGGTGCGGCGAGCACCGCGCCGCGGGTCAGGACCACCAGCTTCGTGTCGGCCAGGGCCTCGGCGGCCAGCCAGGACCGCAGCACGTCCAGCACCTGGGCGGTGACCGTGCCCACCAGGTCGGGCAGTCCGGCGTCCGGCGTGTCCGCTCGGACCGGAAGCAGCAGCGCGCGGGGCGCCTCGACCACGCCGCCGGAGATCGCCGTGACCAGGTCGTCGACGGTCGGGAACGCCGGCGTGGACAGGTCCGCCGGCACCTCGGTGTCGCCGAGCAGCATCCAGCCGGTGACGTCGCGCGCCGGCGTGACCCGCTCGGGCTGCCACGTCACCTCGAACAGGGCCCGCTCGGTGGGGTCCTGGCCGGCGGACGCGGTCATCTCCCGCAACGCGAGCGCGTCCACCGACACCACGGGCGCGCCCGACTCGTCGCCGGCCACCAGCCGCACGCGGGAACCCGTCCGGGTCAACCGCACCCGCAGCACCCGGGCGCCGGAGGCGTGCACCTGCACGCCCTCGAAGGCGAAGGGCACCCGCGGCCCGCCGGAGCGGTCCGCCAGCAGCAGCCCCACGGGGTGCAGCGCGGCGTCCAGCAGCGCCGGGTGCACGGCGAACCGGTCGGTGTCGGCGGTCGCCTCGTCCGGCAACGCGACCTCGGCGTACGCGTGGTCGCCGGCGGCCCACAGCCGGCGCAGCCCCTGGAACGACGGGCCGTAGGTCAGGCCCCGCTCCGCCAGCGCCGGATACCAGCCGGCGAGGTCCACCTCGGGCACCCCGGCGGGCGGCCAGGCGCCCACCTCCGGCTCGTCGGCGGCAGGCTCCAGCACACCGTCGGCGTGCCGCGTCCAGTCGGCCTCCGGGTCGCCGTCGGGCTGCGAGTGGACCGCCACCGACCGGACGCCGGAGCTGTCGGCCGCGCCGACGCGTACCTGCACACGGACGGCGCCGGAGGCGGGCAGCACCAGCGGCGCCGCCACCGTCAGCTCGCGTACCCGCGACGCGCCCACCTCGTCGCCGGCGCGCACCACCAGTTCCACCAGCGCGGTGCCCGGCGCCAGCACCGCACCGCCGACCACGTGGTCGGCCAGCCACGGGTGCGTCGACACCGACAGCCGGCCGGTCAGCACGACCTCGTCGTCACCGGCGAGGCGTACCGCCGCGCCGAGCAGCGGATGTCCCGCCGCCCCGAGGCCCGCGCCGGACACGTCGCCGCCGGCGGAGTGGTCCACCGCCGGCCAGAACCGCTCCCGCTGGAAGGCGTACGTCGGCAGGTCGACGCCGGTGGCGCCGGAGCCGGCGAACACCGCCGCCCAGTCGACGGGCACCCCGGCGACGTGCAGGTCGCCGAGGCCGGTCAGGAGCTGGTGCGGCCCGTTCTCGTCGCGGCGCAGCGAACCGACCACGACGCCCGCGTCGACGGTGCCGGTGGCCTTCTCCAGCGCGTCCTGGACCACCACCTTCAGCACGGGGTGCGGGCTGACCTCGACGAAGACCCGGAAGCCCTGGTCGATCAGCTGGTCCAGCACCGGCGCGAGCCGGACCGGTTCCCGCAGGTTGCGGTACCAGTAGCCCGCGTCGAGCTCGGCGGTGTCGATCGGCTCGCCGGTGACCGTCGAGTGGAAGGCCACCCCGGTCGAACGGGAGTCGACCGTGCCGAGCGCGGCCACCAGGTCGTCGCGTACGGCGTCGACGTGGTCGCAGTGTGAGGCGTAGTCGACGGCGATCGCGCGGGCCCGGATGTCCCGCTCGGCGCAGTGCGCGAGCAGTTCGGCGACCGACGCCGCATCACCGGAGACCACGGTCGCGGCGGCGCCGTTGAGGGCGGCCACGGAGAGGGTGCCCGGCCACTGCGCGATGAGCTGCTCGGTGTCGGCGGCCGGCAGCGGGACGGAGACCATGCCGCCCCGGCCCGAGATGGCCAGCAGGCCACGGCTGCGGGCCACGACGAGCCGTACCGCGTCGGCGAGGGTCAGCGCGCCGGCCGCGCAGGCCGCGGCGATCTCACCCTGCGAGTGCCCGACGACGGCGGCCGGCACGACGCCGCACGAGCGCCAGAGCTGGGCGAGGGACACCATGACGGAGAAGAGCACCGGCTGGACCACGTCCACCCGGTCCAGGGGCGGCGCGCCGGGCGCCTCCCGGAGCACGTCGGTGAGGGACCAGTCCACCAGTCGGGACAGCTCCTCGGCGCACTCCCCCATCCGCTGCCGGAAGACCGGCGAGGTCTCCAGCAGGTCCAGGGCCATCCCCTTCCACTGGGAGCCCTGGCCGGGGAAGACGAAGACGACCTTCGACGCCGTGTCCGCGCCGGCCGGCGCGCCGTCGGCGGAGGCGAGGGCGGCCAGTCGGGCGGCCGCGTCGTCCCGGTCGGCGGCCACGACGACCGCCCGGTACGGGTGGTGCGCCCGCTGCGCGGCCAGGGAGAACCCGAGGTGCCGCAGGTCCAGGTCGGCGTCGCCGGCCAGCCGTTCGCCGATCCGGGCGGCCTGCGCCCCGAGCGCGCGGGGGCTGCGGCCGGAGACCAGCAGGGGTACGGCGGCGGGGCCGACCAGGCCGGGGAGGTCCCCCGCCAGCGGGGTCGTCGCCGGGGCCGGCTCGTCGGGCGCCTGCTCGATGATGGTGTGCGCGTTGGTGCCGCTGATGCCGAACGACGACACGGCGGCCCGGCGCGGCCGCTGCACCGCCGGCCACGGACGGGCCTCGGTGAGCAGGGCGACCGCCCCGGCGCTCCAGTCGACGTGGGGCGACGGCTCGTCCACGTGCAGGGTGGGCGGCAGCAAGCCGTGCCGCATCGCCAGCACCATCTTGATCACGCCGGCCACCCCGGCCGCGGCCTGGGAGTGGCCGATGTTCGACTTGATCGAGCCGAGCCAGAGCGGCTCGGCGTCGGCGCGGTCCTGCCCGTAGGTGGCCAGCACCGCCTGCGCCTCGATCGGGTCGCCGAGGACGGTGCCGGTGCCGTGCGCCTCGACGGCGTCCACGTCGGCCGGGTTCAGCCGCGCGTTCTCCAGGGCCTGCCGGATCACCCGCTGCTGCGACGGGCCGTTCGGGGCGGTCAGCCCGTTGGACGCGCCGTCCTGGTTGATCGCGGAGCCGCGCAGTACGGCAAGCACCCGGTGCCCGTTGCGCCGGGCGTCGGAGAGGCGCTCCACGAGCAGCATGCCCACGCCCTCGGACCAGCCGGTGCCGTCGGCCCCGGCGGCGAACGCCTTGCACCGCCCGTCCGGGGCGAGGCCGCCCTGCCGGGAGAACTCGGAGAACATGCCGGGCTGCGCCATCAGCGCCACCCCGCCGGCCAGGGCCATGTCGCACTCGCCGCCGCGCAGCGCCTGGGCGGCGAGGTGCAACGCCACCAGCGACGAGGAGCAGGCGGTGTCGACGGTGACCGCCGGGCCTTCGAGGCCGAACATGTAGGCGACCCGCCCGGAGGCGACGCTGCCGGCCGTCCCGGTCAGCAGGTGCCCCTCGAGGCCGTCCAGGTCGTCGCGTCCGCTGGTGGCGTAGCCGGAGGAGGCGGCCCCGATGAAGACACCGGTGGCGGTGCCGCCGAGCGCGGCGGGGTCGATGCGGGCGTACTCGAAGCTCTCCCAGGCGGTCTCCAGCAGCAGCCGCTGCTGCGGGTCCATGGCGAGGGCCTCGCGGGGGCTGATGTTGAAGAAGCCGGCGTCGAAGTCGGCCGCGTCGTAGAGGAAGCCGCCCTGGTCGGTGACGGTGCCGCCGGCCTGGTCGCCGTCGGTGCCGTACAGCCGGTCGAGGTCCCAGCCGCGGTCGGTGGGGAAGCCGCCGATGGCGTCGGACCCGGAGGTGACGAGCTGCCACAGCTGCTCGGGGGTGGCGACGCCGCCCGGGTAGCGGCAGGCCATGCCGATGATGGCGATCGGCTCGTCGGCGTCGGCGGTGACGACGGTACGGACGGTGGTTCCGGCGCCGGTGGCCCGGCCGAGCTGCGCGAACAGGTGGTCGGCGAGCCGGGCCGGGGTGGGGTGGTCGAAGGCCAGCGTGGCGGTCAGCCGCAGCCCGGTGGCGGCGCCCAGCCGGTTGCGCAGCTCCACCGAGGTCAGCGAGTCGAAGCCCAGGTCCTTGAAGGCTCGGGCGGCGGGGACCGCCTGTGCCGAGGCGTGCCCCAGCACCGTGGCGGCCTGGCCGCAGACGAGGTCGACCAGCGCCTGGCGGGCGTCCGCCTCGGACAGGCCGTCGAGCCGCTCCCGCCACGACGCCCCGGCGCTCGGCCGGTCGGTGGCGGCGCGGCGTCGGCCGCCGCCGCGCAGCAGGTGCCGCATCAGCGGCGGTACGTGGCTCGCCTCGCCGGTGACGTGGAGGCGGGCCGCGACGACGACCGGTTGCACCGCCGGCAGGGCGGCGTCGAAGAGTTCGGCGCCCTCGGCCGGGGAGAGCCGGCTCATCCCGACCCGCCGCAGCCGCTGCTGGTCGTCGCCGTCGAGGTGCGCGGTCATCGTGCTGTCGGTGGCCCACATGCCCCAGGCGAGGCTGGTGGCGGGCAGCCCCTGCTGGCGGCGATGCTGCGCGAGGGCGTCGAGGAACGCGTTCGCCGCCGCGTAGTTACCCTGCCCCGGCGAGCCGAGGGTGGCCGCCACCGACGAGAACAACACGAACGCCGACAGGTCCAGGTGCGCGGTCGCCTCGTGCAACGCCCACCCGGCGTCCACCTTCGGCGCCAGCACCGTACGCAGGGCGGACTCGTCCAACGAACCGATGGTCGCGTCGGCGATCACGCCGGCGGTGTGCACCACCGCCGTCAACGGGTGCGCCGGGTCGATCCCGGCGACCAGCTCGGTGACCTGCCCGGGGTCGCTGACGTCGACGGCCACGGCGGTGACGTCGGCGCCCGCGTCGGTCAGTTCCCGGACCAGGGTGGCGTACCCGTCGTCCCGGCCGGGCGCGCGGCGCGAGGCCAGCAGCAGGCGGCGGGCCTGGCCGGTGGCGACGAGGTGCCGCGCGAGTACGCCGGCCAGGGTCCCGGCCGCGCCGGTGAGCAGCACGGTGCCGTCGGGGTCCACGGGCGCGGGGACGCGCAGCACGACCTTGCCGACGTGGCGGGCCTGGCTGACGTGCCGCAGCGCCTGCCGGGCCTGACGCACGTCCCACGCCCGTACGGGTAGCGGACGCAGCGCGCCCTGCGCGAAGAGGTCGAGGATCTCGGTGAGCATCTCGCCGATGCGGGTGCTGCCCGCCTCGTTGAGGTCGAACGCGCGGTACGTCACGCCCGGGTGGTCGGCGGCGACCGTCTCCGGGTCGCGCACGTCGGCCTTGCCCATCTCCACGAACCGGCCACCGCGCGGCAGCAGCCGCAGCGACGCGTCGACGAACTCACCGGCCAACGCGTCGAGCACCACGTCCACCCCGGCGCCGCCCGTGGCCGCGCCGAAGACCTGCTCGAACTCCGTGGTCCGCGACGACGCGATCCGCTCCCCCGCCACCTCGAGTCCCCGCAGCACACCCCACTTGCCGGGGCTGGCGGTGGCGTGGACGGTGGCGCCGAGGTGGTGGGCGAGCTGGATGGCGGCCATGCCGACGCCACCGGCGCCGTTGTGGATCAGCACCGACTCGCCCGCCCGCAGGCCGGCCAGGTCGCGCAGCGCGTAGTACGCGGTCAGGAAGACCAGGGGGACGGACGCCGCCTGGGTGAAGGACCAGCCGGCGGGCATCCTGGCGATGCGCTGGCGGTGGGCGACCGCCTGCGGGCTGAACCCGAGTTCGAACATGCCCATCACCCGGTCGCCGGGCGCCAGGTCGGTCACGCCGGGGCCGACCTCGACCACGACGCCCGCACCCTCGCTGCCCATCACGGCCGCCGGATCCGGGTACATCCCCAGGCCGATCAGCACGTCCCGGAAGTTCACGCCGGCCGCGCGCACGGCGACGCGCACCTGGCCCGCGTCCAGCTCCCCGGGCGTGGCCCGGACCGGCCCGATCCCGTCCAGGGTGCCGGGAGTGACGGGGGCGAGGTGCCACGGTCCGGACGGCGGGGTCAGCTCGTCGCCCACCGGCCGCGCCAGCCTCGGCACGAGGGTGCGCTCGCCGCGCACCGCGAGCTGGCCGCCGGAGACCGACGGGTCGACGGCGGCGCCGGCCAGCACGGCGAGGGTCGCGGGGGTCAACTCGCCCTCGACGTCGGCGAGGACGATCCGCCCCGGGTGCTCCGACTGCGCCGAGCGCAGCAGGCCCCAGACGGCGGCGGCAGCCAGGTCGGTGACCTGGTCGTCGTCCCCGGCGGCCACCGCGCCCCGGGTCACCACCACGAGCTTCGTGTCCGCCAGCGGCTCGGCGACGAGCCAGGACCGCAGCACGTCCAGCACACCGCCGGTGACCGTCCGCACGGCCTCCGGCACGGCGACGCCGGGTTCGCCGGCGGGCACCGTCAGCAGCACCTGCCGGGCGGTGGCCCCGCCCGTCGCCAGGGCCGCCACGTCCGCGAAGACCGGCACCTCCGGCAGCGCCTCCGTGGCCGGCCGGCCCAGCGCCGCCCACCCCGGAAGGTCGTCGACGCCGTCGATCTGCTCGGCCTGCCAGGCCACCTCGTACAGCGACCGGGCGGCGCCGCTCCGGGTCGCCGTCGCGGTCATCTCCCGCAGCACCAGGGAGTCCACCGACACCACCGGCGCGCCCGAGCCGTCGCAGGCGACCAGCCGCACCCCGGAGCCGTCCCGGGTCAGCCGCACCCGCAGCGTCCTCGCGCCCGAGGCGTGCACCTGCACGCCCTCGAACGCGAACGGCACGCGGGGCCCGCCCGCCGGCTCCGCCGCCAGCAGCAGGGCCACCGGGTGCAGGGCGGCGTCCAGCAGCGCCGGGTGCACCCCGAACGCGCTCGCGTCGCCGGCCGCGCCGTCCGGCAACGCCACCTCGGCGTACGCCGCACCGTCGGCCGTCCAGGCCCGCCGCACGCCCTGGAACACCGGCCCGTACGACAGGCCGTGCTCCGCCAGCGCCGGATACCACCCGGTCAGGTCCACCTCGGTCGCGCCCGCCGGCGGCCACGCGCCGACGCCCGGCTCGTCGGCCGACACCGGTTCGAGCACACCGTCGGCGTGCCGCGTCCACTCGGAGTCGTCGTCGTCCTCCGGCTGGGAGTACACGGACACCGACCGGACTGCGGAATCGTCGGCCGCGCCGACGCGCACCTGCACGCGTACCGCCCCGGACTCCGGCAGCACCAGCGGCGCCGCCACGGTCAGCTCCCGTACGCGCGACGCGCCCACCTCGTCGCCGGCGCGCACCGCCAGCTCGACCAGGGCGGTGCCCGGCACCACCACGGCACCGCCGACCACGTGGTCCGCCAGCCACGGGTGCGTCGACGCCGACAGCCGGCCGGTCAGCACCACCTCGTCGTCACCGGCGAGGCGCACCGCGGCGCCGAGCAGCGGGTGCCCCGCCACGCCCAGGCCGGCACCCGACACGTCGCCGACGCGCCACGGCACCACCTCGGGCCAGAACCGCTCCCGCTGGAAGGCGTACGTGGGCAGCTCCACCCGCCGCGCCCCGGTGTCGGCGAACCACTCCTGCCAGGCGACCGGGACGCCGTGCACGTGCAGCTCGGCCAGCGCCGCCAGCAGCGCCTGCGCCTGCGGCCGGTCCCGGCGCTGGGCGGCGACGGTCAGCACGTCGTCGTCGGGCAGGGCGTCCGCCGTCATCGCGGTCAGCACGCTCTGCGGGCCGACCTCCAGGAACGTGTCGACCCCCGCGTCCCGCAGGGCCCCGATCCCGTCGGCGTAGCGCACCGCCTCACGCACGTGCCGTACCCAGTAGTCGGCGGTGCGGATCTCGTCGGCGTCGGCGAGCGCCCCGGTCAGGTTCGACACGATCGGCAGCGCGGGCGCGGCGAAGTCCAGCCGCTCGACGATGCCGCGGAAGCGCTCCAGCACCGGCTCCATCAGCGGGCTGTGGAACGCGTGGCTGACGGTCAACCGGCGCGTACGCACACCCCGGTCCCGCCAGGCCCGCTCCACCTCGTCCAGCGCGTCGACGGCGCCGGAGACCACGACCGAGGTCGGGCCGTTCACCGCCGCGACGCCGACCCGGTCGGTCAGCCCGGCGATCGACTCGACCACCGCCGCCTCGTCGGCGGCCACGGCGAGCATGCCGCCGCCGTCGGGCAGCGCCTGCATCAACCGGCCCCGCGCCGCCACCAGCAGGCAGGCGTCCTGGAGGGACAGCACCCTGGCCACGTGCGCCGCGGCGACCTCGCCGATCGAGTGCCCGCCCACGAAGTCCGGCACCACGCCGAACGACTCCACCAGGCGGAACAGCGCCACCTCGACCGCGAAGAGCCCGGCCTGGGTGAACGCGGTCTGGTCCAGCAGCTCCGCCTCGGCGGAACCCTCGGCTGCGAACAGCACCTCCTTCAGCGGGCGCGGCAGCACCCGGTCCAGGTGCCCGCACGCCTCGTCCAACGCGGCGGCGAAGACGGGGAATTCGGCGTACAGCTCCCGGCCCATGCCGGCGCGCTGCGCGCCCTGGCCGGAGAAGAGCACCGCCAGCGGACCCCGGTCCCCGGCCTGGCCCGCGACCACCGTGCCCGACGGCGCTCCCGCCGCCAGGGACTCCAGGCCCGCCAGCAGGCCCGCACGGTCCTCGGCGAGCACCACCGCACGCCGGTCGAGCGCCGAGCGGGACACCACCGACGACCAGGCCACGTCGAGCGGGCGCGGCTCCTCGTCGTCGCCCAGCCAACGGGCCAGCCGGCCGGCCTGCGCGGACAGCGCGGCCGGCTGCGCGGCGGAGAGCAGCACCGGCGCGACGACGGGACGGCGCGACGGCGTGGCCTCGTCGGCAGCCGGGTCGGGCGCCGGGGCCTGCTCCAGGATCAGGTGGGCGTTCGTGCCGCTCATGCCGAAGGACGACACGGCGGCCCGGCGGACGTGGTCGCCGCCCGCCCAGGGGCGCGCCTCGTCCAGCAGGGACACGGCCCCCGTCGACCAGTCGACGTGCGGGGACGGCCGGTCCACGTGCAGGGTGGGCGGCAGCACGCCGTGCCGCATCGCCATCACCATCTTGATGACGCCGCCGGCGCCGGCCGCGGCCTGCGGGTGGCCGATGTTCGACTTCAGCGACCCCAGCCACAGCGGCCGGTCGGCGGCCCGTCCCTGCCCGTACGTGGCAAGCAGCGCCTGTGCCTCGATCGGGTCGCCCAGCCGGGTGCCCGTGCCGTGCGCCTCGACCACGTCCACGTCGGACGGGCTGAGCCGGGCGTTCTCCAGCGCCTGCCGGATGACCCGCTGCTGGGAGGGACCGTTGGGGGCGGTCAGGCCGCTACTGGCGCCGTCCTGGTTCACGGCGCTGCCCCGGATCACCGCCAGGACGGGGTGACCGTTGCGCCGGGCGTCGGAGAGCTTCTCGACGAGCAGCATGGCGACGCCCTCGGACCAGCCGGTCCCGTCGGCGTCGGCGGAGAAGGCCTTGCACCGGCCGTCGGAGGCGAGCCCCCGCTGGCGGGAGAACTCGACGAAGGCGCCGGGCGTGGCGAGCACGGTGACGCCGCCGGCCACGGCGAGGGAGCACTCGCCGTCGCGCAGGGCCTGACCGGCGAGGTGCAGGGCGACCAGCGACGAGGAGCAGGCGGTGTCGATCGTGACGGCCGGGCCCTCCAGCCCGAAGGAGTACGCCAGCCGGCCGGACATGACGCTCGCGGCCGTGCCGGTGAGGACGTAGCCCTCCGTGCCCTCGGGCAGTTGCCGCAGCACCGACGTGTAGTCCTGCCCGGCGGTGCCGACGAACACCCCGGTACGGCTGCCCCGCACCGACGCGGCGTCGATGCCGGCCCGCTCGAAGACCTCCCAGGTCACCTCGAGCAGGAGCCGCTGCTGCGGGTCCATGGCCAGCGCCTCGCGCGGCGAGATGCCGAACAGGGTCGGATCGAACAGGCCGGCGTCGCGCAGGAAGCCGCCCCGGTTGCTGTAGGTGGTGCCGGGGTGGTCCGGGTCGGGGTCGTAGAGCCCGTCGAGGTCCCAGCCCCGGTCGTCGGGGAACGTGCCGGTGGCGTCCACCCCGCCCGCGACCAGCTCCCAGAGGTCCTCCGGCGAGGCGACCCCGCCGGGGAACCGGCAGGCCATGCCGACGATCGCGATCGGCTCGGCGTCCTCGTTCTCCAGCTCGGTCAGGCGCCGGCGCGCCAGGCGGAGCTCGGAGGTCACCCACTTCAGGTGTTCGAGGAGCTTGTCTTCGTCCGCCATGACCCACCCGCCCAGAGCTTGCTATCGATCGGAATCTGCCGATTCGTTGACCACACCACCGCCGACGGACCGGCTTCGTGCACAGGTGGGTGGAGACATGGCCGTTCGGCCAACGATCCCGACACCTGCTCCTGATTCCGGTTGTCGTGCCTGCTCAGGCGCCCGCCACGCCGGGCCGTCCCGCCGACACATGCCCGCCACCGTGACTGGACGGTACTGAGCGCCCATCACGCGCCCAACCCCTAGAGAACCCCTGATCGACCGGCCCGTGAGGGCCGTCGCGGCGGGTCCCGGACAAAGCGGTGACCAGCATCGCGACGGCGCTCAGGCGGGCTGTCCGGCAACCGCCGGCAGGATGCGGCGCAGCCGCCCCGGAGGCGTCGAGCGGCGACGCCACTCCCGTGGGTAGCCCACCGAGACCTCTTCGAAGCGGACCCCGTCGTACCAGGTGGTGCGCGGGATGTGCAGGTGGCCGTAGACGGCGACGCGGGCGTCGAACCGGACGTGCCAGTCGGCGGTGGCCTCGGTGCCGCACCACTGCGCGAACTCCGGGTACCGCAGGATCCGGGTGGGTTCGCGGACGAGCGGGAAGTGGTTGACCAGGACGGTGGGCAGCCCGTTGCGCTCGGCGGTGAGCCGGCGCTCGGTCAGGGCCAGCCGCGCCCGGCACCAGGCGTCGCGCGTCGGGTACGGGTCCGGATGCAGCAGGATCTCGTCGGTGCAGACCACGCCGACCTCGTGGGCCCGCGCCAGGGCCTGCTCCTTCGTGTACGTCCCGGCCGGCCGGAAGCTGTAGTCGTAGAGCAGGAACAGCGGCGCGATCAGGACCGGGTCGTCGCCCTGCGGGTCCCAGACGGGGTACGGGTCCTCCGGAGTCACCACCCCGAGCCCGCGGCACAGCTCCACCAGGTGCTGGTAGCGCGCGTCTCCCCGCAGCTGGATCGGGTCCTCGCGGGGGGTCCAGAGCTCGTGGTTGCCGGGGGCCCAGATCACCTTGGCGAACCGGTTGCTGAGCAGTCCCAGCGCCCACTCGATGTCGGCGACGAACTCCCCGACGTCGCCGGCGACGATGAGCCAGTCGCCGTCGCGCTCCGGCCGCAGCCGCTCGACGATCGCCTTGTTCTCCGCGTGGACCACGTGCAGGTCACTGATGGCGAGCAACTGAGGCAGGCCGGATCCGGCCATGCGGACCTCCCGTCCATCCGGGGTACCGCACGCACCCACATCCGTACCGCTCGGCTGCCGGTGGGCAGGGCGAGACGGCCTGACGGGCTCCGACCCTACGGAGCCGGGCCCGCACCGGCACACCCCTAGACGGGATCCGTGCACCCCTAGGCAGCCGCACCTGCCCGACGGCGCCGGTCAGGCGTCCGGCGCCGCCAGGTGTCCCTTTCCCCGGCCCGTCCTGCCCGGGGTCGGGCAGTGTCCGCTCAGGACTTGCCGAACTCCCGCTGGATGATGTCGAAGAGCTCGTCCCGGCTCGCCGACTCCAACTCCTCCGGGGCGGCCGGCGCGGGTGCGGTGGCGGCGGGTCGTCCCCGCCACCTGGCCAGCAGGTCCTCCAGCCGACCGACGACCGCGTCGTCGACCTGGTCGCCCGGCAGCCCGCCGAGGAGCTTGTCGAGGCGTTCGATCTCGGCCACGATCGGCAACGCCGGCTGCTCGGGCGCCAACTCGGCCCGCAGGTGACCGGCGAGCGCGTTCGGGGTGGGATGGTCGAAGACGAGGGTGGCGGGCAGCCCGATGCCCGTTGCGGCGGTCAGCCGGTTGCGCAGCTCGACGGCGGTGAGTGAGTCGAAGCCCAGTTCGAGGAAGCCGCGGGCGGGCCTGATCCCGCTCGGCGTGGCGTGTCCCAGCACCGCCGCGGCGGTGCCGCGGACCAGGTCGAGCAGGATGCGGTCGCGCTCCGGCCCGGAGGCGGCGGCGAGCCGCTCGCGCAGCGCCGACGCCGCGCCGCGGTCCTCGCCCTTCGGCGTCTCCTCGGCCGGTGCGGGCTGCGCTTCGGGGATGTCGGTGAACAGGCGCGACGGACGCAACGCCGTGAACGACGGCACAAACCGATCCCACCGCACATCCGCCACCACCACCTGACCCTCATCACCATCCAACGCCCGCTGCAACGCCGCCACCGCCAACTCCGGAGCCATCCCCGGCAAACCACGCCGACTCAACTGCTCCCCCGCCACCCCCACCGCCATACCCGCCTCAGCCCACGGCCCCCACGCCACCGACGTCCCCACCAACCCACGACCACGCCGCGACACCACCAACCCATCCAAAAACGCATTCGCCGCCGCATACCCCACCTGACCCGCCGAACCCCACACCCCCGCAATCGACGAAAA
>NZ_JBEYEU010000048.1:0-17639 GCF_040634035.1 Micromonospora sp. NPDC007220 | reverse complement strand
ACGGGGTCTTCGGCGGCGCGGACGATGCGGACGCCGTCGGCGTACTCCTCGAGGGGTGCGCCGTCGGTGTGGCGGGTGACGACGGTGACTTCGTGGCCGGCGGCGGCGAGGGCGACGGAGAGGGCGTGCACGTGCCGGCCGAGGCCGCCGACGAGGACCGGCGGGTACTCCCAGGAGAGCATGAGGATGCGGCGGGTCTGCGGGGGCGTGCCCGTCGTTCCGGTCTGCGCCGGGACCTGGGGCCGGGAGGTGAGGGTGGGCCGGTGGACCCGGCCCGGGGTGCTGGTGGGCTGCTCGTCGACCCGCAGGGTCGTCACAATCGATCTCCGTCCGTGCATGGTGGGACGCGCCGGCAGCGGTGGCGGCGGAACGGTGCTGAGGGATGGCCGAATGGCCGGGCCGGGACGCGCGGGCGCGCCCCGGGAACAAGCAAAGGGCATCCCGACCGATCCCGCATCTCGAAAGGGGCCAAGGTGACGGAGGACACCTGAAAGTGCCGGTTCGTGTCAGTCGGGCGGAATCCGGTCGTCGGCCCACCGGGTGCGGAGGCGGCGGGACCTGGGGCGACCGCCCCTGGGACGGCGACGGCCGCCGACCCCCTTGTACGGGGTCGGCGGCCGTCCGTCGGGCGGCACCGCTCAGTGGGCGTGGTCCTCCTCGTGGGCGGTCTCCGGCAGGTTGCCGAGCACCTTGTCGATGACGTGGATCCGGGCGCCGCCGGCCCGGTAGTCGGCGCAGATCGTCTCGGCCCGGTCGGCCAGCCGGACGCCCGACCCGGCCGTGGCGACGGCGAGGGTGGTACCCGCCAGGGTGGTGACGGTGCCGGCGGACGCCAGGTCGGCGACCGGGCGAGCCCCGGCGACCAGGTGCTCCCTCAGCAGCCCGCGCAGCGTCGCGGTGTCCTTGAGCAGCAGTTGGTCCAGGTTGGCGGTGGAGAACCTGGCCCGGAAGGCGTCGTCGGTGGGGGCGAGGATGGTGAGCCCGCCCGCGACGGACAGCTCCTCGGTCATTCCGGTGGCCCGCACCGCCGCCTCGAACGTGGTGAGCACGGGAATCCAGGTCAGGGCCTGGGCGGGGGACCGGTCCACCAGCGAGCCCGGACTACCCGGCTCGGTCCCCGAGGGCAGCGCGTCGCACAGCGGTCCCGTGACCGCGACCGGTGTGCCGTCGCCGGTGCGGTCGGCCGCGGCGGGGGACTCCTGCGAGCCGGTGCATCCGGTCACCGCGACCAGGAGGGCCAGGGCCGCCCCGGCCGCCGCCCGCCGACGGCGGGCGGCCCGGGGCGGGGGGCCGGGGATGAGGGTCTGGGACACGGTCTCTCCACTCCAGTACCGGTACGGCAGGTGCCGGCAGGTCGGCGGTGGGCCGACCTGCCGGCACCTCGGCGGGGGACTCAGCAGGTCACAGCTGGACGCACTGGCCGAACTTCGGACCATTCACGGAGTTGGCGACCTCCAGGTTCGTCGGTGCCGGGGAGTTGCCGGTGCAGTCCAGCGGGCCGTTGACGGTGTTGCCCGCCACCAGCGGGGCCACGGTCTTGCCGTTGACCACGCCGACCGGGCCGGTCAGCGTGTTGCCGACCACCACGACCGGGCCCTGGGTGCCGGTGGCGCGCACCGGGCCGTTGACCTTGCTGTCGGTCACGACGAACCCGGCGGCGCCGGTGGCGTCGACGGGACCGTTGATCGAGCTGCCGTTGACGATCAGCACGGCGCCGGGCTGAACCCGGATCGGACCCCGGACGGTGGCCCCGTCCAGGCAGGCGACGCCGGAGACGACCAGCGGGCCGTTGCGGGTACCGGTCAGGGTGGGGGCGACCCGCTCGCCGGCGACCAGGCCCTCCACGGCCTGCTCGTCGAGCAGCAGCGGGATCAGGCCCCGCTGCGGCTGGGACAGCGGAACCAGGTAGCTGTCGCCGACCTTGATCACCTTCCAGCCGTGGGCGGCGAGCCGCTGGGCCACGGTGGTGCGCTGGCCGGTCGGGCCGTCGGTGCGCTCGCCGTGGTACTGCTCCTCGGTCAGCCGGTACGCGCACGGCGCCTGCTCGAGGATCCGCTCCGGGGTGGGGGCGTCCGCGGGCGGCGGGGCCTCACCCGGGTGCGGGGCGGGGTACGCCTCGATCTTGCGGGAGCCCCGGAACACGATGCGTCCCTCGTTGGCGGACTGCGACAGGATCCCCTCGGCACGGGCCTTGGTGATGCCCTTGACGCTGGCGCCGTGGTACGTGAGGAACTGGTTGAACGTCCACAGCGCGGAGTAGGTCTTGCGCCGGCGGTTGTTCGCGGTGTTGGACTCGTCGGGCCGGGTCGGGCCACCGGAGCTGCGCAGCTCCAGCAGGGAGTTGACCACGTTCTTCAGGCCGAGGGTGTTGCGCAGGATGGTCTCCTCGCTCAGCCCCACGTTGGCCCCGGTGGTGCACCCGTACGGACAGGCCCACCAGCCGTCCCGGGCGCCCTCGGTGTACATGTGGCCCTCGATCATCTTCTGCGACTCGTCGAAGATGCCCTGCGCCACGTTCTGGTGCCGCGGCGGCAGCATCGGCAGGTCACCGGTGTTGGTGTTGCCGTACTCGTGGCCGTCGTAACCGGCGATCGGCCGGTAGTCGCGCACCATCTCGGCGAGGGCGCGGGTCTCCGGCTGGCGGATCAGCGAGTGGTCCCGGTTGAGGTCCTGGCCGGTGGAGTTGCCCCGGGAGTTGGCCGCCCGCCCGTCGCCGTTGAGCGTCGGCACGATGAGCATGGTGGTCTTCGACAGCAGGTCGAGGGTCTTGGCGTCCTTGGTGAAGGCGAGCTGCCGGGCCATGATCAGGCAGGCCTCGCGGTCACCGGGCTCGTTGCCGTGCACGTTGCAGTTGACCATCAGCGGGTTGGTCGCGGCCACCGCCTCCGGCGTCGCCGCCGGCCGGGGGTAGCCGATGACCAGCATGTTGATCGGCCGGTTCAGGACGGTACGGCCGATCTCGACGACGCGGACCCGGTCGCTGGCCCCGTCGAGCGCGGCGGTGTACGCGTACTCGTTGACGTCGCTGGTGTACTGCGCGCCCAGCGTCTCCTCCCACTGGGTGCGCAGGTTCTCACCCGGGGTGCCCGGGTCGCCCCAGTGGCCGCGGGTGGTGCCGCTGACCGGCGCCGAGTAGGGCTGGACCTCGGTGCCGAAGCGGGCCCGTACCCGCCACTGGAAGCCGTTGCCGGGGGCGAAGCCGGCGTCGGCGAAGGTCGGCTCGTCGTTGTTGACCTGCCGGTTCGGGCGCCACACACCGGCGATGACCGGCGTGCCGGGCGTGCCGTCCGTGGCGAGCGGGGTCCGCTCGATCTGGTAGTCGGTGGCCCCTTCCACCCGGGTCCACGCCAGCGTGGCGTACCCGTCACCCTGCACGACCGTGAGGCCCTGCACCTGGTTCGGCTCCGCCTGCTGCAGGGCCGCGGTCGGCTGCCCCTGCGCCTGCGCGGGCACCGCCGTCGCCACGAGGGCGGCGGCGAGCAGCGCGGAGAACACACCGGCCGTTGTCCGTCTGTATCTCAAAAGGATCTCCAAACAGGAGGGATGGCTGGGTGCGCCCAGCACACCCGTACTCGGCCCACCGGTGGCGGGCAGCCTGCGATTCTTGAGGATCACCTGAGATTCCCGACGCGGTAACCGGGACGCGGGTCGCGGTTCAGGTCACCAAGGGTCCTCACCCGGTACGCAACCGGTAGCCGACGCCGCGCACCGTCTCGACCAGGCCGGCGTCGTCGAGCTTGCCCCGCAGGGCCGCGACGTGCACGTCGAGGTTGTGTCGGGTGCCCCAGGTGGTCTGCCAGACGTCCAGCTGCAAGCGGTCCCGGGGCACCACCGTGCCGGCCTGCCGGGCGAGCGCCACCAGCAGGTCGAACTCCTTGCGGGCGAGGTTGACCTCCCGGTCGCCCACCCAGACCTGCCGGGCGTGCACGTCGATGCGCAGCCTGCCGGCCCGCAGCTCGCCCGTGCTGCGGGTGCCCCGGGTGCTGCGGGCGGTGCGGCGCATCACCGCCTCGATGCGGGCCTGCAACTCCACCATCGAGAACGGCTTGACGACATAGTCGTCGGCGCCGGCCCGCAGGCCGGCCACCCGGTCGTACTCCTCGGCGCGGGCGCTGACCGCGATGATCGCGACGTCCTCGTCGACCTGCCGCAGCCGCCGGCAGACCTCCAGGCCGTCCCGGTCGGGCAGGTTGAGGTCCAGCAGGACGAGGTCGACGGCGTCGGCCCGGATCGCCTCGGCGGCCGTCAGCGCCGACACCACCTCGTGTCCCCGACGGCGCAGCGCCTTGGCGAGGGCAGACGCCACGCGTAGGTCGTCTTCGACCAGGAGCACCCGCACGCACACCCCCCCCGGACCTCGTCCCCCGCCGGATCCTGCGAGTCTGTCCGATGATCATCGACTTGACCAGTGCGGACGCAAGATGGTGACCGCAAGCATGATCCGTTCCGGACCGACTGCGGGGCCACGGTGACCGGGGGCGTCGAAACGTTCACCCGCTATCAGCCGGGTGCATTACGGTCATCCTCCGATCGGGTGGATTGGCGGCGGAGCGCGTGGGGCAATACCCGCACGCGCGCCACCCGGCCCCGTCGTGTGGTGCGCTCATGGTGCGGTGCGCGCTCATGATCTTGCGCAAAGGGAGCGACATGCAGGTCTGGCCGGGTGAGCGGTACCCCCTGGGGGCCACCTACGACGGGATGGGCACCAACTTCGCCATCTTCTCCGAGGTGGCCGAGCGGGTCGAGCTGTGCCTGTTCGACGAGTGGGACACCGGGGCCGAGCGGCGGATCGAGCTGCGCGAGGTCGACGCGTACGTCTGGCACGCGTACATCCCCGGCATCGAGCCGGGGCAGCGCTACGGCTACCGCGTGCACGGCCAGTACGATCCGGCGAACGGGCTGCGCTGCAACCCGGCCAAGCTGCTGCTCGACCCGTACGCCAAGGCGATCGACGGCGACGTGCGGTGGGACCCGGCCGTCTACGACTACGAGCACGGCGACCCGGAGCGGATGAACACCACCGACTCGGCGCCGTTCATGCCGAAGTCGGTGGTGGTGAACCCGTACTTCGACTGGGGCAACGACTCCCCGCCCCGCATCCCGTACCACCACTCGGTGATCTACGAGGCGCACGTGCGCGGCCTGACGATGCGCCACCCGGACATCCCCGACGAGCTGCGCGGCACGTACGCCGGCCTGGCCTCCCCGCCGATGATCGAGCACCTGACGAAGCTCGGCGTGACCGCCGTCGAGCTGATGCCGGTGCACCAGTTCGTGCACGACCACCGGCTGGCCGACCTGGGGCTGCGCAACTACTGGGGCTACAACACCATCGGCTTCTTCGCCCCGCACCACGGCTACTCGGCGCTCGGGCACCTCGGCCAGCAGGTGCAGGAGTTCCGGGGCATGGTCAAGGCGCTGCACGCCGCCGGCATCGAGGTCATCCTCGACGTGGTCTACAACCACACCGCCGAGGGCAACCACCTCGGCCCGACGCTGAGCTTCAAGGGCGTCGACAACCCCAGCTACTACCGGCTCAGCGAGGAGGACCGCCGCTACTACGTCGACTACACCGGCACCGGCAACAGCCTCAACGTACGCAGCCCGCACTCGCTCCAGCTGATCATGGACTCGCTGCGGTACTGGGTGACCGAGATGCACGTCGACGGGTTCCGCTTCGACCTCGCCGCCACCCTCGCCCGCGAGTTCTACGAGGTCGACCGCCTCTCCACCTTCTTCGAGGTGGTGCAGCAGGACCCGGTGGTCAGCCAGGTCAAGCTCATCGCCGAGCCGTGGGACGTCGGGCCGGGCGGCTACCAGGTCGGCAACTTCCCGCCGGTGTGGACCGAGTGGAACGGCAAGTACCGCGACACCGTGCGCGACTTCTGGCGCGGCGAGCCGGCCACCCTCGCCGAGTTCGCCTCCCGCATCTCCGGCTCCGCCGACCTCTACCAGGACGACGGGCGCCGCCCGTTCCACAGCATCAACTTCGTCACCTGCCACGACGGGTTCACGCTGCGTGACCTGGTGTCGTACAACGACAAGCACAACGAGGCCAACGGCGAGGAGAACCGCGACGGGGAGGGCCACAACCGGTCCTGGAACTGCGGCGTCGAGGGCGACACCGACGACGAGGCGGTACGCGCCCTGCGGGCCCGGCAGCGGCGCAACTTCCTGGCCACCCTCGTGCTCTCCCAGGGCGTGCCGATGATCGGCCACGGCGACGAGCTGGGCCGCACCCAGCGCGGCAACAACAACGCCTACTGCCAGGACAGCGAGCTGGCCTGGGTCGACTGGGACGCCGCCGACGCCGACCTGCTGGAGTTCACCCGCAAGCTGGTCGACTTCCGCCGCCGCCACCAGGTGTTCCGCCGGCGGCGCTTCTTCACCGGCCTGCCGGTGCGTTCCCGGCTCGTCGACGAGCCCCTGCCGGACCTGGCCTGGTACACCCCCGACGGGCGGGAGATGACCGGCGAGGACTGGGGCAACGACTTCGGCCGCTCGGTGGCGCTCTTCGTCAACGGTGAGGGCATCCGCGAACGCGGCCAGTACGGCCAGCGCCACCTGGACGCCTCCTTCCTGCTCTGTTTCAACGCCCACGACGCCCCGCTGGACTTCACCGTGCCCGGCCCCGAGTTCGGGCCGCGCTGGGAGGTGGTGATCAGCACCGCGGAACCGGAACCGGAGAAGACCACGGTCGTCGAGGCGGGCGGCACCCTCTGCGTGCCCGACCGGTGTGTGGTGGTGCTGGAGAGGAAGGCCTGACATGTCGAGCACCCCTCGACCCGACGCGCCCCGGGTGGGCACCACCTACCGGGTGCAGGTCCGCCCCGGCTTCGACCTGGACGCCACCGCCGAGCTGGCCGACTACCTGGCCGGCCTCGGCGTCACGCACCTCTACAGCGCGCCCCTGCTCACCGCCACCCCCGGCTCCGCGCACGGCTACGACGTGGTCGACCACCGTGCCGTCAACCCCGAGCTGGGCGGCGAGGCGGCCCGGCAGCGGCTGCTGCGGGCACTGCGCGCCGCCGGGCTCGGGATGGTCGTCGACATCGTGCCCAACCACGCCGGCGTGGCCGTGCCCGCCGCGAACCCCGCCTGGTGGGACGTGCTGCGCCGGGGCCGCGACTCGGCCTACGCCGGTTGGTTCGACGTCGACTGGGACCGGGGGCGGCTGCTGCTGCCGGTGCTCGCCGACACCCCGGACGCCCTCGACGACCTCAAGCTCGCCGACGGGGAACTGCGCTACCACGAGCACCGCTTCCCGATCGCCGACGACACGGGAGACGGCAGCCCCCGCGAGGTGCACGACCGGCAGCACTACGAGCTGGTCTCCTGGCGGCGCGGCGACACCGAGCTGACGTACCGCCGGTTCTTCGCCGTCTCGGACCTGGCCGGGCTGCGGGTGGAGGACCCGGAGGTCTTCGCCGCCACCCACGAGCTGGTGCTGCGGTGGGCGGCGGCCGGCGAGGTCGACGGCATCCGCGTCGACCACCCGGACGGGCTGCGCGACCCCTCGGCCTACCTGGCCCGGCTGCGCGCCGCCGCGCCCGACGCGTGGCTGGTGGTGGAGAAGATCCTGGAGTACGGCGAGGAGCTGCCGGACTGGCCGGTGGAGGGCACCACCGGCTACGACGCCCTCGCCGCCGTCTGCGGGCTCTTCGTCGACCCCGACGCGGAGGGCGACTTCACCGCCCTGGACACCCACCTCGTCGGCCGGCACACCTCCTGGCAGGACCTCACCCACGACACCAAGCTCGCCGCGGCCACCCGCCTGCTGTCGGCCGAGCTGACCCGCCTCGCCGCGCTCGCCGACGACGTCGAGCACGACGCCGCCCGCGCGGCGCTGGCCGAGCTGGCCGCCGCGTTCCCGGTCTACCGGGGCTACCCGCCGCACGGCGCCCGGCACCTGGCCGCCGCCCGCGCCGAGGCCGGCCGCCGCCGCCCCGACCTGACCGCCGTGCTGGACGCGCTCACGCGCCGGCTGCGCGACCCCGACGACGAGCTGGCGAAGCGCTTCCCGCAGCTCACCGGCGCGGTCATGGCCAAGGGCGTGGAGGACACCGCCTTCTACCGGTGGAGCCGCTTCGTCGCGCTCAACGAGGTCGGCGGCAGCCCCGCGCACTTCGGCGTGCCGCCGGCCGAGTTCCACCGCTTCGCCGCCGCCCGGCAGGTGCGCTGGCCGGCGAGCATGACCACCCTCTCCACCCACGACACCAAGCGCTCCGAGGACGTCCGGGCCCGCCTCGCCGTGCTCAGCGAGCTGCCGGGGCGGTGGGCCGACCTGGTCGCCCGGTGGACGGCCCGCGCGCCGCTGCCCGACCCGGCCTTCGCGCACCTGCTGTGGCAGACCGCCGTCGGCGCCTGGCCGATCGAGCGGGAGCGGCTGCACGCGTACGTCGAGAAGGCCGCCCGGGAGGCGTCGGCGTCAACGAGCTGGGCCGACCCCGACCCGGTCTTCGAGCGGGCCATGCACGACGTGGTCGACGCGATGTACGACGACGCGCAGCTGCACGCCGAACTGACCGCCTTCGCCGCCGAGATCGCGCCCGTCGGCTGGTCCAACTCGCTCGGGCAGAAGCTCGTGCAGCTCGCCATGCCCGGGGTGCCCGACACCTACCAGGGCACCGAGCTGTGGGACAACTCGCTGGTCGACCCCGACAACCGCCGTCCCGTCGACTTCGCCGTACGCCGGGAGCTGCTGGCCCGCCTCGACGCCGGCCCGCTCCCGCCGGTGGACGCCGGCGGCGCGGCGAAGCTGCTCGTGGTGTCGCGGACCCTGCGGCTGCGCCGCGACCGCCCGGAGCTGTTCACCGGCTACCGGCCGGTGCCGGCCCACGGGCGCGCCGGGCGGCACGCGCTCGCCTTCGACCGGGGCGGCGCGGTCGCGGTCGCCACCCGCCTGCCGCTCGGGCTGGCACGCGCCGGCGGCTGGGGCGACACGACTCTGTCACTTCCCGTTCACGAGGTGACCGACCTGTTCACGGGCCGGTCCTACAGTGGCGGGCAGACCCCGCTGGCCGACCTGCTGGCCACCTACCCCGTCGCGCTGCTGGCTCCCACCACCGAGTCCGTGGAGGCTTCATGACCGAGTTCACGGTGTGGGCGCCGCAGGCCGCCCGCGTCCGGCTGCGCCTGCCGGGCGTCGCCGACCACGAGATGCGCTCCGGCCCGGACGGCTGGTGGCGGGTCGAGGTGCCCGCCGCCGGCCCCGGCACCGACTACGCCTTCCTGCTCGACGACGACGAGCGGGCGCTGCCCGACCCCCGCTCGCCCTGGCAGCCGGAGGGCGTGCACGGGCCGAGCCGGCGCTACGACCACGCGGCGTTCGAGTGGACCGACCAGGCCTGGACCGGCCGGCAGCTGCCCGGCGCCGTCCTCTACGAGCTGCACGTCGGCACCTTCACCCCCGAGGGCACCTTCGACGCCGCCATCGGCCGCCTCGACCACCTCGTCGACCTCGGCGTCGACATGATCGAGCTGCTGCCCGTCAACGCCTTCAACGGCGAGCACAACTGGGGCTACGACGGGGTCTGCTGGTATGCCCCGCACCAGCCCTACGGCGGGCCGGACGGCCTGAAACGGCTGGTCGACGCCGCCCACGCCAAGGGCCTGGGGGTGATCCTCGACGTCGTCTACAACCATTTCGGGCCCTCCGGGGCCTACGCGCCGATGTTCGCGCCGTACCTCACCGAGCAGAGCAACACCTGGGGCCGCACCGTCAACCTCGACGGACCGCACTCCGACGGCGTGCGCCGCTACATCGTCGACAGCATCCTGATGTGGCTGCGCGACTACCACGTCGACGGCCTGCGGCTCGACGCCGTGCACGCCATGCCCGACTCCCGCGCCACACCCTGGCTCGAGGAGGTGGCCATCGAGGTCGAGGCCCTCGCCACCCACCTCGGCCGGCCGCTGTCGCTGATCGCCGAGTCCGACCTCAACGACCCCCGGCTGATCACGCCCCGGGAGGCCGGCGGCTTCGGCCTGCACGCCCAGTGGAACGACGACGCCCACCACGCCCTGCACACCCTGCTCACCGGCGAGCGGCAGGGCTACTACGGCGACTTCGGCTCGCTGGAATGCCTCACCGACGTGCTCACCGGCGGGTTCTTCCACGCCGGCACCTGGTCCAGCTTCCGCAACCGCCAGCACGGCCGGCCGGTGGACCGGCAGCGCACCCCCGGCCACCGGTTCGTCGCGTACCTGCAGAACCACGACCAGATCGGCAACCGGGCCACCGGCGACCGGATCTCCGCCACCCTCCCCCCGGGGCTGCTGCGCGTCGGCGCGACGCTGCTGTTCACCGCCCCGTTCACCCCGATGCTGTTCATGGGCGAGGAGTGGGCCGCCAGCACCCCGTGGCAGTTCTTCACCAGCCACCCCGAGCCGGAGCTGGCGACCGCCGTCGCCACCGGACGCAAGCGGGAGTTCGCCGCGCACGGCTGGCCGGAGGGCGACGTGCCGGACCCGCAGGACCCGCAGACCTTCGTCCGCTCCCGGCTCGACTGGGCCGAGCTGGACAAACGCGAACACCGCGAGATGTACGAGTTCCACAAGCGGCTCATCGCGCTGCGCAAGAGCCGCCCCGACCTGTCCGACCCGAGGCTGCACGCCGTGGACGTACGCCCCGGCGACCAGTTCCTGGTGATGCGCCGGGGCGGGACCCTCGTGGCGGCGAACCTGGCCGCCAAGCCGCAGCGGATCACTCTGCCGGGGGTGGCGCGCCGGGTGCTGCTCGCGACGGGGGAAGGGGTCACGGTGATGCGTGACCGCATCGAGCTGCCGGCGGAGACGGCGGCGATCGTGGCGCTCTGAGCGGCGCCCGTCGTCGCTTTGCCGCCGGCAGCGCGGTGGCGGCTGCCGACGGCGACCGGCCCGCCCCCGCCGTCGGCGGTCAGCCGGCGTCCAGCACCTCGCGCAGCCTGGCCGCGAACTCGGCGGGCTTGCCGGCGTAGCCGAACTCGCCGTCGAGGAAGCCGCCATGGTGGCTCGGGAACACCACGGCCTCTTGGCCGAGCAGCGCCGCGGTGGCGACGGCCGTACGCGCCGTGTAGGTCCCTTCCGTCTCCTCGCCGACCGCGATCACGATCCGGGTCGGCGCCGCCGTGAGCGCCGCCGCGTCGGGCCGGTAGTCGGTGACCGTCCCGGAGGCCTTCGACAGCAGCGGGTCGTCGCGGGAGCCGTCGTCCTCGGTCGGCAGGCCGAACGCCGCCGGGTCGGGCGCGGGCTGGGCGAAGTAGGCGTCGGTGAACTCGCCCTGCCAGGAGACCAACGCCATGAAGGCGGCCATGCCCGCGCCCATGCCCTTCGCCTGGTACGCCTCGTGGACGGCGGCCTGGGCGCGCTCGGCCGCAGCGGCGTCGGGCAGCACGGTGGTGATCGGCGGCTCGTGCGCCACCAGCGTCGCCACGTCGCCGGGGTGGACCGAGACCAGCTCCAGCGCGGTCACCGCCCCGCCGCTGCTGGCGAACACGTCGACCGGAGCCGCGCCGAGCGCCTCGATCAGCAGGTGCAGGTCGGCTGCCTGCTGCTGCGGCGTGTGGTCCGACCGCCCGTCGCTGCGGACGCTGCGGCCCAGGCCGCGCGGGTCGTAGGTGACGACCGTCCGGTCGGTGAAGTGGGTCGCGAGCGCGTTGAAGCCCTCCGCCGCCATCGGTTGACCGATCATGAGCAGCGTGCGGTGCCCGCCGGAGGCCGACAGTGGACTGCGCACGTCGTAGACCAGGTCGACGCCGGGCGCGGCGAGGGTGTGGGTCTCCATCGTCGTCATGACGGCGAGCGTACGACCGACGGGTGACAGATCCGGTGCCACACGCGGGAAGCGGCACCCACCCGCCCCGGGTTTCGGCACCGGCGTCAGGATCTGCGGTATGGAGTTCTTCTGCTACCACCGCGACCGGCGCGACTCCCTGGCTCTGCGCGAGGAGCTGCGCGAGGAGCACTGGTCCTACATGGACCGGTACGCGGAGCGGATGATCGCCCGTGGGCCGACGTTCGCCGCCGACGGGAAGACGCCGACCGGCAGCGTGCACATCGTCGACCTGCCCGATCCCGCCGCCGCCCGGGCATTCGCCCTCGACGAGCCCAACTACCAGGCCGGCGCGTACCGGGACGTGCTGCTGCGCCGGTGGCACAACACGCTGGGGCGCACCATGTGGGACTTCCCCGGCGGCCGGACGGGCGGTGACCGGTACCTGGTGCTCGGCCTCGGGGCGGGGGAGGCCGCCGACCTGGACGTGAGCGCGGACCGGGACGACCTGATCGCGTACGGGCCGCTGCTGTCGGACGACGGTGTCAGGTGGCTGGGCACGGCGGCGCTGGTCCGGGCGGAGGACCCGGACGAGGCGCGTGCCGTACTGACCCCGGATCTGTATGCCGAGATCGAGGTCCACGCGTGGGCGTTCGGCGGACGACCGTGACTCCATTGGCCCTCTCAGTTGGGCCGTCCAGGGTCGTGCCGAGGTTCGGTTGTGCCGTGAACGCCCTACCGGGCTGACGTCGCCGTTCTGCCGCGAGCGAACCCGCTTGTCTTGTTGCGGCGCGCTGCGGAGGATCGGTGGATGGATCTCCTCGCCGCGGAACGGCAACTCCAAGCCGCCCAGCGCGCCGCCGACGTCGAGTCCCTCGACGCGCTACTGCACCCGCAGGTCGTGGGTGCCGGACCGGACGGCACGGTCTTCACGAAGGAAGACGACTTGGAGGGCTACCGCTCCGGTGCACTGCGAATCACCAGCCTGGTGGAGGAGTCGCTCGACGTTCAGGAAGACGGTCAGACTGGGGTGACTCGCATGGTCGCTGCGGTGGATGCCGTTCAGGGCGGTGCCGCCATGTCCGCGCGGTTGCGCTACACCCGACTCTGGGTGCGTGAGGACGGCAACTGGCGGGTGTTGGCCGCCACCTTCGTCCCGGTCTAGGGGACGTCTCGTAACTGGGTGAAGGCGTCGCCCGGCATCGGGCCGGTGGTCAGCCGGCGAGGATGATGTCGGCTTAGGCTGCGCTGCCCGAGGGCTTGGGCGACCGCCGACACGCGTGCGCCTGGTTGCCTGCTGTGCGACCCCATGCCCATCCATTGGCCGTTTTCGCCCTGACCTTGCAGGTCAGGGCGATACGCCCCGGCCCACCTGCGCAACGGTGACACCTACACCCGCCTCGCCGCCGGATCCGCCGTCGGGGTCACCACCGCATGGCACTACGCACAGGAAGCGATCGTCAACAAGAAGTGATCCTTGCCTCTTCATTGGTCAGTCTCTATCGTTGTCGGAAAGCGCTTTCCCGTCCCCGTGCTCATGCCTGAAAGGTGAACTCAGATGAGACGCAAAGTCGCCACGCGGTGGCTGGCCGGTGGTGCCACTGCGGTCGCAGGTGCCGTCGTCGCCCTGGCGCTGCAGGTTCCCAACGCCTCGGCCGCCACGAACCTGAGCCTCGGCGCCAGCGCTGACGGATCCAGCAAGGCCAGTGGTACCAGCTATGGCAACGTCATCGACGGCAACCCCAGCACCTACTGGTCGCCGAGCGGCTCGACCGGCACGGTCTCGGTCAAGTGGGGCAGCGCCACGACGGTGTCCTCGGCCGCCATCGTGCAGGCCTCGGGCGGCGGCTCGATCAGCGGCTGGCAGCTCAAGAACCACGACACGGGCTCCGTCCTGGCCAGCGGCAGCAGCGCCCCAGGCACCATCAACTTCTCCTCGACGTCGCTGAAGAAGATCTCCTTCGTCATCACCAGCGCGTCCGGCACCCCACGGATAGCCGAGTTCGAGACGTACTCCAGCGGCGGGTCGACCCCGACCACCAGTCCGACCAGTGGCCCCACCAGCAGTCCGACGGCTAGCCCGACCAGCAACCCAGGCACGCCGACTGGTGCGTGGCCGTCGTCGGCCGGCTCGGTGAGCATCTCGGGCACGGTCAACGTCTCCGGCACCTTCGACGGCGGGATGAAGACGTACTGCTGCATCGGTGACGGTGGACAGGGCGAGTCGCAGGACCCGATGTTCAAGATCGCCAATGGTGGCACGCTGCAGAACGTCATCCTCGGTTCGCCCGCCGGTGACGGCGTGCACTGCGAGGGCACCTGCACCCTCCGCAACGTGTGGTGGAACGACATTGGTGAGGACGCCGCCACCTTCAAGCAGACCAACGGCGGTACCTCCTACATCATCGGTGGCGGCGCGCGCAACGGCAGCGACAAGACCTTCCAGCACAACGGCAACGGCACGGTCAGCATCTCCGGCTTCTACCTCAAGGGGTCCGGCAAGCTGTACCGGGGCTGTGGCAACTGCTCCACCTCGCACACCCGTCACGTGCGTATCGACAACGTCCTCGTCGACGACATCGACATGCTCGCCGGCATCAACAGCAACTGGAACGACACCGCGACGATCACTCGCGTGGTCGTAATCGGCTCGGCCACCATCTGCGGCAAGTACAAGGGTGTGCCCAAGGGCAGCGAACCCAGCTACCTCGGTGAGGGCTGGAACGACGCCAACTGCAAGGTCAACAGAAGTGACGTCACCTTCCGGTAGTCACTAGACACGTATGTTCGCGAAGGGGCACCCGCCGCCAGGCGGGCGCCCCTTCGGTGTCCGTCGTGCGGGGGCGAGTTCACTGAACCCGTGCTCCACTTCGGCGGCATTCTGATGTCTTCGAAGCCATAGATTCTCCCTGTCAAGGGAGGGCACGGCCTTCGGGCTGGGCGAGGATCGCAACTCTACGGTCCACACTCCGCGTGGCGTGCGATGCGCTCGAGGGCGTGAACGGCCTGGGCCAGGTGCGCGGGGTTGATGGCTTCGAGAGCCTGTTGAAGGAGCTGCCGGCGCGCGGCGTGGACGCTTTCGAGGGCACGGATGCCTACAGGCGTGATCGTGATGAGGAAGGCTCGGATCCGGTTTCTGTTTGGTTGACACAGAAACTTCCTGGATGGATCGTGGCATCGACGCCGATAAGTTTGGTCCTGGGTTGAGCCGAGCTTCGGTCTCTCCCCGAGCACCATCCCGGAAGGACACTCATGCGCAGGTCCGCCTACCGAATCGCCTCAGGTCTCGCCGCCGCCCTGCTCGCCATGCTGACCGCGACGCTGTCGGCGTCACCGGCCGCTGCTGGCGAGCCGTTTCAGAGCCCCGACGCGGGCCTGGTCTTCTACTCGAGCTACCCGACCGAGGTGGTCGGCAGGCAGGCCACGCCTGACGGCGTCTGCCGTCAGGTCCCGGCCGACGCGACCTGGCTGCTGGCCTGGAGCGGTGGCTTCCAGAGCGTCCCCGGCTACCGGACCCCCGACTGCAGCGGTCAGGCCTCTGAGCTCAACAACTTCCACAGTTGGCCGAAGGGCTACTACCTCACCTACAAGGCCAGTTGACCGGTGCTTCCCTGTGGTCGTTCGCGGGCGGCCACCGGGAAGGCGGCGACCCGCGTTGCGAAGGGCCGCGTTTCCGAACGCGGCAGCGACGGCCGCATCCTGTTTGTTCCGCACGACCTCTCGACGGTGACTGCTTGCCGTCCATGGACAGAACCACCGTTACCGCAGACCAGAACGGATCACCTGCTGGAGTGCCAGTTCTTGGTTGACGCCGATTGGCGTGTGGGGCGCCGCCGGCAGACGACGACCCCACACATTGCCTACCGTTGTCGTCGGACGGTTCGCGTCAGTAGATTCGGCCGCTAGAAAGGTTGATGCAGTTGGTGTTGTTGTTCACGAGGCACTCCTGCCCTGTGATCCTCGTGACGTTTCCGGCGAAATTGAACTCTTTGGTGACGGTCTTGCCGGCCCCGCTGGAGTTCCCCACGCCCTCGGTCCGCGTGCCGCCGTCGTTGTAACTGGCAGTAAGGCTTACGACGGCCGCGTAGCCGTCGGATTTGGTGTCCTTGACCTTCACCTCCACGTACAGGCGCCCGCCGGACCACCACCAGGTGCCGTACGCCCAGGCGCCGGCGACGTCACCGGGAGTGCCGGTCAGGTCCCAGCCGGTTGCCGCCTGGGCGGGTGCCGGGGCAATAGCCACCGCACCGAACGTCGTGACTGTCGCTGCGGTCAGGGCGGCGACGAACCGGCGCATCCTCTGCTGCACGCCGCGCAGGGCGTGCGGGCGCAGGAGCCGGTGCTGCTGGTGCAGGCGTACCGGATCACCTCGGCGGTGCTCGTGAAGCTCGGCGAGGCCGACCTGGGGTGGCTGGCCGCCGACCGGGCGGTGGCGGTGGCCGGTGGCGATGCGGTGCTGGCGGGGGCGGCGACGGTGGCGGTCGGTCAGGCGCTGCGTGCGCTGGGCCGGGACCGGCTGGCGCTGGTGGCGACGCTGGCCGCCGCGCGTCGCGTCGCGCCCGCGTCGGAGCCGGTGCACGGGACCCTGCTGATCCAGGCCGCGCTGGCCGCCGCCGGCTGCGGCGACACCGGCCGCAGCGAGGAGCTGGTCGAGCGGGCCGCCCGGGTGGCGGCGCGGGTCGCCGGTGACGACCCGCACCGGACCGGCTTCGGGCCGGGCACCGTCGAGGCGGCCCGGGTGGTCGCGGCTCTCGAGCGGGGGGACGCCGGGGAGGCGGTGCGCCGGCACGAGCAGGCGGTACGGCAGGAGGCGTGGCGGCGGCTGCCGGCCGAGTACCGGGCCGCCTACCTCGTGGACGCCGCGCGGGCGTACCTCCAGGTCGGCGACCTGTGCGGCGCGGGCCGGGTCCTGGTCCACGCGGATGCCGTCGCGCCCGCCGAGGTCCGGTGCCGGCCGTTGGCGCGTACGGTCGTCGCCGAGGTCGCCCGGGCCCACCCGGCGCCGGCCGGCGTGGCGCGCCTGGCGACGCTGGTCGGCCTGACCCGCTGACCGGACCACCAGACGGGCGTTCGGCGGGTGGCCAATGCTCCCGTCACCGTTGGCGGCGGTCGTCAGCCGTTGGTGAAGAGCTCGCGGAGCTTGACGAGGCTGGCACCGTCGCCGACGACCACCAGCGAATCACCGGACTGGATGGTGAAGTCGGTGTCCGGCGAGGGGATCACGTGATCGCCCCGGACCACCGCGACGATCGACGCGCCGGTGCGGGTCCGCGCCCGCGTCTCACCGAGCCGGCGCCCGACGAACGGCGACCGGGCGGGAACCGGCATGCGTACGGTCTCGACGCCTTCCAACGGCGGCGTCAGCTCCGTCAGGTGGTCCATGACCAGGGGCAGACCGAGCAGTTCCGCGATCGTCCGCGGCTCCGTGCCCTCCAGCGTCAACGTGTGCCTGACCCGTTCGGGGTCGCTGGGGTCGTAGAGCACGATGTCGCGTCGGCCGTCGAAGTGCACGATCACGGCGCCTCGCTGGCCCGCCGCGGTGGTGAAGCCGTACGACTCTCCCACGCCGAACAGCCGGGTCCTCTCCAGGTCCACGTTTTCACCTTCCGAGGATGAGGCGTCGCGGTCGAACACCTTGCCGCCCAGACTAGTACTCCGGCCGGCATCATGAGGATGGCGCGGTGGAGGCCTGCCGGGCGTGGTAGCTGTGCAGGGTCTGGCTCCGGTGACGGCGACGGCCAGGACGTCCGGGCCGGGGCCGTCAGGTGTTGACCGGGCGGCGGGCGATCAGGCGATCTCGAACCCGACGTCGGTGAGCAACGACTTCCAGTCGGCGTACTCCAGGCCGCAGAACTGTTCCTGGGTCTCCGACAGCCAGTTGTCGGTG
>NZ_JBEYEU010000047.1:0-22223 GCF_040634035.1 Micromonospora sp. NPDC007220 | reverse complement strand
ACCTCCTACGCAAACGCGTCCTGACCAACCCGTGAGCCGCCACCAAGATCAATCACAGGAAGTGTGCCAGAGCCAGTTTTCAGGCGGAGCCGACACGCCGTCTTCACGGTCCACCAGCCCGTAGCGCACCTGCGGCACTCGTACGCCACAGGGCTGGTCTCGCGCGGCGCCCCCGTCCGAGGTCATCCAGCCTGCTGAAGCTCGTCTCGGGCCGGGTCGGCTGGCACGGCTGCGGCACTTCCCTGCTGTACTGCTGGCCTCACACGAGGCGCTGAATGCGGACCTTGGGCTGCTCGTTCCTGCGCTGGTTAGCGGAAGGGATCAAACGTTGATGCGGAAATGGACGGACAATCGCGTGAACTGCGGTGACATGATCGGCGTGGTGACGGCCGGGGCTCCCTCCCCCTCTGCCGACACCCCATCGGCGTGCGGCTGCGCACCAAGGTCACGCGGTGCCGGATCCCGCGCAGCCGCCCTTGCGATGACGTTCGAGCTCATCGAATCCGCCCAGAAACGCTGGCGCGCGGTCAACGCCCCTCACCAGGTCGCTCTCGTGCGCGCCGGGGCCCGATCCGACAAGGGCGTGCTCGTCGAGCGCGAACAGTTCGCTGCGGCATGACCGACCCTGCGGAGAGTCCACTGCTGTTCCTCGATGTCGATGGGCCGCTCCTTCCGTTCGGGGACGGCCCGCAGCGCGAACTGGCAGGCGACGTGTCGACCTCGCATCTGTCGCGGCTCGACCCACAGGTCGGGCATCGTCTGGCGGCGCTGCCATGTGCGTTGGTCTGGGCCACGACCTGGGAAGAGGAGGCGAACACCGAGATCGCGCCCCGGATCGGGTTGCCACGCCTACCAGTCGTACGCTGGCCGGAGGCCTCCGACGAGCACGAACGCGAGGACCAGTGGTTCGGACTTCACTGGAAGACCCGGACCGTGGTGGCGTGGGCGGATGGACGCCCGTTCGCCTGGGTCGACGACGAGATCAGCGACGCCGATCGGGACTGGGTGTCCGCGCACCATCCCGGCCGAGCCCTCCTCCATCACGTCGTGGCATCGCGGGGCCTCACCGACGACGACTTCGCAGCCCTCGATCAATGGCTACACGCAGCCTGGGTCAACCACAGGATTTGACGATTGCTCCTCGCATGTAGGTCCTGTGCGCTCCGTGCGGCAACGTCCATCCGCGTACGCACCCTCAGGGCGATGGTTCGCACTCGGCCGCCAGCGGCTGCCCTCGTCCCGGCTGGCTGCTGTCACCGACGCGGCCGACAGCAACAGGAGACAACCGGCCGGCAGGCCGCAGGGGCGTCCACACGGTGATGGGCGGGACCGCAATGCGATCGGGCCGTCGGCCCTGCTTCGCAAAAACTCTCGTGACTGCTTCGTCCCTAGGAAGCACCGGCCGTCGTTGAGCTGTGTCATCAGCAGGGCTGAGCTGTTCGAACGGCCCACCGGAGTCCACAGGCGTCCCGCGCTGCCCGCGCCCGCCGTCACACACCGAGAGGGGTCAGATGGAGACCTGGCGTGTCCTGGCGGCTGTCATCATCGGCCCGGCTGTGAGCCTCCTAGGCGTCGCCCTGGCCACCAACTTTCGCGGGGTGACGGAGTGGCATATTCGGCGATCGATGTCCACGGCGAGCGTGCTACGGCGAGTCCCACCGTGGCGCTCGCTACCCGACGTCCCGCACGAGGAGCGTCTAGCGCGCTTCATCCTGCTGGAACGGGTGATAGGCGTAGCTTTCGCAGTGGCCGGCGTGATGATTTTGGTTGCTGTCAGCTACAGCGCCTTGACCGGTGAGCCGATAAAGACGGTGAAGTAGGCAGCTTCGTCTCGACCACCGACCCGCCCTTCAAGGAAGCAGGCCGGCTGCTCGTCCCGCCACGTCAAGCGGGCCTCGACTGCTCGTACGGCCGCTGCCGGAACAGACTGAGTCGGCTCCCGTGTCACGGACCGCGCCCCTCGGCGGACACCGCCCCCATGCTCGGGCCTTGCCGCGCGGTCCCGGCGCGCACCTTCCCCGGCGCCGAGCTGGTCAGGCGCGGCGCGGCCGGCGCGCGCCCAGGCGGCGGCGCGCGCGGCCCGTTGCGGGCCGCCTTTAGACATACAGAACGTTCTTCAAGACCGCCGGCAGCCGGCCGTGTCCTCCGTCGACTGATCGTGTGACAGTCGTCCGCCGACTGATCTGCGACGCCTCAACGCGCTGATCGCAGCATGGGCGGGCAGCCGACCTGGCCTTCGAGCTGTCCGCGGAAACGCTCCTCGACGACCTCGGTCACGGCTTCGCTGTCACCGCTTTCCGCCACCGTGAGCAAGGCACACTCCTGGTCCAACGAGATCCCGACGTGCCCCCCCCCGCAGGCGGATCACTTTCGAGCCGGAAAACCGTTTGAGCCCTCCTTCCGCGTTCCCGTAGGTTGCCGATGCCCCGTCGCAGCGAGGACAGAGGACAAACCGCGTGACCCCGCCCGCTCTTTAAACCTGACGCCTTCTTCCGCGCATCTACAGGCCGACCCTTCCGTCGGTTCTGCCGGGCTGCCCGCGTGCGCCCGTTCATGCAGCGTTTGAGGCCGCGCGCAATCGGCCTCGTGTCAGGTCTTTAGAGAGATCATCATGTCTTCACAACCTCATACTGTGCTGCCCTGGATCGTTCGCCGGACCAGGCTGCCTCTGCTGTCGTTGCGGTGCGTGGACTGCCGGTCGGAGTCGGCCACCACCGGCGAGGGCAGGTTCCGCGTCAACGCCAACGGCAAGCTGCTGGACGTGTGGCTGCTGGTCCGTTGCGTGTCCTGCAATCGGACGAGCAAGCTCACCGTGCACGAGCGAGCGTCTGTCAGATCCTTCGATCCGGCGTTACTCGACGGCTACCACGCCAACGATCCGGAGCTTGTGGCGGCCACGCTGCTGGATCCGCTGCTCGCCCGGCGCAACCGGTACGCCCTGGACTGGCAGGGGGCCTGGCACCTGGACACTCCGCCGGCACCGCTCGACGAGGCGTGGCCACTGCAAGTGGAGGTCGACTTCGAGGATCCGGTGCCGGTCCGCCCGGAGCGGCTCATCGCGCAAGGGCTCCGCCTCAGCAGAAACGAGGTACTGCGCCGGGTCAAGTGTGGCATTTCCCTGCGCCGTCCGACGAGCGCCGGATTCACTTTTGTCGTGATGATGAGGGACTCGATGAGCTGATTTGCACTCCCAGCGGTGGGAGTCACAGCCGTTACCACGCCACATACGCATACAGCGGGAATCAGAAGTGGGGACATAGGCCGGCTCGCCCATGTCCCCACTTCTGGCAACATCCGATCGTTGCCGTCTACCGCATTCTGGCTTGATCAAATGCACACAACTCGGCAGAGCCGTGAGCGCTGGCTATGCCCCGGAGGCCATGTACGCGGCGAGGATGTAGTTGGGGTGGCGGTCCAGGTCCTTGCGTGCTCGGTCGTAGCGCATGGTGGTTCTCGGGTCGGTGTGGCGGGCGGCGATCTGCACGTCGCGGAGGCTGACGCCGGCGTCGAGCGTCGTCGTCACGAACGTGTGTCGCAGCATGTGGGGTGCATCCTCGGCATCCAGATCCCCGCCGCCGCCCGACGCTTCCTCGATGCCGTACTGCACCATGATGTGCAGATCCGCGGTGAGTAGATCCCTCGAGAAGGGATCGATGAAGAGAAGGGGACGATGAGAGGCAACGCCCGACCCGTACTTCATACTGGAAGGCAGTTCTCGTGGACGGCGCACCGGTTACCCTCAGCCCGTACGACCCGCAATGGGCTGTGCTGTTCGAGCAGGAGCGGGTCATCCTCGAAGCCGCTCTGGCGCAATGGCTGGTCGGGCCAGTCGAGCACATCGGCTCCACATCGGTTCCCGGCCTGGCAGCAAAGCCGATCATCGACATGATGGCGCCGGTGCGCAGTCTGTCAGAGGCGGTAGCCGCCATCGAGGTGGTCATCGCTCTCGGCTACTGCAACGGCATGCACCGTCCGGAGGAAGCGCACTACTTCTTCAAGCCGGAGACCGACAACTGGTGGGAGCGCACCTACCAGCTCCATCTCACCGAGCCGACCTCCCTGCTGTGGCGGCGACGAGTCGCGTTCCGCGATGCGCTGCGGTGCCGGGCGGATTACCGGTCCCGGTACGAGCGCCTCAAGCGCGATCTCGCGCACGCGCACGGCGCTGACCTCATGGCCTACGCACGCAACAAGGACGACTTCGTCAACGAGGTCCTCGGCGCGCGCGACAGGACGCAAGCGCCGACCGTCAGCTACACCCGGAAACCCTGACGGTCTCTGACCCGCTGTGAAATGCCCATGCGTTTCTGTGTTCCTCCAGGTAGGGTCGCCACCGCCGCACTGGTCGGCCAGGGCATGGCGACGGCGATCTGCCCGCAGCCCTTCCGGCCGCAGCCGCCGACCGATGTCGTGATGCTCAGCCGAAACCGGAGGCCCCCAGCGATGGCCCGAAAGACATATCAGGTCATCGTGCGTGGCAAGTTCGCGCCACTCGATGACGAGCAGCGGGCCGCGCTGCTCGCCAAGGCTGACGAACACGACGTGTTTCGGGCGAAGTTCACCGAGGAAGGCACCGTGACCTACGAGCGGTCCCTACTCGCCTTCACCTTCCGCTGCCTGGTCTCGGCCAACGGGGAGGACGAAGAAGCAATCGTGATTGGCAAGGCGGAAGCGCTCGCGGCAGCCGCCGTCTCGGGAATCGGTGCCGACTACCGCGACCTCAAGTCTGTCTCGACCGACCTCGACGACATCAAGATCCGCCGCCGACGGCAACACTGACACTCGTAGCCGTCGGGCTTCGCCACCGGCGCCCGAGAGGCGGCCCGAGGGTCGCTGCATCTCCGTGACGGCGATGACGTCCGGTACCTGGACTCGGTGCGGACCTCCGGCGCGGGCGGAACCTGGAGATCGGAGACGGTGCCGACACGGTGGACTTCGACCTCAACCCCAACCAGATGCGGGAGCTGCACGACGCGCTCACCGCCACCATCACCGCTGACGACTTCGCCGACGCGCCCGGCGCCTACTGGCCCAAGGAGAACGTCGAGCGGTACGTCGACTGGTCCGACTTCGAGCACGAGCACGGCTTCAGCCTGGAAGCCGGCGACGGGCATCCGCATGGTGAACCTCACCCTGCCCCTCAAGCAACTGCAGGCACGGCGCGACCAGCTCGCCGCTTGAACCTCATGATCGAGCGCCGCGACGGCGGCGGGTGGGCGCTGCCCGACGGCCACATCGAGCCGGGCGCGAAGACCGCGGCCGACCCGGCGGGCCCGGGATCTGACCGAAGAAGCCGGGCTGGTCGCCACTCTCACCGACCCGCGGGTCGAGTTAATCGATCATCAAGAAGTTCCGGAGTCACGGCAACGTTTGCTGGGGTCGAGAGCGTAGGTAGTGGCCGTGAGATTGGAACTGAGGGCGCGGGTGGCTGATGCATGATCGCGAGGATAGGGAGGTGACAGCCTTTGTACGGGCGCGCTACGGATCGCTGCTCCGGACCGCCTTCCTGCTGTGCGGGGACCAAGGGAAAGCCGAGGATCTGGTCCAGACGACGTTGGCCAAGACGGTTGTGGCGTGGCCTCGACTGCAACGCTCAGAAGGCGTCGATCACTACGTTCGGCGCATTCTAGTCAACACCTTCGTGACCTGGAGGCGGCGCCGATCCTGGTGGGAACAGCCCTTGGGTCGGCTGGTGGAGAGTCAGGCACGCGACGAGTACGTGGGGGTGGAACAGCGGGACCTGCTCCGCCGGGCGTTGGACGGGCTGCCAGCACGACAGCGTGCTGCCGTCGTACTGCGCTTCTACGAGGACCTGTCCGAGCAGGACACGGCGCACGTACTGGGTTGTTCGGTTGGCACGGTCAAGAGTCTTTCATCAAGGGGTCTGCAGGCTCTGCGTAGGCAGTGGGTTGAGGCCGACGCTGCTGCTGATCAAGAGGTGCGCTATGCATAACACGACCAAGTTGCGTGACGGCCTGGCAGACCTGGCCGAGTCGGTGGTACCGACCGAGGGCTATGAAGGCAAGATCATGCGGCGGGCGGACCGGCGTCGAGGGCGGCGGCGTATCGCCGCCGGAGCCGCGACTGCCGTGTGCGTGGCGGTGCTGGTCACGATGTTTCGGGTTGTCGGATTCGGGTCCACACCGCAACTCGCTGCACCGCTGCCGGATGGCCCGTTTCTGGGGTGGTCCCCGGTGGGAGACGTGGACGCTGGCCTGGTACGTGAGGCCACCGGCGTCTGGGACCGTACCAACTCGGCAGGCCCGCACACTGATGTTCGGGCCCTTGTCGCGACGCGCCATCCACGCCTGCGCTCGACGGTGGTCGTCCTGCAGGGATACGACAAGCAGGGCGACGCGCGGTTGGCGTTTTTCACCGGTGATCTTGGTGCGGCGGACGCCTTGCGGATGCGGGTTGATCGGCCGGTGCCCGACCCGGTGAAGACTCAGGTGATAAGTCTGGTCAGTCCACGGTTGTCCGGAGCCGTCGGCGAAGTCAGTGATGACTCCGCGGGTACCTATGCCATTGCCCTCGCCATGCCGGGCGTGACAGCGGTGCGGGTGTCGAGTACCGCAGTCGATGATGAAATGATCCAAGAACCGGACGGACCCACGAGTCGTCTTGTGGTAAAACGGTTCCCGCTCGCTGCGACCGCGCAGACGACGACGATCGCGGGGTTCATCAAGCCGAAGCGACCGTTCGCCAGCCTCACGAGAGTATTCGAGGTGCCCGGTGAGGACGGTGTGGACGGCGATGCGCGAGCCGTACCCGCTGAGGTGGTCGGCAGGAACGGCCAACAGATAATCGTGGCGTTCCCAAAGGATCAGGGAGTCCGGCGAGGGCAACTGGCAGTCGTCGCCGAAGGTTTGGTCGGACGCGTAACGGCAGTCGATACCGTCCGCGGCGAAGCCACTGTCGACCTCGTTACCAGCACCGGGTTCGCCGGCCAGGTGTACACGAATATCAGTAATGTTCCGGGTTCCGTACGGGGCACCGGCGGAAAGCTGGTCATGCAGGGCGTTCCCGCAGACGCTGAGGTTTACCAGACCAACCGTGTCTTGATGCCGGATCCGTCCCAGCAGAGCAATCAGGTTGGCGCTGTCACGATCGGGCGAGCGTCTGCGGACAAGGCGGCAGGCGCGACCACGGTGGAGCTTACGCCAACAGCCGACCTTGCCAACCTGACCAGATTGTCGATCATGACGCCATCCGCCCCCTGACGGCGCCCCGCCGACGCAAGGATGCGCGGAGGCGACTCGCCTTCGCGCATCCTCAACAGGTCCGTAGATCAGTAGTGGACCGAGCCGCTGCCGGAAGCCTTTGCGATGTCACCGCCGCTCCCCGGCTGCTGGCTCGGCCGCCAATAGGCTCGCTCGCGCGGTAACCCGGTAACGCCCGGTCAGCACCGATCAACGTGCGAGCCTCCCCGCTCTCCTTCGGGAGGGCCGGGGGCCCGTTTCGCGCTGTAGTTGATGTACGTCAATTTCTCTGGCAGGCTCGGCATTCGGATCGAACAGAGTGGAGGTCGCATGTCTGCACTTCGTCGGGTCGTCGCAGCCACAGCGCTGGTCGGGGCGGTGTCCGCGTCCGTCCTGCTCTCCGGGCCTGCGGTCGCCGCCGAAACCAAGTCCTTTTACGGCAGGGGAATGAACAACAACTACTTCACGGCGCTGACCAACGCCAACAACGCTGCGCGCTCCCTTGCCAGCGCCGACGGCTTCGACCCGGACACGCAGTGCAGCCACGGTGGAAGCTTCACGACGCAGCCGTGGCCGGGCCTCTACTCGGTGCTGGCGCAGATCAACTGCACCCGCTGAGTATCCAAATCAGGAGCCTTCGGGGGCAGTCTCGCCCGGCTCCGGGGAACGCTTCGTGTAGCAGCTGCGTCGGGTAACGACCAACGCCGACGCAGCCTGCGGGCTGGACCAACCGTCACCTCCAGCGGCGGGGCTCGCGGGCGTCCCTCATGCGGACGGTTGGGTGGCTCTCATCCTGTTGGCCCACCAACCCAGCGGCCCTGCTCACCTCCGGGTGGGCGGGGCCACTTCGTGCTGCCTGGACCACCTCACCGCCCAAGCGCGGCGTCACGTGCTCGCCCTCCGACGCGTACTCGACGAACACCGGCCGCGGCCGACGGGCGGGATCAACGCATCCGCGACGCGTTTGCTTATGATCCGCTGACGCCTAACGACGGCTGACGACAGAATCAGCAAGAGCCACCCCCGTCCGAGGGTGGCTCTTCTGCGTTATTTCGATGGTGGGCGATACTGGGATCGAACCAGTGACCTCTTCGGTGTGAAGCAGGACGCCGCACCGACTCTGACCTGCAGAAACGAGAACTCGCAGGTGGGCGCGGGTGCAGTTGAGTGCCGTTGCGTGCTGTTGGATGCAGCTGAACGCCGTTCAGCGCGCCCGCCTTCCCCACGTGCTCCCCGATCCCCGGCGGGCGACCGCGGCGTCGCCCGGCGCCTCGGCACTTCGGCAGGTCCAGGAGAGAGCACCGCGGCGCGCGCACGGTCAGCGGCAGATCAGTGCACCTGACCTTGGTCTGTGCCGGCGTTCAGGGGCGTGGAGTGCCGTCCCACCTCCAAGATGTCCGCGCCGGCAGGCCGGGTAGGTCCGCCCGGCCGGTAGCCCAGAGGAGCGTCAACCACGGCTCGCCGGTTGACGGCACGGAGGGGAACAGCCGGCGCAGCGCTCCCGTACACAGATTGGCAGGGGGCGACCACGTCAGGTCCAACCCGGCGGCCACGTCGTACATGTGGACCAGGGCCTCGACCACGCCCATCGCGGCGAACCCGGAAGGGTCGGATAGACCGTACGCGTGAAACGACCGCCGGTCCGGCGGCACGGCATCGATCATGGCCGCCAGCATCGCCCCGCACGCCTCGAAGACCTGCACCAGCCCGGATGGCCCCTCAGCCGGGTCCACGAAGATCGTCAAGGGCGGGCCACCCTCGCGGCGTCGCTGCCAGCCGAACGGTACGTGGGTACGCGTGGACGGATGCGCGGGACCGAGTTGCGCGGCGCACCCGAAGAGATCGTCGCTCATGTGCTCGACCGTCTCCCAGCAGCTCCACTCCAGTCCGCCAGCTGGCTTCTGCCAGTCGAGATGGGTGGCCGCCGCCAGAGTCTCGCGGGCAAGCCCGACAGCGCGCGTCACGTCGTCTGCGATCATCCAACAATTACGGAGGCGAGGCGGGGCCTGAAGCAACCCCATTTCCACGCTCGTCGACGAAACACGATAGCGAAACAGCCACAGCACTGATCTCGGCATGACGGCGCTCCGTGGCAGATCCGCTTGACGCGACTAATCCGTGAAGAGCGCGGTGAGCCTCGGCAGACGCCGACGGACCTCGCCGTCGTCCTCGAAGTCCCAGCCCTGGCCGAGCTCCGGGTATCTGCCAGTGACCGCGCTGGGCAGCTCCATGCTCCCTGATACGACCCCGTACGCGTCCCATACGACGCCATACATGGATTCGCATTCAAGATCGAACCCGCCGTCGACGGCAACGCGTTGGACCACCGGCAGGTCGGCGAGCGTATCCGGGTCTGCCACAGCGCGTTCGAACGTCTCACGCCCCTGTGTGAGCAGCCAGCCGCGGAAGTACTCGAAGCCGTCGTCGGAGCAACCGCCGTTGATCAGATAGGCCGCCTGCCACAGATCCCACCCGTACGACTGCGCACGCAGATCCCACAGCGGCTGCGCCAGTTCCGCGATCCTGTCGGCCGGCAGGGCAGCCAGCAGCCGCAGTGTCTGCTCGGCGACGTCCTCGGCGTCCGAGGGGTCGGCCGCAGACTCCCGTGCCTTCGCCACCACGCTCCAGAACTCGTCAACACTCATGATGCGGGAGTATGGCAGCGGTCTCCGACTTCGCCGCCCACCATTCGCCGTCGTGCCCTTTCCTGACCGCCCGTCTAGCGCACCGAGCCCTGGAAGATGAGCTGATCGCGGCAGAAGCGGATGCCTCGGCATCTGGTGGTGATGCCGGTGTCGGATCACAATGAGCCGGTCGGCGAGGAAAATCGGGCAGGGAGCAAGCGGTGGAGCAATTTGCAGTCATGGTCAGCGCCGGCTCGTTCAGTTCAGGTGACGGTGGTGCGATCCGGTTCCCACACCGGTGGACCCCTGAGGGCGTCACGGTCGAGGCGGACTTCACCGGGGCCCACCTGTTGCACCTCGCTGCGGCTGGATGCGTCCTGAACGACATATACCGGGAGGCAGGCGAACTTGGCATCCGCATCGACGGGGTACGTGTATCGGCTGAGGGTGGGTTCGACACGCAGACGTGGATATCGAGCGGCATCACTTATCAGGTCGAGCTGAGCTCACCCGCGTCCGTCGAGGAACTTGCCGTGCTGCTGGATCGCGTCGACGATGTCGCCGAGATCCCGCGGGCGATTCGAGCCGGGGCCACGGTACGGAGAAGCTAACTTGCCCCTTTGTCCGCGATGCTCACACCGATCGACCCACCACGATTAGCAAACCGATTGCGTTGGCTTCACCATCCGCGAAGCGTCGACACACCCGATCAGCGGCATGAGCGAGCACCTGATCGAGCGCGCGTTCACACGGTCCCTCGGTGCGAGCCTGGCGTGCCTGAGAAGTTGTTCGACCACCCAGGCCTGTCGGTGCACGGGAAGGCAACCACAGCGTGAGCCGGGATGTACTCAACGGCGCCGCCGGCCAACTGGCGGAAATGCTGACCGCCGGCCCGGCACCCCACCGCCGTACGCGTTCCGGTCGACTGACCGCCGGCCACCGGCGCCCGTCCGTGACCGTGCGGACAGCCGGAAACGCCGTTTCTCCGATTGGCGTTCGCTGCGTAGGATCTCCGGCGATCAAGGGGGATGGAACGGTGGGCGATTTCCAGCAGTTCGTGACGGATGTGACTTCGCGTCTGTCCACGATGTCCAGGGGTGAGTTGTACGTCGTCGGCGACGGTCTCGACCGGGACTCACTCTGGCTCACCTTTCTCGATTCCTTCCCCGCCGGCACCAATCTGCGGTTCCGTGAGCGATCCGAGTACGACTGCTCGACCTGCCGCGGTTTCATCAAGCACTTCGGCAACGTCGTCGAGATCCACGACGGGCGGGTCCGTACCGTCTGGTCCGGCGTGTCGGCATCCGACCCGGTCTTCTCCCTCGTCGCCGCCGCTCTGGACGAGTTCGTTCTTTCGCTGCCGTTGTCCACCATCTTCCGGTCCACTCAGGCGCAGTACGGGACGAAGACCACCCGAACGCTGCGCGACGGCCAGGTCGAGGTGTGGCACCACCTGCACGGCCGGGTGGAGAATCGGCATCGCATCGAGGACGTCGGCGCGGCACAGGGCAACTTTGACGCCGCGGTGCAGGTCTTCCAGCGTGGCCTGGCCGAGCTGACCCGGCACGCTCTGGACACCGTCGTCGACCTCGTCGACGACAACGCCCTCTACCGCGGCGCGGAGCATCGCCGGGCGGTGACCGAGTTCCGCTCGCTGCAGAACCGGTGGACCCAGGCGACCGATCGACATGCCTTCGTCTTCGCCAACGCCATGAACCCGGCGGCCCGGTTCCGCAACACGGTGATCGGCACCCTCGTCCAGGATCTCTCCGCGGGCGTCGACCTGGAGCAGGCGGTCCGGTCGTTCGAGGCTAAGGTGGCGCCGCAGAATTACCAGCGCCCCACAGCGTTGATCACCCCGGGCATGGTCAAGGCCGCCATGAGGACCATTGCCGAGCTCGGTATCGAGGAGTCGTTGCAGCGACGGTTCGCCAGGCTGTCCGACGTGTCGGTCACCAATGTGCTGTGGGTCGACAACGATGCCCAGGCACGGATGAAGGACGGCATCGAAGGGCTGCTCATGCAGGCGGCCACCACCCGGTCGTCAGGTGTGCTCCTTCGCGACGCCAAGCCGGAGGAGATTCCGGTGGTCTCCTTCATGAAGGACATCCTGCCCGGCGCCGCCACCATCGACCTGTGGGTTGCCAACACCTACGAGCCGCACCTCGTCAGCCTCACCACCGGCAGGTGCCCGGCTGCTCCGCGGTTGTTCAAGTGGGACAACGATTTCGGCTGGTCGTACGGCGGCAACGTCACCGACTCGATCAGGGAGAAGGTCAAGCGGGCCGGCGGCAACGTCACCGGCAAGCTGCGGGTGAGCCTGTCCTGGTTCAACCACGACGACCTGGACCTGCACGTGTACGAACCCAACGGCGACCACATCTGGTACCAGGAGAAGCGCAACAAGCTGGACGTCGACATGAACGCCGGCGGGACGCTCTCCCGCGAGCCGGTGGAGAACGTCACCTGGACCGACCGTGTCCCCGACGGTGAGTACCGGATCGAGGTGAACCAGTACCGCAAGCGGGACAGCACCCAGGTCGGCTTCGTGATCGAGACCGAGAGCAACGGAAAGACCGAGCATTACAGCCACGAGCGCGCGGTCGGCCACAAGGAGACCGTCGAGGTGGGCCGGATGACGGTTGCCGGCGGGGTGATCACCGCTTTCCGGCCGGGTAAGGACGTGCTGCCGGGCAGTGCGGGCAAGGAGTTGTGGGGCATCACCACCGAACAGTTCGTACCGGTGTCCACCATCATGTACTCGCCGAACTACTTCGACGACAACGAGGTTGGCAACCGGCACTACTTCTTCATTCTGAAGGGGTGCGTGAACGACCAGCCGACGCGGGGGATCTACAACGAGTTCCTCCGCAGCGACCTGCAACCGCACCGCAAGGTGTTCGAGGTTCTCGGCGACCGCACCAAGTGCGAGCCGTCTCCGGATCAGCTCTCCGGCCTCGGCTTCAGCTCCACGGTCCGCAGCTCTGTGGTCGCCAAGGTGACCATGACCGGCGGCCGGCGCCGCCTCATCAGCATCCAGTTCTGATTCCCTACCCAGATATTTCAGAGAGGCTACCGTGACCATTTTCGAGAAGGCCACACGGGAGAAGTTCCGCTATCCGTCGGCCAAGGGACTGCTGACCACGGAACAGCTGTGGGAGCTTCCGCTGACCGCCAAGTCCGGCTTCAGCCTCGATGATGTGGCCAAGGCGGTCAATGCTGAACTCAAGGCCGTCGACACCGAGTCGTTCGTGGCCACCGAGGCCAATCCGGCCAAGGCAACCTTGGAGACCAAGCTGGAGGTCGTCAAGCACGTCATCGCCGTCCGCCTCACGGAGGACCAGGCGGCGAAGGCGGCGGCGGCCAAGAAGCTGGAGAAGGAGAAGCTGCTGGCGGTCCTGGCCCGCAAGCAGGACGCGGTCCTGGAAAACCTGACCGAGGCAGACCTACTGGCCCGAATCAACAACCTGTAGCCCGCCGACAATCAGCGTCTGCCAGCGGACCCGCACATCGCCGAGAAGTACGGTCGCCATGCAAGACCTGTGCGGCCAGGCCGGCGCTCACGGCCACTTCTCGGCGAACTCACATCGGTACAACAGCGACCGCGACGCCCCCTCACCGGCATGACCGTGCATCGCGTCCGGCACGACCAACGCCTGATCAGCGGCTCTAGACTAGAAGACGACGTCGTGAGGGGCGGGTCTCGCCACGGGGGCGTTGCAACCGCAGAATAGTGGGGTGACTTCGGAGGCCGCCCTCGGCGAGGTGTTGCGCAGCGCCGCCCGAGTTCGGGTGACCAATGGTGGGGTGTCGGGTGTCCGGGTGCTGGGCGAGGATGTGCTGCTGGAGGTGGCTGAGCCGGCGGCAGTTCGCCAGCTGATCCAGGCCTTGGCCGTCAAGCAGACGACCGACGGGTACTGCATGTGTCACGGCGACCTCGCCTTCGAGTTCTTCGACCGAAGCGGGCGGCTGACTGCAGCCGTGGGATTTCATCACGCCACCTACCTGCGCTGGTCGGGCTGGGACGACGACGCCACGCTGTGCGATGGCGGCGCGGTGCTGCGCTGGCTCGCTGAGCAGGGGGTCGAAGGTCCGTTGGCGCAGGAGGAACAGCGGCAATGGGAACGCCACGAGGAGCGGCTCGCGGAGCAGCGGTGGAGGGCCGCTGCACCCGCCGCAGTAAGTGACCTACTTGATGTGGCAGTGGCCGCCGGCAGCACCGACGGACTTCTTCCCGAGGGGATACACCGGCTGGTCGCCCAGCGCCTTGAAGAAGCGATTCCGGATCGGGTCGAGCGGGCTGGCCTCATGCTTGCCTGGTTTGGCTCGGGAACAGGGCGCTGTTCCGGCTTCCCAGTACACGAAGCACTGCCGGAACCAGCGCTCGCCGAAACACCGATCGCCTACCTCATCCAAGCCATGCAGGTCTACCCCACGGACGCTCGCATCGACGCTGGCGCCGTGCGGCACCTGTGCGGCTGGAAGACCCGCAAACAGCAGGCGAGGGATATCGCCAAAGTCCCGGCGGAGCTACGGATACGCCTGCTGATGGCAGCGAGGGAGTCAGGCGACGACGACAAACGCCGCCGGGCGGAGCGATGGCTGAGCACACCTTCGAGACACCGGCAACGGTAACGTGAAGGAACTGGCCATCGTCGCCCTCGATAACGTCCTCGCAACGTCTCCCTGGCGTGCCGTCGAATGGAACGATGCCTCGAAAGGAGAGCAATGGCGCCGGAACATTATCGCGCTACGGAATATCCTCGACCCGAAGCAGCGAGAAACGCTCTTCGAGAAACGAGGCCCACACTTCTGCCACCGGCCGGCAGCGCGCTGAGTAACCGACCGCAGCACTGAACCCGTCCGGTCGTGCCGAGATCAGTGCGTCGTGCGATCTCCTGCCAAAGAGGGCCGCACCGAACTCCTCCAGCAGTCCTACCTGTCCGACTGCGGCCGGTGTGCCAGCTCGATGGCGTAGGTGTTGGTCATGTCAATGTCGGCGATCGCCTGCATAGCGGCCGCGGACCCACCTCGGTCGCGAAGCAGGCGCGCCAGAAGATACAGGGCGATCTTGTCACCGCGCTGGGCACGCTCATGTAGTACACCGTCGCGGCCTTCCTCGTACAGGAACCGGTTCAGCTGGCGCCGCGCGTGCACGTCGATCTCGGCCCGATCAACCAACTCGTGCAGCAATCCGGCCTTGACGAGCAGATCCATGTGCCACAGGTGTGCGTTGTGCCGGTAAGGGTCGTGGCTGTAACACTCGGCGAACTCGCCAACCAGGGCGATCGCCGTAGTCCAGTCACCGCGCGCTTCGGCCGCTTCCGCCGATGCCTGGTCGAACCACGCTGTCACCACACCAGTATGGCCCTCCTGTCGCGGTGCGCTCTTCTGCCGCGTACGGCGCTGCGCGGAGCGTGATGCCCTCGGATGCTGCAGTGCTCACCCGGCGTTCGCCAGGTTCTCCGAACGGCGGGATAAGACAGGGCGGTGAAGGTGCGCTGGGGTGCCTCGCTCATCCACCGCGTCGTACGAAGCCTGCCACCGAGGCCGGCAGTTCGTCCTGCGGCATGCCCTCGTAGCCAGGACGGGCGAAATCAAACAAGAGCACGACGCGGTCGCTGGAGCCGTAGTTCCACGCCTCATGCGTGACGGTGTCGTCGAAGACAAAGGTCTTACCTTCGCGCCACTGTCGGGTCTCGTCGCCCACTCGCAGTGCGCAGTCCTCCGGCACGACCAGCCCGAGATGCGCACGGTAAACGGTCGTAACCCACCCCTGATGTGGCTTGATCTGGGTGCCAGGAACCATCCGAGAAAACCCAGCGGTCGTCAGGTGAGGAACCTTCGTCAACGCGGAGGCAGTATCCGGGCACGCTTCGAGCGCGCCCTCAATCCGTTCCCCGAAGGCGACAAGCCCGTACACGCTCCAGCCCTGGCCGTACATCTCGCGTTGCACCCACGGCTGATAGGTCTCCCGCGGCAGAGCAAGGCACTCATCCCGGATGGCCTCCCACCGTGCCCGAAGATCGGCCAGGAAGGGAAAATGCCGCTGATCCACGAACATGAGAGACCATGATGCACCAACGACGGATGATGCGGGCTACGGCGCCGCCTCGTGACAATCGTGGCCCTCGTACGCACCTCCAGCGGTAGACGCACGCTATGCCGCCGACCGGGCGTCAGGGTGCATCACCTGAGTGAGATCAGGTGACGCGCTCGCTTCCGCCAACAGGCGAGCACCGGAGGCGCTACGCCCACGGTGGGATGTACCGGCTCACGTACTCGCGAGCACGAGGAAGCGGGTCGCGCCAATACTGATACGGCATACGGGAGTGGTGCTCCTCGCAGAACTCAGCGAGACCAACTGTGATCTTGACACGCTCCAGCGGGCGGCCTTCGAACTCTGTGTTGACCGCCAGCAACTGCGGCTCGGGATGCCAGCCTGAGTGGTCGAACGCCCAGCCGTCCCAGACCGCGTAGACGTGGAAGACCTGCCGCTCGGCAGCGAAGCGCACCGCCGCTATCTCAATCGACCGGTCCGCGTAGAACTCTCGGCATACCCAGGCGAGGACATGACACGCCCCGGCAGCGAAGAAAGCCTGGTCTGTCCGCTCCCATGCGACGCGCTGGTCCGATCGCTCGATCGGCGTCCGACGAAACGTTCCCGCTGCTATTGCTGTCATGACAGGGACGTTAGTCACTGGCCCGACGCAGTCGCTCATGCCGCGATTCGGGCGGCGCCCACGTCCACCGGTTACTCATCGTGAGCAACGGACGTGCGTCGCCGGGGCGACCGGCGCCGCAAGGTCCCCAGGGCCACTCGCCCAGGCCTCTGCACATTTGGCGTACCTGGCTCTGCACCGGAACCCCCGTACGCCGACAGCGTTGCGGCCAGCGGGCGGCCCAGTCGGTCAGCGTCTTGTATGCGGCGGCGTTGACGGTGATCCGCCTTCAGCCTGTGCGGCGAACTCGGCAGCGGGTTCTGGATAGCCGAATGGGGCTACCCTGACATCGGCGTTTACATCGTCGACTGCCCGTCAGCGGGCCACGACATGATCGCCCTCGACTACCGCTGCCCCGGGGAGCCGACAGTCGTGCACGTCGATCAGGAGTGGAACTACCAGATCACCGTCCTCGCTCCCGACTTCGAGACCTTCCTCAAGGGCATCGTCAACGGATCCGAGTACCGCGACTGATCACGGATCTGTCCCCCCATGCGGAAATGAGGCCGTACCGCCGGGCGCGTACAGGCACCTTTCTGGCTCGGATGGGTAGTAGCGATGTCAGCGAGGCGGCCAAGACCGCTTGTCACAGGATGAGTACGGCAGCTCAAGCGCCGACTTTGGCAGGCCCGACATGCTGGTGATTGTGGCTTCCTCGCTCCCGGTCAAGCTGACGACTGTTCTGCTCGTGGCGCTCGCCTTGGCGGGATGCGGGTCCGATGCCCCCGCCCCGGAGGATGCCACCCGAGCGGCCAACTCCGGCGTGGTCCGTCAGGCAAGCGCGTCCGTTGTATCCCAGCTCGACAAGATCCTGACAGGTGTCGCCGAGCGGACACCGGGGATGCGGCCGGTGGCGGCATCGACATCCGACAGCTGCCTAGCCGGCGACACGAACGGCGTCTTCCCGCATGACTCCTACCGCCTGCAGTGCAGCTGGGGTGAGACGAGGTACTTCGCCGTCCGGGGAGACCTGCCCGATGTACGGCGCCAGTTGGATGCGGCGGCGAAGCAGATTGGGTTGATGGCGGTCAGCGGCGAGTCGTTGCAGGACGTGGAGGCCAACCTCGCGGCCGGCGGCACGACTGATGATGGGCAGCTCCTGTCGCCGCCGACGTGGACCTACGTCGCGCCGGGGTACGACGGTCCGCTCCACGTCAGTTGGTCGCAGGCGACTGACTCCAGAGCCAGTCAATATCCCGTGGAACCCCGCTGGCCCCTGGTCTTTCAGGACGACCACCCGGTCGACCTGGACTCGCTATGGAACGGTCCGCTGCGGGGGCAGAAGTACCTCATCTCGATCACTTCGTCGGTGACCTATCACGAGGTTACCTGGCCCTCCTGACGCTGACGAGGGCGGCGAAGCCCTCACGATCTTGTTCGTAATTGCCACGGGGTACCGCCGTCTTCCTGTCTTGGTTGGCCACCTACACGGTCACCTCGGCCGCTTCAGGGCGTACGGCGTACGTGCCTCCGCGCCCGCCGTGTTCGGGTCAGTCTGGTTCGGGCATCAGGCCTTGCGCGCGGAGTTGTTCCACCTGACTGGCTGGTGGTGGCAGCGGGTCGTGGTCGGAGGGGCGGGGTCCTTCCGGGCGTCCGGGCCTTACCGGATAAAGGTTTCGAACCCGGGTCACCCGGCACGCCACACCGCTGACCTCGAAGTCGTCGGTCCGTTGCGGACGATGCGCCCGCGCGGGCGCGCACGTAAGCCGCCATGAACTCTTCGATCGGGGTGTCGACGTCGCGTGCAATGTCGGCAATGGCGAAGGACTCCGCGTCCCGGGCGGTCTGCGGCGTCGGGTAGGTGGTGAACGAGCGGGGACGCCACCTGCCGTCGACGTGCTTCCCGACGATGAACCCGACCGGGAGCAGCACCACGTTCGGGTGCGTGGACACCGCCCGGCACGAGTCGGCGTACACGTCCTCAGGGAAGGAGGTCGCCGTTAGGACGCCGAGACCAACTCCATCCGGACGAGGGCGTCGGTGAGCCCCGGTGCCCGCGGTCGGGTCGATGACGAGGCCGTCCATCGGCGACGTGGTCCGCTCCGCCTGGCCCGGCGGGTACGGGTCGGCATCGGTGGGCCGGGGCGGCTCCGGTCCATCCGGATGAACGGCTGCGCCCGGATGATCCGGTAAGGACGGCCACTGACGGTCAGCTCATTGACCGGCTCCCAGTCATGCACCTCGTACGCCCTCTCGTACGCGACCCGCACGGCCGTGTTCTCGACGGTCTGCGGCGTCTCGCCGAACAGGCGCCGAAGTGCGATGCGAGACAGTCGCGGGCGTGCTGCGGCTCGTCGGCGTCGAGCCGCACGATCCGCCACCGGCCCTTCACCTCTTCGGCCGCGCCGAAGAGGTGAAGGGCTCACATCAGCGTGGGATAGGTGACCGAACGGCATTGGGCATCATCCTCGGAGACCGCCGATACCGGATCGTCCCGCTGCTCGATGGTGATCAGCAGGTGCTCAGGCACCCGCTTGTCGTGATGGACCATGTACATAGTGTTTGCTATCCATGCCGAAACGCCGCACCTGATCGTGACCACACGGCCTACGAATCGTCGAATGGGCGTGGGCAACCAGGGCCGCTCCCATGGGTCGAGCTCGCGTTGCTCGTCCCATGGTTGATCGGCAACAGCCACAACCGACCGCTAAGCCTTGAACGACTTCGCAGCAATTGACGCGTCAAAGTGGTCGGCCAAGGCCCGCCAGAGCACCGAGAAGTGGGTACACGACCTAGCCTGGTGGACCGGCGTGTGGGCGGCCCACCGGACCAGCAGCCGTCGGCCAGGCTGCTGGCCCGTAGCCGGGGAGCCTTGTCCTAACCTGGGGCTGTCAGCGGCATGTTCAGCTCCTTGATCAGGTGAGGAGCGACGATTAAGCCGTTGCCCCGGTAGTAGTGGCCGCCGGCACGCCTGCCTCGGTCAGCCACCGGACGAACGCCTGCTCCCAATCTGCTCCCATAATAAGGGCCGAACGCCACGAGGCCCGTTACCGGAGTTCCGGAAACGGGCCTCGTGACCTGCACATACTTACGGTGGGCGATACTGGGATCGAACCAGTGACCTCTTCGGTGTGAACGAAGCGCTCTCCCGCTGAGCTAATCGCCCTCAGCGCCGCTGACTCTACCTGATCGAGGGACCGGACCGGAAATCCGGGGTCCGCGCGCCGCGCCGCGATCGGTCGACCCGGCGGAGCGCCGGGTCGGTCCGGGTCAGTGCGTCGCCAGGTAGTGCAGCGCCTCGGCGACCACGTCGATGCCGAAGCTGTACTTCAGTGACAGCCAGACCACCGAGCCGACGAAGGCCAGGCCAACGGAGCCGAGCACGAAGCGTACGGCCAGTGAGCGGTCCTTCACCCACTGGGTCCAGTTGTGCACGTGGCGACGGGTGAAGCCGAGCAGCCGGCGGGCCCAGTGGAACTCAACGGCCCAGATGCCGAGCCCGGCGATCACCAGCAGCCAGCCCGGCCCGGGCAGCGGGATGAGGGCGATGCCGATGGTGACGACGAGGGCGCCGGCGATGGCGATGAAGATCTTGAGGGTGACCCGTCCGGTCGGGTTGGCCCGGATCAGGTCGAGGGTGGTGCTCAGCCGCTGCCGCCAGCGGGGTCGCTGCCGCCGCTCGGCCAGCTTCGTGCCGCCTGCGCCATCCCGGTCGGTCGTCGGCCGACCGGGCCGGTCGTGCTGCTCCGTCGGCACCCCGTACCCCCGCCTTTCGGGTGCTCGGGCCGCGACGTTCGGCGGGCCCGGCACTGCCATCGGATCCACTGAGGATCGTTTCGTAACCATTTCCTCCCCCAGTGTGGCTCGCGCCCGTCACTGCAACGGCCGACTGGACGTTACCGGAGTAAGTCGACGACTGAACCACCCGATGCCGGGCGGGATCACGCACTGGGCAGAACCGGAAATCCTACATGAATATTCACATTCACGCGGCCTTTCCGACCCCCTTCCCACCACTGGGTGAAGTCAGCGTATGGCGGAGCGTAGCCAGGAGTAGCACCTGAGTATGGGAAAAGCGGGACACGCGCGTTCCGCAGCGGTGCCGGGGGGAGATCGTCCATGAGTGTCATCCGACCGACGACCGTAGAGGTCGAGACGTCGCTAAGGCTCGTCGCACCTGACGCCACCGCCTTGCCGGTGCGTGCCAGTCTGCGTTACGACCCTGCTGATCCGTATGCGGTCCATGTCCTGTTCCACGCCGAATCCGCCGGCGGAGAGGCGGTCAGCTGGTCGTTCGCCCGGGAGCTGCTGGTCACGGGCCTCGACGAGCCGGCCGGCATCGGCGACGTGCGGGTCTGGCCCTGGGCCACCCCGCGCGGGGACTTCGTCGCCCTGGCGCTGTCGTCGCCCGACGGCAACGCCCTGTTCGAGGTGCCGCGCAGCGTCCTGGTGCGCTTCCTGCGGCGGACCTACGTCGTCGTCCCGCGCGGCCGCGAGGCCGAGCACCTGGACGTCGACACCGCGGTGACCCGGCTGCTCGCCGGCCGCTGAACCACCGGCCACACCGGCCGTCCGGGGCCGCGCGGATCTGCCGAGTCCGCGCGGCTCCGGCCCACCAGGGGGTACGCGCACCGCCTCCCGCCCTTCGCCGAGCTCAGCCGTGGGTGGTGATGCCGCCGTCGACCGGGATCACCGCACCCGTGAGGTACGCGCCGGCGCGGGACGACAGGTAGATCGCGGTGCCGGCCATGTCCTCCGGCCGGCCGATCCGACCCAGCGGCACCTGCCCCTCGATGGCGGCCCGGGACGCGGGGTCGTCCAGCGCGAACGCCATCATCTTGCTCTCGAACGGCCCCGGCGCGATCGCGTTGACGGTGATCTGCTCGCCGGCGAGCTGGTGGGCCAGGCTGCGGGTGAGCATGTGCACGGCGGCCTTGGTCGCCGAGTACGCGTACACCTCCATCATCGGCACCCGGATGCCGTCGATGGACCCGATGTTGATGACGCGGGCCGGGTCGTCGGCGCTGGCCGACGCGCGCAGCGCGGGCAGCAGCGCGGTGGTGAGCCGGAAGACGGCCTTGACGTTGACGGCCCAGAGCTTGTCGAACGCGCTCTCCGGATACGACTCCAGCGGCGCGCCCCACGTCGCGCCCGCGTTGTTGACCAGCACGTCGAGCCGGTCGAACCGCTCCCGGACGGTGGCGGCCAGGCCCTCGGCGCCGGCGTCGTCGCCGAGGTCGGCGGGGATGGCCTCGCAGCGCCCCTCGGCGGAGAGCTCCTTGGCCACGGCCTCGCAGACGTCCGCCTTGCGGGACGAGATGATCACGTGTGCGCCGGCCCGGACGAAGCCCTGGGCGATCATCAGGCCGATCCCCCGCGAGCCGCCGGTGACCAGGACCGTCTTGCCTTCGACCGAGAACAGATCCGTCATGCCCATCCCATCGCGAGTCGGCCGGGGCCGCCGGGGCGGGGGCGGCCCGGTCCGGTCCGGTGCGGACCGGCTCCGGCCATGCCTCCACCGGACGGCGCTACCGTTCGGTAACGTAGCCCGCCTTCGACGACCTCGACAACCCCCGTCGGTCGGCCCGGGGCCGGCCCGCCGCACGCCCGCCCGCCCCGGCCCACCGGCCGGCCGGCGGGCGCCCGCCCGCCCGCCGGCCCGTGGGCCGGGCCCGCAGTGCGCCCGGCCGCGCGCGGTACCAGGGAGGGGCACCCGGGGTAGATCGGAAGAGCGGCGG
>NZ_JBEYEU010000046.1:23445-24469 GCF_040634035.1 Micromonospora sp. NPDC007220 | reverse complement strand
GGTCCGGGTACGCCGACACCTGCACCGTCTGCGCGGCCTTCGTCAGCGGCATGTCCTGCCACCCGTCGACCTGCTTCAGACCCTTCAGGAACGCCATCGTCGAGTACTCCGGGTCGGTGATCTGCTCCACCGTGCCCCAACCCGAGGACGGGCGCTGCTGGAACAGGCCCTGCGAGTCGTGGTCGTTGCGGTCACCCAGATGACCCAGGTTCTCCAACTTCGACTCCTGCAGTGCGGTGGCGATGGAGACCACGGCGGCCCGTTCGTCCATGCCGGCCTTCTTCGTGGCCGCGATGATGGCCTTGACGTTGTCTACCTGCTCGTCGGACAGGTCAACGTGCGACTGGGCGCCCTGCACACCGTGCGGGATCAGCTTGGCCTTGTCGACCGACGGCTTGTCGGCCTGCACGGCAACTGCCACCGGCGTCGACTCCACCGACGGGACCGCCTGCGCGGTCGCGGGACCGGCGAACACGCCACCGGCGAACGCGAGACCAGCAACACCGAGAACGCTCTTACGAATGATCGTGTTCATCAGAAACGCTCCATTCGGGGGTTGGCACCCACACCGAGGGGGATCGGCTTCACGCGGATGCAAGCACCGTCGGCGCTCATGCGAACTCAAAGGGATCTCCAGCGAAGCCTGGAGAGGATCTCCGACATTCAGCCGGAGGAAAGATCAGATCGGCCGTGCCGGCCGGATGTCCGACCCGTGCGGGGCGAAAGGGGGCCGGGCTGTTGCGCGGGGCGGGGGGACGCCCTCACGTCGGCCGGACCGTGTGTAACCACCGGCGGCCCGCCATCATTCCGGGGGCCCCGGGCCCGCCAACCCATCGGGGCGGCGTGACCTCGGCGGCGTGGGTCTTGCTCGGTCGTACGCAGGGTGTAACGACCCCGCCCCCGCCACGATTCCGCACCCACGATGCCCCCGGTCACACTCACACGCCACCCACCGACGACCCACCGACCCAACCCCCACCGGACAGCCACACGAAATCGGACACCGGCCACAGACAGGTCCACG
>NZ_JBEYEU010000046.1:0-23351 GCF_040634035.1 Micromonospora sp. NPDC007220 | reverse complement strand
CCCACGGGCTCCACGGGCTCCACGGGCTCCACGGGCTCCACGGGCTCCACGGGCTCCACGGGCTCCACGGGCTCCACGGGCTCCACGGGCTCCACGGGCTCCACGAGTAACGGGCCACCGGGTCATCGGGTTATCGGGTCACCGGGTGGAGATCTTGGTAGAAATACGGCCCTTGGAGGGGCCGTTTTCTACCAAGATCTCCGGTAGGAGCCGGCGGACGGACGCGAGAGTGGGCCCCGCCCGGGTGTGGCCGCCGTGCCCCGGCGCAGGGATCAAGCCCGCGGGTGGACTTCCGCGTCCCGGGGCCGATCGGGATCGGGGCGGGGTGCCCGCGCCGACTGTGCAGTGCGCCTCGGCGGCGGCGCCGGATCCCGAGGGCCACCGCGGCGGGGACCCGGCGGGCGTGGTGGCGCCCGCCGTGGCCGCGCCACCGGCTCAGCGAGACAGGTCGCGGTCGGGCGCCTGCCCGTCCGAGTACGCGCTGCGGTAGATCGTGCCCCGCCCCGTCGGGTCCGGCGCGTGGGGCAGCGGGGCGGGGTCGACGGGATCGACGGCCGGCGCGCCGCGCCGCGCGCGGATGATCCGGGAGACCACGAACCAGCCGGCGGCCGCCACGCTGGCGACGATGACCACCTTCTGCAGCACGCCGGCGTACCCCTCGACGAGGTGCCAGTTGTCGCCGAGCAGGTAGCCGGCCATCACGAAGGTGGTGTTCCAGATCAGGCTGCCGAGCGTCGTGTAGACCGCGAAGGTCAGCACCGGCATCCGCTCCACACCGGCCGGGATGGAGATCAGGCTGCGGAAGATCGGGATCATCCGGCCGAAGAAGACGGCCTTCACCCCGTGCCGCAGGAACCACTCCTCGGTGCGGTCCACGTCGCTGAGCTTGATCAGCGGCAGCCGCTGCGCGATCGCCCGGATCCGATCCCGGCCCAGCGCGGCGCCGATCCAGTACAGGGCGAGGGCGCCGAGCAGCGAGCCGAGGGTGGTCCAGAAGATCGCACTGACCACGCTCATCCGGCCCTGGCCGGCGACGAAGCCGGCCAGCGGCAGGATCACCTCGCTGGGGATCGGTGGGAAGAGGTTCTCCAGGGCGACGGCCAGACCCGCGCCGGGGCCGCCGAGCCGCTCGACCAGGCCGATGACGAAGCCGACCAGTCCGTCCTCCGGCGGCGCGGCCTTTTCGGGGGCGGTGCCGGAGGCGAGCAGGGCGTGCGCGGTACGAATCATGGCCCACACGCTACGAACCGATCCTGGGAGTCCGCCAATGGGCCGGCCCTTGCGTCCCACGGACCGTCCACAGCCGCGGGGGTTCGCACTAGGGTGGCCCCGTGACGACGTGCATCACGACCGCCGGCGGGGCCCCGGTCCGGGTCGCGGTGCCCCGCGCCGGGGCGGCGGCAGGATGACCGGCCGGCTGGCGCAGCTGTGGCGTTACCCGGTGAAGTCGATGCTGGGTGAGCGGCTGCCCGCCGCCGACGTCGGCCCGGCGGGTGTGGCGGGCGACCGACGGCTGGCCCTGCGGCACCGGGACACCGGGCGGGTGGCCAGCGCGAAGCATCCCCGGCTCTGGCGCGACCTGCTCACGCTCCGCGCGGCCGGCGCCGCACCCGATGAGGTACGGATCACGCTGCCCGACGGGCGGGTCCTGTCCAGCGTGGACCCCGGCGTCGACGACGTGCTGTCCCGGGTGCTCGGCGTCCCGGTGACGCTGATCGACCGGCCGCCCGCCGGGGCGCTCCTGGACCGGGCCGACCCGGACGCGGTGCTGGCGGCCGGTCTGGCCGCCGAGGTGCCGGTCGACGCCAACCCGCTCGGGGCGGCGGCGCCGGGGACCTTCTTCGACTTCGCCCCGGTGCACCTGGTCACGACGGCCACCCTGGCCCGGGTGGCCGCCGAGCTTCCGGGCGGCACCGTCGAGGCGGTCCGCTACCGGCCCAACCTCGTGCTCGACGTCGAAGTGGACGGCTTCGCCGAGAACGACTGGGTCGGTGGCGAGCTGCGGGTCGGTCCCGAGCTGGTGCTGCGGGTACTCGCCCCGACCCCGCGGTGTGCGGTGCCGACCCTGGCGCACGGGTCGCTCCCCCGGCAGGCCGAGGCGTTGCGTGTCCCGGCCCGCCTCAACCGGGTCGCGCCGCTGCCGCAGCTCGGCGCGCAGCCGTGCGTGGGCGCGTACGCGCAGGTGGTGCGGGGTGGCCGGGTGGAGCAGGGGTCCGCGGTCGAGGTCGGCTGAGCCGGTTCAGTCGTCGTCCTCGTCGTCGTCCGGCGACGGCGTGTCGATCCGGTCGAGCAGGGCGTCGAGTCGGGCCGCCGTGTCGGGCGGGAGCTGCCCTTCCTCGGCCGCCTCGGCGAGGCGCTCCCGCAGCTTCTCGACCCGCTTGGCCCGGTCCTTCTCCTTGCCCCGGCTCAGGTCCGCGAGCTTGTCCCGCAGCCCCTCGACCGTCTTGCGGTCGATCTCGCCGCGGGCCTGCGCCCAGGCGAGCACCGCGGCGAACTCGGCGACGAACTGCGGCAGGCCGACCGGGTCGGGCCGCGCGGTCACCGGCGGCGGGGCGGAGGTCCTGGGCGGCGGCGTCGGCCTGGCCGAGGTCGGCTTGCCGGTCGGTGTGCCGGTGACGGGGGCCGCCGCCGGTGGCGGGCTTCCGCCGTCGCCGATGACGAGCGCGCCGACGAGCCCGACGAGCAGCGCGACGCCGACGGCGACCAGCGCGGTGACGGGCCTGTTGCGCGTGGTCCCCGCGCCGCCGGCCGGGGCGGGACGGCCGGTGCGGGCGGCCACGGGGTGGCGCCCGCCCGGCGGGGCGGGGTACGGCACCCCCGCGCGGCCGGTGGGGTTCGGGGACGGCGGTGAGCGGTCGATCAGGGTCGGCGGGTGCTCGGCGCCTGCCGACGAAGGGGCAGTCGCGGACGATGCGCCGGCGGACGGCGCCGGCAGGACGGCCGCGGGCGGGTGGGCCGACGCCCCGGCGGCGAAGCGGGTGGCGAGCTGGGCCGCGCCCGGCCGGCGCGCCGGATCGGTGGCCAGGCAGGCCAGGGTCAGCTCGGCGATGTCGGGCGGCAGCCCGGGGACCTGCGGGGGCGGCACCGGCGGGTGCCCGGCGTGCACCTCCAGCGCGTCCTCCCAGGTCTGCACGGGCAGTGGGGCCCGGCCGGTGAGGGTGCGGTAGAGCAGCGCGCCGAGGGCGTAGACGTCGCTGGCCGGGTTCGGCGGCCCGGGCCGCATCCGCTCCGGGGCGAAGTACGCGGGCGTGCCCATCAGCAGTTCGCCGGTCTGTCCCGCCCGCGGGTGGTGCGGCCCGGCGAGCGCGGCGATGCCGAAGTCGAGCACCTTGGCGCCGGTCTCGGTGAGCATCACGTTGCCGGGCTTGACGTCGCGGTGCACCACGCCGATGCGGTGGGCGGCGGCGAGCGCCGCGGCGATCTGGCCGGCCATCCGCACCGCCTCCGGCCAGGGCAGCGGCCCGGCGGCGAGCCGGTCGGCGAGGTTGCGCCCCTGCACCAACTCCATCACCAGGTACGGGACGACGATGCCGCCGTCCAGGGCCGCCTCGCCGTAGTCGTACACCTGGGTGACGTGCGGGTGGGTCAACCGCGCGGCGGCGCGGGCCTCGCGCTGGATGGTGGCCCGCAGTTGCGGGTCGGTGGCGAACTCCCGGGTGAGGGCCTTGACGGCGACGGGCCGGTGCAGCACCTCGTCGTCGGCGCGCCACACCTCGGACATCCCGCCGAGGCCGATGCGCTCGCGCAGGACGTAGCGGTCGTGCAACCGCAGGGTGGGCGAGAACGGCGACATAGCCGTTCAGTCTGCCCTGCCGGCGGGGTCGGCCACCAGCGCGGTGCCCGGTTGCGGGCCGGTCGTCGCGGTTCGGGCGGCGACGACCGGCCCGCACCGATGGTCAGGAGCAGCGGCTGCGGCGGGCGACCGGCCCGCAGCGACGGTCAGGAGCAGCGCGGCGCGGCGGCGACCGGCGGCGGCTGGATGCGGTCGGCGAGCCGGCGCAGGACGCCGGCGGCGGCCAGCCGGGTGGGTGCGAGTCGCGCGACGCGGGGCCGCTCCGGGCGGACGGGGGCGTCCGGCCGGGCGGAGTTGACGTGTCGGGTCACCGCGTCGACGGCGAGGACGAAGCCGGTGGGCTGTTCCATGGTCAGCTCCCTGGGACGGGTCCGGTGGAGGACCGGACGACGAGTGCGGTGGGTAGCAGGACGTGGCCGGCCGCCGGGTCGGCGGGCGGGTCGAGCAGGAGCCGGGCGGCGATGCGCCCCTTCTCCTCGGCTGGTTGCCGCGCGGTGGTGAGGCCGGCGGTGGCGGCCTCGGCGATGTCGTCGAAGCCGGTGACCGACACGGGCGGCCGGCCGGCCTCGGCGAGCGCGTCGAGGACGCCGAGGGCGAGCACGTCCGCGCAGGCCAGTACCGCCGTGGGCGGTTCGGGAGCGGCGAGGGCGGCGGCGACGGCCGTGGCGCCCGCCGACCGGCTGTTGTCGGTGGCGGCGAGCACGGTCAGCTCGGACCAGGCGACGCCGACCTCGGCGAAGGCGTCGGCGAACCCGGCCAGCCGCGCCCGGGTCGTCGGGTGGGCGACGTCGGCCACGTCGGCGAGGCGCAGTTCGCCCGGCGCCGCGCCGGGGCGCACGGCGTCGCCGAGCAGGGCGACCCGCCGGTGCCCGAGCCCCGCCACGTGGGCGGCGACGGCCCGGGCGGCGGCCCGCTCGTCGATGCCGACGTAGCGGTCGTCGGGGCCGGCGTCGTCGCGGGGGGCGGTCGTGACGACGGGCAGGCCGCGCTCGCGGAGCACGTCGACGACCCAGCCCTCGTCGCCGACGCAGTAGACGCAGAAGCCGTCGACGGCGGCGTTCTCCACGGCCCGCCGCGCGGCGGGCTCGTCGGGCGGCAGCGGCACGAGCAGCAGGGTGGTGCCGTGCCGCTCGGCCGCCTCGGCGACGCCGGCCAGGAAGCGGACCGCGAAGGGGTCGGTGAAGGCGTACGACAGCCGCGACTCGAAGAGCACTCCGATGGCGCCCACGTACCCGCGCCGCAGCGACCGGGCGGTGGGGTTGGGGCCGGGGTAGCCGAGCTGCCGGGCGGCGTCCAGGATCCGCTGGCGCAGGGCGGCGGAGAGCTGGTCGGGTCGGCTGTAGGCGTTGGAGACGGTGCTGCGGGACACGCCGACGGCGTCCGCGACTGCTTGCAGGGTCGGCTTCACCGCGCCCCTCTCTGCATCGATTCAGACTGGATCGATACAGAGACTAGGCGGAGCGGGCCGCCCTCGTCAACGCCACAGGCGGCGATCCGGCTCGGGACCGCACGCGACAGGAACACCGACGCGGCCCACCACGCCGCCCGGCCACGGTGACGTCGAGTGCGGGGGCGACGTCGAGTGCGACTCCGCGCGGCAGCACAGGGCGACGTCGAGGGTGACCCCGCGCAGCAGCAGCGCCGGCCCGGACCGTGGTGGTCCGGGCCGGCGGGCGCGCAGGTGTGCGGTCAGCCCTTGCGGGCCACCGCGCCGTACATGCTGACCTCGGCCGCCGCCGGGCGGGGCTGCGGCGCGTCCTCGGCACGCCACTCGGCGACCGACGTGACGCCGGGCTCCAACAGCTCCAGCCCGTCGAAGAACCGGGTGAACTCGGCCCGGGTACGCAGATTGATCAGGCCGTGCGGGCTGCCGCCCCGGGCCGCCGCCTTCGCCTCCTGCGCCACGTGCGGGGGGAGGTAGTCGTGGGTGGCGTGCGAGGCCGCCAGGTAGCTGCCCGGCGGCAGCGCGTCGAGCAGCCGTGTGACCACGGCGTACGGGTCGTCGTCGTCGCCGACGAAGTGCAGGATCGCGACCAGCATCAGGGCGACCGGCCGGGACAGGTCGATGGTGCGCAGCAGGTCGGGGTGGCGCAGGATCCGCTCCGGGTCGCGCAGGTCGGCGTCGATGTAGGCGGTGGCGCCCTCGGGCGAGCTGGTCAGCAGCGCCCGGGCGTGCGCGAGCACGATCGGGTCGTTGTCGACGTAGACCACCCGCGACTCGGGGGCGATCGCCTGCGCGACCTCGTGGGTGTTGTCGGCGGTCGGAATGCCGGTGCCGATGTCGAGGAACTGGCGGATGCCCTCCTCCCGGGCGAGGTGCCGCACGGCCCGCTGGAGGAAACGGCGGTTCTCCAGCGCGGCGGTGCGGATGGTCGGGAAGGACGCCGCCACCATGTCGCCGGAGTCCCGGTCGGCCTGGAAGTTGTCCTTGCCGCCGAGCCAGTAGTTGTACCGGCGCGCGGGGTGGGCCACCGAGGTGTCGATGCGGTCGCTCGGGTGGGCGGGGCCGGTCGTCGTACCCGGGGCATCGGTGGTCAAGGCAGCCTCCACGACTCTGCGCCACCCGCGACCGGGGGCGTCCGTCCACTGTCGCCGGTCGGCGACCATGGTAGCCGCACCGCTGTCCGGGCGAGGCCCCGCCGGGGTCACCCCGGGTAGAGGTCGTCCAGGATCGCGCCGAGGATCTCCGGCGTACGCTCCGGCGGCTCGGCCTCCACGCAGAGCCGTTCCATTGCGACCGCGTAGTAGTCGAGGTCGTCGCGCTTGTCGAGGTAGAGCGCGCTGGTGAGCTGTTCGATGTAGACGATGTCGGGTAGTTCCCGGTCACCGAAGCGCAGGATGGTGAAGGCCCCGCCCGCGGCGGCGTGCCCACCGGCGGCGAACGGGATGACCTGGAGCCGGATGTTCGGCGACTTGGTGGCCTCGATCAACGCCGCCACCTGCTCGCGCATCACCCGCGGGCCGCCGATCGGCCGGCGCAGCGCGGCCTCGTCCACCACCGCCCAGAGCTGCGGCGGGTTCTCGCGGTGCAGCAACCGCTGGCGCTGCATGCGCAGTGCGACCCGACGCTCGATCTCCGCCGGTGCGGCCCGACCGTGCCCGAGCAGCACCACCGCCCGGGCGTACTCCCAGGTCTGGAGCAGGCCGGGGACGAACTGGACCTCGTAGCTGCGGATGAGCGCGGCGGCCGCCTCCAGCCCGAGGTACGACTGGAACCAGTTCGGCAGCACGTCGCCGTAACGGTGCCACCAGCCCGGGCTGTTGGCGTCGCGGGCGAGCTTGAGCAGCGCCTCCCGCTCCTCGGACGCGGTGACGCCGTAGAGGGTGAGCAGGTCCGCGACGTCGCGTTCCTTGAAGCCGACCCGGCCCAGCTCCATCCGGCTGATCTTCGACTCGGAGGCGCGGATCTCCCAGCCGGCGCCCTCCCGGGTCACCCCGCTGGACTCGCGCAGCCGGCGCAGTTGGGCGCCGAGCAGCATGCGCAGCACGGTCGGGCCGGTCCCCGGACCGCCCTCGGCGGGACCCATCGTCACAGCCGACCTCCACATGCCGGTTCGTGCCGACCAGATGCCCTAGCGCGGCCGACGGGTAAGCATGCCATGAACCGTGAGTGAGGTGAACTTCTTCGGTGCGGACAATTCGCCCCGGTCGCCGGGGCGCGGTCAGGCGATCAGGTTGTCGAAGTCCCCGTCGCGCGCGCCGAGCACGAAGGCGGCGATCTCGTCCACCGTGTAGATCAACGCCGGCCCCTCCGGGTGCCGGGAGTTGCGCAGGGCGATGCCGGCGCCGCCGGGCAGTTCGGCCAGCTCGACGCAGTTGCCGCTGGGATTGCTCCGGCGGCTCTTCTGCCAGGCGAGCGGGGGCAGCTGGGTGGTGGGAACGCCGTTCGGAGGCTGCTGCATGGACGTCTTTCTCTCGCGAGCCCCGCGATGCCGGGCAGCGGTGCCTGATGAGGGGGCACGATATCGACGAAGGGCTTCCTGCACGTGCATCTGCTATTGCATCTGCACCGGACAGCGAGCATGATAACGCACGTGGACAGTGCCCATCTGTTCACTCTGAGTCACCGACCTGGGGCTGCCACCAGGACGGACGGGGCCCGACACGCGGGCGCGGACCGCCGCGCGCGGGGGCCGGCGGCAACGTGCTGATGGGAGGTCTCGTGCCGGATCCGTTGACCATCGCGTCCGGCATCTGTGCCGCCGGGGCACTCGTCACCTCCTGGCAGCTGCGGCGCCGCGCGATCCAGGCCGAGGTCGAGATCAGGCACCTCCAGGCCGAGCTCGCCGCCGAGCGGCACGCCGCCAGCCACGACCCCCTGACGGGCCTGCCCAACCGCCGCGCGTTCTACCGCCTGGCCGCCACGCTGCTCACCGACGCGGCCGGGCAGCCGCTGATCGCCGTGGTGCTCGACCTCGACGACTTCAAGCAGATCAACGACAGCTACGGCCACGCCGCCGGCGACCAGGTGCTGGTCAGCGTCGCCCAACGGCTCGCCGCCTTCGCCGGAGACAACCTGGTCGCCCGGCTCGGCGGCGACGAGTTCGCCGGGCTGCTGGCCAGCCCCACGATCGACCGGCGGTGGATCGAGCACGCCACCCGGCGGCTCTGCGACAGCCTCGCCGCGCCGATCCCGCTGGGCGGGCTCAGCGTCCGGGTGACCGCCTCCGTCGGGCTCGCCCCCGTCACCGGGCCCGCGCAGCTCACCGAGGCACTCGACCGGGCCGACGCCGCCATGTACCGGGCCAAGAGCCTCGGAGTGGCCCGCCCGCCCCGGCAACTCGTCGACAGCGCCCACCTGGCGGAGTGCTGAGCCCGCAGGCCCACGCCAGCGGACCGCCGGTCGGGACACGACGCGTTTCGACGTGTCTCGCGCCGGTTGCCGGGTATGCCGGCAGGGTCAGCGCGCACCGGCCGAGGGAGGAACACCGTGACGAGCATCCGGGCCCTGGTCCTGAACTGCACCCTCAAGCGGTCCCCCGCCCCGTCGAGCGCCGAGGTGCTCGGGCGCGAGGTGCTCGACGCCCTCGCCGACCAGGGCGTGGCGGGCGACCTGATCCGGGTCGTCGACCACGACGTGCGCTTCGGCGTCTCCACCGACGAGGGCGACGGCGACGGCTGGCCGGTCATCCGGTCCAGGCTGATGGCCGCGCAGATCCTCGTCATCGCCACGCCGATCTGGCTCGGTCAGCCGTCCGCCGTGTGCAAGATGGTCCTCGAACGGCTCGACGCCGAACTCTCCGAGACCGACGCCGAGGGCCGGCTGCTCACCTACGGCAAGGTGGGCGGGGTCGCGGTCGTCGGCAACGAGGACGGCGCGCACCACACCATCGGCGAGGTCCAGCAGGCCCTCAACGAGGTCGGCTTCACCTGCCCCGCGGCGGGCGCCACCTACTGGGTCGGCGAGGCGCTGCACAAGGTGGACTACATCGACGCCCGGCCCAAGCCCGAGACCACGGGACGCACCACCAAGGCGTTGGCGCTCAACAGCGCGCACCTGGCCCGGCTGCTGGCCGAGCAGCCGTACCCGCCGCCGGACACCCGCGACGCCGGGATCGGCCCGAGCCGCGAGCCGGCCTGACGGGTCAGCGCCAGCCGTAGCCGGCGCGCAGGGCCTGCCCGACCCGGTCGAAACGGGCCCGGTCCAACACGGCGCCCTCCCGGCGGATGCCGTCCTCCCGCATGGTCAGCACCCGGTCCAGCCGCACCCAGCTCGGCCGGTTGTCCCGGTCCCACTCGCCCGGACCGAGCGCCAGCCAGTGCCGCTGCCCGTCCCGCTCGCTCTGACTGGACAGCATCAGCCCGAACAGCGTCCGGCTGTGCCGGCCCACCACCAGCACGGGGCGGTCCTTGCCCTGACGCGGGTCGTCCTCGTACTGCACCCAGGTCCAGACGATCTCGCCCGGATCGGCGTGCCCGTCGAGCTCCGGGGCGTACGCCAACTGCCGACGCTGCAACGCCGCGACCTGGCGGGGGCGGGCGACCTGCGCCGGGCCCGGCCCGGGCCGGCGCGGCGACGGGATCACCCCGCCGATACGGGCCGCCACACTCCTGAGAAGACCTGCCACGACCGGCAGCCTATCCCCCACCGGGGCCGCCGGCCCGGGCGGGACAATCCGATGGACCGGGCCCGGACGATCGGCCAGGATCGGCGCCATGCAGGTCCCCGTCCACCAGGTTCGCGCCCGCTTCACCGCCGACACCGTGACCGTGTACCAGGCGTACCCGCCGGAGATCGCCCGCCCGGCGCTGGCCGCCGGCCGCTTCGTGCCGCCGTTCAAGCGGGAACGGATGACCTGGATCAAGCCGTCGTTCCGCTGGATGATGTACCGCTGCGGCTGGGGCACGAAGCCCGGGCAGGAGCGGGTGCTGGCCGTCGAGATCACCCGCGCCGGCTTCGAGTGGGCGCTGACCAACTCGTGCCTGAGCAGCTTCGAGCGCGACCGCCACCAGGACCGGGAGGACTGGTCGCGACGGCTGCGGGCCAGCCCGGTGCGGGTGCAGTGGGACCCGGAACGGTCGCTGCGCCTGGCCCCGCTGCCGCACCGGTCCCTACAGGTGGGGCTCGGCGGCGAGGCGGTGCGCCGGTACGTCGACGAGTGGCTGGTCGGTCTCACCGACGTGACCCCGACCGCCCACGCGGTGCGCGCGGCGCTCGACGCCAGCGACGACACCGCCGCCGGGGCGCTGCTGCCCCCGGAGCGCCCCTACCCGCTGCCGCCCGACGTGGCCGCCGTGATCGGCGCGACGGCGGAGCCGTGAGCCGACCGACGGGGCGATGCCGTACCCCCGGGACGTGCTTGACTGGGGCGTCTGCGCCGGCACGGACAGAGGCGGTGGCGGTGGTCTTCGAGTCACGGACGCGGTCCCTGCCCGCGCGACCGACGGCGGTCCGCGCGGGCGCCCGGCGGCGGGTCGCGGGCACCGCGGTCGTCGTCCTGCTCCTGCTGGCCGGCGCGACCGGTTGCACCGGCAGCGGGCGTCCGCAGCCGCCGCCGGCCGGCGCCGCGTCCGCCACCGCCGCGACGGGTCCGTCCCCCACGCCGACCGTGCCGGCGGTCGAGGTCCGCGACGACCTGGCGGGCCTGTTCCGGCAGGCCGGCCTCCGGGGCACCTTCGTGATGTACGACGTGACGGCCGGGCGCGTCGTCATGGTCGACCGGGCGCGGGCCGAGCGGCGCTTCGTCCCCGGCTCGACGTTCAAGATCGCGCACAGCCTGATCGCGCTGGAGACCGGCGTGGTGCGCGACGAGCGGGAGAAGGTCCCCTACGGCGGTCGGCCGCAGCGCGTCGCCGCCTGGGAGCGGGACATGGGGCTGCGCGACGCGGTCCGGGTCTCCAACGTGCCGGTGTTCCAGGAGCTGGCCCGACGCATCGGGCCGGACCGGGAGCGGGAGTGGCTGCACCGGCTCGGCTACGGCAACGGCCAGGTCGGGCCGGCCGTGGACCGGTTCTGGTTGGACGGGCCGCTGGAGATCTCGGCCGACGAGCAGGCGCGGTGGCTGGCCCGGCTGGTCCGGGGCGAGCTGCCGGCCGGCCGGGGGCACCAGGCCACCGTCCGGGACATCCTGCGCCTGGAGCGCACCGCCGAGTACGCCCTCCACGGCAAGACCGGCTGGACGGACGCCACCGACCCGGGCACGGGATGGTGGGTCGGCTGGGTCGAGCGCGGCGACCAGCTGTATTGCTTCGCACTCAACGTGGACGTCCACACGGACGGCGACGCCGACAAGCGCCTGCCGCTGGGCCGGCAGCTGCTGCACCGCCTCGGCGCCCTGCCCGCCCCCTGACCGTCCGCCCACCGGAGGAGCCCTGATGGCCGACGCCGACACCGAATTCCACAAGATCATTCCGACGCTGCCCGTGCGCGACGTGTCGGCGTCGGTCCGCTGCTACGTCGACACGCTGGGCTTCACCCTCGGCGGCCGGATGGGCGAGGAGTTCGCCTCGGTGTTCCGGGGCGAGGTCGCCGAGGTCAACATCTACCTGCGGCGAAGTCCGGGCGCGTTCACCCCGGCGGAGTGCTTCGTCATGGTCACGGATCCCGACGCGCTGCACGCCGCGTACGCCCGGCGGAACGTGACCGTCGTCGAACCGCCGCGAGACACCGAGTGGGGATACCGGCAGTTCACCATCGCGGACCCGGACGGCCACCTGCTGCACCTCTTCCGCCATCTCGACCGGGCGGGAAGCGTCCCCGACTGAGAACGGTCCGGCGGCAGGCCCGCACCGCGCCGACGCCGGCCACAGCCGACGGCGCAGCGGGGCCGGCGGCGACGACCCACGGCCATGAGGCGGAACCCCTGGCAGGGCGTCGAACAGGTCGCCGGCGCGGCGGAAAGTCGGTTGCCGCACCCGGTCGGCTCCGCAACAGTGTCGTCCATGACGTTCTGACGGGCAGCATCCCCATCGCCGAAGCGCGCGGCACCGACCGGTGTCGTGGTGCCGCGCGTCCATGCCGTCTTAGCGAGAAGCGAGCGTCCTTGTCTCCGCACCAGTCCCCGCCGCAGTCCGCCCCCGCCACCGTCACCGTGTTCGCCTCCCCCACGAGCTGGATCGAGTCCGAGGCCCTGACGCAGTGCCAGCAGGTGGCCGCCCTTCCCGGCATGATCCACGTCGCCGCCATGCCGGACCTGCACCCGGGCAAGGGTGCCCCCATCGGCGCCGCCATGGCGTCGACCGTGCTGTACCCGTTCCTGGTGGGCTCCGACATCGGCTGCGGCATCGCCGTGTTCCCCATCCGGCTCAAACGTGCCGTGCCGGAGCGGCTCGCCGCCCGGTTCCCCGACCTCGACCGCCCCCTCGACCCCGGGCGGGACGCCGACGACCCCGCCTGGGCCGTCGTGGCGGGCGACATTCCCGCCGGCCACGTCGACGGGCTCGGGACGGTCGGTCGCGGCAACCACTTCGTCGAGCTGGCGCGCGTCGACACGGTCTTCGAGCCGGGCCACGCGAGCCGGCTCGGGCTCGACGCGGGCGACCTCGTGCTCATCGTCCACACCGGCTCCCGGGGGCTGGGCGAGCGGATCCTGCGGGTGCACACCGAGGCCCACGGCGCGGGCCCCGCCCCTGATCCCGCCGCCTACCTGGCGGCGCACGACGACGCCGTACGGTGGGGCTCGCTCAACCGGCGGCTGCTGGCCGCCCGGGTCGCCCACGCCCTGGGGGCCGAGCCCACCGAGCCCGTCGTCGACCAGTGCCACAACCTGGTGGAGGTCCACGACGGGGTCTACCTGCACCGCAAGGGCGCGGCGCCGGGCGACGGCCGCGACGTGCTCGTCGCCGGCACCCGGGGCACCGCCTCCTACCTCGTGGCCGCCCACGCCGGCCCGGACGCCAACCACTCGGTGGCGCACGGCGCGGGCCGCAAGATGTCCCGCGCCGACGCCCTGCGGCGCAGCCGGGCCAAGCACACCGTCGAGGAACTGCGGCGCACCCCGGTGGGGTCGCTGGTGGTGTGCGGCGACCGCCAACTGCTCTTCGAGGAGGCGCCCACGGCCTACAAGCGCATCGAACGCGTGATCACGGATCTCGTCGACCACGACCTGGCCACGCCCGTGGCCACCACGGTCCCCCTGGTCACCTACAAGACGCCCGACGCCGGGTCCACCACCCGGTCCGACCGCGGCGACGACCGCCGCAAGCGGGGCCGGCGATGAGCCTGCACCTGCTCGTGTCCGCCGGGCGCGGCCCGCAGGAGTGCGCCTGGGCGCTGGCCCGGCTGCTGCACCGCCTGGAGACCGAGGCCGCCCGGCGGGGCCTGACGACCCACCGGGTCCGCACCGTGCCCGGCGAACGGCCCGACACCTACCGGTCGGCACTGATCCGGATCTCCGGCGACGACGCCGAGGCGTTCGCCGCCTCGTGGACCGGCACCCTGTGCTGGCAGGCCCCCAGCCCCTACCGGGCGAGCACCGGCCGGAAGAACTGGTACGTCGTCGCCCGACCGTGCCAGCTCGACAGCCCGACCACGGCGTTCGCGGAGGCGGACGTCGACATCGTGGCCTGCCGTACCGGCGGCCCCGGCGGCCAGCACCGGAACAAGGTCAGCACGGCGGTGCGGGCGACCCACCGCCCGTCGGGCATCGTCGTGGTGGTCGACACCGAACGGCACTTCAGCCTCAACCGGCGCCTCGCCATCCAGCTGCTGCGACAGCGGATCGCACGCGACGACCAGACCGCCGAGCGCGCCGCCGACACGGCCCGATGGCGCATCCACGACGAACTCGTCCGCGGCGACCCCACCCGCGTCGAACGCCCGGAACCGTCGGGGCGGGAGGCGGGCCCACCGCAGCGGGCACGCCGCGGGCGCTCGCCCCGCCGCCGGGACGCCTCAGCCCCGTGAACGGCGGGCGCCGGCCACCGTCGGCACCGTCACCCGCACACGCTCCTCCTCCGGGCGGCTGTCGATGTCGTCGAGCTGCGTGCGGATGGTCCTCCGCAGGTCGTCGTAGTCGCGGAAGTGGTAGTCGTTGAACAGCGTGTAGCCGGTCCACATCAGGTTGGCGCAGACCCGCGCCGGCACCCGGCCGGTCGCCGCGCCCATGCCGACCAGCGCCACCGACGCGATGCTGCCCGGCTCCCTCTCGTTCTGCGTGTGGATGGCCTGGAACGCGGCGGCGCAGGCCAGCGCCACGTTCAGCGTCTCGCTGACGTCCTGCGCCGACTGCTCCATGGTCGGGGTCGAGATCAGGAACCTGGGGTTGGTGGCCCCCGACGGCACGCAGACGGCGCTGCCCACCGGCATCGCCGCGCCGAACTGGTCGCGGATCGCCCGTTGGACGCGCAGTTGGATCCCCGCCCCGAGGTGCCGCTTGACGACCGCGTCGACGCCGCCGTCCATCCGCCCCCGCGAGTTGGTCGGGCTGACCCAGGCGTCGGCCTGCCGGGTGAGGATCGACCCCTTGTGGATCTCGACCTCGGGGGTGTCGGCGAACGCCGCACGCCACGCCTGCACCACATTCGCGTTGACGTCCGTCAGCACCACCCTGAGCAGCGGCTTCTCGCGGTCGAGGGTCATGGTTCACTCCGGTGGGGAAGAGGTTGTCTCCGACGTGGAGCACGCTATCGCCGCCCACCGACAACCGTCCGCGTCGCGCCACACACGGCGCCCGGCACCCGAACCGCCGGCGCTGGGGGCCGCGCCGGTCGCCGGCGCCGTAACTGTCGCCCGCTGGCGGCAGAATGCCCCCACCTCGATCACCCGTGCCGTCGGACCGGCACGGCCCGCCACTCCGGGAGCCCGCGATGAGCGACACCACCGCCCCCACCCCGCCCGACCCGAACGACCCGCTGGCCCTCGCCGACCTGTTCACCGGCGGCGGCGAGCCGTGGCTGCCGCTGGTCAAGCCGGTCATCGAGGCGCAGCCGGGCGCCGCCACCTTCATCGGCCCGGGCCGCAGCCCGATGGTCGTGCCCGTGCGGGAACTGACCTTCCAGGCGCTCAAGCCCCACCCGCCGCACAAGTGGAAGGTCGTCGTCTTCGGGCAGAACCCCTACCCGCGCAGCGAGAGCGCCACCGGCATCGCCATGTTCGACAACACCTTCCACGACTGGAACGACAGCCAGTTCGGCAGGGTCGTCACCATCCGCTGCATCATCAAGGCGGCGGCGATGTGGAAGCACGGCATCGCCAAGAAGACGCCGATCGCCGACATCCGTGCCCTGCTGCGCGAGCACGACACGGTGCAGCCACCGGAGTGGTTCCAGGCGATGCTCACCCAGGGCGTGCTGCTGTTGAACGCGGCGCTCACCGCCAGCGGCGACGGGGCGATGGCCACCGACCGGCACACCGCGTTCTGGCGGCCGGTCGTCGAGGCTCTGGTCGAGGAGATCCTGAAGGCCAAGCAGCACGCCGACGAGGAGGACCGGGGCGTGGTGTTCGCGTGGTGGGGCGCGCACGCGCGCAGCCTCAAGCGGGTGGTGCAGCGGCTCGAGAAGAAGTACCCGGGCGTGGAGGTCCGCCACCTCGACCACCCCAATCCGGCGGCGCAGGGCGACATCTTCTGCGACGGGAACCACTTCGCCGACGTCAACGAGGCGCTCAGGACGCTGGGCGCCGACGAGATCGACTGGCTGCCCCGCAAGGGATGGAGCGGATCGGCGGCGCACGCGGGCGGCACCGACACGGGCACGGCCGAACGCATGGGGGCGTTCATCGCCTCCACCATGGAGTTGCACAAGCTCTACCTCGAGCGGCTCGCCAGCGTCAAGGACGAGGGGCTGGCCCTTCCCGCGATCACCGGCGTGTCCGCCACCCCGCTGATGGACTTCCGTGCGGCCGTCGCCCCGGTGGCCGCGCTGCTGCCCGGGCTCGACTGGCACGTCGAGCAGTCACACCGGTTCGGCGAGAAGCAGGTCGACGGCGGGGCCGACGCCCTCTCCGCCGACGAGGTCGCAGCCCTCTACCTCTACACCTGCGAGTCGGCCTTCTACCGGCAGATCAACGCCACGCTGCGCCACCCGGACCGTGGCCGGATCGTCCCGTACCTGCCGTACCTTCGGCTGCTGTTCTCGGCCGTGTCACGGCTCCCGGCCCGCACGGAGCCGCTGTGGCGCGGGGTGTCGCTGGATCTGCGGGCGCAGTACCCGCTCGGGCAGACCGTGACGTGGTGGGGCGTCTCGTCGTGCACGTCGAAGCTCGGCGTGGCCCAGGCGTTCCTCGGCGGTCGCGGCAAGCGGACGCTCTTCGAGGTGCTGCCCGTGCGGGCCGTGGGCATCCGGCGGTTCTCCGCCTTCACCGGCGAGGAGGAGGTCATCCTGGCCCCCGGCACGCAGCTCACGGTGACCGACGTGAAGGCGGAGCGCAACGGACTGTGCACCGTCCGGCTGACGGAGCTGGCCGAGGAGCGCATGGTGGCGTGAGCGGCGGCGGCTAGCTGAGGCAGGCGAGGAGTTGGCGGTAGGCCTCGTCCTCCCTGCCGTGCTCGCTGCGCACCACGCTCGTCCCGGGCCGGGCGGCGACGACGGCGAGCAGCCGGTCGTACATCGCCGCCAGCTCGGTGGTCCCGCCATGCCGGTCGAGCAGGCGCTGGGCGTCGAGATGCGCCGGATCCGTGGAGGTGCGGCTGCGTTCGGCGAACCGCCACAGCGCGTTCTCCTTGCCGTCGAGCAGGACGATCTCGTGGAACCGGGCGCCGGTGTCGTGCGCCACGCGCTCGGCCTGTTCGATGAACTCGGGACGGCCGAGGAACTGCGGGATGATCACGTCGTGGCGGCCGGCCAGGTGTGCCCGGGCCGCCGCCAGCGTGACGGCGCGGGCGAGGAGACCGGCGGGACCGGCATGATCACGCCACCGCCCGATGAGGTCACGGATCCGGTCGATGTCGAGGTCGAGCGCGAGGGGGTGGTCCTCGACGTACCTGCGGGCCAGCGTCGACTTGCCGCAGCCGGGTGGCCCGTTGAGCACGATCAGGCGTGGCGCCCGCGCGGCAGCCGGCTGGGCCTGGGTCACGACACGCCTCCTCGCTCGGCCCGGCGCCGCCGGGAGGCGCCGCCCGTACGGACGTCCACGATGGTACGGAGCCCACGTGCGGCGTGGGCCGTCCCCGGGTTCGGAGGGACGGCCCGCGCCGCACGCGCCGGGGTCAGGAGGACTCGGGCCTCGTGGCGGCCGGTGACGTGCCGGCGGACACGAGGGCCCGCAGTTCCGGGGCCATCGTGGCGCTGTCCGGCTCGCGCCGCAGCTCGCGGAGCAGGCCGACGACCATGCCGACCATGACGAACAGGAACGGCAGCGCGGCGAGGATGGTCAGCGACTGCAGGGCGGACAGTCCGCCGGCGAGCAGCAGCACCGCGGCCACCAGGCCGGTCAGCACGCCCCACATGGAGACGAGCCAGGCCTTCGGCTCCAGGCTGCCGCGCGAGGAGAGCGTGCCCATCACCACCGAGGCGGCGTCGGCGCCGCTGACGAAGAAGAGCGCCACCAGCACCATGACCAGGATCGCGGTGACGGTGAAGAACGGGAACTCCCGCAGGACCGCGAAGAGCGCCGCCTCCGGGCTCTCCTTCACCGCGGCCGACAGGTCGGTGCCGTTGAGTTGCAGGTTGATGGCCGTACCGCCGAACACCGAGAACCAGACGAAGCTGACGAGGCTCGGGATGGCCACCACACCGAGGACGAACTGGCGGATGGTGCGGCCCTTGGAGATGCGGGCGATGAAGGCGCCGACGAACGGGGTCCAGGAGATCCACCACGCCCAGTAGAAGATGGTCCAGCCCGCCATCCACTGCTCGCCGCCGAAGGCGCCGGTGCGGAAGCTCATCGGGATGAGGTCGTAGAGGTAACCGCCGGTCGACGCGGTGAGCGTGTTGAGGACAAAGACCGTCGGGCCCACCACGAGCAGGAAGAACATCAGCGCCACCGCGAGCACCATGTTGGTGTTCGACAGGAACTGGATGCCCCGCTTGACGCCCGTGACGGCGGAGACCACGAACGCCACGGTGAGCACCGCGATGATGCCGATCGCCAGTGGGGTGGACTTCGGCACGTCCCAGAGGTTCGTCAGGCCGCTGTTGATCTGCAGGGCGCCCAGACCGAGGGAGACGGCCGACCCGAACAGCGTCGCGAAGATCGCGAAGATGTCGATTGCCCGGCCGGGTCCCCGGTTGGCGCGCTCCCCGATGAGCGGGAAGAAGGCGCTGCTGATCAGGCCGCGCCGGCCCTTGCGGAAGGTGAAGTAGGCCAGCGCGAGGCCCACCACGGCGTAGATCGCCCACGGGTGCAGCGCCCAGTGGAAGAAGGAGTACTCCATGGCCACCCGCGCGGCCTGCGGGGAGTTCGGTTCGTTGAGGCCACGCGGCGGGGTCGCCAGGTGCGACAGCGGCTCGGCGGCGCCCCAGAACATCAGGCCGATGCCCATGCCGGCGCTGAACATCATCGCCACCCAGGAAACGGTGGAGAACTCGGGCTCGTCGTCGTCGCGGCCGAGCTTGATCCGGCCGTACCGGCTGAGCGCCAGCCAGACCGACAGCACCACGAAGCCGGTGCTGGCCAGCACGAAGACCCAGCCGAACGACCGGACCACCCAGTCGAGCGCGGTGTCGGTGACCGAGGCGAGGTTGTCGGTGGCGACGATGCCCCACGCGACGAAGAGAACGGTCACCGCGGCGGCGACGCCCAGCACCGTCCGGTCGATGCCCTGCGCCGGGCGGCCAGGCTCAGGTGGTGCGTCGCCCGGCGGGGTGTTGTCGTCGGTTGCCGGACCTGTCGCGGACACGGTCATGGTCTGTGGACCTCCGTGGGCTCCCCCGGTCCGCGGGCCGCGTTCCCGGCTCCGCGCGCGCCGGTCGGCCCGCATGTCGGGTTGTCCCGCGCCCCGTCCGGGGCCCGGGAACTCGGAAAGTTGTCGCCGCCGGTGCCGACGTCGTTCCGGCGGGCGTACGGGTCGGCCGGGGCTCGGCCGCCACGGACGTCGGCGACGACCGGCGATCACTCTCGGCGTCGATGTTGGAGGTGACCCTGCGGTCTCATGACAGTCCGGTGACAAAACCGACCGACCCGCGACCACGCGCTGAGTAGTCGTACTCAGGCCGGCGCGTGACGGTTGCGGAATTCTGACTCCATGATTCCGGTCGATGACGTGGAGTGCCACGGGTCAGGGGCATCGACGAGGCGACGGCCTCCCGGTCGACGGCGGGCGCCGGCCGGGCCACGGATCAGGTCCGTCGTCGTCCGCCTGGCCCGGCAGACGAACATCATGAGCGCGGCCCGGTCCGCCCGGCGCCGCGATCGCGTGTACCAGGCCGTCACGCTGACTCTCGCGGTGGGGCTCCTGCCGGTGGCGGTCATCGTCGCGCGCGGCCGGGCGAAGCATGTGGCCTGCCAGTGGGCACTGGCGACGCGATTTCCGGCCGAGGACCTGACCGGCCTGACGCCCGCCACGCGCGCGGCCTTCGAGGCCGCCCGGGCGCAGGCCCTCTGGCGCGACGGTGAGTTGATCGGGCTCACGTCCGGGCACCGAACCGCCGAGGAGCAGGCACGCCTGTTCGCCGAGGCGGTCCGGTGCGCCGGGTCCCCGGAGGCGGCCCGGCTGCGGGTACTGCCGCCGCACGAGTCGCGGCACGTCGCGGGCACGGCCCTCGACGTACGGCCCGCTGAGGGCGCGCGCTGGTTGGAGACGTACGGCGCGCGCCACCATCTGCACCGGGTGTACGACAACGAGTGGTGGCACTTCGAGTACCGACCCGGTCGTCGCCCCGAGCGGCTGCCCCACCCGGGTGCCTCGACGCCCCCGACCGTGGTCCCCGCCCGGCCGTCGCGGCTGGTGCGGCTGACCGACAGGAGGTGACGGCGGCCCGCCGAGCGGGCACAGTGAAGCGGTGACCACCGACATCCGTACCCCCCTGGCCCGCTACGCCGACCGCCTGCACGCCGTGATCGGCGACGGGCACCACGTCGCCTCCCCGCTCGGCGCGTGGCTGCTGCTGGCGCTCGCCGCACCGGCCGCCACCGGCCCGACCCGCACCGCCCTGGAGGAGACGCTCGGCACCGACGCGGAGACCGCCGCGCGGGCGGCCCACGCCCTGGTGGCCGCGCCACACCCCCTGGTGCCCTCGGCGACCGCGTTCTGGCACCGACCCGGGATCGAGACGACCGGGCTCGACGGATGGCGGGCGACCCTGCCCGCGTCGACCGCCACCGGACCGGTGCCGGAACAGGACGCCCTCGACGCGTGGGCCCGGACCCACACCCTCGACCTGATCAGGAAGTTCCCGCTGACGGTGACGCCGCAGGTGCTGCTCGTCCTGGCCAGCGCCCTGGCCACTCGGATCTCCTGGGAGGACCCGTTCGAGGTGGCGCCGGCGGGCGCGCTCGGGCCGGGCAGTTCCTGGACCGGCCGGCTGCGCCGGGTGCTGCGCAGCCCCGAGTACGGCCACCAGTGCTGGATCACCGACACCGTGCGGGCCGGCACCGTGGCCGCCCACGCCGCCACCGCCAAGCCGGCGCGGACCGCCGAGGGCACGGCCGGGCTGTCGGTGGTCTCGGTCGCGGCGGCGCCCGAGGTGCCGGCCGGGGACGTCCTCGCCGCCGCCCACGAGGTGGCGGCGGCGGTCGCCACCACCTCGCCGGACCGCCTTCCGGCGGATCGGCGTTCCCTGTTCGACGTCCCGCTGGGCGACGGCCCGATCTGGACCGTGCGTGAGGAGCCGACCCGCACGAACGCGCCGGACGGCCGGGAGGAGCGGCTCACGGCCGTACTGCCGTGCTGGTCGGCCAGGAGCCGGCACGAGCTGGCCGCCCCCGGGTCGGGCTTCCCCGCCGTCGCGGAGGTCTTCGGCGAACTGCTGGGCGCCCCGGGGCTGAAGTTCGAGGCGGCACAGGCCGCCATGGCCCGCTACGGCCGGTACGGCTTCGAGGCGGCCGCCGTCACCGGATTCGCCATGCTCGAGAGCCTTCCGCCGGAGGGGGTGGCCCGGGTGGCCGAGTTGCGCTTCGGCCACCCGTACGCCGTGGTCGCGGTCGCCACCGACAGCCGGGCCGGCGGCACGACCGGCCCGTGGCACGGGCTGCCGGTCTTCTCCGCCTGGGTCGCAAACCCGGAGGAGCTGCCGGAGACCGACGTCGCCGACCGGTAGGCGTCACCTGCCGTCGGCCGCCACGGGGTCGTGCGGCTCGGCCATCGCGACGGCGATCTTGCGAGGGCCGGTGAACGGCTCCCGGCCGTGCGCGGCGGTCATGTTGTCCACGACCAGCACGTCGTCGCGCCGGTAGTCGAAGCGGACGCTGGCCGCCCGGTACGCGGCCCGCAGGTGGTCCATGACGTCGGCGGGTATCTCGCCGCCGTCGCCGTAGTACGTGTTGGCCGGCAGCCCGTCGGTGCCGAACATGGCCAGCAGCCCCTCCTGGAGGTCCTTGGCGAGGGTGCTCACGTGGAAGAACGTGGCGTGGTTGAACCAGCGCGGGGTGTCCGAGCCGGGCCGGTGGTGCACGACGTCGCGCACCGCGCGGGTACGCAGCCCGCCGCCGCCCCGCCACTCCAGCTCGATCCGGTTCGCCGCCGCGTACGCCTCGACCTCGGCCCGGTCGTCGGTGCCGAAGACGTGCTGCCACGGAGTGCCGAAGTCACCGTGGAAGTTGCGCACCAGCATCCAGCGGCGGCGGACGAACTCCTCGCGTACCGCCGGATCGATCTCGGCGTACACCCGGCGGACGTCGGCCAGCGGGGTGGCGCCGCGCGTCTGCGGCGCGGTGATGCAGTAGAAGAACAACGTCAACGGCCAGCGGGCCTGGTACGAGTTCTCGTTGTGCAGGAAGATCTCCTCGTTCGGCGGGTAGTCGGTCGAGGTGTAGACCCGGCCGGCGATGGCGTGCCGGGGCGACGAACGCTCGGTGTAGACCAGTGGCTCGCCGGACAGCGCCCGTACCGCCCGGTCGAAGCCCTCGACGCCGCCGACGTCGAACCCGCGGAACAGCAGCCCGCCGTGCTCGACCAGGTCCGCCCGCAGCTCCGCGCGGCGGGCGGCGATCAGCTCGGTCAGCTCGCGGCCGTCGTTCTCGACGACGATCGGCAGCGTGGCGATCCGATCACTCATGCTCTCTCTCCTGTCGTCGCCCGCCGTCACTGCGGGTGGCCGCGGGACAGCGGGATGGCGGCCCGGACGGCGGCCGTGGCGGGCGGCTCACCCGTGCTGGCGGGTGGCCGCGTCGGTGCGGGCGGCGGTGAGGTCCGCCCGGATCACGGCGAGCAGGTCGGGCAGCCGCTCGTTGAGGAAGAAGTGCCCGCCGTCGATCTCGTGCAGGGTGAAGCCGGCGGCGGTGTGCTCCCGCCAGTCGGCGCTGTGCTCCCGGTAGACGGTGTCGTCGCCGCGCCCGCTGAACGCCACGATCGGCATCGGCAGCGGCTCCTCGGGGGTGTAGCGGTAGTCGTCCACCCGGGCGAGGTCGGCGCGCAGCAGGGGCAGCAGCAGCTCGACCAGCTCCGGGTAGTCCAGCAGCCCCGCCGGCAGTCCGCCGCCGGCCGCCAGGCGACGCAGCAGTTCGTCGTCGTCCACCCGGGACAGCCCGTCGAAGTGGCTGGGCGCGCTGACGTGCGGGGCGCGGGCGCCGCCGACGTAGAGCCGCAGCGGCAGCGGACGCCCGGCGCGGCGCAGCTCGCGGACGACCTCGAAGGCGACCCGGCCGCCCATCGAGTGGCCGTAGATCGCGTACGGGCCACGGGCCCGCTCGGCGATGGCGTACGCGACGTCGACGACCTTGAACACCGGGTTCTCGCTGATCCGGTTCTCGCGGCCGGGCAGTTGCACCGGCAGCACCTCGACGTCGGGGCCGAGCTCGTCCTGCCAGCGCCGGTAGACGGTCGCGCCCCCACCCGCGTAGGGCAGGCAGAAGAGTTGGACCGGCGCCGGGTGCCAGCCGCCGGCGGAGAGGAACCAGGTCACCGCGCGCCTTTCGTCGAGAGGGGCCGCTCCGGTGCCGCTGGCGCCGGAACGGGTGGTGGGTCGCTCCGGCGCGCCGGAGCGACCCGGGGGGGGGCGCCCGCCGAGGCCACGGCGGGCCGCCCGCGCTCGGGCCGACCCCCAAGCACCCGGGGGGGCCACCTGATATGCCGATAACTTG
>NZ_JBEYEU010000045.1:0-25355 GCF_040634035.1 Micromonospora sp. NPDC007220 | reverse complement strand
CGCCGACGACGAGGAGTGGCTGGCGCTCAACGCGCGGGCCTTCGCGGAGCACCCGGAACAGGGCCGCTGGTCCCCCGCCGACCTGCGGGTACGCCTCGACGAGCCGTGGTTCGACCCGGAGGGCTTCCTGCTCGCCGTCGACGGGTCCACCGGCCGGCTGCTCGGCTTCCACTGGACGAAGTTCACGAACGACCCGGCTCGGCCCGGATCGGCGAGGTCTACGTCCTCGGTGTGGACCCGTCGGCCCACCGCGGCGGGCTCGGCCGGGCGCTGACCGCGGCCGGCCTGGCGTACCTGCGGGACCGGCGGGACCTGGACCGGGTGATGCTCTACGTCGACGAGTCGAACGCCGCCGCCGTCGCGCTCTACGAACGGCTCGGCTTCGCCCGCTGGTCGGCGCACGTCAACTACCAGTCGGCCTGACGTCGGCACGGGCCCGGGTCGCGACGGCCCGGGCCCGTGCCGCGCGCGCCGCCGCCCCGGAAGATCCCCATACTTCCGACAGCGGCAGCCGAGTTCACACAACGGACAACCCGCCCTCAGCGAGCGGTCATCTGCCCTGTCGCACCTGTTCACTCCCCGTTCACTTCCGACCGGCGAACCGGCTACCTGGCGCTCCTAACTTTGGATCAGCCGGTGAGCGCCGGTATACCGGCCCCCCAATCCGGGGGCGAAGTCAGACGTGAAGGGAAACCCCTCAGGTGAAGCTCCAGCGGCACGGCACCCTCGCCTGCCTCGCTCTTACCGCGACGCTCGCTCTCAGCGCATGCGGCTCGGACAACAACGAGCCCGCGAGCAGCGCCTCCGCCTCCGGGTCGGCCGCCGCCGACTGCGCCACCGGCACGCTGAACACCCAGGGCTCGTCGGCGCAGAAGAACGCCATGGACGAGTGGATCAAGGCTTACCAGCAGAAGTGCTCCGGTGCCAAGATCAACTACGAGCCGTCCGGCTCGGGCGCCGGCATCCAGGCCTTCATCGCCGGCACCGCCGACTTCGCCGGCTCGGACTCCGCCCTCAAGGAGGAGGAGCAGCCGCAGGCCGACGCCAAGTGCGTCGGCGGCGCCGCGATCAACCTCCCGATGGTCATCGGCCCGGTCGCCATCGCCTACAACGTCAACGGCGTGGACAACCTCCAGCTCAAGCCGGCCACCCTGGCGAAGATCTTCGCCGGCAAGGTGACCAAGTGGGACGACCCGGCGATCAAGGCCGACAACCCGGACGCCAAGCTGCCGTCGACCGCCATCAACGCGGTGCACCGCTCGGACTCCTCCGGCACCACCGACAACTTCACCGACTTCCTGACCAAGACCGCCGCGTCCGACTGGACGTTCGGCAAGGCCAAGGAGTGGAAGGCCCCCGGCGGCACCGGCGCGGCGAAGTCCGACGGCATGGCCAGCGCCATCAAGGGCCAGGACGGCACCATCGGCTACGTCGAGTGGTCGTACGCCGAGAACGGCGGCCTGAAGACCGCCAAGGTCGGCAACGGCGCGGGCGAGTTCGCCGAGTTGACCGCCGAGTCGGCCGGCAAGACCATCGCCGGCGCCGAGGTGGTCGGCCAGGGCGACGACCTCAAGATGAAGATCGACTACAACACCAAGGAGGCCGGGGCCTACCCGATCGTCCTGGTGACCTACGAGATCGTCTGCTCCAAGGGCCTCGCCGCCGACAAGCTCCCGCTGGTCAAGGGCTTCCTCGGCCACGCCGCGAGCACCGCGGGCCAGGCCGACCTGACCGAGCTGGGCTACGCCCCGCTGCCCGAGACGGTCCGCGCCAAGGTCGAGGCCGCGGTCAAGAACCTCGCCTGAGCCGCCCGCACCGACACCGTCACCACCACCTCAACCCGAAGCGAGCGAGCAGATGGGTGAAACCCCCCACCGCTCGGCCCACGCCGGCACCGGCGGGACGCGCGTGACCGAAGGTCACGACCGGCCCGCCGGTGCCTCGGCGCGTCCGGCCGAGGCACCAGTCAGCACCCGTACCCCGGGCGGAGCCGGATTGGGCGGCGGCGGCGCGCTGCCCCGGGCCCGGGCGTTCGGCGCCGAACGGGCGTTCCGCGCCCTCACCCTGGGCGCCGGCGCCACAGTCCTGGTCGTCATCGCCGCGATCGCGGTCTTCCTCGTCGCCAAGGCGGTACCGGCGCTGGGAGCCAACACCGAGAGCTTCTGGACCTTCGAGGGCTGGTTCCCGAACGACGCGGAGCCGAAGTTCGGCATCGGGGCGCTCGCCTTCGGCACCGTGTTCAGCTCCGCGCTGGCCCTGCTGATCGCGGTGCCGGTGGCCCTGGGCATCGCGCTCTACCTGTCCCACTACGCGCCGCGCCGGCTCGGCACCACGCTGGGCTTCCTGATCGACCTGCTGGCCGCGGTGCCGAGCGTGGTCTTCGGCCTCTGGGGCCGCGACGTCTTCATCAATCCGGTGCGCGACTTCTCCGCCTGGCTGAACACGTACTTCGGCTGGATCCCGATCTTCGGCGGCGACGGCCCGTTCGGGAAGTCCATCATGCTGGGCGCGCTGGTCCTGGCGATCATGGTGCTGCCGATCATCACCTCGCTCTCCCGCGAGGTGTTCCTGCAGACCCCGACCGCCAACGAGGAGGCGGCCCTCGCCCTCGGCGCCACCCGCTGGGAGATGATCCGCACCGCCGTGCTGCCGTACGGCCGCCCCGGCATCGTCGCCGCGGTGATGCTCGGCCTGGGCCGGGCGCTCGGCGAGACCATCGCCCTGGCGATGACCCTCGGCATCACCTTCGGCATCTCGTTCAACCTCATCGAGAGTGGCGGCAACACCATCGCCGCCAACATCGCCAACACGTTCGGCGAGGCGAACGACACGGGGCGGGGCGCGCTGATCGCCTCGGGCCTGGTGCTCTTCGCCATCACGCTGATCGTCAACATCACGGCGCGGGCGATCATCCACCGCCGCCGGGAGTTCACGGAGTCGGCCGCATGAGCGAGCGTCAGCGAGCGAATCATCGTCACAGTGCGTCACATGGCGCCGCGCAGCGGAGCGGAGTGGCGGCATGACCACCACCGTCGCACCGCACCGGACCCGTCCGCCCGCCCAGCCGCCCACCCTCAAGGCCCGGCGCCTGCCGAGGTACGCCGCGCCGGCCATCGCCGCGGCCGCCCTGCTGGTCGCCGCCGCCTTCGTGTACGGCACCGGCACCGGCGGCCCGGTGCTGGTCGTGGTGGTCGCCGCGCTGCTCTACCTGGCCGGCCTGTTCGCCGCCGCGAACCGGGTCGAGGGGCGGCGGTCGGCCCGCAACCGCACCTGGAGCGCGCTGATCCACTCCGCGTTCGTGCTGGCCGTCCTGCCGCTGGCCTCGGTGGTCTGGACGCTGGTCAGCAAGGGCGCCGAGCGCCTGGACGGCGACTTCTTCCTCACCTCGATGAACAACATCGGCGCGCGGGACCCGAACGGCGGCGCCTACCACGCGATCGTCGGCACGCTCCAGCAGGTCGGCATCGCCGCCCTGATCACCGTCCCGCTCGGCATCCTCTGCGCGATCTACATCGTCGAGTACGGCCGGGGCCGGTTCGCCGCCGCGATCCGGTTCTTCGTGGACGTGATGACGGGCATCCCGTCGATCGTCGCCGGCCTGTTCGTGCTGGCGTTCTGGGTGCTGATCGTCTCGCCGTGGTTCAACGACGGGCGGCCCAGCTTCTCCGGCTTCGCCGCCGCGCTCGCGCTGAGCGTGCTGATGCTGCCCACCGTGGTCCGCTCCACCGAGGAGATGCTGCGTCTCGTCCCGGCGCCGCTGCGCGAGGGGGCGTACGCCCTCGGCGTGCCGAAGTGGAAGACCATCCTGCGGGTCGTGCTGCCGACCGCCCTGCCGGGCATCGTCACCGGCGTCATGCTCGCCATCGCGCGCGCGGCCGGCGAGACCGCCCCGGTGCTGCTGGTCGCCGGCGGCGGCGCGGCGATCAACTTCAACCCGTTCGAGAACAACCAGTCGTCGCTGGCGCTCTTCGTCTACCAGCAGGCCGGTGACGCGTCCCGGTACGCGCCGGCACGGGCGTGGACCGCGGCACTCACCCTGGTCGCCCTCGTGCTGATCCTGACCGTCGCGGCGAAGCTGCTGGCCCGTCGCAACCGGCTCGGCCGATGAACCCCGGAGGTACCACCACCATGGCCAAGCGCATCGAAGCCTCGGGCGTCACCGCCTACTACGGCGCCTTCAAGGCGATCGAGAACATCAACCTGACGGTCGAGCCGAAGACGGTGACCGCCCTGATCGGCCCGTCCGGCTGCGGCAAGTCCACCTTCCTGCGGTCGATCAACCGGATGCACGAGGTGCTGCCCGGCGCCCGGGTCGAGGGCAGCCTCACCATCGACGACCAGGACATCTACGACCGGGACGTGGACGTCACCGCCGTCCGGCGCATGATCGGCATGGTCTTCCAGCGGCCGAACCCGTTCCCCACCATGAGCATCTTCGAGAACGTGGTGGCCGGGCTGCGGCTCAACGGGGTCCGTAGGAAGTCGATCCTGGAGGAGGCGGCGGAGAAGGCGCTCCGCTCGGCCAACCTCTGGGACGAGGTCAAGGACCGGCTGGGCAAGCCCGGCGCCGGCCTCTCCGGCGGCCAGCAGCAGCGGCTCTGCATCGCCCGGACCATCGCCGTCGAGCCGCAGGTGGTGCTGATGGACGAGCCCTGCTCGGCGCTCGACCCGATCTCCACGCTGGCCATCGAGGACCTGATGTTCCAGCTCAAGGACAAGTTCACCATCATCATCGTCACGCACAACATGCAGCAGGCCGCCCGTGTCTCGGACCGGACCGCCTTCTTCTCCATCGAGAAGACCGGCGACCCGGGCCGCCTCATCGAGTACGACAACACGCAGAAGATCTTCAGCAACCCCGGCGTGAAGAAGACCGAGGACTACATCACCGGCCGCTTCGGCTGAGCCGTGGGGCGGTGGACCCCTTCTCTCGCTGCGGGGAAGGGGTCCTTCCCTCTCCGCGCCCGCGCCGGCACACCCGGCGGCACCGGAGGATCTGCTCTAGGGTCGGGTCGGAAACGCCCACCGGTCGCTGCGGAGGACGGGCATGTCTGGATATCCCCGGTTGCTGCACACCGTGCTCGACAGCACGAACCCACGGGAGCTCGCCGAGTTCTACCGGCAACTGCTCGGGCTGCGGTACCGGCCCGGTGACGAACCGCCGACGGACGGGACGGCCGACGACCGGGACTGGCTCGTGCTCAGAGACTCCGACGGGGCGGCCCAGCTCGCCTTCCAACTCGTCGACCGCCTGCCTCGGACCACCTGGCCCCGGCACGACGTGCCGATGCAGTTGCACCTCGACTTCACGGTCCCGGACGCGTCCGAGCTGGAGAGGCAGCGTGCGCGGGCGGAGGCCCTGGGCGCGAAACTCCTGATCGACCGGACCGACGACCCCGACGAGCCGCTGTACGTCTTCGCGGACCCGTCCGGTCACCCGTTCTGCATCTTCGTGGCCTAGCGCCGCCGCCCTCCCCGGCCTTGGTCCGCTGAGAGATCCTGGCAGGAACCGGCCCTTCCCGGGGCCGCTTCCTGCCAAGATCCGTAACGGGTCAGGCCAGCACGAAGCGGGGCTCGCCGTCGTCGGGCACGTCGAGGCGCGGGGTGACCGGGGTCGACGCGTCCCGGGTCGCCGCCGCGCGGGCCACGCCGGCCAGGTCGCCGCCGGCCGCCACCTGGGCCAGGTTCACCAGGGTGGGCGGGAGCATGGTCAGCTCGCCGGCCTCCGCCCGGGCCAGGGCGTCCGCCGGGCGGACCCACAGGGTGTGGTCGGCCTCCCCGGAGACGTCCCGGGTCCGCTGCCCCTCCGGCAGCAGTGCCACGAAGAAGTACGTGTCGAAGCGGCGCGGCTCGAACTCCGGCGTGATCCACCGGCTCCACGGCAGCAGCAGGTCCGACCGGAGGGTGAGCCCGCGCCGGGCGAGCAGGTCCGCGAAGCCGCCCCGGCGCTGCTCCAGCGCCACCCGGTCGGCCTCCCAGTCGTCGCCGCTCACGTCGCCGACCACGGTCTGCGTGTCGGGGCCCGCGAGCAGGACCCCGGCCTCCTCGAAGACCTCCCGGGCGGCGGCGCAGACGACCGCCTGGGCGGCCTCCGGGGTCAGCCCCAGCCGCTCGCCCCAGCCGGCGGGCGTCGGACCGGCCCAGTCCAGGTGCGCCTGCGAATCCGAGGGGTCGACCCCGCCGCCGGGGAAGGCGTACATCCCACCGAAGGCCATCGCGGCGACCCGCCGGATCAGGTAGACCTCGAAGTCGTCGCCGGCGGGCCGGAGCAGCAGGACGGTCGCCGCGACCCGGGGCGGGGCCGGGGTGCCGCCCTCGGCGTGGAACCGGCGGGCGTGCGCCACGAGCGCCGGGGGTGCGGGGAAGCCGTCGGCGTCGATCGTCATGCGCCGAGCCTAGTTCCCGACGGGTGGATGACCACGCCGACGTCCGGTGATCTTCGCTAGCGTGGCCGCCATGACTCGTTGGGGCATCCTGTCCACCGGCCAGATCGCCGCCCGCTTCGCCGAGGACCTCCGGCTGGTGCCGGGCGCCGAACTGGTGGCGGTCGGCTCACGTACCGCCGAGAGCGCGCGACGGTTCGCGGCCCGGCACGGCGTGCCGCGCGCGTACGCCTCCTGGGCGGAACTCGCCGCGGACGACGAGCTGGACGTCGTCTACGTCGCCACCCCGCACGCCGCGCACCACCAGGCGGCCCTGACCTGCCTCGCGGCCGGCCGCGCGGTGCTGCTGGAGAAGCCGTTCACCCTCGACCTGGCGACCAGCGTGGAGCTGGTCGACACCGCCCGCGCGGCCGGGGTCTTCCTCATGGAGGCCATGTGGATGCGGACGAATCCGCTGATCCGCCGGGTCTGCGAGCTGGTCGCGGACGGGGCGATCGGCACGGTGACGAACGTGCGGGCCGACTTCGGGTTGGCGGGGCCGTTCCCGCCGGAGCACCGGCTGCGGGCCCGTACGCTCGGCGGCGGCGCCCTGCTCGACCTCGGCGTCTACCCGGTCAGCCTGGCCCACCTGCTGCTCGGCGTGCCCGACCACGTCCGGTCCTGGGCGAAGCTCAGCCCCGAGAGGGTCGACGAGAACACCGGGATCGTCCTCGGCTACGACTCGGGCGCGGTCGCCACGCTGACCTGCGGCCTGGTCGGGGCGACCCCGGTGACCGCCGCCGTCACCGGCACCGCCGGGCGGATCGACCTGCCCGAGCTGTTCTTCCGGCCCGGCGCGGTGACCCTGCACCGGGCTGGCGCCGAGCCGGAGACGATCACCGGTGAGCTGGTCGGCGGCGGCTACCAGTACGAGGCCGCCGAGGTCCAGCGCTGCCTCGCCGAGGGCCTCCTGGAGAGCCCTCTGGTCCCCCACGCCGCCACGCTGGAGGTGATGGCGCTCCTCGACACCATCCGGGCCCAGATCGGCGTCGACTACTCCTGACGGGAAAGGGGCCCCTCGTCGACGAGGGGCCCCTTCGCGTACGTCAGCTGAAGAGCGGGCGGACCAGGAAGTACATCAGGGCGCCGATCGAGCCGGCGGCCGGGAAGGTGAGGATCCACGCCCCGACGATGTTGCCGGCCACGCCCCACCGGACGGCGGAGAGCCGCTTGGTGGCGCCGACGCCCATGATCGCCGAGGTGATCGTGTGGGTCGTCGAGATCGGCGCGCCGAGGACCAGCGCGTTGAAGTAGAGCACCCCGCTGGCGACGGTCTCGGCGGCGAAGCCCTCCGGCGGCCGGAGGTCGATGATCTTCCGGCCCAGGGTCCGGATGATCCGCCAACCACCGGCGTACGTGCCGGCGGCCAGCACGGCGGCCGACGTCCAGAACGCCCACTCCGGAATGAAGCTGGGGTCGTCCTGGTAGCCGCCGACGTAGAGGGCGAGCACCACGATGCCGATGGTCTTGGCGGCGTCCTGCATGCCGTGGCCGACCGACATGGCGGCGGCGGACGCGGTCTGCGCCCAGCGGAAGCCGCGGTTGAGCCGGCCCGGATGCCCCTTCCGGAAGATCCACTGCACGGCGATCATGACGATGTAGCCGAGCACGAAGCCGACCATCGGCGAGAGGACCATCGGGATGATCACGCTCTCCCCGATGCCGGTCCAGAGCACCGTGCCGGACGCGGCGACGGTCGAGCCGACCAGGCCGCCGATCAGCGCGTGCGACGAGGACGACGGCAGGCCGAAGTACCAGGTGACCAGGTTCCACACGATCGCGCCGATCACGCCGGCGAAGACGATGCCGAGGCTCGCCGTGCCGGTGGGCAGTTTCACCAGCCCGCTGCCGACGGTCTTGGCGACCTCGGCGCCGAAGTGGGCGCCGATGAAGTTGCCGACCGCCGCCATGGCCAGGGCCACCCGGGGTGTGAGCGCCCGGGTGGAGATGCTGGTCGCGATCGCGTTGGCGGCGTCGTGGAAGCCGTTGGTGTAGTCGAACGCCAACGCCACCGCGATCACCGCCAGCACGGCGATGAGTTCGGGACTCACAGGATCAGGACTCCTTGACCGCGATGGTCTCGACGGTGTTGGCCACGTGCTCGAAGGCGTCGCAGGCGGCCTCCAGCTCGTCGGCGACCTCCTTCATCTTCAGTACGGTCAGCGCGTCGTACTCGCCGGAGAAGAGGCGGACCAGCAGCATCCGGTACACCTGGTCGCCGTCGTTCTCCAGCCGGTTGCACTCGATCCAGTAGTCCTCGAGATCCTTCATCGACTTCAGGCGCGGCATCGCGTCGGCGGTCAGCTTCGCCTGCGCGTCCAGGACGTTGACCATCTCGTGCATCTCGCGGGGCAGCGAGGGGAGCTTGGTCAGGCCGTAGAGGTAGAGCAGGTTGCCGACCGCTTCGAGGTGGTCCATCACGTCGTCGAGCAGCGACCCGAGCCGGTAGATGTCCTCCCGGTCGAACGGCGTGATGAAGGTTGAGTTGATCTTCTTGTACAGCTCGTGGGTGATCTGGTCGCTGTCGTGCTCCACCTCGGTGAGCCGCTCGCTGACCGACTGCACCTCCACCCCGGGCAGGGCCAGCTCGTTGAGCAACTCGGTGCCCTTCACCAGGTTCTGCGCGGCCCTGGTGAAGAGCTCGTAGAAGGCGCCCTCGTTCGGGCGGAAGGAAAACTTCACAGCACGGACCTCGTCGTGTCGGTGGAAGGGTGGCGGTCGCCCGGAGGGTGCCCGCCTGGGAATGCTAGAAAACGACGGAACCGGGAATCGCGCGGCCTCCCCCAGGTCAGGCCACATTCACCGGTCGTTCACCTGCTGTTCACCTACGCCGTTCTCTCCGATCCCAGCAGCCGCTCCCGTTCGCGCCGGACGTCGAAACCGGCAGGCGGATACCCGAGATCGAGGGTGTCGAACGTCTCGCGGAGCAGGTGCGCGACGGCCCAGTCGCGGTACCACTTGCGGTCCGCCGGCACCACGTACCAGGGCGCGGCGTCCGTGCCGCACCGGCCCAGGGCCTCGGCGTACGCGGCCTGGTAGTCGTCCCAGCGGGCGCGGGCGTCGACGTCCGAGGGGTCGTACTTCCAGTGCTTGCGCGGCTCGTCCAGCCGCTCCAGCAGCCGCCGGCCCTGCTCGACGTACGAGATGTGCAGGAACACCTTCACCAGGGCCACCCCGGCCTCGGCCTGCTCCCGCTCGAACGCGTTGATCTCGTCGTACCGGGCCTGCCAGATCGACTCGGGCACCAGCGACTCGACCCGCGCCACGAGCACGTCCTCGTAGTGCGAGCGGTTGAAGACCCCGACGTACCCGGGCGGCGGCAGCGCCCGCCGGATCCGCCACAGGAAGTCGTGCCGCAGCTCCTCGGGAGTGGGCGGGCCGAACGAGCGGAGGTGCAGGCCCAGCGGGTTCATCGCGCCGGCCACCCGCTTGACGGTGCCGTCCTTGCCCCCGCTGTCCATCGCCTGGAGCACCAGCAGCACCCGGCGCCCACCCGCCCCACCGGCCGCCGCGTCGGACCCGCCCGCACCGGCGGCCGCGCCAGCGGGTCGAGCCGCCGACTGCCGGGCCTTGGCCTCGGCGAAGAGCATCTCCTGCTGGCTGCCCAGTTCCGCGCCGATCAGCGTGAGCTGGCCACGGGCCCACTCCTTGCGCTGCGGGCCGGTCACCTCCCGCCCCGGCAGCCCGGGTGTGGACCGGGGATCGACCGCCCCGAGATCGACCGCCCCGCCGGGCGCCACCCGGAGCAGCTCCCGCATCGTCCCTCCGACCGGCCCCACGACGACGTCGGCCCGACCCACGGCATCGCGGCCCACGCCGCTCCCCTCGACCCCTCGCATCACCGGATCATCACCCACATCCGCCCCACCCGCCCGCCAACCCCGACCCCGGCCCGCGCCATGAGCCGCCGATCATGCACTTGTGGCGGTCGGAATCGCCTGCTTGGTCCGTTAGGCGGGGCACCACGACTGCATGATCGACGGCGGTCTTGGGGGTGTGGGGGGCGGGGCGGGAGAATCGCGGGCGGGCGGGGCGGTACGCGCCCCGGCAGTGGAGCGGGGGCAGCGTGCGGGAGATGGTGGCGGAGTTCGAGGCCGAGCGGGGGCGGCTGCTGGGGGTGGCGCACCGGATGCTGGGCAGCCGCAGCGAGGCCGAGGACGCCGTGCAGGAGACCTGGCTGCGGTACGCCGCCGCGCTCGCCGACCCGGCGGCCCGCGCCGAGATCCGGCACCTCGGCGCCTGGCTGACCACCACCTGCGCCCGGATCTGCCTGGACGTGCTCCGCTCGGCGCGGGTACGGCGGGAGGCGTACCCCGGCCAGTGGCTGCCGGAGCCGGTGGTGACGCCGCTCGACCAGGGCCCGCGCCCCGACGGCTTCGCGCCCGACCCCGCGGAGCGGGCGGTCCGCGCCGATCAGGTCGGCACCGCCCTGCTGGTGGTGCTGGAACGCCTCGCACCGGAGCAGCGGGTGGCCTTCGTGCTGCACGACGTCTTCGCCGTGCCGTTCGCCCAGATCGCCGAGGTGCTCGGTACGACTGACGCCGCCGCCCGCCAGCTCGCCTCCCGGGCCCGCCGGGCGGTGCACGCGCCCGACGCGCCCCGGCACACCGCCGACGCGGTCGAGCAGCGTCACGTGCTCGCCGCCTTCGTGACCGCCGTCGAGTCGGGCGACCTTGCCGCGCTGGTACGGGTGCTCGCCCCGGACGTGGTCGCCGTCGGCGACAGCGGCGGCCACTTCCCGGCGGCCCGGCGGCCGGTGCTCGGGGCCGACGCGGTGGCCCGCTTCCTCCTGGGCCTGTTCGGGCGTGCCGGGCGCTACGGCGGGACGCTGCGCTCCCGTCGGGTGCTCGTCGACGGCGTCGAGGGCCTGCACCTGGAGACCCGGCACTCGGACGGGCGACCGCTGCGGGTGGTGGCCGCCCTCACGGTGGACGAGGGCCGGGTGACCGGGGTCTTCCACCAGCTGAATCCGGAGAAGCTGGGCGACCTGCCGCCGCTGGCGGAGGAGGACGGCTGGCCGCCGCGCTGGTGACGGCCCGGGGGCCGGTGCCGGCGGGTCAGACCACCAGGGCCAGCCACTTCCGGTACGACGTGGCGAACGGCTCGGTGCCGTCGCCCAGTGCCCCGAGCAGCCACCGGGCCGCCGCCTCGGCCTGCGCCACCACGTCGTCCGGGTAGCCGAAGCGGGCCCGGTGCTCGGCGAACTCGTCCTCGTCGCGCAGCTCCACCAGGCCGGTGGTCCGGCGGCGCACCACGTCGAGGTCGAGGTCGATGAGGTGGACGGTGTCGTCGTTCTCCCAGCGGGCCGGGCTGGCGATGTCGCAGTAGACCTCGCTGGTCCGTGGCGGCGGGTTGAACATGCCGGTCCACCAGGCGTGGTGCGGCACCAGGAGGACGAACGGGATCTGCTCCACCGACGGGCGACCGTGGTAGACGGACTTCGTGCCCTCGGTCACGCCGAGCCAGACGCCGAGCTCGTCCTCGGCCAGCCGGCGGGCCGGGTAGTCGCGGTGGGCGCTGCCGTCGTACTTGCGGTAGATCACGCGGACCACGTCGCTCGGCATGAGTCGCACCCTAACCGATACCGCCCATCCGTCGCCGCACGGAAGTAACCGGACGCGGTCGGTGGGAGACCGTACCGTGACGACGCCACGCCCGGATCGGCGCGGCCGGTGTCGGGGACGGCGGGTACCGTCGCACGGTGACTCCGCGCCTCGCCACCGGTTCCGCCGCCCCCTCGCCCCGCACCGGAGGCCGGCGACGGGGCACCCGGCCGAGCGGGGTGGAGCTGCTCGCCGCCGCGGTCGGCGCGGTGCCGGGCGGGGCGGCGCGTCCCGGCCAGCAGCAGATGGCGACCGCCATCGAGGAGTGCGTGCAGGCGCGGGAGCACCTGCTGGTGCAGGCCGGCACGGGCACCGGCAAGTCGCTGGCCTACCTGACGCCCGCGCTGACCGTGGACGGGCCGGTGGTGGTCTCCACGGCCACCCTGGCGTTGCAGTCCCAGCTGGTCGACCACGACCTGCCCCGGCTCGCCGACGCCGTGGAGCCGGTGCTCGGCCGGCGGCCCACCTTCGCGGTGCTGAAGGGGCGGCACCACTACCTCTGCCTGGCCCGGCTAGACAACTCCACAGAGGACGAACCGGAGGACACCCTCTTCGACGCCCCGGCGGCGCGCCCCGGCGGCGGCACGAAGTGGCTCGGCGAGGCGGGTCGGCTCGGCAAGCAGGTGCAGCGGCTGCGCGACTGGGCGGAGAAGACCGACACCGGCGACCGGGACGAGCTGGACCCGGGCGTCGACGACCAGGCCTGGCGGCTGGTCTCCATGCCGGCCCGGGAGTGCGTCGGCGCGTCCCGCTGCCCGTTCGGCGCGGAGTGCTTCGCCGAGGCGTCCCGGGCCCGCGCCCGGGAGGCCGACATCGTGGTCACCAACCACAGCCTGCTCGCGGTGGACATGCTCGCCGGCCGGCACATCGTGCCGCCGCACAAGCTGCTCATCGTCGACGAGGCGCACGAGCTGGCCGACCGGGTCTCCTCCGCCGCGCAGGCCGAGCTGGTGCCGGAGCTGATCGACCGCTCCGCGAAGCGGGCCCGCCCGCTGCTGCGGCCGGACGTCGCCGAGTCGCTGACCGCGGCCGGCGACGCCCTGGCCGTCGGGCTGGCCGAGGCGCCGGCCGGGCGGATCACCTCAGGGCTGCCGTCCCCGCTGCGCGAGGCGTGCACCCTGCTCGACGCGGCCACCCGGGCGGCCCTCGACGCGATCGGCGACGTCAAGTCCGACGACCCGGACCCGGTGCGCAAGCAGCAGGCCAAGGCCGTGCTCGACGAGCTCTCCGCCACCGCGCAGCGGCTGCTGGAGGAGGCCGACCACGACGTGGCCTGGGTGGAGAAGAACGACAACACCGGTCGCCGGGCGCTGGTGGTCGCGCCGCTCTCGGTCGCCGGCACGCTCGCCACCCACTTGTACGAGGAGCGCACGGTCGTCGCCACCTCGGCGACGCTGACGCTGGGCGGCCGGTTCGACACGGTGGCCCGGGCGCTGGGCCTGGAGGCACCCCCGGCCGACCCGCCGTCACCGGCCGCCGCCGCCATGGCCGCCCGGTCGGCCGGGCGCACCGGCGGCACCGGGCCGGCGGAGGGCAGCGGAGCGACCGGGGGCGGTGCGGCGACCGGCACGGCGGGGGCGCCGGCCACCTCGGGGCCGGGCTGGCGTTCCCTCGACGTCGGCTCGCCGTTCGACTACCCCCGGCAGGGCATCCTGTACGTCGCCGCGCACCTGCCCCGGCCCAGCGTCTCCGGGCTGCCCGACGCGGCCGGCGAGGAACTGCTCGAGCTGGTCACCGCGCTCGGCGGGCGTACCCTCGGCCTCTTCTCCTCCCGGCGGGCCGCGCAGCAGGCGGCGGAGCTGCTGCGCGCGCGGACCGACCTGCCGGTCCTTCTTCAGGGCGAGGAGGCGCTGCCGCTGCTGGTACGCCGGTTCCGGGAGGAGAAGTCCAGCTGCCTGTTCGGGGTGATGTCGCTCTGGCAGGGCGTCGACGTGCCGGGCGACGCCTGCCAGCTGGTGGTCATCGACCGGCTGCCCTTCCCCCGGCCGGACGAGCCGCTGGCGGCGGCGCGGGCCGCGGCGGTGGACGCCGGCGGGGGGTCGGGTTTCGCGGCGGTCAGCGTGCCGATCGCCGCGATCCGGCTGGCCCAGGGGGTGGGGCGGCTGATCCGGTCGACGGGCGACAAGGGCGTGGTGGCGGTCCTCGACTCGCGCCTGGAGACGGCCCGGGGCTACGGGCCGTTCCTGCGCCGGTCGCTGCCGCCGTTCTGGTACACCACCCGGCCGGAGGTCGCCCGGGGCGCCCTCGACCGCCTCGCCAAGGTCTGACCGTCAGGGCGCCTGGGAGGCGACGACGACGGCGTCGGGCGGGGTGTCCGGAACGGTGCGGGCGGCGAGCCGGCGGACGGCCGTGTTGAGCACGGCGATCAGCGGCACCGAGACCAGCGCGCCGGTGATCCCGGCGAGGACCACGCCGGCCGCGATGCCGATGATGACCGCGAGCGGGTGGATGGCCACCGCCCGGCCCATGATCAGCGGCTGGAGGAGGTGCCCCTCCACCTGCTGCACCCCGATCACGGCGCCCAGGATGATCAGTGCGGTCACCGGGCCGCTGTCGACCAGCGCGACCAGGACCGCGACGACGCCCGACAGGGTCGCACCGACGATCGGGATGAACGCGCCGAGGAAGACCAGCGCGGCGAGCGGGAAGGCGAACGGGATGTCGAAGATGACCAGGAAGACGCCGATGCCGACCGCGTCGATGAACGCGACCAGCACGGTCGCCCGGACGTAGGCGACCAGCGTCGCCCAGGACGCCCGCCCGGCGTCGTCGACCTTCCAGCGGGCGGCCACCGGCAGGAGCCGGACCAGGAAGCGCCAGATCTTGTTGCCGTCGCGCAGGAAGAAGAACGTGGCGAAGAGCACCAGCAGCGTGCCGGTCAGCACCTCAGCCAGCGTGGCGGCCGTGGAGAGGGCGCCGCTGGTGAACTTCTCGGTGTTGTTGTTGATCCACTTCTGGCCCTCCTCGATGTAGTTGTCGAGTTGGCCGTCGGAGAGGTGCAGCGGGCCGGTCTTCAGCCAGTCCTGGATCTGCCGGACGCCCTCGGAGGACTTCTTGCTCAGCTCCGGCACGCCCTGGATGAACTCGTTCACCACCAGGGTCAGCGTCCCGATCACCGCGGCCAGGCCGCCCACCAGCACCACCGCCGTCGCCATGGACCGGGGAAGGCGGGCCCGCAGCAGCCAGCCGACCGCCGGCGCGAGCAGCGCCGAGAGCAGCAGCGCGACGGCCAGCGGGATGACCACGATCCGGACGGTGCCGACGACCTTCAGCAGCGCCCAGGCCACGACGCCGATCACGATCAGCCGCCAGGACCACGCGGCGGCGATCCGCAACGCGTGCGGCACGTCCGCGTCGTCCCGGCTGGAGGTGGAGTTGTGCATCGCCCCGGGCGGCGGGGCGCCGACCACGGTCGCGGAGGGCGCCGCCACCGGGCCGGGGGACGTCGGCGAGGCCACGCCGGCCGACTCGGGGCCGTCGACCGGATCCGTACGGCGTGCCCGCGCCGCCTCCCGGCCCGACTCGTACGCGCGACGGAGCCGTCCGCGGATCTGCTCGAAGCGGCTCAAGCGCACCTCCTGGCATGAGACCGGCCCGCCCACGCCGGTGGGCGGACAGGATACGTCCGACGACGCCACCGTAGGGCAGGTCCGCCACACATTGCCCCCGGCCCCCGGCGCGTAACCGCCCACGGCCCGCCGACCGGGACACGGTAGCGTCTGCGGCGTGACCGCCGACGAGAATCTCGACTCCAAGCTGCCGATCCGCCTGCTGCACGACCGTGTGCTGGTGCGGATGGAGGGGAGCGAGGGTGAGCGACGCTCGACCGCCGGCATCGTGATTCCGGCGACCGCCGCCGTGGGCAAGCGGCTGGCCTGGGCCACGGCCGTGGGCGTGGGGCCGAACGTGCGCGCCATCGTCTCGGGCGACCGGGTCCTCTTCGACCCCGACGACCGCTCCGAGGTCGAACTGCACGGCCGCGGGTACGTGCTGCTGCGCGAACGCGACGTGCACGCCGTGGCCGCCGAGCGGGTCGAGAACGACTCCACCGGCCTCTACCTCTGAGCCCACCCCCGGCCCGCCCGCCCGGATGAGGGCGCCGGTGCCGTTTGCGTCGCCCCCCGCCGGGAAGCCAGCCGCATCACCGGCCCTGGGGAGGGACGCGATGCCGGTACTAGTGAAGAAGATTCTGCTCTGGGGGAGCGTCGCGTTCCTGATCTACTTCATGGCCTTCCGGCCGGAGGGCGCGGCGGAGATGTTCAAGGCGATCGGGGCGGGACTGATGGCGATGGCGCAGGGTCTCGGTGACTTCCTCACCAGCCTGATGACCTGACGACCGGGCTCAGGGGCCGCCGGGGTGCCACGGCGCCGGCGGCTGCTGGCCGTACCAGCCGGGCGGGCCGAAGCCGGCCGGCGGTGGCGGGGGCGGCGGGACGAGCACCACCGGGATCGGCACGACGGGCTCGTCCGGCGCCTCGACCGACCGCTGCGTGCCGTCCGGGAACCGCAGGTGGTAGCGGTGCCCGTCCCAGATGCCCGCCGGCACCTGCGGGTCCCGGCCCACGAAGAACGACCGGTACGCGCCGATCGCCTCCAGCAGCTCCCGTTCCTCCCGCGCGGTCCGCTCCCGGTCCGCCGGACGCCGGTCCAGGCCGCGCAGCGCGCCGTCGCGCAGCAGCGCCAGCCGGGTCGCCGCGAACTGGTAGCCGCGCATCGCCCTCAGCCCGCCGTCGCCGGCCACCCGCTTGGCCCACACCCGGGCCGCGTGCCGCCGCCCCAGGCTGCTCAGCGCCGCCACCTCCGGTGGGGTGAGCCAGCCCGCCCGCACGTAGTCCGGCAGCATCCGCTCGGTGAGCCGCCCCTCCCAGGCCCGGAGCCACAGGGCGAGCCCGACCATGGCGAAGAAGACCGGCACCATCACGCCGATGAAGCCGTACAGCATGATCAACGCCTGGCCGGTGGCCTGGGTGAGCGTCGGCAGCAGGTTCCACAGCCCGTGCAGCATCATCGCCAGCAGCAGGCCGGCGAGCGGGGCGAGCACCCGGACCCACCGGCTGGCGGTGCGCGCGGCGATGCCCAGCCCCACCCCCGTCATGGAGGTGAAGAGCGGGTGGGCGAAGCCGAAGAGCAGGATCCGGACGATGAAGATGGCGATGACCTGCTGGGTGCCGGTCGCCGGCCCGTACCGCTCCGCGCCGCTGGCGTAGCCGTGGCCGCCCAGGTAGAGGATGTTCTCCACCATGGCGAACCCGATCGCGGAAAGCCCGCAGTAGACCAGCGCGTCGGTGATCCCGGAGATCTCCCGCCGGCGGAAGATCAGCAGCAGGATCGGCCCGATGGCCTTGGTCAGCTCTTCGATGAACGGCGCGACCAGCACCGCGGTCAGCGCGGTCGGCAGCCCCCAGTCCTCGAACAGCCCGGCGGAGAACTCGTTGACGGTCAGCGACGCCGCGGTGGAGACGAACGCGCCCCAGGCGAAGCAGAAGATCAGGTACTTCAGGGGCTCCGGCTCGTAGCGGTCCAGCCAGAGGAAACAGGCCACCAGCACCGGAACCGGGAGGATCGCGGCGGCCACGCCGATCAGCAGCGCCTCGACGCCCAGGTTCTCGCCCAGCGTGAAGAGCATGAACAGCGCGCACGCCGCGATGAACAGGACGGCACCGGCCAGCACCAGGGCCCGACGCCACCCCAACCGACGCAGCGGCATCCCGGGCCCCGCCACACCGGGCGGCGGAACGGCGGGCGCGGTCGGCGACGGCGGCAGAGATGCGCCGGGCGGGGTGTCGGCCATGCGGTCAGCGTAGCCATCCCCGGCCGCCTGGTCCGGCCGCATTCACCCGGCTATGCTGCGGGCAGGTCACGAGCGCCAGCGTCAAGCCCCGGCTTGCTGGCCGGCAACCCTCGTCGAGTTCGCGGTGGGGTGCCCCGGGTGATGACCGGGCCCGGCCCGATCGCGTGCCGGGCAAGCGCGGACCCCGCCCGTGTGCGCCCACCCGGGGTCCCTGGACCCGGAGGTCGGCCATGACCGTCACCCTCGTACCCCCGCCCGCGCCGCAGCCGCCCGCCGTCGCCGACCCGCTCGACGTGCTCGGCGTACCCGGCCAGGTGAACCTCGACTACGCGGCCACCGCGCCCTGCGCGCGGGCCGCGGCCGACGCGGTGGCCGAGCTGCTGCCCTGGTACGCCAGCGTGCACCGCGGCGCCGGGGCGCTGTCGCGGCGCTGCACCCTCGCCTACGAGCGCGCCCGGCAGGCGGTCGGCGACTTCCTCGGCGCCCGCGCCGGCGACCACGTGGTCTTCACCCGCAACACCACCGACGCGCTGAACCTGCTGGCCCGGGCGCTGCCCGCCGGCACGACGGTGGTCACCTTCGGCGGGGAGCACCACGCCAACCTGCTGCCCTGGCCGCGTGGCTCGGTGCGGCTGCCGGTGCCCCCGGATCCCGCCGGGGCCCTCCGCGCGCTGGACGCGGCGCTCGGCGAGCTGCGCAGGCCGGACCCGTCGGGCCCCCGCAGCGCGCAGCAGGGCCCGCCCGTGCTGGTGGCGGTGACCGCCGCGAGCAACGTGACCGGGGAACGCTGGCCGGTGGCCGAGCTGGCCCGGGTGGCCCGGCGGCACGGCGCCCGGATCGCGGTGGACGCCGCGCAGCTCGCCCCGCACGCGCCGGTGGACGTCGCCGCCCTCGACGTCGACTACCTCGCGCTCTCCGGCCACAAGCTGTACGCCCCGTTCGGCGCGGGGGTGCTCGTCGGGCGCGCGGACTGGCTGGACGCCGCGCCGCCGTACCTGGCCGGCGGGGGCGCCACCAGCCACGTCGGGGCGGCCACCCACGACGTACGGTGGGCGACCGGCCCGGCCCGGCACGAGGCGGGCACCCCGAACCTGCTCGGCGCGGTCGCCCTGGCGGCGGTCTGCACCGCGCTCGCCGACGCGGACCGGGCCGCCCTGCACGACGCCGAGCAGGCTCTGCTGACCCGGCTGCGCGAGGGCCTCGCGGCCCTGCCGCACGTGCTGGAGCTGCGCATGTTCGGGCCGGCGGCGCCCCGGGTAGGGATCGTGTCGTTCGTGGTGGCCGGCCGGGACTCGACGCAGGTGGCGGCGGAACTCGCGGCGGCGTACGACATCGGGGTGCGCGACGGCCTCTTCTGCGCCCACCCGCTGGCCCGGCGGCTGCTGGACGAGGCGGCCGCCCGCAGCGGCCGGCGGGATCTGCCGCCGACCGCCCTGCGCGCCAGCATCGGCCTGGGCAGCACCACCGGGCACGTGGACCGGCTGCTCGCCGCCCTCGCCGCGCTGGCCTGACCGACCCGGGAGCACCCGCCGGCCCACTCCCGCAGGCTGAGCTGAGCGGTCGCCGGGGAGCCGTCGGCGACCGGGGCAGGTCAGGTCGGGGCGGTACGAGCCCCGCACCGCCCGGGGCGGGGCGCGTCCCCCGTCAGGCCTTCCCCACCGCGGGTGCCGGCGTGCGGTCGCGGGTGCGCTGGATCAGCACCACACACGCCAGCACGGCCACCGCCGCCGCGATCGAGGCAGGGGTGACGGCCTCGCCGAGCAGCAGCGCCGACCAGGCCAGGGTGAGCACCGGCTGGGCGAGCTGGATCTGCCCGACCTGCGCGATGCCGCCCCGGGCCAGGCCCGTGTACCAGGCGAAGAAGCCCAGGAACATGGAGACCACGGTGAGGTAGCCGAACGCCGACCAGGCGACGGGGTCGGCGCGCGGCGGGGCGGCCACGGCGGCGACGACCATGACGGGAACGGTGACGGGCAGCGAGAGCAGCAACGCCCAGCAGATCGTCCGGGCGCCGCCCAGCTCGCGGGCGAGCGCGCCGCCCTCGGCGTACCCCAGGCCGCAGAGCACGACCGCCGCGAGCAGGAACAGGTCGGGCGGGGCGAGGGCCCCGCGTACCGCGCCGCTGGCGCCGAGGAAGGTGAGCACCGCCAGCAGACCGCCGGCGCTGGCGGCCCAGAACAGCGGCGGCGGTCGCTCGCCGGCCCGCAGCACCGCGAACACGGCGGTCATGGCGGGCAGCACGGTGATGACGACCGCGCCGTGCGCGGAGGTCTGGGTGATGAGCGCCAGCGAGGTGAACAGCGGGAAACCGACGACGACGCCGAGGGCGACGACCGCCAGCCGCCGCCACTGACCGCGCGTGGGCCGCGGGGCGCCGGTGGATCGCAGGTACGCCCATGCCAGCAGCGCCGCGCCGACGGCCCGGCCGAAGGCGACGAACCACGGGTCGAGCTGTTGCACGGCGACGCGGGTCGCGGGCAGCGACATGCTGAAGGCGAGCACGCCCAGCGCGCCGAGGGCGAGGCCGACCGTCCGGTCCGCCGTTACCGTGGTTCTGGCAGTAGCGCTACTGTTCCCGTTCATGAATGACGGTAACGCAGCCGACCGTGTCGTCCAAGACCTGCGCGGGCTCGCGGCTGCCGCGGATCCCGGCACGCGGCTGCCCTCGGTGCGCGAGCTGACCGCCCGGCACCAGGCCTCCCCGGTCACCGTCGCCGAGGCCATCCGCCAGCTCGTGGCCCAGGGAATGGTCGAGACGCGACCCGGCAGGGGCACCTTCGTGGCCGCCCCGCCACGCGAGTGGCGCGCCCCCGACCTGTCGTGGCAGACCGTGGCGCTCGGCCCCCGCCGGCCGGGCGAGGACGAGATGCAGGCGCTACTGGCGTTACCGCCCGCAGGAGCGATCCCGCTGTCCGGGGGCTACCTGGACGGCGAGCTGCAACCCGCCGCCGCGCTCGGGGCCGCGCTCACCCGCGCCGCCCGGCAGCCCGCGTCCTGGCAGCGCGGGCCGGCCGAGGGGCGCGAAGACCTGCGCGCCTGGTTCGCCCGCGAGGCCGGGGTCGGGCTGCGCGCCGAGGACATGGTGGTCTGCCCGGGCGGACAGGCCGCCCTGTCGTCCGCGCTGCGGGCGCTCGCCGCGCCCGGCGACACCCTGCTCGTCGAGTCACCGACCTACCTGGGCGCGCTGGCCGCCGCCCGGGCGGCCGGCCTCCGGGTGGTGCCCGTGCCCGCCGACGCCGACGGAGTACGCCCCGACCAGCTCGCCGCCGCGTTCGCCCGCACCGGCGCCCGGCTGTTCTACTGCCAGCCGCTGTACGCCAACCCGCACGGCGCGACGCTCGCGGAGGACCGCCGGGCCCGGGTCGCCGAGGCCGTACGCGACGCCGGGGCGTTCCTCATCGAGGACGACTACGCCCGCGACCTCACCATCGACGGCCAGGCCCCGCCGCCGCTGGCCGCCGACGACCCCGACGGGCACGTCGTCTACCTGCGCTCGCTGACCAAGTCGACCGCTCCCGGGCTGCGCGTCGCCGCGATCGGCGCCCGCGGCCCGGCCGGCGCCCGGCTGCGGGCGGCCCGGCTGCTCGACGACTTCTTCGTCGCCGGGCCACTGCAACAGGCCACGATCGAGTTCGTCACCACCCCGGCCTGGACGCGCCACCGCCGCGCCCTGCGCACCGCCCTGCGGACCCGCCGCGAGGCGCTGCTGACCGCGCTCCGCCGGCACCTGCCGGAGCTGGCCCGGCAGCCGGTCCCGCGCGGCGGCATGCACCTCTGGGTACGCCTGCCGGAGGGCACCGACGACGTCGCGCTGGCTGCCGCCGCGGCCGCCGAAGGCGTCGTCGTCCTCCCCGGCCGCCCCTGGTACGCCGCCGAACCCCCGGCCCCCCACCTCCGCCTCACCTACGCCGCCGCCCCGCCCGACCTCATGGACGAGGCCGTCCACCGCCTGGCCCGCGCCCTGCGGGCCTGACCGGGTCGACAAGGGTCCCCGGGGTCAGCCGAGCGGCGGGGCGGCGGGCGGCTTCGGGGCGTCGTCCCGCTCCCCCTCGCCGTCCGACCGGTCCTGGTCGCCGAAGGACTGCCGGACCCCGCGGTTCGCCTCCTCCTGGCTGATGCCGGAGGCCACCATCAGGTCGCTGGCGGTGGTCCGCACCTGCGCGATCACCACGCTGCCGGAGAAGCCGACCCCGTCGGCGTACGCCCGGCCGGCCTCGCTGACCGCGCGCAGCGCCCGCTCCCGTGCCTGCTCCGGCTCCTCGCCGACGGCGAACTCGTGCTTGAGCAGGCGGACCGACTCGGCGAGATGGGCCACCGCGTCGGGCATCGTCTCCGGGATGGGCTCCTCGTCCTCGATCAGGGTCACCGCGCGCCGGGTCAGCGTGCCGGCGTTGCGCATCGCCCGGTCGATCGGGTCGGCGGCCTCGGCGTAGTGGGTGAGCTCGTCCCGCCGGTGCCACCGGGCCGGCGAGAGCATGGCGGTCTCCTTCGCCCCCTCGATGGCCTCGGTGAAGGCGGCCAGCTCCTCCTGGTTGTTGCGGAGCCGGTCCAGGGCCCGCTGGGCCTTGTCCCGGTCCCGGTCCCGCAGGGCGTCCGCGGCCATGTCGAGCTGGGCGGCGAGCAGGTCCAGGGCCGGCCGGGCGGCCCGGTTGATGACCCGCAGCGGATTGAGCGGCAGCAGGACCGCGGTGACCAGCAGGGCGATGCCGCCGCCGACGAACGCGTCGATGAACCGGGGGATCTCCAGGTTCTCGGTCGACGGGCTGAGCGTGACGATCAGCACCGCCGTGGCCGCCGCCTGGATGACGATGGCCACGCTGGCGCCCGCGAAGATGGTCAGCACGATGGCCAGGGTGACCACCAGGCCGAGCTGCCACGGACCGGTGCCGAGCAGGTAGATGAGGAAGTCGCCGACGGCCACCCCGATCGCCACCCCGACGATCAGCTCCACCGTACGACGGAACCGCTGGCCGACCGAGGCGGCGAGGGTGCCGACCGCGGAGATCGGCGCGAAGACCGGTTGCGGGTTGCCGAGCAGCTCGTGCGCCGCCAGCCAGGACAGTCCGGCGGCGAGGCCCGCCTGCACGGCGAGGCCCATCGCCATCCGCAACCGGTGCAGGCGGTCGTGCAGGGTGACCTTGCTGCGGTGCCGCAGGGTCTCCACGGCTCGGGCGACCCGGGCCGTGTCGAGCTCCTTCCCCCGGTCGCGCAATATGGCGCGTCGCACCAGTGAGGATCGACGGTCCCGGGCCACGGCCATGGCGGGGACTACCCGTGGCGCGCCGGGTGAATCCTCGGCGGCGACGGCGGTAGGGCAGACTGGGCCGGGTGGCCGATCTTCTCGACCGGTGGCGGGCCGCGGCCCGGGGCGCCGGGATGACCGACGCGGCGGAGCTGAGCCGGGTCGGCGAGGACCTGCTGGCCCGCTGGCGGGAGCCGCACCGGCACTACCACGACGCCGACCACCTGACGGCCGTCCTCGACGTGGTCGACGCCCACGCGCCGGCCGCCGGGCGGCCGGACCTGGTGCGCCTCGCGGCCTGGTGCCACGACGCCGTCTACGACCCGCGCGCCGGGGGCGACGCCAACGAGCGCGACAGCGCGGCGCTCGCCGGGACGCTGCTCACCCGGGCGGGCCTGCCGGCCGACGCCGTGGCCGAGGTGCGCCGGCTGGTGCTGCTCACCGCCGGGCATGCCGTGGAGCCGGCCGACGCCGACGGTGCGCTGCTCTGCGACGCCGACCTCGCCGTCCTGGCGGCGCCGCCCGAGGCGTACGACCGCTACGCCGCGGCCATCCGACGGGAGTACGCGCACGTGCCCGAGCCCGACTTCCGGGCCGGCCGCGCCCGGGTGCTCGCCGGGCTGCTCGCCCTGCCGGCGCTGTTCCGGCTGCCGCCGCTGGCACGGCGCTGGGAGCCCCGGGCCCGCGCCAACCTGACCCGCGAGATGTCCACGCTCCGCTAGCCCCCCGCACCCACCTCCACCCCACGCGGGCGGGCCAGGTGCTTGGGGCGGCGCAGCCCGGCCTGCCGGAGCAGGCGCACCAGCTCCCGGCTCGGCACCACCCGGGCGCCCAGCCAGACCGCCATCGCGAACCGGTCGGCCGGGATGTCGTAGTGGTCCCGGTCGAACCCCCGGCGGGGCACGCCCAGCATCTCGGCGAAGGCGTGCAGCTCGGCGGGGGAGACGTCGCTGATCAGGTGGGACCAGAGCCGCCCCCGCCACGGCCAGGCGGGCCGGTCCAGGTAGAGCATGTCGGCCAAGGTACCCCGCACCGGGGACCGGTTGGTGATCGCGCGGGACCGACCGTAGCCTCGGCGACATGGCCGGATCCCCCCTCCTCGACGACCTGCGGGCGGCGCTCGGCGACGACGCCGTCCTCACCGACCCGGACCTGTTGCGGATGCACGAGCGGGACGAGGCCGACCTCTGCGCCGCAGGTACGCCCCTGGTCGTGGTCCGTCCCCGCACCACCGCACAGGTGGCCGCCGCGCTGCGGGCGGCCGCGCGGCACGGCGTACCGGTGGTGCCGCAGGGGGCGCGCACGGGGCTGGCCGGCGCCGCCAACGCCGTCGACGGCGCGATGGTGGTCAGCATGGTCGCGATGGACGCCGTGCTGGAGATCGACCCGGTGAGCCGGATCGCCGTGGTGCAGCCCGGCGTGGTCAACGCGACGCTCGCCGCCGCCGTGGCGGAGCAGGGGCTGTGGTACCCGCCCGACCCGGGCTCGTGGGAGTCGTCCACGATCGGCGGGAACGTCGCCACCAACGCGGGTGGCATGTGCTGCGTCAAGTACGGCGTCACCACCGAGTACGTGCTGGGCTTGGAGGTGGTACTCGCCTCCGGCGAGGTGCTGCGCACCGGCCGGCGTACCGCCAAGGGGGTGGCCGGGTACGACCTCACCCGGCTCTTCGTCGGCTCCGAGGGCACCCTCGGGGTGATCACCGAGGTGACCGTGGCGCTGCGGCCCGCACCGGCACAGTCGCTGACCATGGTGGCGGTCTTCCCGTCCACCGCCGCCGCCGGCGCGGCCGTCGCCGAGATCGCCGCCCGGGGGCTCTCCCCCAGCCTGCTGGAGCTGCTCGACCGGACGCACCTGCGGGCGATCGAGGCGTACCGCCCGATGGGCCTGCGGACGGACGCCCAGGCGCTGCTGCTGGCCGCCGCCGACACCGGCTCCCGCGCGGCCGACGATCTGGCGGGCCTGGCCGCGGTCTGCGAGGCGGCCGGCGCCGACGAGGTCTACGCGGCCACCGACGCCGTGGAGGCGGCGGCCCTGTTGCAGGCGCGCCGGCTCGCGCACCCGGCGATGGAGAAGTTCGCGGCGGAGACCTACCCGGGCGGCAACGGCGGCCTGGTCATCGACGACGTGGCGGTGCCCCGGGCGGCGTTGGCGGCGCTGCTCGACGGGGTGGCCCGGATCGCGGTGGAGTGCGACGTGCCGATCGGCGTGGTCGGCCACGCCGGCGACGGCAACATGCACCCGAACATCGTGGTGGACCGGGCCGACCCGGCGAGCCTCGAACGCGGCCGGCGCGC
>NZ_JBEYEU010000044.1:0-26482 GCF_040634035.1 Micromonospora sp. NPDC007220 | reverse complement strand
GCGCGCCGGCCGCGTTCGAGGCTCGCCGGGTCGGCCCGGTCCACCACGATGTTCGGGTGCATGTTGCCGTCGCCGGCGTGGCCGACCACGCCGATGGTCACGTCGCACTCCGCCGCGATCCGGGCCACCCCGTCGAGCAGCGCCGCCAACGCCGCCCGGGGCACCGCCACGTCGTCGATCACCATCCCACCGTTGCCGGCGGGGAACGACTCCCTGGCGAACTTCTCCATCGCCGCGTGCCCCAGCCGGCGGGCCTGCAACAGGGCCGCCGCCTCCACGGCGTCGGTGGCCGTGTGGATCTCGTCGGCGCCGGCCGCCTCGCACAGCTCGGCGAGCCGCGCCAGGTCCCCGGCGGCCTGGGGTCCGGTGTCCGCCGACGCCAGCAGCAGCGCCTCGACGTCGGTACGCAGGCCCATCGGCCGGTACGCCTCGATCGCCCGCAGGTACGTGCGGTCGATCAGTTCCAGCAGGCTGGGGGTGAGTCCGTGTTCAGCGATCCGGGCGACCGCCCGACCGGCGGCGGCGGTGGTCGGGAAGACCGCCACCATGGTCAGCGACTCCGCCGGCGCGGGCCGCAGCGCCACCGTCACCTCCGTGATCACCCCGAGGGTGCCCTCGGAACCCACGAAGAGCCGGGTGAGGTCGTACCCCGCCACCCCCTTGGCGGTACGCCGACCAGTGCGCAACACCTCCCCGGAAGCCAACACGACCTCCAGACCCAACACGTACTCGGTGGTCACGCCGTACTTGACGCAGCACATGCCACCCGCGTTGGTGGAGACGTTCCCACCGATCGTCGACATCTCCCACGATCCCGGATCCGGCGGATACCACAACCCCTGTTTCGCCACCTCCGCCGACAACGCCGCATTGACCACCCCGGGCTGCACCACGGCGATCCGGCTGACCGGGTCGATCTCCAGCACCGCGTCCATCGCGACCATGCTGATCACCACCGCGCCGTCGACCGCGTTCGCCGCGCCCGCCAGCCCAGTACGCGCCCCCTGCGGCACCACCGGCACGCCGTACCGCCCGGCGATCTTCACCGCCTCGACCACATCGGCCGTGCGACGTGGACGGACGACGACCAGCGGGGTGCCGGCCTCGCACAGATCGGCCTCGTCCTTGCGGTGCATCCGGAGCAGGTCGGGGTCGGTCAGCACGGCGTCGCCGAGCGCCGCACGCAGGTCGTTGACGAGGGGGGAACCAGACATGGCAGAGAGGGTACAGATCGGCGTCATCCGCTCCGGAGCGCGAACGTGGGCGCCCCCGATCCGGCATCGGCGCTGGTGAGAGCGGTGCGAGCGGGCCCGGTCGCTCGAACCCCTGTCCTATCGGAAGATCCTTCCGGGGTTGATCGAAGTTTGTTACCGTCTACCGCCAACGAGGGCACCCCTCCTCCAGCCAACGTCCCCCGGCCTGCCACCTCACCGCTCTTCCACCCCAAGATCCGTAGCAGGACGCGCTGTCCGGCCGGGCACGGTGTCGAAACCGGGACCTGGTTCAGCTCGTGTTGCGGCAAAGGATCGTTGCCCATGACAGAGGGATTGACAGAGTGAAGCGAACCGAGCTGCACATCGTGATCGGCGGAGGTATCGCGGGCTGCCTGACCGCGATCATGCGTAGCCGCGCGGGATACCGGGTCCTTCTGCTGGAGCGGGCCGAGGCCCGCTCGCCCGAGGCCCACCCGATCTGCACGGGGGCCAGCAACATCGTCAGCGAGAACCACAGCGGTGCCGAGTATCCGTTCGATCCGCAGAGCGCCCGGGACTGCTTCGACGGGCGCCTGGTCAACGAACGCTTCTTCCCCGACCTCGTCTTCGGTGGCAAAGACCACAGCCGGGTCATCGCCTCCCAGGCCATGCAGGACAGCGGCACCGACATCATCGGCCAGTGCCGGGAGAACATGCGGGTCATCCAGGACCGTTACGCGCAGCTCTGCGCCGAGGACCCGGCCAACTCGTTGTTCGGCGCGCCGGAGCAGGTCTGCCGCGAGATCCCCGCGCCGGACGGGGTCGCCGACGTCGGCGCCGCCTTCGTCACTCCGCAACGGGGCATCAACCCGGTCGTGGTCACCGCGCTGCTCGACCAGGAGCTGCGCCGCAGCGGCGTCGAGGTACGCGGTGGCGCCGACGTGACCGGGGTGAGCCGCCGCTCCGACGGCACCTACGAGGTGGAGTACGTCGAGGACGGCGCGCGGCAGACGATCGTCGCCGACCAGGTCGCCCTCTGTGCCGCCACCGAGACCCCGGCGATCGCGCGCCGTCTCAACCCGTCGCTCGCGCTGCCCCCCATCTACATGGCGCTGCGCCAGATCCTCTTCGTCGAGCTGCCCGAGCGCACCACGAAGAACTACACGTGCCTGAAGCTCGAGGACGAGTACGGCGGCATGTTCAGTCCCTTCAGCCAGGACACCGCGCTCGTCTACTACCCGCCGGCGGCGCACATCGCGGTGCACCGCGTCGACCCGACGACCTACGCGCTGCCCGACGACTTCCGGCACTTCCTGCGCAACGGTCACCCCGAGGCGGCCGAGCGCGCCCAACTGGCGCTCCGTCAGCTCAGCCAGTGGTATCCGGAGGTGCGCGGCGCGGAGGTGGTGTCCGCCCACCTCAAGGTGGCGATCAACACCACCGACTCGTCGCGGCTGCGGCGCAACGCCGGGGTGCTCGACGTCGCACCCGGTTGCACCGCGACCGTCCTGCTCAAGTGGACGATGTGCGTCGTCAACGCCCAGCGCGACCTGGAGGCGGCCCTCCGGCACTCGATCGCCACCGGCAACGCGGATCGCGACGAGTACGCCGAGCTGGTCGCCCGCGGCACCGTGCCGATCGCGCCACCGACCGATGTGCCCGCCTGGCAGCGCCGGCTCGGGATCTTCGCGCGCAACATGGGGGTGCCGGAGCGACTGGCGGCGCCGTTCGTGGACGCCGACGAGCCGGACAGCGGTCTGGCCCGCGCCGTACCGTCGCTCGCGTCGAGTTGACGCTGGTCACGCTTAACTGGCGGGAACTACTACCCGCTCCTGAGGCAACGCACGAGGGGTCGCCACCCGCTTAGGGGGCAGCACAGGGGTTCGGCCGTCTTCCCGTTGCGCGATACACCAGATTCGATGATCATAGGCCCGCGTCGACTCGATGACCTTCGTCGACATCGGCCTGTCCTGGCGGGCTTCGGGGAGCACTCCGCCTGGTCCCTACAAGCGAGGAGGGCACGATGACCACCGCACTCGACCTGACCGACCTCCGTGTGCAGGCCGACGCCACCATCGATCGACTGATCGACGAGGCAGGCCTCACCCGACGCAACAACCGGTTCTTCGCGGGCGCGAAGGAGGCCACCTCGGTGAGCCCCGCCGGTGCGCTGCGCATCGCGGAGAAGTGGCAGCGGACCACTCAGGCGTTCATGTTCACCACCATCTCCAGCCTCGGTGCCCACGGGCGACGCCTGGCTCGCGACTACACAGTGAGTCGAGAGGTACTCGGAGCGTATCAGATGGCGTACCGAGTCATCGGGGACGATCTGGACAATCGGGCGGCGGCCTTCGCGGAGGTCGCGCCGGAGGGTGTGGACGGTGTCCACTACCTGTGGTGGGCGGACACGATCTGCGCGCCGCTGCGCTCGGCCCTGGGCAGCGCGGACGCGCCCGCCGAATCCGCCGCGCTGACCCGCATCCTCGACGTCATGGACTCCATGGCGGCCGAGGAGCTGGGTGGCGCGGTCCAGCTCCGTGTCGTGGAGACCATCGCCCTCGACATCGCGGTCGCGTTCCGGCGCCTGTACGGCAAGGTCACCGTGGATGGTCGCCAGGTCCTTCCCGAGCAGCGCGACTACGCCTGGATCGACTCGCACATCCGGGCGGAGACGGGCCACGCCGCGTCCGTCAGCGACGACGAGGCCGGTATGAGTCACCTGGTCTCCACCCCGGCCGAGGCGGAGCACTTCGTCGCGCTCGCGGAGTCGTACGTCCCGGCGTGGGCGGACCTGCTGGACGACTTCGCCCGGGACCTGTCGTAGCGCGACCAACCGAGAACGGCACTGACGGCCGCCACCGACGACGCCCCGGGCCCGTGGTGGCGACCGCCGGAGTCATCCGGTTCCGAGGAAAGGAGCTGCCATGCGATCGTCCCTGCCAACAGTGGAAACAGACGCCGTCGTCAACGAAGTGAACGAGCTGCGTGCCCGCTACCAGCGCGAGACCGAGCCCGGATCGCCGGAGGCGCTGCGCCGGCTGGCCGGTTGGATCGCCGACTCGGCGTCGCTCGGTGCCCAGCCCGTGGCCAGGGCACTCGTCGAGGACCTGTCCGGCGCACACGACACGCCGCAGCTCACGGCCACGAAGCGGCACATCAACTCGCGGGCCGACAACAGGCTCCTGTCCGTGTTCTCGGCCGCGTACTTCCCGACCCTCGGTCTGGACTACCTGGAGTACGAGCCCATCCCGTCCGACCCCGTGCTGGTGGACCGCTACCCGAGCCCGACGATGCCGGTCAACCTGCTCCGGCACAGCGCCGGCTTCGACAGTCGGGTCGTCGTGGCGCTCTTCCCGGAGAACCACATCGACGGGCGCCAGGAACCGGACGACCTGATCTTCTACTTCATCGACAAGTTCGTCGCCCGGCACCGCCTCACCCGCCGGCTCATCGACGCCGCCATGGTTCCGGGCTCGTTCCCGCTGCTGTCCGGCGTCGACGACTCCGGCGTCGAGCGGGCCGCCGGTTCCTGGGTACGGCTGCACGAGTTCCACCACCGCACGGGCAGCATGCCGATCCCGCAGTTCCTGTCCGCGAAGAGCTACAAGCCGCTGGCCGGCCTGGAGGAGATGCGGGTCGACGTCAAGTCGATGCTGGTCTGCCTCGACGACGCCGACATCGATCGTGAGCTCGCCGCGCTGACCTTCGAGTTCGTCCTGGCCGAGCGGCTGCTCCGGTACTCGGTCGAGGGGATCCCGAAGCCGAACTACGACGCGATCGCGTCGCAGCTGCTCTTCAACTACCTGCGCGGGCAGGGCGCCCTGACTATCGACGAGGGGCGCATCCGGCTCCTGCCGAGCCTGCCCGAGGCGCTGAGCACGCTCGTCACCGAGATCACCGAGCTGGAGGACGTCGTCCTGACCGAGGGGGTCGAGGCCGCCCGCGCGGGACTGATCGACTTCACCCGCCGGTACACCCGGTACGACGAGGAGAAGCGGGAGTTCCTCCACGTGCCCTTCTTCGCCGAGCTCAAGGAGCGACTCGGCGTGTGAGTCACGCCGGCCGCCCTCCCGACGACGTGCGGCTCCGCCCCTCACCCCGCTGGAAGGTACCGACCATGACCACCGTTATGAACTCGACCGAAACCGGCATCCTCGGCACGTGCGACATCGACGCCGACAGCCTCGCCACGGACCTCGACACCATGGCGTCGTTTCCCTACACGGACAAGTACAGCGACTTCGTCTGCGGCGCCTGGAAGAGTTGCGCGGTGTGGAACGGCACGGGCCTCGGCCTCGACGCGGGACTCGACCCGTTCGAGGGCCCGGCCGTCGTCACCGACCTGGGCCAGCGCCTGCCGTACGTGCGGCACCTGGTGGGTGAGCTGTTCGACATGTCCCGCCTCAAGTACGGCCGGCTCGCCCGGCTGACCCCCGGCAGCGCGCTCGTGCCGCACCGGGACTACCTCGAACTCGACAGCAACCTGATCCGGATCCACCTTCCGCTGGAGACCCACGAGTCCTGCGTCAGCTCGCACAACTCGACGCTCTACCACATGAACGTCGGTGAGATCTGGTTCCTCGACGCCACCCAGGCCCACAGCGCGGTCTCCGGGTGGACGAAGGACCGCACCCACCTCGTGCTCGACTTCGAGGCCGACTCGCTCGCCGCCTGCTTCACCGGCGAGGTCCAGTCGCCCAGCATCCCGAGCACCCACCAGGTCGCGCGGCAGCCGGTCGACCAGGAGGAACTCGCCGCGTTCGAGCGCGCCGGGGTGCTCATGGACACCACCAACTACCGGGACTTCCTGAAGATCGCCATCAAGACGATGTTCACCCGGGACATCACCCCGGACAACGTGTTCGACCTGCTGGAGGGGGCGGCCCGGCACTCGCCCGTGGCCGCGCGGCTCGACATGATCCCCCCGATGCGGACGTACTTCCTGCTGGCCCGAGAGTCCTGAGGCGGATCATGCGACACGCCAGCCAAGTCTGTGTCGTCGTGGACGGGTACTCGACGGCCAACGCGCTCGCGCCGGCCCTCGCCGGTTACGGCTTCGGCGCGGTGCACGTGCAGAGCGACCCGGACCTGCCGCAGTTCCTCCTGCGTACCGGCGTCGACCACGCCTATCTCGACAACTACCTCCACGACGGCGACGTCAGCACCATCGTCGACCGGCTCGACCGGGCGGGCCTGCGCGCGCGCAGCGTGGTGGCCGGCGCCGAGACCGGGGTCGAGCTGGGTGACCAGCTGGCCAGGGCGCTCGGCGTGCCCGGCAACGATCCGGCGACCACCCGGTGCCGCCGCGACAAGCACCACATGGCACGCGCCGCGGCGGCCGGGGGCGTCGCCGTCATCCCGCACCTGAGCACCGCCTCCCGCGACGAGGCGGCGGAGTGGCTGCGCGCGGGGGGCTGGCTCGGCGACGCCGTCGTCAAGCCCCGAGCCAGTTCCGGCAGCTTCGGCTTCCTGCGGTGCCGCTCCGAGGCGGACCTCGACACCGCGTTCAAGAGCTGGCTGGGCGCACCCGACGTGTTCGGCGACCCGATCGGGGAACTGCTCGTCCAGCCGTTCATGACCGGCGACGAGTACGCCGTCAACACCGTGTCGGCGGGGGGCGGGTACGTCGTCTCGGACATCTGGCACACCAGGAAGCGGCACGAGGGCGGGACGGCGCTCTACGACCTGGAACGGCTCGTCGATCCGCGCGATGCCGTCTTCGACCAGCTGCACGGCTTCGTCGGGACCGTGCTCGACGCCCTGGACATCCGCGAGGGGACGGCGCACACGGAGGTCATGATGATCGCCGGTGAGCCGGTGCTCGTCGAGACCGGCGCCCGGTTCATGGGCTCGATCGACATCTCGCAACTGACCGAGGCGACGGGCACCAACGCGGTGCAGTTGGTGGCCGAGACGATCGTGGCCCCGGACCGCTTCGCCGCCCGGGTCCGCGAGGGCTGGCGTCCCGTGCTCCGCCGGCACGCCGCCATGGTGCAGTTGCTGTCCCGCCACTCGGGGACCCTCGCCGGCTACGATCTGCGCCTGCTGCGCGGGCTGCCGTCCTTCCACACCGTCGACACCTACCTGGAGACCGGCGACCCGTTGCAGGTCACCGTCAACTCGTACACGACCCCGGGCCTGGTCTTCCTGGTCCACGAGAGCCCGGAGACGATCTCGGATGACTACCGCCAGCTACGCGAACTGGAGGCAGCGGGTGCCCTGTTCCTGTCGGCCTGACCAGCGCACGCCACGGCTGACCGTCGGCGGCACCGCATGCGCCCGCCGGCGGGCCGCCGCCACGCGGGAGGCAGCCGCATGAGCGCGCCGCACCGGTCGGCGTCGCAGGACCCGGCGACCGACTACCTGCGGGCGATACGCGACGGTGAGCTGCCACCGGATCTGCCGGCGCGCACCGCCGGCCGGGTGCTGGGGCCCGACATCGAGGCACAGAGCTTCCACCGGGTGATGTTCGTCGACGAGCGGGAGCTCACGTCGTTCTACGCCGACTTCACGGTGCTGCTCGACGTCGTGGGGCGGCTGCCGCACCTGCTCGCGGGTGGCAGCACGGCCGCGTTCGGCGCGCTGACCGACGTGCCGGAGGTGCTGCGCCCGCTGTTGGCCGGAACCGACCTGCCCGCCCTGGTGCCGTACGGCCGCGCCGACCTGATCCACGACGGGACCGGCTTCAAGGTCCTGGAGCTGGGCCTGAGCCCCGCCGTCGGCGGTGCCGAACGCACCGCCTGGCTCCCCGCCGTCATGGCGGAGCCGGCCTTCCGGCCCTTCGCCGAGCGGCACGGACTGCGACACCTCGACCCCATCACCGCCCTGCTCGACCTGCTGCGCACGGTGGAGACCACGCGTACGGGGCACGACGCCGAGGCGCCCGGGCAGGCGGAGGTGCTGATGGTCGAGGCGACCGGCGCCCTCGCGGAGTGGGCCGGCGACTGGCGTCCCCTGGGCGAGTGCCTGGAGGCGTACTCCGATCGTCCGCTGCGGACCCGCCTGGCGGAGGTCGCGGACCTGCACGAGCCGGACGGCAGCGTCGCCGGCCACGTCGCCGGGGTGACCCACCTGCTGCGGTTGTTCAACCTGACGGAACTCGCGGAGGAGCCGGACCCCGTGGCGGCCTGGCAGCGGCTGCATCCGGAGCCGGGCTCCGCCCTGCCGCCGATGGCCACCTCGCCGGTGCACGACATGTACAACAGCAAGGCGTGCCTCGCCCTGGTGTGGCTCCCCGAGGTGCAGGACGCGCTGACCGACGGCGAACGCGCCGCGTTGCGGCGCGTCCTCCCCGAGACGACCCACGTCGACACGGCCACCGACCTGACCGGCTTCGTCGGCGACCGGGCGGACACCATCCTGAAACCCACCACCCTGGCCCGTGGCGAGGGCACGGTGGCCGGCTGGACGGTCGACGACGAGACGTGGCGGGCGGCGCTCGCCGCGGCGGCCGAGAGCGGTCGCCACATCCTGCAACGGAGGGTCGTCCAGCGGGCGGAGCCGGGCTTCGACACCGACGGCGTCACGGAACGGGACTGGTACGCGGTGTGGGGGATGCACTACGGGCCCGGTGGGCACACCGGCTTCACCTGCCGCCTGACCACCGTGCCGGGGACCGTGGTCCGAGGCATCTCGAACGTCCTGCTGGCACCGGTGCTGCTGCACCCGGGGGCCTGAACATCGCCGCCGGTCACGGGTAGGAGATCACCCTGAAGAAGAACTTCCGCCTGCTGTGGAGCGCCGAGACCGTCAGCCAGTTCGGCTTCGAGGTGGCGACGGTCGTCATTCCGCTGTTCGCCGTGAAGACCCTGAACGCCACACCGGCGCAGGTCGGTTTCCTGGTGACCTGCGAGTTCCTGGGCTTCCTGCTCCTCGGACTACCGGCCGGCGCGTGGATCGACCGCCGGCGCGGGGAACGGGTCCTGGTGTTTTCCAGCCTGGGCCGTACGGCCGTGTTCGGGGTCGTCGCGGCACTGGCGCTGGCCGGCAACCTCACCATGCCCGCGCTGTACGCGTTGATGTTCGCGGGGAGCCTGTGCACGGTCTTCCTGGGGATCTCCTACCAGAGCGTCCTGCCGCGGATCGTCGACCGGCAGCTGCTGCCCGGCGCCAACTCGCGGGTGGAGTTCACCCTCTCGCTGGCGGAGATCACCGGCCCCGCCATCGCCGGCTTCCTGTTGGCGCTGGCCACGTCGTCGTACGTGCTCGGCGCGGCGGCCGTCTGCTTCGGCATCGCCACCGTGCTGCTCAGCCGGATCCGGGTGACCGGGGCGGCGGCGGCCCCGCCGGCACGCAACACCACGCTGGTCCGGGACGTGCGCGACGGCATCAGGTACGTGCTGCGGGTGCCGATGTTCCGGGTGATGGCGATCCGCAGCTCGACGTACAACTTCTGCAACATCGCGACCACCACCATGTTCCTGCTGCTGCTGGCGTCGGTGCTGCGGCTGCCGTCGGCGTACATCGGGATCATCTTCTCCGGCGCCGGTGCCGGCGCGACCCTCGGCGCGCTCTCGGCGGTCCGGCTGTCCCGGCGCTTCGGCGTCGGGCCGACGGTCCTCGGCGCGTGCGTGCTGGCGGGGATCGCCTCGATTCCGCTGCCGTTCGCGCGCAGCGGTGGCTGGCTGATCGTCGCCGGCATCGGCTACGGCATCGCCTCGGGATGCATCGTCGTCTCCAACATCCTGCAACTGTCGGTCCGGCAGGCCCTGTGCGCGCCGGGCATGCAGGCGCGGTTGAGCGCGACGATGCGGTTCCTGGTCTGGGGCGTGATCCCGCTGGGCGCGTCGGTCGCCGGGCTGGTCGCGAACGTGATCGGCGTCCGCCAGACCCTCGCGCTCGCGGTCGCGGGCGAACTCGTCTCCATCGTTCCGCTGTACTTCTCGCCGCTGCGTCGGGTGGTGGAGATGCCCACCGAGCCCGAGTCCGAGCCCGAGTCCGAGCCGGCCCCGGAGCCGCCGCCCGGAGGGGCGGCGGCCGACGGGGCGCGGCCGGAGGCACGGCAGCTCAGCGACTGAGCCGGGCGACCTCGTCGTCGTCCAGCGTGATGACGCCGGCGAGGTACTGGCGCGTCGACCCGCCCAGGATGACCCGGTCGCCACGCAGCTCGCAGTTGGCGTGGATGGTCAGCGTCTTGCCGAGCCGGGGAGAGAACTGCCGGGAGGTCAGGCTGGTCCTGCCCAGCTCCTCCGCCCAGTAGGGGATCAGCATGCAGTGGGCCGACCCGGTGAACTGGTCCTCCGGGATCGACTGCTTGGGGCCGAAGAAGCGGGCGACGAAGTCGGAGGAGATGCCGGGGGCCGTCACGACCACCGCGCGCCGGTCGAGGGTCCCGAGCATCCGCTGGTCGGGTTCGATCGCGCGCAGGTCCTCCTCGTTGTCGTAGACCGCCATGTAGTCCATGCCCCCGTACACCGCGGTGGGCGCGATCGACAGCCCGGCGAGCAGGGCCTCCGGCGGGTCGACCCGCTCGCGCGGCAACGCGGGGAAGGACATCACGAACTGCCCCTCCGGCGTACGGCTGACGACGAGGGGACCCGTGTTGGAGTGGAAGGTGACCTCGTCCCACTCGGGCCGCAGGTGGTTCAGCACCACGTGGGCGGCGGCGAGCGTGGCGTGCCCGCACAGGTCGACCTCCATCGACGGCGTGAACCAGCGCAGCGCGAAGCTGTCGCCCCGGTCGATGATGAACGCGGTCTCCGCGAGGTTGTTCTCCAGGCCGATCGCCTGCATCACCTCGTCGCTGAGCCACTCGTCCAGGGGGCAGACCGCGGCCGGATTGCCGAAGAACACCCGGTCGGTGAACGCGTCGACCTGGTAAAGGGGAATTTCCATCGTGCCTCCAACTGGTGTCAGTGTCGTTCGCGGGCCGCCGGCCCGATCGCCCGCACGCGCTCGATGAGCTGTCGCCGTTCGTCGGCGTCCATGGGGATGGCCCAGCCGCTGGCCGCCGACTGGTGGATGTTGACCACGGCCGAGCCCCGGTCGGCGCGGATGTTCATGCCGGAGCACTCGCCGCCGAGCACGTAGAGCCCGAGCACCACGTGGTGGGGCACCGGCTCGGCATCGGCCTCGGGGGCGAACCGGCACTCGGCGAGCTGCACGCGGCGCTGGGCGAGCCAGCCGTCGGGGCCGCGTTCGGCCAGCCGGGCGGCGATCGTGTCCGCGTCATGGTCGGCCCCGAGCAGGACGTCGTGCCCGCCGGACGAGTGCCCGAACTTGAACACGTACTCGGCGCGGTCCGCCAGCAGGCGGTCACGGTTCTCCGGGGTCACCGAGACGGTGTGGGGCACGTACCGGGCGACCATGTCGCGCACGCCTTCGGGCAGCAGGCTGGCGAAGCGCTCCTCCCAGAGCATCGCCAACCAGCGCTTGTGCGTGCGGATCTCGGCCTCGAAGAGGTTGATCACGGAGGCGCCGCTGCCGACCAGCCGGGTGATGAAGTCGTAGTCGTCGTCCATGTCCTCGTGCATGAAGCCGCGATAGACCAGGGTGCGCTTTCCGGCTGCCGGATCGAGCCACCGCTCCGGATAGTCGGCGTGGAAGACCAGCTCGACCGGCACGTCGGGCAGGCGCCGGCGCAGCGTCTCGGTCAGCAACTCGAAGCCGAAGTAGCCGACCCCGATGCGGCTCGACCAGTCACACACCACCACCCGGTCGAAACTGCCCTGGTGGAAAGCCCTGATGACGACGTCCGCGATCTGTTCCTCAGGCCGCGGCGTGCCGGCGAGCCACGGAATGTCGACCGCCTCACCCATCACCTGATAGCAGTCGTGGAACTCGAATCCGGAAATCGACGAGTCGATGTTGAATTCACAGAACTGGTATCCGGACGGGGTCGGCAGCACGTCGACGCGGGCGAAGACCTGCTCGACGGAATCCAATTGTTCCCAATTGACGAAGGGCGCGATCTCGGCGGGCAGGCCGAATTCCGTCAACAGTTTCTCGGGAGGCCCCGACCGGAGGAACTCGCGGATCACCGCCGTCTGCGCCTCGATCATGGCGCAGGCCGCCTCCGCCATCCGGTCGAACTCGTCCCGGTCGATGACCAGCGGATAGGGGATGAACCGCATCCGGGTGGCACCGAGATCGTCCATGAAGCGCCGTACCGACGGCGCTGCCGCGACGAGCGCGGACCGCGCCGGCTCGGCCTGAAGCGCGGCCACCAGCGGCGCGTTCAATTCCGCGAAATTGCAGTCCGAATTGTCGTGTCGCACCGTGAACCGCACCCCTTCGCCCGACTCGCTATTGAATCGGATGCGAGTGTACGGCACGAGCGGCTTGGCGGGCAGGGGCGAACTCGCGGTATTGATTGCAGACACGGTAAGTGTCGAACATTTCAGGGGTCGACCGGTCCGGGGTCGCCGAGTACAGTGACCGGCCGTCGGCTGGTCCCGCTTCACACGCGACGGCGACGACATCGGCCGTTGCAATCTCGATTTCGTCGCGTGACCCGTGCCGGACACGTGGCGGAGCCATTACGGAGAATCATCACCGCACCCGGAATCGGCCCGGCACGCATCCGTCATCCCCGCAGAGACAGGATCACCGCCATGACCGCACTCCTGGACGCCGTCGCCGCGGGCGTCACCATCCACGACCTCGCCCAGCCGTTCGAGGAGGGGATGCCCTGTGCGCCGAACCATCCCGGGTTCCGCCTGGCCCTGCTCCGCCGGCACGGCGACGTGGTGCGTGCCGACGGCGGTTCGTCGGCCGGCGAGCTGATCGTCACCGGCGCGCACGTCGGGACCCACGTCGACGCGCTGTCACACATCTCGCAGGACGGGCTGCTGCACGGCGGCCACGACGCCGCCGAGGCGCAATCGGGTGGCCGGTTCGGCGTACACGGCGCCGAGACCATTCCGCCGCTCGTCCGGCGGGGGGTGCTGCTGGACGTCGCCTCGGCCCACGAAGTCGACGTCCTTCCCGGCGGGTACGGCGTGACCGCCGACGACCTCGAACGGTGCCTGCGGCGTACGGGTGTGCGGCTGACCGAGGGCGACGTGGCGCTGGTGCGTACCGGCTGGGCCCGGCACTGGTCGGATCCGGCGGCCTACCTGGGTCTCGACACGGGGGTGCCCGGCGTCGACCCCTCCGGCGCGGGCTGGCTCGCGGAGCACGGGGTCGCCCTGACGGGCGCGGACACCACCGCCTACGAGCAGATCCCTGCCGGCGCCGGGTTCCGGGTGCTACCGGTCCACCGCCTGCTGCTGGTGGAGGCGGGCATCTACATCGTCGAGCACCTGCGGCTGGACTCGCTGGCGGAGGCCGGCGTGAGCGAGTTCCTGTTCGTCCTCGCCCCGCTGCCGATCGTCGGCGGCACGGGCTCGCCCGTACGCCCGCTGGCCGTCGTGTGACACGCGCCCGACCGCCTCGCGCCCCCGCCCGTCGTCGCTCGGGCACGTAGTCTCGCCCGGTGCTCGAGATGCCTCTCACCGCTCGTCAGTGGCGTCGCCGCGCGACGATCGCCGCCGCCGTCGCCTTCGCGATTGCCTGCATCGGCGCGCCGGTCAGGCAGGCGGTGACGAGGGCGATCGAGGCAGGCCGGGGCGAGAAGACGCCCGCTGCGGCGGCCGAGGCGTACCTCCTGGCGGTCTTCCAGCCGGACGAGAACCCCGACATCAACCGGTGCCTGTGCGGCGACAATCAGGACGAGCTGTTTCGGCAGGCTCGCGACCTGCGCAAACAGGTCGAGTCGCAGGTCACGTTCGGCGTGCGGGTCGAGACGACCAACTGGCAGACCGACCCGGACGGCACGGTCTCGACGATGGTGGACCTCCGGTTCACGGAGGTCGACTCCACGGGGAGCGTCACCTTCACCGGCGCCACCCACCGGTGGCGCTTCCACACCACGGAGGAGAAGGGCCTCGGCGGCGGCTGGAAGGTCTGTCGCGTCGACGCGCCGCCGCTGTGCGGCACCTACCTCCGCTGCTGACGACACCTGGTTGCCCAGGCTCTCTGCTGCTCAGGAAGCGGAGGGTGTGGGATTCGAACCCACGAAGACATCGCTGCCTTACCGGTTTTCAAGACCAGCGCCATCGGCCACTAGGCGAACCCTCCCGGGCCACGCTCCCCGCAGGGTGCGCGACGTGCCTAGTCTGCCACGGACCCGCTGCGGGCGAGCGGGCACCGCACCCGCGCTGGCATGATCGACGGCGTGTGGGAGACCCCGTCGGTGGTGCTGATCAGCGGAATCATGGCCGCCGGAAAGTCCACTGTGGCCGAGGCGCTGGCCCGGCGGCTGCCCCGCGCGGTGCACCTGCGCGGCGACGTCTTCCGGCGGATGGTGGTCAGCGGCCGGGAGGAGATGACCGCCGAGCCGTCGGCGGAGGCCTGGCGGCAGCTGCGGCTGCGCTACGACCTCGCCGCGTCGGCGGCGGACCGGTACGCCGCCGCCGGCTTCACCGTGGTGCTCCAGGACGTGGTCCTCGGGGCGGAGCTGCCGGCGATGGTCGACCGGATCCGGCACCGGCCGTTGGCGGTCGTGGTGCTCGCGCCGAGCCCCGAGGCCGTCGCCGCCCGCGAGGAGGCGCGGGAGAAGAAGGGGTACGGGGACTGGCCGGTCGCCGACCTGGACGCGGATTTCCGGGCGCAGACGCCCCGGATCGGGCTCTGGCTGGACACCTCGGCGCTGACCCCGACGCGGACGGTGGACGAGATCCTGGCCCGGGCGTGGACCGACGGGCGGATGGGGTAGACACGGAACATGCGCGCGATGACTGTCCCGGAGCCCGGCGGACCCGACGCACTGGTCTGGAGCGAGGTGCCCGATCCCGAGCCCGGCCCGGGCGAGGTGGTCGTCGACGTGCGGGCCAGCGCGGTCAACCGGGCCGACCTGCTGCAACGGCAGGGGCACTACCCGCCGCCGCCGGGCGCGCCCGCGTACCCCGGGCTGGAGTGCTCCGGGGTGATCAGCGCGATCGGGCCCGACGTGGCCGGCTGGGAGGTGGGCCGGGAGGTCTGCGCGCTGCTGGCCGGCGGCGGCTACGCGGAGCGGGTCGCGGTGCCGGCCGGGCAGCTCCTGCCGGTGCCGGCCGGCGTCGATCTGGTCGACGCGGCGGCGCTGCCCGAGGTCGCCTGCACGGTCTGGTCGAACGTGGTGCAGGTGGCCCGGCTCGCCAAGGGCGAGACGCTGCTGCTGCACGGCGGCGGCAGCGGGATCGGCACCTTCGCGATCCAGCTCGCGGTGGCGCTGGGCGCCACTGTGGCGGTCACCGCCCGGGCCGCCAAGCACGAGCGGCTGCGTGAGTTGGGGGCGGCGTACACGATCGACTACCGCGAGCAGGACTTCGTCGAGGAGGTCCGGCGGGTCACCGGCGGCCGGGGCGCCGACGTCATCCTCGACATCATGGGCGCGGCCTACCTGCCCCGGAACGTGGCGGCGCTGGCCACGGGCGGCCGGCTGGTGGTGATCGGCATGCAGGGTGGCCGCAAGGGCGAGCTGGATCTCGGGGCGCTGCTGGCCAAGCGGGGCACGATCGCGGCCACCGCGCTGCGGTCCCGGCCGCTGGAGGAGAAGGCGGGGATCGTGCGCGGCGTCCGCGAGCAGGTGTGGCCGCTGGTCGAGTCGGGGGCGGTCCGGCCGGTCGTGGACCGACGGGTGCCGATCACGGAGGCGGCGCGGGCGCACCGGCTGGTCGAGTCGAACGACCACGTCGGCAAGGTGCTGCTCACGACCGGCTGACGCGCGGTCCGCCCCGGCGGGTCAGGACGCCGACGTCGGATCCGCGACCTCGCGGGGGAGCACCAGGCGGGCGCCGGGGCCCTCGCCAGCGAGGGAGTCGCCAGGGTTGTTGAGCGTGCAGCGTTGCAGGGACAGGCAGCCGCAGCCGATGCAGCCGTCGAGGTCGTCGCGGAGCTTCGTCATCAGCCGGATCTTCTCGTTCAGCCGCTCCCGCCAGGTCGCGGAGAGCCGCGCCCAGTCCTCCGCACTCGGCGTGCGGGACGCGGGCAGGGAGTCCAGCGCCTCCCGGATCTCCTCCAGCGAGATGCCGACCTGCTGGGAGATCCGGACGAAAGCCACCCGGCGCAGCTCGGTGCGGGCGTAGCGGCGCTGGTTGCCGCCCGTCCGCTCCGCCCGGATCAGCCCGAGCCGCTCGTAGTAGCGCAGCGCCGAGGGCGCGACGCCGCTGCGGACGGAGAGCTGGCCGATGGTCAGAGACTCGTGCATCACGTCGCCTTGAGTTGAAGTGGACTTCAACTTGCAGGCTAGCGGCATGACCACGACCACCGCCAGCGCGGGTCCTGCCCCGACCGCCGCGCCACTCCGTGACCCCACCGCCGCGCCCCGCCACCCGGGCGCCCCGCCGCTGCCGGGACCCGTCGCGCCGCTGTACGAGCGGGTGCGCGCGGGCCGGGAGTTCAGCGCGAACGTCCGCTCCACGGTCGACGTGCTCTGGGTGCTCTACGACCGGGTCCTCCGGGTCACCCCGGAGACCGTAGACGACCCCGGGCGCGACCGCTTCCTGCTCTCCAAGGGCCACGCCGTGGCCGGCTACTACGCCGTACTCGCCGCGAAGGGGTTCGTTCCCGCCGACTGGCTCGACGACCAGGGCGGGCCCGCCAGCCGGCTCGGCGACCACCCCGACCGGGTGCTGGTGCCCGGGGTGGAGATCGGCTCCGGCTCGCTGGGCCACGGGCTCGGGCTCGGCGTGGGCACCGCGCTCGGGCTGCGCGCCCAGGGCCTGCTGACGCCCCGGGTGCACGTGCTGCTCGGCGACGCGGAGTTGGACGAGGGCTCCAACCACGAGGCGATCGCGTACGCGGGGGCGACCGGGCTGGGCAGCCTGACCGCGATCGTGGTCGACAACGGCTCGGCCACGCACGGCTGGGCGGGCGGCGCCGCGGCCCGGTTCACCGTCAACGGCTGGACCGCCACCACGGTCGACGGGCACGACCACGACGCCCTGCACACGGCCCTGACCGGGCACGACAACCACCGGCCGCACGTCGTCGTCGCGGTCGTCGACCAGGGGGAGTGACCGTGCGGGACCGTTTCATCGAGACCACCACCGCGCTGCTGGCGGAGGATCCGCGTACGGCCCTGGTGCTGGCCGACATCTCCGCCGACGCGTTCGAGCCGGCCGCGTACCGGCACCCGGACCGGGTGCTGAACGTCGGCATCCGGGAACAACTGCTGGTGGGTGTGGCCGGCGGGCTCGCCCTGACCGGGCTCCGGCCGATCGCGCACAGCTACGCCCCGTTCCTCGTCGAGCGGGCGTACGAGCAGCTCAAGCTCGACCTGGACCATCAGGGCGTGGGCGCGGTGCTGGTCAGCATCGGCGCGTCGTACGACCGGGCGGCCGCCGGCCGGACCCACCTGTCGCCGGCCGACGTCTCGCTGATCGACACCCTGCACGGCTGGACCGTGCACGTTCCCGGTCACCCCGACGAGGTGCCGGCGCTGCTGCGGGACGCGGTGGCCGCCGACGGCTCGGCGTACCTGCGGCTGTCGACGCTGCACAACGCCCGGCCGTACGGCGGCGGCGGCGCGCTGCGGGTCGTCCGGGATGCGGGGCCGGGCGCACCGCTGCTGGTCGCGGTGGGGCCGGTGCTGGACGCGGCGGTGGCTGCGGTGGCCGACCTGGGCGTGACGGTGGCCTACACCCACCGGCCGCGGCCGTTCGACACGGCGGGGCTGCGGGCGCTGGCCGGCGACGCGGTGATCCTGGTGGAGCCCTACCTGGTCGGTACGTCGGCCCGGGTGGTGTCGGCGGCCCTGGCCGACCGGCCGCACCGGCTGCTGGCGCTCGGCGTGGGACGGGAGGAGCTGCGCCGCTACGGCTCGGCCGAGGACCACACCCGCTGGCACGGGCTGGACGCCACCGGGCTGCGCCGTTCGGTCGCCAACTTCCTGGACGCGGCGCCGGTGCCGGCCGGCCGCTGAGTCACGCCGGCCGCGGCGGCGTGGAGGCCGGCGGTGGCGGGGGGGGGTGACGCGGGAGGGCGGGAGGGGTCAGCGGGTCGGGGCGCCGAGGGGGCGGCGGCGGGTGCGCTCGCGGCCCAGGATCCAGATCGCCTCGACGCCGTCCTTCCAGGTGATCTTCTTGCCCTCTTCGCGGCCCCGCGCGCGGTAGCTGATCGGGACCTCGTAGGGGCGGATCCGCTGGCGCAGCAGCTTGCCGGTGACCTCGGCCTCCATGCCGAAGCCGCGCGAGCGGATGTCGAGCGAGCGGTAGAGCGCGACCGGCATCAGCTTGAAGCAGGTCTCCAGGTCGCCGATGTAGGAGTTGAACAGGACGTTCGCCGCCATCGTGACGCCCTTGTTGCCCATCACATACCAGAAGCTGTAGGCGCTGTGGCTGCCGAAGGTGCGGTTGCCGTAGACCACCGTGGCCCGCCCGTCGAGCACCGGGTCGAGCAGCTTCGGGATGTCCAGCGGGTCGTATTCCAGGTCGGCGTCGAGAATGACCATGTAGTCGCCCTCGGCGTTGTCGACCGCCGTCTTGATGGCGGCACCCTTGCCGGCGTTACGCTGGTGGGTGATGACCCGCAGGCGCGCGTCGTCGGCCCGACCGAGGACCTCACCGGTGCCGTCGCGGCTGCCGTCGTCGACCACGACCAGCTCGATCTCACACGGGTAGTCGACCGCCAATGCCTGCTTGAGGGCATCCGCGATGCGTTCTTCCTCGTTGTAGACCGGCATGAGGATCGAGAGCTTCACGGGAATCTCCACGGTGGCGACGATATGTCGGCCCTAGCCTAACCTGGCGGTTGACGACGCGGTGTTCAGCACTGCGGGCATTGGGCGCGGCGACCTCAGGTTCATGGTGTTTACTGCCGCCATGTCGGCAGTCGGCTACCCGCTCGCCCTGGCGCCGGTCGCCGCGATCGGACTGCTCGCCGTCGCGCTCCGTCCGGTCGCGGCCGGGACCGTGGCGGGGCGGCGCCTCGCGCTGGTCCGGGCGGCTCTGGTGACCGGGGCGTTCGCGGTGCTCACGGTGGAACTGCTGGGCGTGCTGCGGCTGCTCACCCTGCCGGCGTTCGCCGTGGCCTGGCTGACGTTCCTCGCCGGCGCGCTCGCCGCCGTCGGCTGGCGACGCCGCCGGGACGAAGCGCGCGGCACGGCCGTGGTCGCCGCCGCGCACCGCGCCGTCGAGGCCGTCGCCGCGCCCGAGCCCGCGCTGGTCGGCGCGACGGCCGGCCCGGCCGTCGGCGCTCCGCCCCCTCCTCCTCCGCCGCCGGCCGCCACGCGCCGCGTCGCACCCCGCCACGCCGGCTGGTGGACCCGGCTGGCTGACGCCTGGCGTACGGCGGGTCGGGGTGAACGGCTGCTCGCCGGCACGGTCGGCGGGCTGCTGCTGGTCGAGTTGCTGATCGCCCTGCTGGCCGAGCCGAACAACTTCGACTCGCAGACCTACCACCTGCCGAAGGTGGAGCACTGGGTGGCGCAGGGCGGCCTGGACTTCTGGCCCACCGCCATCCACCGGCAGGTGACCATCCCGCCCGGCGCCGAGTACCTGCTGCTGCACCTGCGCCTGTTCACCGGCGGGGACGCGCTGCACCACCTGGTGCAGTGGGCGGCCGGCGTCGGCGTACTGCTGGCGGCCACCCGGATCACCGCGCAGCTCGGCGGGGGGCGGCGGGCCCAACTGCTGACCGCGTTCGTGCTCGCCACCACTCCGATGGTGGCGCTCCAGGCGACCAGCACCCAGACGGACCTGGTCTGCGCCGCCTGGGTGGCCTGCGCGGCGACGGTGGCGCTGGACGGGCTGCGCCGGCGCGCCGGGGCCGGGGCGATGCTGGCGCTGGGGGCGGCCACCGGGCTGACCGCGCTGACCAAGACCAGCGGCCTGGTCGCGGTCGGGCCGCTGCTGCTGCTCTGGGGGCTGGCCCAGCTCCGGCTGGCCCGGGCCGGTGGCGTCCGGTCGCGGCGGCAGGTGCGTCGGACGGTCGCCGGGTCGGCGCTGATCCTGCTGGTGGCGGTGGCGGTGGTCGGGCCGTTCCTGGCCCGGGTGACCGCCGAGTTCGGGCATCCGCTCGGGCCGCCCCGGCTGCGCGAGTCCATTCCGATGGAACGGCACGACCCGCCGTCGCTGCTGGTCAACGCGCTGCGGATCGCGCACACCGCGTTCGACACGCCGCTCGCGCCGCTGCGTCGGGCGGGTGCCGAGGCGATCGTCGGCGCTGCCGGGATCATCGGGGTGGACCCGCAGGACCGGGCCACCACCTTCGGGCGGGAACGATTCCCGGTGCCGTCGTGGTACCCGGACGAGGACCGGGTGGCCTTCCCGCTGGCCGGGGCGCTGGCGGCGATCGGGGCCGCGTACGCGCTGGCCCGGCCCGGTCGGGTCGCCCCGGCGCAGGCGGGTCCGCTGCGCGCGTACGCGGTCGTCGTGGTGGCGGCCGTGCTGCTGCACACCGCCATGATCAAGTGGCAGCCGTGGGGCAACCGCCTGCTGCTCTACGCGCTGGCGCTGGCCGTACCGCTGGCGGGGCTCTGGCTGGACGCGCTGTTCCGGCGCCGGGCCGGCGGCGGGGGTGGACGGCGGCCGGTGGCGGCCGGGCTCGCGGTGAGCGTGCTGGCCGGCTGCGCGCTGGCCGGGGTGCTGGCGGTGTCGTACGGCTTCCCGCGCCGGCTGGTCGGGGCGGGCTCGGTCTTCACCACCTCCGACTGGGACACCCGGTTCCTGCGCCGTCCCCAGTGGGCGGAGGAGTTCCGCTGGGCCGCCGGGGCGGTACGCGCGGCGGACGCCCGCCGGATCGGCCTGGTGCAGCAGAACGACAACTGGGAGTACCCCTGGTGGCTGCTGCTGCGCGGCGCGGACGGCCGCCCGCCGGAGCTGGTGGCGCTCCAGTCGGTGCTGCCCGGGCGCCCGCCGGCCGACCCGGCCTCGGTGGACGCCATCGTCTGCACGGGCAGCCGGCCGGCGTGCACGGCGCTGGTGCCGGCGGGCTGGCGCGTGCAGTTCCGGGGCTACGTGGGCTACGCCCTCCCGCCGGGGAGCTGACCCGTCGGGAAGCCGACCACCGCGCGATTCGACCGGATCGCCCGGTTCTGCACTCTGCGCGCAACGATTACGAGACGCATTCACATACCTCGAAGCCGACGCTACCTTCTGGTAACTCGATCGACGTCCCGCGATCGAGCCGAAAGGAGTGCGTCGATGCTTGGTTCCTCTGCCAGGCGCGAACGCGCGACCCGACGACGGGCCCTCACCGTCGTCGCCGCCGCCGCTCTCGTCCTGCCGATGCTCGCCGGAACGGCCTCCCCCGCCACCGCGGCCGACCGTCCGGCCGTCCAGCCGCTCCCCGCCAACCTGGAGACGATCCGCGCCGCCGAGGCCACCGCGCTCTACGGCACGCCCGCCGTCCGCCCCATCGAGCAGCGCCGCACCGCGCTGATCACCATGGGCGACAGCGAGATCTCGGGCGAGGGGGTGGGCAACTACGTGCCCGGCACCCACGAGCCCGGCAACTGGTGCGACCGCTCGTACGACCAGGCGGTGTTCCGCACCGGCCTCACCGCCGACGAGAAGTACAACATCGCCTGCTCCGGCGCGACCCCGTGGAACCTGATCCGGGGCGGGCCCACCCAGCACAACGAGCTGAACCAGGGCGACCACCTGGCCATCAAGGCGCGCAACACGCACATCAAGCTGATCTGGGTGGTGGTCGGCGCCAACGGCGACGGCACGATCCAGTTCGGCCCGGTCGCCACCGACTGCGCCGTCCGCCGGGTCCTCCTCCAGGGCGCCTGCCACCCCACCTACACCGACCAGTGGAGCGTCCGCACCGACGGCAGCCGGCGGGCGGTCGAGGACGCGCTCACCGACATCCGGCAGACCATGACCGGCGCCGGCTACCTGCGCTCGGACTACGAGCTGGTGCTGATGTCGTACCCGAGCCCGGGCAGCCCGGACGTCGAGGACAACCCGAACTTCCCCGGCTGGTACGCGGGCGGCTGCCTGCTCTACCTGGCCGACGCCGCGTTCGCGCGGAACAAGGCGGTGCCGATGTTCGAGTCGGCGCTGCGGGCGGCGGCGACCAACACGGGCACCCGCTACCTGGACGCCAGCCGCCTCTTCCACGGCCACGAGGTGTGCACCGACAGCACCTCCGTACGCGGCCTGTTCATCGAGATCGGCGTCTGGGACGAGAACGCGGCCCGGCAGTCGTTCCACCCGAACAAGCGGGGACACGGCATGTTCGCCCAGTGCGTCACCCAGTTCGTCAACTCCGGGCGGCAGCGGGCGACCTGCGTGGACCCGGCCAGCACCGGCAACGGCGTGCTCTACGACGGGCTCTTCGAGTTCAAGCAGCTGCGCAACGCCGCCACGGGCACCTGCGTCGACGGCAAGGGCTACGACTCGCGCAACGGCACCCCCCAGCAGTCGTACGGCTGTCACGGCGGGCGCAACCAGGGCTTCTGGTACGACCCGACCCGCCAGTCGCTGCACTCGGAGCTCTCCCACGACCGCTGCCTGGACGTCTCGGGCGGATCGCTGAGCGCCGGCACGGCGGTCAACATCCACGACTGCCACGGCGGCGCCAACCAGAAGTTCGTGCTGGCCGGCAACCAGATCCGGACGGCCGGCAACGCCAACCTCTGCCTGGCGTTCGACAACCCGCTGCTGGGCACCCCCCGGCTGCGCCTGGCCGCTTGCTCCACCAGCAGCCGCCAGCAGTGGTTCTTCGAGTCCCGCAACTTCGCCAACCCGGTCGGCTACGGGCACGACGACTTCATCGGCTCCCGCGTCTACTGAGTCGCCCGCGCGGGCGGTGCCGCCCTCCCCGGGTGGCACCGCCCGCGCTGACCGGCGTGGCGTGGCCCGCCGTCACCGACGGGCCACATGCACACCTACTTCTGCCGGGCCGGCACGACGACCAGGCGGGCGACCCCGCCGTCACCCTCCTTGGCACCGGCCACGCCGACCGTCGTGCCGACCTTCACGTCGGCGGACCGGATCGTCGTGCGACGCTCCACGACGCGCAGCTTGTCGCCGAAGGTCCAGGTCATGGTGAAGCCGTCGGCGGACTTCACGGTCATCGAGTCGCCGTCGACGGCGGTCACCTCGCCCCGCTGCACGGCGACGGTCCGCGTACCGCCGTCCTTCGTCCGCACCACGGCCTCGCCGTGCAGGGCGTCCCGCCGCAGCAGCACCCGGGCCTGCCGGCGCTCGCGGCGCTCCTGGGCGCGTTCCCGCCGCTTCTCCCCGGCCGCGCCCGGCGACGCCTCCGGCGAGGCGGGTGCGGCCAGCGGCTCGACGTCCAGGTCGCCGGCGTCGAAGCCCAGCGCGGCCAGCGCCTGCCCCTCCGCGCCCAGCGCCGCGGCGACCTCGACGGCGGTCTCCCGGGCCGGCTGACCGGCCGGTCCGGCGGCACCGCATCCGCCGACGCCGAGCGCGACCGCCGCGAGCAGCGTGGTGGTGGCGATTCCCCAACGTGCCATGGGTCTCCCTCTCGTCCGTGGAATCCCAGCCTCCCGCCCACCGGCGAGCGGAGGGTCAGAGCGATGTTCGGATCCGGTAAGGATCCGGGGGCAGCCGGACGGTGAACGCGGCGCCGCCCTCCGGCGCGTGCCCGGCCGCGACGTCCCCGCCGAGCCGGCGGACCAGGCCGGCGGCGAGCGCCAGCCCCAACCCGCTGCCGACCTTGCGCACCCCCCGGTAGCGCTGGTGCAGGGCGCCGCGCTCGAAGGCGACCGCCAGGTCGTCGTCGGTGAGGCCCGGTCCGCCGTCGCGGACCTCGACGACGCCGCCCGCCAGCGGGTCCGCGCCGGCCGCCCGGACCGCGAGCACGATCGGCGCCCCCGGCGGTACGACCCGCAGCGCGTTCTCCAGCAGCCCGTCCACCACCTGCCGGATCCGGCCCGGATCGGTGTGGACCGGCACCGGCGCGTCCGGGACCTCCGCGCGGAACGGCACCCCCACCTTCGCGCACCGGTCGGCCCAGGTCCGGCCCGCGTCGGCGGCCAGCCGGGCGAGGTCCACCGCCACCGGTTCGAGCGGGAAGTCGGCGGCCTCCAGGCGGGCCAACGCCAGCAGGTCGCTGACCAGCCGGTCCAGGCGCTGCGCCTCCGCGAGCACGGTACGACCCGCGTCGGGCGCGTCCGCCGGCCCGATCACCCCGTCGGCCAGTGCCTCGGCGTAACCCCGGATCGCGGTCAACGGGGTGCGCAGCTCGTGCGAGACGGAGAGCAGGAACTCCCGCTGCCGGCCCTCGCTCGTGGCCAGCGCGGCGGCCAGCCCGTTCAGCGCGTACGCCAGGTCGGCCACCTCGTCGGGCGGCTCCACCGGCACGCGTACCGCCCGGTCCCCGGCGCGCAGCCGGGCGGCGGCGTCGGCGGCGCGCCGGATCGGTCGGGCCAGCCGGCGGGCGAGGAGCAGCCCGGCGGCCACCCCGGCGGCGAGCCCGGCCAGCAGCGGCAGCCAGAGGCTGGGCACCACCTGCCGCCACGGCGCGGTGGGCCGGGAGCGGATCAGCACCACCCCGTTGCCGCCGGGCAGGGCGCGTCCCTCGATCAGCGTGCGCCGGCCGTCGAGCGGGCGGCGGGTCGACACGTTGCGCCCCTCGGCGACGCGCCGCACCACCCTCGGCGGCAGGCCGGGGCGCTCGGCCACCCCGCCCCGCACGAGGTACGCGTCGACGCCCTGGGAGTTCAGCTGCCGGACGATCCGCTCCTCGTCGGCGGTGCGCCCGGTCTCCAGCCTGGGACGCAGCACCGCGGCCGCGAGCCGGGCCTGGGCGGCCAGCGCCTCCTGGTCGCGTCGTTCCACGCCGCGTACCGCCAGGGGCACCGCGACGATCGCGGTGACCAGCACCGAGACCAGGGCGACCGCGCAGGTGACCAGCACCGCGCGGGACGTCAGCGTCCGGCCGGGACGGTGCCGCGGCGCCGGCGGCGCGTCGGTCGGCTCAGCCATCGGCGGAGTACCCGACGCCCCGGTGGGTGCGGATCACGCCGGCCGCGCCCAGCTTCGCCCGGACCTGTGCGACGTGCACGTCGACGGTCCGGGTGCCGGCATGCGCCGCGTAGCCCCAGACCCCGGCGAGCAGCTCCTCCCTGGTGAAGACCCGGCCCGGCCGGGCCATCAGGTGCGCCAGCAGGTCGAACTCGGTGGAGGTGAGCTGGACCGGGGTGCCCGCGGCGGTCACCGTGCGGCGGGTCGGGTCGAGGGCCACCGCGCCGACGACCCGGGGCAGGCCCGTGCCCTCGGGCGTCCCGGCGGTGCGTCGCAGCACCGCCCGCACCCGGGCGACCAGTTCACGGGGGCTGAACGGCTTGGTGACGTAGTCGTCCGCCCCCAGTTCCAGCCCGACGACGCGGTCCACCTCGTCGTCGCGGGCGGTGAGGAAGATGACCGGCGTCCAGTCGCCGGCCTCGCGCAGGCGGCGGCAGACCTCGGTGCCGGTCAGCGCGGGCAGCGCGATGTCGAGGACGCAGGCCACCGGGCGCAGGCGGCGGGCGGCGGCCAGCCCGGCCGCCCCGTCCCGTTCCAGGTGTACGCCGAAGCCGTCCCGGGTCAGGTAGAGCCGGACCAGGTCGGCGATGGCCGGCTCGTCCTCCACCACGAGGACGAGCCCGCGAGGCGCGGCGTCGACGGTCACCGGCCCATGATTGCCGACCCGGTACCGCCGCGCGGGTCAGCGGATGTTCGGATTCGGTAAGAAGACGGTCAGCGCACCACGGCGGGCCGGAAGGCGACGGGCCGCGCGACCGGCGGCACCTCGCCGATGGTGGCGACGAGCCGCTCCCGGGGCGTCCGCAGCCGGGTCCGGAAGGCGTGGTTGAGCAGGGCGTCGAGCTGCCACACCTGCTTCGGGTGGCGGGTGCGGATGAGGAACCGCTCGCGGATCCCGTCGATCGCGGTGGCGGCCATCTCGACCGACTGCAGGCGCGGGTCGGGGCTCCAGGTGACGTTGCTGAGCTCCCGCAGTTCCGTGTTGAGGTGCAGGCGCAGCCGGTGCAGCACGCGGGTCTGCTGGGTGACGACCAGCCGTCGGTGGGTCAGCAGGAGCAGGTACTCGCCGGCCATCGGGCGGTCCGGCCGGGCGCACCGGGTGACGAGGATGGTGGCGTCGCCGGAACCGACGCAGCGTCGGAAGACCGGCATGTGCCGGGTGACGGTCTGCACCGCCAGCCCGGCCTCGGAGGCGGCCGGGAGGAACGTTCGGGAGAAGACGTCCATGCCCTGCCCAACGAGGCGCGACCTGGGGTGACGTGGGTCACGCGGGATTTTTGGAACTTCCACGCGGACGAGCCGGAGGCGGACCTGCTCGCGGTGTCGCTGCGCCCCGGCGACGTCTGGCTGCTCTGCACCGACGGCGTCAGCGACCAGGTCGACTAT
>NZ_JBEYEU010000043.1:0-26726 GCF_040634035.1 Micromonospora sp. NPDC007220 | reverse complement strand
ACCGCGCAGGCGGTCCCGTCGGTGGAGTCGACGCCGGTGGCAGTCGTGCAGGCCGACAAGCCGTCGGTCGACAAGGCCAAGCTGATCCCGCACGGTGTGCAGGGCACCCAGTCGCGTATCGACCTGTCCGACGAGCAGGTAGACAACGTCAAGGCCATCATCGCCGCGACGAAGAAGGCCGGCATGGACGAGCGCGCCGCCGTGGTCTCCATCGCCACCGCACTGCAGGAGTCGAAGCTGGAGAACCTGGGTCACCTCGGTGACCGCAACGACCACGACTCGCAGGGCCTGTTCCAGCAGCGCCCCTCCAGCGGGTGGGGCACGATCGAGCAGATCACCGACCCCGAGTACTCGACCATGGCGTTCCTGAAGGGTCTGAAGCAGGTCGACGGGTGGCAGGACATGCCCCTGACGAAGGCCGCCCAGACGGTGCAGGTGTCGGCGTACCCCGACCACTACGCCCAGTGGGAGCAGCAGGCCGCCGACCTGGTGGCCGAGCACTGGAACAGCTGACACAGACTTTCCACCACAAGGGGGATCGCTGGCCGGCACCCGAACACGGGGTGCCGGCCAGCGGCACGTCCACCGCCGGCCATCGGCGAAAGGGCCAGGTCGTGTTTCAGATGTCAGCGTCGGTATGAGCAGCGCGCTTCGCGCCAGCGGCCAGGAGTAGGCCGGCCACCTGTGAATGATCGCCGCGTAGCGCCCAATCCAGTGGTGAGTAGCCGGTTCCTTGGCCGTCGCGCAGATTCGGGTCTGCACTGTGGACGAGAAGTAGATGTACGACGGTGTTGTATCCCCAGGCCGCGGCAGCGCATAGGGGCGTTCCCTCCATGTCCCCTCCGCTCTCGGTGTCGGGTACCGCGCCGGCTGCCAGGAGTACCCGCACGAGTTCAGCCGAGCCGTTGACGGATGCCTGATACAGCGGAGTGGTGCGGTCACGGTCGGGAACGTTGGGGTCCGCACCGGCGCGAAGGAGAGCGCTCACGGCTGCGGCGTCTTCGCGTCGCACTGCCTCCATCAGTCGCTTCGTGCGCTTCTTCCGCTGGCGCAGGTTCACGTGCCCAGCGTAGGTAGTGCGCCCAGGCACCGCGATCAACGAGTGGCCCTGAACCGGCTTATGAAACGCACGTCAGGCGTCAGGCGGACGGCGGCCCGAAAGCCGCGGGCGGACTGGTGGGAAGCCAGAGCGGACGCTCCTACCGTTCGTCACCCCCACGTTTCCGTCAGGGCAGGCAGGAGCGGCGCGGCACAGGCGGGGACGGCGGCGCGGCGCAGGCGGTGACGGCGGCGGGCAGCGTGGACAGTCGGGTCGCCGGTGCGCCGAGCGGCTCGATCCAGCCCGGGCCGGCGCCGTACACCCGGAACGCCGGGAAGTCGCGGGCGAAGCGCACCAGGCGGTACGCGCGGCCGGTGACCGGCGTCTGCGCCCAGACCACGACGGTGCGCGGGCGGACCCGACGGGCGGCGCTGGCCAGCGCCGTCCACGGCAGCGCCGGCCCCAGCAGCAGGCTGCCCCGGGACCGCTCGCGCAGCGCGGCGGCCAGCGCGTGCAGGCCGAGGCAGTGCGTCTCCTGCTCGGCGCCGGCCAGCAGCACGCCGCCGGTGGGCAGCGGACGGCCCGGTACGCGCCGGAACACGTCCAGGCCGACGCGGAGGCCCTCGGCGAGGGCGTGCTCGACGGCGACCTCGATGGCGGTGTGCCCGGGCAGCGCGGCCAGCATCGGCACGCAGACCTGTTCCCACAGCGCCGCCGTGCCCCACTCGTCGGCCACCTCGACGACGAGCGCGGCGACCCGGTTGGCGTCGAGGTCCTCGGCGGCCAGCGACAACTGCTTGCGCGCGGTCTCGACGGCCCCGACCGGCATGGGATCTGTCAGCACCAGACGTACCCCCGGGTAGACGTTCACTACCCGGGGGTTCGTCGGGAGGGCTGCGGATGGATGCGCCCGGGTGCGACTACCGGCGGCGGGATGCCGCCCAGCGCGTCGCCAGGGCGGCGGCGCTGCCCCAGATGCCGCGCCGGAACACCAGGACGACGAGGACGAAGATCCCGCCGGTGACCAGGCCGATCGCCTCGAACCCGGAGAACGACAGCCAGTCCTCCAGGCGGACCAGGATGCCCGCGCCGAGCACCCCGCCCCAGAGCGTGCCGATGCCGCCGAGCACCACCACGATGACCGCCTTGCCGGAGGTGGTCCAGTGCAGCACGTCGAGGGAGACGAAGCGGTGGCCGACGGCGAACAGCCCGCCACCGAGCCCGGCGATGAAGCCCGACAGCACGAACGCGGTCAGCTTGTAGCGGTGCACGGGGTAGCCGAGCGCGCGGGCGCGGGCCGGGTTGTCGCGGATGCCGACCAGCACCCGCCCGAAGGGCGAGTGCACGATCCGCCAGGCGGCGGCCAGCCCGAGCAGCACGATCGGCAGGATCGCGTAGTAGAAGTAGTAGTCGTCGGTCAGGTCCAGCCCGAACAACTCGCGGGGCACGCCCTGGAGGCCGTTCTCGCCGCGGGTGACCGAGCGCCACTCGTTGGCGACGTAGTAGACCATCTGCGCGAACGCCAGGGTGACCATGGCGAAGTAGATGCCCGTCCGCTTCACCGCCAGGTAGCCGATCGGCACCGCGAGCACGGCCGCCGCGAGCGCCCCGGCCAGCACGGCCGCCGGGAACGGCAGGCCGAGGTGGATGGCCGTCAACCCGGTGACGTACGCGGAGGCACCCCAGAAGGCCGCGTGCCCGAAGGACATCAGCCCGGTGAAGCCGAGCAGCAGGTCCACGGCGACGGCGAACAACGCCCAGCAGAGGATGTCCACCGCCACCGCCGGGTAGAGCCCGTTGGGCAGCCAGAACGCCACCAGCAGCCCGACGGCGAGCAGCGCGTACCGGACCCAGCCGGGGGCCCGGGTCACGGCGACCAGCCCGGACTTCGGCGCCGGGCGACCGGCGTCGGTCTCGGTGTCGACGGTGCTCGTCATGCCGGTGCCTCCTCACGGCCGAACAGCCCGGCCGGGCGCCAGAGCAGCACGACGGCCATCACGATGAAGACGATCGTCTGCGACACGATCGGGAAGTCGGACAGGTACGCCTCGCCCCACGCCTGCACCAGGCCGATGCCGAAGCCGGCGGCGACGGACCCGAAGATCGAGCCCAGCCCGCCGATCACCACCACCGCGAAGACCACGATGATCAGGTCGGCGCCCATCAGCGGGTTCACGGCCCGCATCGGCGCGGCCAGCACCCCGGCCAGCCCGGCGAGGCCGATGCCGAAGCCGAAGACCGGGGTGACCCAGCGCCCGACGTCGATGCCGAACGCCCGGGTCAGCTCGGGCCGCTCGGTCGACGCCCGGACCACCATGCCGATCCGGGTGCGGGTGAGCACCCACCAGACGACGGCGCAGACGGCGAGCGCGAAGCCGAGGATGAAGACGCGGTAGGTGGGGAAGTCGAAGAGCCCGAAGTCGACCGACCCGCTCAGCGCGGACGGGGTCTCGTACGGGCTGGACTGCACGCCGTAGCGGAGCTTCACCAGGTCCTGGAGGATGAGCGTCAGGCCGAAGGTGAGCAGGAAGTTGTAGAGCGGGTCGAGCCGGGTGAGCCGGTGGATGAAGGCCCGTTCCAGGGCCATGCCGACCAGGGCCAGCCCCACCGGCATGATCACCAACGCCGCCCAGAACGGCACGCCCGCCTCGGTGAGCAGGACGTACGCGCCGAACGCACCGAACATGTAGAACGCCCCGTGGGCGAAGTTCACGACCCGCAGCATCCCGAAGATGACCGCGAGCCCGAGGGCGAGCAGGGCGTAGAACGCCCCGCTCACCAACCCGTTGAACGTGTTCTGCAGGAAGCTGGTCATGCCCTGGTCACATCTTGCAGTCCGCCGACGGGGCGCGGAACGCCTCGGCGGCGGGGATGGTCTTGAGAACCTTGACGTAGTCCCACGGCTCACTGACCTCGGACTGCGGCTTCACCTGAGCGAGGTAGGCGTCGTGGATGACCCGGTGGTCCTCGGCGCGGAACTTGCCGTTGCGCAGGAAGACGTCGTTGACCTCCTTGCCCTCCAGCTCCTTGACGATCGCGTCGGCGTCGTCGGTGCCGGCGGCCTGCGCGGCCTCCAGGTACTGCGTCGCGGCGGAGTAGTTGGCCGCGTGCGCGAAGGACGGCCGGGTGCCGGTCTCCTTCTGGAACCGGTCGGCGAACTCGCGGTTCTGCTGGTCGGAGTTCCAGTACCAGGCGTCGGTGTAGGTGGTACCGGCGAGCGCGGCCGGGGTGAGCGAGTGGATGTCGGTGATGAACATCAGGCCGACCGCCAGCCCGACGCCCTTGTCGCGCAGCTTGAACTCGTTGTACTGCTTGACCACGTTGACCAGCTCCGCGCCGGCCTGCATGGTGCCGAGCACCTGCGGCTTCGGGTTGAGCGTCGGCGCCTTGAGCAGGAAGGTGGAGAAGTCGCCGCTGGTGTTCGGGAACGGCGCCCCGTCCTTGCCGACGACCTGCCCGCCGGCGGCGGTGATGGCGGTGGTGAAGCTCTTCTCCATGTCCTGGCCGAAGGCGTAGTTCGGGTAGAGGATGTACCAGTTCTTGCCGACCTGCTCGGTGGTGACCTTGCCCGTTCCGTTGGCCAGCATGTAGGTGTCGTACGCGTAGTGGAACGTGTACTTGTTGCAGCTCTTGCCGGTCAGGTCGGTGGTCGCGGCGCCGATGTTGAAGTAGAGCTTCTTCTTCTCCTTCGCCACGTCGGCCACCCGCAGCGCCGCCGACGAGGTGGGCACGTCGAGGATCAGGTCGACGCCCTGGCGGTCGTACATCTCCTGGGCCTTGCTGTTGGCGATGTCCGGCTTGTTCTGGTGGTCGGCGGTCTCCACGGTGATGTCGCCGGTCACCGCCTTGTCGCCGTGCTTCGCCTTGAAGTCGGCGATGGCCATCTCCACGGCCTTGACCGAGTTCTTGCCGGACAGCTCGGAGTACGCGCCGGACTGGTCGTTCAGCACGCCCAGCACGATCTTGCCCCCGGTCAGCTTCTGGTCGCCGCCCGACTGGGGACCACCGCCGCCGCAGCCCGCGACCAGCACCATCGCCGCCGCCGAAGCGGCGGCCACACCCACCGTCCTACGCATGCCCATCCCTCCACCCCGCGCGCCGCGCGGGTCGTCGAATCGGAATTCAGATGCCGAGGTACGACAGCAGCTCCCGTTCCCGGGAGCGCACCTCGGAGTTGTCCATCGCCTCCACGACGCGTCCCTCGGCCAGCAGGTAGTGCCGGTCGGCGACGCCGGTGGCGAAGTGCAGGTTCTGTTCGACCAGCAGCACGGTCACCCCGTGCCGTTTGGCCTCGCGCAGGAGGTCGCCGACCTGCTGCACGAGCAGCGGCGAGAGCCCCTCGGTCGGTTCGTCGCAGAGCAGCAGCCGGGCGCCCATCCGCAGCACCCGGGCCAGCGCGAGCATCTGCTGCTCGCCGCCGGAGAGCATGGTGGCGGCCGAGTCCCGCCGCTGGTGCAGGGCGGGGAACGCCTCGTACACGCGCTCCAGCGACCACGGGTCGGGCCCGACGGTCGGCGGCAGGGTGAGGTTCTCCGTCACGCTCAGCGTGGCGTAGCTGCCTCGGTCGTCGGGGACCCAGCCGAGCCCGAGCCGCGCCCGCCGGTACGCGGGCAGCCTCCCGACGTCCCGCCCGTCCAGCTCGATCCGGCCGCGCTGGCCGGCGTGCAGGCCCATCACGCAGCGCAGCAGGGTGGACTTGCCGGCGCCGTTGCGCCCGACGAGGGTGACCACCTCGCCGGCGGCGACGTCCAGGCTGACCTCCCGCAGCACCTGCGCCTCGCCGTACCAGGCGGACAGGTTCTCAATGCGCAGCATCGGCGGCTCCCAGGTAGGCGGTGATCACGCGCTCGTCGGCGCGCACCTGCTCGTACGGGCCCTCGACGAGGACCTTGCCGGCCTGCAGGACGGTGACGGTGTCGGCGAGCCGCCCGACCACGCTCATGTTGTGCTCGACCAGCACCACCGTCCGGCCCCGCCGGACCCGCGAGACCAGCTCGACGGTGCGGTCGACGTCCTCCAGGCCCATCCCGGCGGTCGGCTCGTCGAGCAGCAGCACCTTCGGGTCCAGGGCGAGGGCGATGGCCAGCTCCAGCGCCCGCTTGCGCCCGTACGCCAGCGCCTCGGCGGGGGCCTCGGACAGCTCGGCCAGCCCGACCATGTCGAGCAGCTCGCCGGCCCGGTCGGTGTAGCGGCGCATCAGCTTCGCCGAGCGCCAGAACCGCCAGCCCAGCCCGCTCGGGCTCTGCAACGCCAACTCGACGTGCTCCCGCGCGGAGAGCTGCGGGAAGAGGCTGGTGATCTGGAACGACCGGGCCACGCCGAGCCGGGCGACCCGCTCGGGGGGCAGCCCGGTCACGTCGCGGCCGGCCAGCTCGATGCGCCCGCCGCTGGGCCGCAGGAAGCCGGTGAGCAGGTTGAACAGGGTGGTCTTCCCGGCGCCGTTCGGGCCGACGAGCGCGTGGACGCTGTCCGCCGCGATGTCGAGGTCGACCCCGTCGACCGCCCGGAAACCCCGGAAGTCACGGGTCAGCCCGCGGGCCGACAGGAGCGCTTGCCCGGCCATCGCCTACTCCTTCGTAGGTCCGGCGACGACCGAATCGGTGACCGGGGTCACATGGCCGTCGTGTGCTGGAAACCTACGGCGATGCTGCGATGTCGAACTATGTCGATGGCAGCCACATTCCGGGACGCCCGACCGTGCGGGAACTCCACCCCGCCGCCCGGCCACCACGCCCGCCGTCATCGACGGCGGTGACTGTCGAGCCACGGCGTACCACGTCATGTGGGCGCGCCACGGCCGCGCCCCACCTGCGCTTCGCCTTGACCGGTGCTCCTAGGGTGATGGCCCCCACCCGCGAAAGGTGCCGAGCGAAATGCCCTTCGGCTTCACTGTTGCGATCATCTTCGCCGTCGGCCTGGCGATCTCCGGCCTGCTGGCGCTCGCCGCCTCGAAGGCGTCGACGAAGGGGACCGCCACCCTGGCTGCGGTCGCCTGCCTCGTCGGCGCGGTCGTGTTCACCATCGGTTCCAGCGCCCACTCCGTGCCGATCCGTTCGGTCGGCATCGTCACCAGCTTCGGCAAGCCGACGGGGAAGGTCACCGGCTCCGGCCTGAAGTGGGTGGCACCCTGGCAGAAGGTCGGCGAGTGGGACGCCGGCCGGCAGAAGTACGACCACATCGGCGGCGACCACTGCGTCCGGGTCCGCACCGGCACCCTCGCCGACGCCTGCGTCGAGGTGCTCGTCGAGTGGCAGGTCAAGCCGGAGAACGCGCCCAAGCAGTTCATGGACTACAAGGGCGACTTCGACAGCTTCCGGGGCCAGCGGGTGGGCGTGCAGCTCGACAGCGCCGTCAACGACGCCTTCGCCACCTACAACCCGCTGGAGAAGATCGACTCGAACACCGGCAGCCTGAACGTGGACCTGAAGCCCTTCGCCGAGAGCATCAAGACCAGCGCCGAGTCGCGGCTCGCCAGCGACGTCGACATCCTGTCGGTGACGATCACCCGGGTCAACCACGACGACAAGACCGAGGGCAACATCAAGGCCTTCCAGGACAAGCTCGCCCAGACCCGCAACCTGGAGCAGGACCGGAAGAACGCCGCCATCCAGAAGCAGATCACCGAGACCAACGCGAAGGTCGACAAGGTGTCGCGGTGCCTGGAGATCGCCGAGCGCAACGGCAGCAACCCCGGCCTCTGCATCAACCCCGGAATCGTCACCGGCGCCAAGTGACGGTCGGCCGGCGTCGACCCCGCCCTTGGCCGCGCCCCGGCTTCAGCCGGTGAGCGCGTCCAGGGCGAGGTCGACGTCGGCCGCCGTGGAATAGACGTGGAAGGACGCCCGCACCCGGCCGGCACGGACCGCCGCCCGGACGCCGGCCCGCTCCAGCCGCTCCGCCGCGCCCGGCACCTCCACCGCGACGATCGCGCTCTCCCCCGGCGGCCGGCCCAGCCCGGCGAGGAACCGGTTGGCCAGGGCGACGTCGTGCGCGCGCACGGCCGGCACGCCGATCTCGGCGAGCAGTTCCAGTGCGGGGGCCGTGCCGACCCAGCTGAACCACGCCGGCGAGATGTCGAACCGGCGCGCGTCGCCGGCCAGGCGCAGCGGCGGGCCGTAGTAGGAGGCGTGCGGGTCGTCCCCCGCGTACCAGCCGGCGGCGTCGGGGCGCAGCCGCTCCCGCAGCGCGGGCGCCAGGTAGGCGAACGCGGAGCCGCGCGGGGCCATCAGCCACTTGTACGCGCCGACCGCGACCAGGTCGGCGAGGCTCGCGTCGAACGGCAGCCAGCCGCACGCCTGGGTGGCGTCGACCGCGACGAACGCGCCGTGCGCCCGGGCCGCCGCGACCACCTCGGCGTACGGGGCGATCGCGCCGTCGGCCGACTGCACCAGGCTGAACGCGACCAGGTCGGTGTCGGCGTCGATCGCGTCGACGAGCCCGGTCAGCGGCACGGTGCGCACCCGCACGCCCCGCTCGACCTGCACCAGCCACGGGAAGAGGTTGGAGGTGAACTCGACCTCCGGCACCACGACGGTCGCGCCGGCGGGCAGGGCGGCGGCGACCGGGGCCAGCAGCTGCGAGACCGTGCTGCCGACCGCGACGTCGGCGACCGGCACCCCGACCAGGCCGGCGAAGGCGGCCCGCGACCGCTCGGTGGCCTGGCCCCAGCCCTCCCACGACGTGCGCCCGGCCCGCCAGTCGGTCAACGCCTCCTGCACCGCGTCCCACACCGGATCGGGCGGGAGCCCGAAGCTGGCGGTGTTCAGCCAACCCGGCTGCGGCTGCCACAACTTCTGCGCCTCTGCGATCTCCACCTCACCGACGCTAGCCACCCGCGCCGCGTACCGGGATGGCCAATCCCGCGCTCGCGGCCCCGGGTGCTGGTTCAGGTCGCCGCGCAGGGCGCGCAGACCCCGTCGCACCTCGTCGCGCCCCCGGTCGAGGTCCCAGGCGGCGATCTCGTGCAGCGGGTGGCGCTCGCGCAGGAGCCGGACCAGTTCCAGGCCGACGAGGTAGCCGCAGCGGCGCGGCAGGTCGCCCCGGTGGGCGCTGTCGCGCATGAGGAACCAGGCGGCGTACCGGTCGAGGTCGGTGGCGTCCACGTCGGCGGCGATCCGGTGCAGGATCTCCGGCCAGCGGCGCCGGCAGTCGGCGAGCCACCGCCGGTGGGTGGCGCCCATCCAGAGGTACTCGTCGTCCGGTCGTCGCGGGTCCAGCTCGGCCGTCACCTGGGTGGCCAGCCCCTCGGTGAGCAGCGCGTGGGCGACCCCGTGCTCCGGCCAGTCCCGGATGCGGGCCAGCCGGTCGTGCACCACGTGCGCCACCTCGTGCCGGACCAGCAGCTCGTCGTGCTCCGGCTCGCCGAGCCGCTCGACGGCGAGGAACAGGGCGAAGCGGCCCCGGAACTCGTCGGCCCAGCCGTTGGCCTGTTCCAGCCCGACCAGCAGGACGCAGTCGAGCGGATCCCCGTCGCCGGGCCAGCCCATCGCCCGACCCACCCCGGCGACGGTGGCGGGGAGCAACGCGGCGAGCCGCTCCGCGCGCGCGGCGAACACCGCCTCCCGCCCGTGCAGCCGCTCCAGGACACCTTCGAGGTCGTCCACCCCGGACCAGTCGCCCCGGCGGTCCAGCGCCGCGTACAGGTCGCGGTGGGGTGCCAGGTAGTGCGTCCGCCACAGCTCCGCCCACCGCTGCCGGGGGACGTGCGCGGCGCGGCTCGCGTACGCCAGGAAGTCCGGCACCAGGTCGCGGACCCGCAGCGGGCTCGCGACGGCCTCCCCGGCGGGCACGGTCATGCCCGCGATCATGCCGCATCCGCCGCGGCCCCGCTCGATCGTCAGTCGAGGCGGTCGGCGCGGTGGAGCAGGTACCGCCGCTCGACCTGGTTCGCCGTCAGGGCGGCCGCCTCGCGGTACCGCGTCGCCGCGCCTTGCGCGTCGCCGGTCGTCTCGAGCAGGTGGGCGCGCACCGCGCGTTCCCGTTGCCGGGTCAGCGGTTCCCGGTCGAGCCCGAAGCGCCGGTTGAGGTCGTCGAGCAGGGCCAGCCCCCGGGCCGGCCCGTAGGCCCGGGCCACCGCGACCACCCGGCTCAGCCGTACCGGCGCGGTGGGGTGCAGTCGTTCGAGCCACAGGTAGAGCGCCGCGATCTGCGGCCAGTCGGTGTTCTCCGGCGACCCGGCGCCGGCGTGCACGGCCGCGATCGCCGCCTGCAACTGGTAGGGGCCCACCTCACGCCGGTTCCAGACGCTGTCGATCAGCGCGGTGCCTTCCCGGATGAGGTCGGGGTTCCACCGGGTCCGGTCCTGCTCGTCCAGCGGCACCAGCTCGTCGTCACGACCGGTGCGGGCCGCGCGCCGCGACTCGGTGAGCAGCATCAGCGCGAGCAGGCCGGCGACCTCGGCGTCGTCAGGCAGGCTGGCGTGGAGCATCCGGGCCAGCCGGATCGCCTCGCGGGTCAGGTCCACGCGGGCGAGTTCGGCCCCGGCGGAGGCCGTGTAGCCCTCGTTGAAGATCAGGTAGAGAACCCGCGTCACCGCGGTCACCCGGTCGTGCCGGTCGGCGTCGGTCGGCGGGGTGAAGCGGGCGCCGGCACGGGCCAGTTGCTGTTTGGCGCGGCTGATCCGGGTGCCCATGGTGCCCTCGGTCGTCCCGTGGGCGTGTGCGATCTCGGCGGTCGTCAGACCCCCCACCGCGCGCAGCGTGAGCGCCACCTGGGAGCTGCTGCTCAGCGCCGGATGGCAGCAGAGCAGCAGCAGGGTGAGGCTGTCGTCGGTCTCCGGCGGAGGGGAGGCCAGCCGGGCGGGTTCCCGCATGGCCAGTTCGGCTGTTCCGGCTTCCCGCTCGCGTCGGCGCCGGGCCCCCTCGGAGCGGAGCAGGTCGACCATCCGCCGGTAGCCGATCCGGATCAGCCAGCTGCGCGGGTTCTCCGGCACGCCGTCGACCGGCCACGCCCGGCTCGCGGCGAGCAGTGCCTCCTGCACCGCGTCCTCGGCCACGTCGAAGTGACCGAAGCGCCGCACCAGCGCGCCGAGCACCTGCGGCGCCTCGGTACGCAGCAGGTGCTCGACGTCCGTGGGCAAGCCGGCGGCCCCCTTCGTACCCGCGCCCGGGCCTCCGCCCGCAACGGGTGCGGGCCGGCGCGGATGGGTCATGCCGTGAAGTCCTCGCCCATGATCGGCCGGATCTCGATGGGCTCACCCAGCGCCTCGACGATCCGCGAGGCGATCTCGACGGCCCGTTCCCGACTCGCCACGTCGATCACGGCGAAGCTGGCCAGGACCTCCTTCAGCTCGGCGAACGGCCCGTCGGTGGCGACCACACCGGCCGGGGTCGGGCGTACGGTGGCGCTGACCACGGGGTGGCCGAGGCCCTCGCTGCCGACGAGCTCGCCGGTCTCGGTCAGCTCCCGCTCGAACCTCTGGTATGCGGCGAACGCGGCCATCGCCTCCTCGGACGGGACGTCGGCGGTCGCGCCGTCCCAGGCGGCGGCCGGCGTGTAACTGAGCAGCAGGTATTTCACGGGTTCTCTTCCTGGTCGGGCCTGGATCGACGGTACGTGGGGTCAGGCGGGACGGCGCAGGGACAGGGCGAGGACTGTCGTCCAGGTGAAGGCGACGAGTCCGTTCACGGCGATCTGGATGCTCATCCGGTCCGGCGACATGGGCAGCAGCAGGACGAGCGCGGCGAGGCCGCTCAGCACGGCCGGCAGCACGGCTCGGCGGCGCCCGCACCGCACGGCCAGCACGGTGGCGGCGACGGCCAGCGCGGTGAAGGCGACGGTGGCCGAGGCCGAGTGCGCGACGCTGTGCCAGGACATCCGGTCGACCGGCCCGTCGGGGGTACCGGCCGGGAAGCCGTTCTCCGGGTCCATGGTGAACAGGCCGGCGGCGACCAGGCCGGCGCCGAAGGTCCCGACGAGGATCGGCAGCGCGCGCCGGCCGACCCCTTCGGTGAGGGTGCGGCTGATCCCGGCTGCCAGCGCCAGCCCGCCGAGGCCGGCGAGGACGAACGTCGTGATCTGGATCCAGCCGAGGCTGCCGGTGGCGAGCTGGCTGATCGGGTGCCGGGTGATGTCGAAGCCCTCCCGGGTCAGCATCTGGGCGGTGGCCGAGGCGAAGAAGACCGGTCCGGCGAGGGCGCCGGCGAGCAACAGGCGGGCGGGTGAGCGGCGGACGGCGGGGGCGGCGAGGGTGGCCATGGGTTCCTCCCTGGTGGGTTCCTGCCGCTACCTCGTGGCCGGCCCAGGGATCTCGACACGGCCAGGCGGTGATCGGGGTCACATCAGGCGCGTGTCGAGACCTGCCGGCCGCCTCCGAGGTACCGGCAACGACCCATCAAGGAGGACGAGATGTCTGAAACCCCTAAGCCGAGCGCCGCCCTGACGGCCCTGGACCGCCTGGTCGGCACCTGGACGGTCACCGGCGGCGCCGAGGGAACCGTGACGTACGAATGGATGGAGGGCCGGTTCTTCCTGCTCCAGCGCGTCGCGCTCACCCAGTTCGGCCAGCCCGTCACCGGCCTGGAGGTGATCGGCAACCTGCGCCCGTTCGGCGAGCCGGTGAGCGCGGACGTGGTGTCGCGGTTCTACGACTCGACCGGCAACACCCTCGACTACGTCTACGAGCTGACCGGCGACAAGCTGACGATCTGGGGCGGCGCGAAGGGCAGCCCGGCGTACTACCAGGGCACGTTCAGCGCCGACGACACCACGGTCACCGGCGAGTGGGTCTACCCCGGCGGGGGCGGCTACCCGTCGACCATGACCCGGGTCTGACCCCGGCCCACCCCGCCGGCCAGGCTGGCCGGCGGGGTGGCGGCGTCAGCTGACGTTGGCGGGGCCGAGGACGCTCTTCAGGTCGCCCATCAGCGCGGTGGTGGCCGCCACCCGGAACGGCCCCAGCCGCAGGGTGGTGGTCCGGCCACCGTTGAGCAGCTTGACGTGCACCTCGGTGTCGCCCGGATGCAGCACCAGGGTCTCCTTGAGCCGCTCCACCAGCGGCGGGGTGCACCGGTGCACCGGGATGGTCAGGGTGATCGGCTTGCTCCCCGGGGTGCTGCTGACGTCCGGCATGGACATGTCCATCGCCATGATCCGGGGCGTGTCGTCGCGCCGGTCCACCCGCCCCTTGACCACCACGATGGCGTCCTCGGCGATGTACTGCCCGATCACCTCGTAGGTGTTGGGGAAGAAGAGGGCCTCCACCCCGCCGGCGAGGTCCTCCAGGGTGGCCGACGCCCAGGCCCGGCCCTGCTTGGTGACGCGCCGCTGCACCCCGGAGAGGATGCCGGCGAGGGTCACCACGGCCCCGTCCGGGACGGTGCCCTCCTCGGACAGGGAGGCGATGGTGCAGTCCGCCGCCGCGCCGAGGACGTGCTCCAGGCCGAAGAGCGGGTGGTCGGAGACGTAGAGGCCGAGCATCTCGCGTTCGAAGGCGAGCTTGTCGCGCTTGTCCCACTCCCCGTCGCCGATGACCGGCATCACCGTGGTGCTGTTGGTCTCCGCGTCGCCGAACCCGGCGCCGAAGAGGTCGTACTGGCCGACGGCCTCCTTGCGCTTGACGTCGGCGTACGCGTCGATCGCCTCCGCGTGCACCGTGAGCAGCGCCTTGCGGGAGTGCCCGAGCACGTCGAACGCCCCGGCCTTGATCAGCGATTCGATGGTCTTCTTGTTGCAGACCACGGCGTCGACCTTCGACAGGAAGTCGTAGAAGTCGGCGTACTCGCCCTTCTCGTCCCGGCAGCGCATGATCGCGGCGACGACGTTGGCGCCGACGTTGCGCACCGCGCCGAGGCCGAACCGGATCTCCTTGCCGACCGGCGTGAACGGCCCCGCGGAGGTGTTCACGTCCGGCGGCAGCACCTGGATGCGCATCCGGCGGCACTCCGAGAGGTAGAGCGCCATCTTGTCCTTGTCGTCGCCGACGGACGTGAGCAGCGCGGCCATGTACTCGGCCGGATAGTGCGCCTTCAGGTACGCGGTCCAGTACGACACCAGCCCGTACGCCGCCGAGTGCGCCTTGTTGAAGGCGTAGCCGGCGAACGGGACCAGCACGTCCCAGACCTTCTGGATCGCCTCGTCCGAGTAGCCCCGCTCCCGGCAGCCGTCCCGGAAGGGGATGAACTCCTTGTCGAGGATCTCCTTCTTCTTCTTGCCCATCGCGCGGCGCAGCAGGTCGGCCTGGCCGAGGGTGTAGCCGGCGAGGATCTGCGCGGCGCGCTGCACCTGCTCCTGGTAGACGATCAGGCCGTAGGTGGGCGCGAGGATCTCGCGCAGCGGTTCCTCCAGCTCCGGGTGGATCGGGGTGATCTCCTGGAGGTTGTTCTTGCGCAGCGCGTAGTTGGTGTGCGAATCGACGCCCATCGGGCCGGGCCGGTAGAGCGCGAGGACGGCGGAGATGTCCTCGAAGTTGTCCGGCTTCATCATCCGCAGCAGGGAGCGCATCGGCCCGCCGTCGAGCTGGAACACGCCCAGGGTGTCGCCCCGGGCCAGCAGCTCGTACGCGGGCCTGTCGTCCAGCGGCAACGCCAGCAGGTCCAGCTCCCTGCCGTGGTTGAGCTGGATGTTCTTCACCGCGTCGTCGATGATCGTCAGGTTGCGCAGGCCGAGGAAGTCCATCTTCAACAGCCCGAGCGACTCGCACGTCGGGTAGTCGAACTGGGTGATGATGACCCCGTCGGAGTCCCGGCGCATCAGCGGGATGTGGTCGATGATCGGCTCGGCGGACATGATGACGCCGGCGGCGTGCACGCCGGTCTGCCGGATCAGCCCCTCGATGCCCCGGGCGGTGTCGATGACCTTCTTGACGTCCTGTTCGGCCTCGTACATGCCCCGGAGCTCGCCGGCCTCGGCGTAGCGGGGGTGCTTGGGGTCGAAGATGCCCTCCAGGGGGATGTCCTTGCCCATCACCGCCGGGGGCATCGCCTTGGTGATCCGGTCGCCCACCGCGTACGGGTAGCCGAGCACCCGGGCCGAGTCCTTGATCGCGGCCTTCGCCTTGATCGTGCCGAAGGTGGCGATCTGGGCGACCTTGTCCTCGCCCCACTTGTCGGTGACGTACTTGATCACCTCGCCGCGCCGGCGCTCGTCGAAGTCGATGTCGACATCCGGCATGGAGACGCGCTCGGGGTTGAGGAACCGCTCGAAGATCAGGCCGTGCTGGATCGGGTCGAGGTCGGTGATGCCCAGCGCGTACGCGACCAGCGAGCCGGCGGCCGAGCCACGGCCCGGGCCCACGGCGATGCCCTGGTTCTTGGCCCACTGGATGAAGTCGGCGACCACGAGGAAGTACGACGGGAAGCCCATCTGGATGATGACGCCCAGCTCGTACTCGGCCTGCCTGACGTGCCCCTCGGGAATGCCGCCGGGGTAGCGCCGCTCCAGCCCGGCGAAGGTCTCCTTGCGGAACCAGGACTCCTCGGTCTCCCCCTCCGGGACCGGGAAGCGCGGCATCAGGTTGTGGAACTCGAACATCCCCGCGGGGTCGACCTTCTCGGCCACCAGCAGGGTGTTGCGGCAGCCCTCCAGCCAGAAATCGGAGTTGTCGACGGCGCGCATCTCGTCGGCGGACTTGATGTAGTAGCCGCTGCCGTCGAACCGGAACCGGTTCGGGTCGGCGACGTTCGCCGCCGTCTGCACGCAGAGCAGCACGTCGTGCGCCTCGGCCTGCGACTCGTGCGTGTAGTGCGAGTCGTTCGTGACCACCGGCGGGATGTCGAGCTTGCGGGAGATGTCGTGCAGCTCCTGGCGGACCCGGCTCTCGATGCTGATGCCGTGGTCCATGACCTCCAGGAAGTAGTTCTCCTTACCGAAGATCTCCTGGTACCGCGCGGCGGCCTTGAGCGCCTCGTCGTACTGGCCCAGGCGCAGCCGGGTCTGCACCTCGCCGGAGGGGCAGCCGGTGGTGGCCATCAACCCGTCGGCGTTCGCGGCGAGCAGCTCCGCGTCCATCCGCGGCCACTTGACGAAGAACCCCTCGGTGTACGACCGGCTGGTGAGCTTGAAGAGGTTGTGCAGGCCGGTCTTGTTCTTCGCCCAGATGGTCATGTGGGTGTAGCCGCCGCTGCCGGAGACGTCGTCGCTCTTCTGCTCCGGCCGGCCCCACTTCACCCGCTGCTTGTGGAACCGCGACTCGGGCGCCACGTACGCCTCGATGCCGAGGATCGGGGTGACGCCTGCGGCCATCGCCTGCTTGTAGAAGTCGTTCGCGCCGTGCATGTTGCCGTGGTCGGTCATCGCCACCGCCGGCATGCCCTGCCGCTTGACCTCGGCGAAGAGGTCCTTCAGCCGGGCCGCCCCGTCGAGCATCGAGTACTCCGTGTGCACGTGCAGATGCGCGAACGAATCGCCCATGCGTGGCGCCCCCCGGGTCGGTTCATGGGATGGTCGAGCTCGGACGGCCTACCCTATCGCCGCCGGGAAACGTGGCTCCAGACGCCGCGCGGACAGGGCCGGGCCGGGTGGCGCGCGTCTCTTCCGACGGCCCCGCCCCGCGCGGGCGACCGACGCTCGGCGGGGCCCACGACGGCCTCCGGCAGTCGGTTCCCGGACTCGGGGCGCCCCGATCGGCGGCGGCGGCCGTAGCCTGGGCGGACGGTATCCGGCGAGCATTGGACGACCTGATGCCCCTCCCGGACGGTGTCGAGGAGCTGGTCGAGTCGGCGGCGCGCGGCGATCCCGCGGCGCTCGACGCGCTGCTGGTCGCGGTCCGCCCGGAGGTGCTGCGGCTCTGTGCCCGCCTGCTGCCGAACCGGGAGGACGCCGAGGAGGCGTGCCAGGACGCGCTGCTCGCGCTGGCCCGGGGCGTCGGCCGGTTCGAGGGCCGCTCGTCGTTCCACACCTGGCTGTACCGGCTGACGGCCAACCGGGCCCGCTCGACGTACCGGGTGCTGCGGCGGCGCTGGCTGGTGGAGGCCGGCGGCGTGCCGCTGCCGGAGCCGGTGGACCCGCGCCGGACGAGCGTGGTCGCCGGCACCCGGCTGGACCTGCTCGACGCGCTCGACGCGCTGCGCCCCGAACTCGCCGAGGCGGTGACCCTGCGCGACGTCCTGGGGCTGGGCTACCGGGAGATCGCCGGCCTGCTCGGCGTGCCCGAGGGCACCGTCAAGTCGCGGATCCACGAGGCCCGCCGGCAGCTGCGGCACCGGCTCTCCGGCGAGCCCGCCGCCGGCGAGGGCCGGCGGTGACGGGCCGCCGCCGGGGCGCGCCGCGCGGCTCCGGCGACGCACGGTTCTCCGCGGCGCGGTTCGCCAGGATCGCGGTGGTCGCCCTGACCGTGGCCGTGCCGCTCGCGGGGTGCGCCGGCGGGGACGCTCCCGTCTCGCCGCTGCCCGTGCAGGCGCCGGCCTCCCGCTCCCCCGGCCCGGCCCCGCCCTCCCCGTCGGCCCTCCCGCCGTCGGCCTCCCCGCCGTCGCCGGGCACGCCAGGCCGTCCGCCGGGCACGTCGGCCGCCGTCCCGCCGGCCCGCCGGCCCTCGCCGGCCGCGCCCCCGACGACCGCCGCCGGGCGTACGCCGACCGCGACGCGCTCGCCGGGCGGGCTGCCCGGCACCTGCTTCGGGGCGGTACGCCACGACCTGGTGCTGGCCGAGACCGAGCTGGCGCTGGTGCGCTCGCTCTGCTTCGCGACCGGCGGAGTGCTGCGGATCATCGGCATCGGACCGGGTGAGGTCGGCGTGGACCGGGAGGACCTGGTCTCCCGCAGTTACGAGGCGGGGGTGGTCGACATCCGGTTCGTCCGCCCCGGCACGGTGGACGTGCTGATCCCCCAGGGCGGTACGACGCACACGGTCACGGTGGTGGTGCGCTAGCACGGAGGGCGGTGGTGGTGCGCTAGCAACGGCGGAGGGCGGCGGTGCGCCGGCGCAGGCGTACGCCCCCCGTCGATGGCAGGCCCCCTTGCCGTCGGGCTGACCAGCCGTTTCCCTAGGCTGGACCGTCATGACGGAGCGGAAGACGATTCTCGTGACCGGTGCCACCGGCAATCAGGGCGGCGCCACGGCCCGCCGGTTGCTCCAGGACGGCTGGCAGGTGCGGGCACTCGTCCGCGATCGGGCCAAGCCGGCCGCGCGCCTCCTCGCGGAGCAGGGCGCCACCCTGGTCGAGGGGGACATGGACGATGCCGGGTCGCTGCGCGCGGCGATGCGCGGTGTGCACGGTGTCTTCAGCGTCCAGGCCCTGGCACACACTCCGGACGGCCTCGCCGCCGAGGTCAGGCAGGGCAGGACGGTCGCCGACGTGGCCGGGGAGACGGGTGTCGCCCACCTGGTCTACAGCTCGGTGGGCGGCGCGGAACGGCGGACCGGCATCGACCACTTCGAGACCAAGGCCGAGATCGAGCGGCACATCCAGGCGTCGGGCCTGCCCGCGACCATCCTGCGCCCGGCGTTCTTCATGAACAATCTCCTCCACTACGCCGACGCTGAGGGAGAACGGGTCCTGAGCCTCCAGGTCCTTCCCGACCGACCGCTGCAGATGATCGCCTCCGACGACGTCGGCCGCATCGCCGCGTACGCCTTCGCGCACCCCGCGGACCACCTCGGCACGCAGATCGAGATCGCCGGGGACGAGCTGACCTTCACCCGGGTCGCCGAGATCTACGAGGCGCTCACCGGCACCCCCACCCGCCTGGAACCGCAGCCGGTCGAGCATCCCATGTACGCCTGGTTCGCCGAGAGCGGATACCAGGCCGACATCGCCGGCCTGCGGAACCGGTTCCCCTGGCTGCTGACGTTCGAGGAGTTCCTGCGCGACCGCCTCGGCCGGGCGGCGGCGTCCGCTCCGCACTAGCCCACCCTCACCCCGGCCAGCAGCGTGTCGACGAAGTCGGCCCGGCTGCCGGCCGGGGGCGTGATCTGCACGTAGACCAGGCCGGCGCGGCCGGGTGCGAGCCCGGCGGCCTCGACGACCTCGGGCCGCCCCCGGTCGCAGGTGAACCGGGCCACCACCCAGTCCACGCCCGCCTGCCGGGTGCGGCGTACGGGCGCGGCGGCACACGCCGCGTGGGGACGCTCGGCGACGAATCCCGCCGGGCTGGTGCGCGCGGCGATGCTGGCGGACAGCCCGACGAAGGCACCCGGCACGGTGGGGTCGGCCGCCCACCGGTGCGGGTCGGGCGACATCACCAGGGCCGGTTCGAGTCGGCCGTCGGGCCCGTACCGGCCGGCCCAGCCGGTGCCGGTGGCCCGCCACCCGGGCGGCAGCGCGACGGTGACCGGCCCGCTCGTCCAGCTTCCGGCGTCCCGCCGGCCCGTCGTGTCGTCGCCGGCGGTGGACCCGGCCGCCAGGAGGGCCAGGACCCCCAGCGCCAGCGCGGTTAGCCGCCGCCGGGCGACCAGCCGACGCTCCGTGCGCGCCCGCCGGGCCGGATGCCTGACCGTCCCGGCGGGCGGCGCGGGGACAGCCGGCGCGGCGCGGTGCAGGGCGGCGCGGAAGGCGGTGGCGTCCGGGTACCGGTCCGCGGCCCGGGGCGCGGTGGCCCGCCGCAGGACCGCGGCCACCTCCGGCAGGGCGTCCCCACCCGCCCCGCCCGCCGCCTGGACGACGGCGACGGCACCGGGGGCGGCACCGGGGGCGGGGGCCGGGGCGAGGAGGCGGAGGCCGAGCCGGCCCAGCGCGTACACGTCGGCGCGGGTGTCGACGATGGCGAACGGGTCGTCCTGCTCCGGGGCCATGTAGCCGGGGGTGCCGGCCCGGGCGGTGAGACCAGAGGCGGCGGCGAGGGCCTTGGCCAGCCCGAGGTCGGCGATCAGCACCCGCTCGCCGTACGGGCCGGAGCGGAACAGCACGTTGCCCGGGCTCAGGTCGCGGTGCACCACGCCGTGCCGGTGCAGGACGGCGACGCCGGCGGCGATCTCGGCCAGCAGCTCCAGGGCGGCGGGCGCCGGCATCGCCCCGGCCGCCAGCCGCTCGCGCAGGCTGCCGCCGTCGGCCCAGGTCAGCACCGAGTACGGCCGCCCGTCGGCCAACTCGCCGACCGCGTGGACGCGGACCAGCCGCTCGTCGTCGAGCCGGCGCAGCAGGCGGGCCTCGTCCAGGAAGCGCTCCCGTACGCGCAGGTCGTGGTGCCAGTTCTCGGCCAGCACCTTGATCGCCACCCGGGAGTCGAGCACCGGGTCGTGGGCCAGCCACACCGTCGCGAACGACCCCGTGCCCAGCAACCGCTCGACCCGGTAGGGCCCGATCCGCCCCGGACTGCTCACCGCACCACCCCCGACACCGGCACCGCCGGTCGCCGTTCCGCCTCGACAGTAGACGGCGGAGCGGGCCGGGGGCAGCCCGCGGCCGCCACGCGGGGTCGGCGCGTCGGGCGGGCCGGGCGCACCGGTCGGGGCGTACTGGTCGGGCGCACCGGTCGGGAAACCGACGAACCGATCCGGCCGGACGGGTGACCAACAGGACAAGGACACCCGCACTCCGGAGGAGGAGATCCCCGTGCACCGTCTCTCGTACACCGTCGTCACCGCCCTGCTGGCCACGGCCGGGCTCGTGCCGATCACCACGGCGGCACCGGCCGCCGCCGCGTCCAGGCCGGCCGCCGTCGCCGGGAACCTGTCCGAACGTGCCGACGGCCGCCTCGGCGCGGGTACGGACGGCGCCGCCCTCCCGGCCGCCGCCGATCCCGACGAGGTCCGGCTCATCAGCGTCCGGGGCGCGGGGCCGTTCCGGATCGGGGCCGACCTGGCTCGCCTGTCGGCGGCCGGCCTCATCGACTGGGTGGCTCCCGACTGCGACGGCACGGTCCGTGCCGGCGTCACCGGGGCCTGGGCGGGGAAGATCCTGCTGGCCTTCCGCGACGGGCGGCTGGTGGAGGTGGGCACCGCCACCGCGCCACCGCGCACGCCCGCCGGCGCGGGGGTGGGCATGTCCTTCGCCGCCTTGGAGGAGATCTACGGCCCGCGGGGCTCGATGATCCGCAACGACGCGGGCGACGCCTCGGCCTATCTGGTGCGCGTCGGTTCCCGGGTGGAGCTGTTCACCGGCCACCCGATCCGGCCGGGGGTCGGCTACCTCCAGGTCGGGCCGGCGTCCGTCGTCGAGCGCGGTTTCCGGGAGGGCCGGTCCTGCTGAGCGGCCGGCGCCCACGGCGGCGGATCCCTCCGAGGGTCCGCCGCCGTCCGTTTCGCCCGAACACACTGATGTTGACGCGCACGATGATGTATCACTGGACGATAGTGTGTGGCACACAGTATGGTGTGACGCATGGTTAGCGATGAGATCCTGCGAACGCATCTCCAGGAGTTGCGCCGGGGCACCGTGGTGGTGGCCAGCCTCGTCGCGCTGCGCCGGCCCGACTACGGTTACGCGTTGCTGCAACGCCTTTCCGACCACGGCTTCCCGGTCGACGCCAACACGCTCTACCCGCTGCTGCGGCGGCTGGAGGAGCAGGGGCTGCTGACCAGCGAGTGGAACACCGAGGAGAGCCGGCCACGCAAGTTCTACCGGACCAGCGAGGAGGGCGAGTCGGTGCTGGGCCGGCTCCTCACCGACCTCGCCACAGTGCAGACCTCCCTGACCGGGCTGATCGAAGGAGCCGATCGATGACCACCCTGACCGACCGATACCTCACCGCGACCCTGCGTTCGGTGCCGGTCGCGCGCCGCGCGGAGATCGACACCGAGCTGCGCGCCTCGATCGCGGACATGGTCGAGGGCCGTACGGCCGGCGGGCAGGACGCCGCCGCCGCCGAGCGGGAGGTGCTCACGGAACTGGGCGACCCGGACCAGCTCGCCGCCCGCTACGCCGACCGCCGGTTGCAGCTCATCGGGCCGGCCTACTACCTGGCCTGGTCGCGGCTGATGAAGTTGCTGCTCAGCTTCATCCCGGCCCTGGTCGGCGTGCTGGCCGGCCTGCTCAGGGTCGCCGACGGCGGCAACGCGGGCGAGGGGATCGGCGCGGGCATCACCACCGCCTTCCAGGTGGCCGTCCAGATCGCCTTCTGGGTGACAGTGGTCTTCGCGGTGCTGGAGCGCACCAAGACCCCCCTGCACCTGCCTGCGTGGAGCGTCGACCAGCTCCCGGAGGACACGATCGACCGGCAGATCACCCTCACCGACATCGCCGCCTCGGTCACCTTCCTGGCGCTGGTCATCGCCTACCTGCCGATGCAGCACTTCCGCTCGTTCGTGCCCACCGACGACGGCGAGAACCTGCCGATCCTCGACCCGGCGCTGTGGAGCTTCTGGCTGCCGTTCCTGATCGCGGTGCTGGTGGCCACGATCGGCCTGGAGTTCGCCAAGTACCGGGTCGGGCGCTGGACCTGGTCGCTGGTCGCGGTCAACGCGGTACTCGGCCTGGCGTTCGCGGCGCCGGTGGTCTGGCTGATGTCGACCGACCGGCTGCTCAACCCCGAGTTCGTGGCCCGCTTCGAGTGGCTCGGCGAGGGCGACAACCTGAACCTGGTGGCGACCGCCGTGATCGCCGGCACGGTGCTGGTGACGCTCTGGGACATCCTCGACAGCGCCGTCAAGACGTGGCGCAACCGCACCTGATCCACCACCGTCACGGCCCGGCGCGCCACGCGTGCCGGGCCGTGACCGTGCCGCCCCGCGACAGGCCGGGCCGCCCCGGCCGGGTGCCGGATCGGCGGCGCCCGGCGGGATGAGATCCTGACCTGGATGAACAGCGACACCGACGAGGACTGGCGACGCCCGGGGCCCACCCCGGAGCAGCGCCGGCTGGACGTCTACATCGGGTTGGCCGCGACCGTCCTGGCGCTGTTCAGCCTGACGCTGACCCGCAGCGCCGGCGCGTTCCTGCTCGGCCCGCCGCCGTCCGGCCCGGAGCAGATCTTCTGGACCGTCGCGGTGACCCTGCCGCTGATCTGGCGACGCCGGTTCCCCGCCGCCGTCACGCTGGTGGTCTCGATCGCGTTCATCGCCGCGCAGGCCCGCTCCGCCCCGGAGACGCAGCTCGCCTCGTGGGCGCTGTTCGCCGCCCTCTACACGCTGGGCGCGTGGGGCCGGGAACGGCGGCTGTCCCGGCGGCTGCGGATCGGCGTCATCGCCACCATGTTCCTGTGGCTCGGGATCTACTACGCGACCACCTACACCACCATCCCCCCGGACGCGTTCGCCCGTGCCGTCGGGCCCGTGCCCCCGTTGCTGGCGGCCATGGTGAACGGGGTGCTGGTCAACGGCCTCTACTTCGGTTTCGCGTACTTCTTCGGGGAGACGGCGTGGCTGGCCGCCCGGCGGCAGCACGAGGTGCAGGCACGGGCCGAGGAGCTGCGCCGCTCGCAGGCCGAGATCCGCGAGCACGCGGTGGTGGGCGAGCGGGTCCGCATCGCCCGGGAGCTGCACGACGTCGTCGCCCACCACGTGTCGGTGATGGGCGTGCAGGCGTCCGCCGCCCGCCGGGTGTTCGACAAGGACCCGGTCAAGGCCCGCGCGGCGCTCAGCGCGATCGAGGAGACCGCCCGCACGGCCGTCGACGAGCTGCGCCGGATGCTCGGCCTGCTCCGCGCCCGCGACGGCGGCCCGGACCGCCCGGAACAGCCGGGACCGGCCGGTGTCGACCAGATCGCGGCCGTGGTCGAGCGCGCCCGCGAGGCCGGGCTGCGGGCCACCATGGGCGTGTACGGGGACCCGGCGCCGCTGCCGGAGTCGGTCTCGCAGGCCGCGTACCGGGTGGCCCAGGAGGCCGTGACGAACACGCTCAAGCACGCCGAGGGCGCGACCGCGCTCGACGTGCGCATCCGCTACCTGGCACACGAGGTGGAGGTCGACGTGACCGATGACGGACGGGCGACCCGCCCGGCGAACGCCGACGGGCTCGGCCTGGTCGGGATGCGCGAGCGGGTCGCCACCCACGGCGGCGCGCTGGAGGTCGGCCCGCGCGCCGGCGGTGGCTGGCGGGTACGGGCCCGGTTCCCGCTGCCGCTGCCGGTGGGGCGGCCCGCGTGAGCGCCGGGCAGGAGGTGCCCGGGACCGACCGTCCGGTCCGGGTGCTGCTCGCCGACGACCAGCACCTGGTCCGCACCGGTTTCCGGGTCATCCTGGAGGTGGAGGACGACATCGAGGTCGTCGGGGAGGCCGCCGACGGGGAGCGCGCCGCCACCATGACCCGGGCGCTGCGTCCGGACGTCGTGCTGATGGACGTCGAGATGCCCGGGGTCGACGGGCTGGAGGCCACCCGGCGGATCACCGCCGGGGAGGACGGGCCGGGCGGGCCGGCCGTACTGATCCTCACCACGTTCGACCGGGACGACTACCTGTTCGCCGCGCTGCGCGCCGGGGCCAGCGGCTTCCTGCTCAAGAACGGCACCCCGGAGGCCCTGATCGAGGCGATCCGGGTGCTCGCCCGGGGCGACGGCCTGCTCGCCCCGGAACTCACCCGGCGGGTGATCGCCACCTTCGCCCGCCCCGGCGAGCCCGGCCCGCCGGGCGGCCCGAGGACGGCTCCCGAGGCGGCGCTGCGGGACCTCACCCCCCGCGAGCGGGAGGTCCTGGTCCTGGTCGCCGGCGGCGCCAGCAACGCCGAGATCGCCGCCGAGCTGCACCTGGGCGAGGCGACGGTGAAGACCCACGTCAGCCGGGTGCTCGCCAAGCTGGGCCTGCGCGACCGGGTGCAGGCGGTGGTCTTCGCGTACGAGCACGGGGTGGTGCGTCCCGGCGGCTGACCCGGCTCCGCCATGAGGGGGACGTCGTGCTCGATCTCGGGGCGGACGGCGGGGCGCGGCCGGCGATCTAGCGTGGACGCCGTGACCAATGTGCTCCGCCTCGACGGCGTCGACCGCAGCTTCGGCGACCGGCGGGTGCTCCAGAACGTGTCCTTCGACGTGGCCGCCGGCCGGATGACCGGCTTCGTGGGCGGCAACGGCGCCGGCAAGACCACCACCATGCGGATCATCCTCGGGGTGCTCGCCCCGGACGCCGGTGAGATCACCTGGCAGGGCGCTCCGCTGAGCCGGCCGGCCCGCCAGCGCTTCGGCTACATGCCGGAGGAACGCGGCCTCTACCCGAAGATGAGCGTCCGGGACCAGGTGGCCTACCTGGGTCGGCTGCACGGGATGACCGCCGCCGCGGCGCAACGCAACACGGACGCGCTGCTGGAGCGGGTCGGGCTCGCCGAGCGCGGCGACGACCTGCTGGAGACGCTGTCGCTGGGCAACCAGCAGCGCGCGCAGATTGCCGCCGCCCTGGTGCACGACCCCGAGGTGCTCGTGCTCGACGAGCCGTTCTCCGGGCTCGACCCGTTGGCCGTGGACACGGTCGTGGCGGTCCTGCGGGAGCGGGCCGCCGCGGGCGCGCCGGTGCTGTTCTCCAGCCATCAGCTGGACGTCGTCGAGCGGCTCTGCGACGACCTGGTGATCATCGGGGGCGGCGTCATCCGGGCCGCCGGCAGCCGCGAGGAGCTGCGCGCGACGTACACCGTGCCCCGGTACGAGCTGGTGGTGGAGACCGACGCCGGCTGGCTGCGGGACCAGCCGGGGGTGACCCTCGTCGACCTGGACGGCGCGCGCGCCGTGTTCGACCTCGCGCCCGGCGTGGACGAGCAGCCGGTGCTGCACGCGGCGCTGGCGCGCGGCCCGGTCCGCGCGTTCCGCCCGGTCAGCCCCTCCCTCACCGAGATCTTCCGAGAGGTCGCCCAGTGAACACGATGCAGGCCACCCGGCTGGTCGCCGGCCGGGAGATCCGGGTCAAGCTGCGCGACCGCACCTTCCTGTTCAGCACCCTGTTCTTCCTGCTGATCGCCGCCGCCGCGACCATCCTGCCGCCGCTGCTCTCCGGCGGCCCGTCGAGCGTGGCGGTGACCGCGTCGGCGGCCGGCCCGCTGCGCGAGGCGGGGCTGGAGGTCCGTACGGTCCCCGACGACCGCGCCGCCGAGCAGGCCGTACGCGACGGCGACGTCGACACCGCAGTGGTCTCCGGGCCGGCGGTGCTGGCCATGGACGAGGCCCCCGACGACGTGGTAGCGGCGCTGAGCACGCAGCCCACGGTCCGGCTGCTGGACCCCGACGCGGTGGACCCGATGGTGGCCTTCCTGGTGCCGTTCGCCTTCGCGTTCATCTTCTTCGTCACCTCGCAGACCTTCGGCGTGCAGATCGCGCAGAGCATCGTCGAGGAGAAGCAGACGAGGATCGTGGAGATCCTGGTCGCCGCGGTGCCGGTACGGGCGTTGCTGGCCGGCAAGATGATCGCCGGCACGGTGCTGGCCCTGGGGCAGATCGCCCTGGTCGCCCTCGTCGCCCTGGTCGGTGTGCAGTTCGGCGACAGCGGCGGACTGCTCTCGCTGCTGGCCCCGGCGATCGGCTGGTTCCTGCCGTTCTTCCTGCTCGGCTTCGTGCTGGTCGCGGCCATGTGGGCGGCGGCCGGCGCACTGGTGAACCGCCAGGAGGACATCGCCGGCGTGTCGACGCCGGTGCAGCTCGCGGTCATGCTGCCGTTCTTCGCGGTGATCTTCCTGAACGACAACGCGACGGCCATGCGGGTGCTGTCCTACGTGCCGTTCTCCGCGCCGACGGCCATGCCGTTGCGGCTGTTCACGGGGGACGCGGCCGGCTGGGAGCCGCTGGTGTCCCTGGCCCTGCTGCTGGTCGCGGCCGCCGCGGTCGTGGCCGCCGGGGCCCGGGTGTACGAGGGTTCGCTGCTGCGTACCAACGGCCGCACCTCGGTGCGGGCGGCGTGGCGGTCGCGCGAGAAGACGCTGGGCTGAGCGCCGGGGGCGGGGGGGGCCCCGCCCCCCCCGCCCCC
>NZ_JBEYEU010000042.1:0-32266 GCF_040634035.1 Micromonospora sp. NPDC007220 | reverse complement strand
GTGGCGACGTCGAAGGTCCTCGCTGCCGCGCTCGGTCAGTTGAACGCCGATCTGGTGTTGTGTGGCAGCGAGTCGACCGACGGCCGGGTGCAGGTGATGCCGCACATGCTCGCCGAGCGGCTGGGCATCGCGGCGTTGACCGGTGCCCGCAAGCTCACCGTGGACGGCTCCAGCCTGACGGTGGAGCGGCAGACGGAGGAGGGCTACGAGGTGGTCACGGCCACCGCGCCCGCCGTGGTGTCGGTGTGGGACACCATCAACGAGCCGCGGTATCCGTCGTTCAAGGGCATCATGGCGGCGAAGAAGAAGCCGGTGCAGACGCTCTCCCTGGGTGACCTCGGCGTCGCCCCGGCCGAGGTGGGCTTCGAGGGCGCGACCAGCGCCGTGCTGGAGCACACCAAGCGTCCGCCGCGTTCCGGTGGGGCGAAGGTCACCGACGAGGGCGACGGCGGCGTGAAGCTGGTCGAGTTCCTCGCCACCGAGAAGTTCGTGTGAGGGGTTGGGGTCATGTCTGAGGTTCTGGTCGTCGTCGAAGCCACTCGGGAGTTCGGCGTCAAGAAGGTCACCCTGGAGATGCTCACCCTCGCCCGCGAGTTGGGCACGGCGAGCGCGGTCGTGCTCGGTGGCCCCGGTGCCGCGGAGGCGTTGAGCGCCAAGTTGGGTGAGTACGGCGCGGAGAAGATCTACGCGGCCGAGAGCGAGGAGATCGACGGCTACCTGGTGGCCCCGAAGGCGACCGTGGTGGCCGAGCTGGTCTCGCGCGTGCAGCCGGCGGCGGTGCTGTTGGCGTCGTCGCAGGAGGGCAAGGAGATCGCTGCCCGGCTGGCGGTGAAGTTGGACAACGGCATCCTGACCGACGTGGTCGGTTTGGCCGCGGACGGCACGGCCACGCAGGTGGCGTTCGCCGGTTCCACGATCGTGAAGTCGAAGGTGACCCGTGGTCTGCCGCTGGTGACGGTCCGGCCGAACTCGGTGAATCCGGTCCCGGCGGCGGCCACTCCGGCCGTCGAGCAGCTCACCGTCGCGGTGGCGGACACCGACAAGCTGGCCAAGGTCGTCGACCGGGTGGCCGAGCAGAAGGGCTCGCGTCCGGAGCTGACCGAGGCCGGGATCGTGGTCTCCGGTGGTCGTGGTGTGGGTAACGCCGACAACTTCAAGCTGGTCGAGGAGTTGGCCGACCTGCTCGGCGGCGCCGTGGGGGCGTCGCGCGCGGCTGTGGACTCCGGCTACTACCCGCACCAGTTCCAGGTGGGTCAGACCGGCAAGACGGTGTCCCCGCAGCTCTACGTGGCGCTCGGTATCTCGGGCGCGATTCAGCACCGGGCGGGTATGCAGACCTCGAAGACGATCGTCGCGGTCAACAAGGACGGCGAGGCGCCGATCTTCGAGCTGGCCGACTTCGGTGTGGTGGGCGACCTGTTCAAGATCGTCCCGCAGGCCGCGGACGAGATCCGTAAGCGCAAGTGAGCTGACGTCCGTCCGAGTGAGGGCCGGGAACCGTGGCGACGGTTTCCGGCCCTCGCCGTTTCTCCGGCCGCCGGAACGAGCCGCCGCAAGCTGGCCCCAGACGCGACTGGCGGCCAGAGGATGGGCACCGAACCATCGGGGGCTGAGCCCGCGGGAACCGCCGGCCGGGGCCGGCGATGGGAGCTGATCGGCGGGCCGGGGAGCTGAGCCGGCCCGCCGATCAGCCCGTCAGGGTGCCCCTCACCAGGCTCTTGCCGGAGTGGGCGGTGTTGTTGTCGTACGTCTCGGCGGAGACGTCGACAACCGAGTATGCCTCAAGGTCCACGTTCGGCGGCAACGGCAGCAACTCGTCCGTCGCGTCGCCGAGCACGCCGACCGAGAACATCTTCATGGTCCGCGGGTCGATGAGCCACACCTCGTAGTACCCCGGGACGTCCGGGAGATTCGCCAGGTGCAGGTGCAGCCGGCCGTCGTCGAAGACCCGGGCCTTGCCGTTGGCGTCCGGCGGCGTCTCCCCGTACGCCTTCAGCGGCGCGCTGGCCAGCACCACCCGCTGCGGGGCGGGCTCCGGCGTCGACCCGGTCGCGTCGAGCACGGCGACGGTGCCGACGACCCCGATCGCGGCGGCGGCCACCGCCGTCGCGGCGGTCACGGCCCAGCGCGACCAGCGCCCACGCCTCGGCGCGAGGAGCACCCCGCCCGACCGGTCGGACGGCCGTTCGCCCGAGGGGCGCTCGTCGGGCGACCGCTCGGCGCGCGGCCCGGGCAGCGCCGGGAGGGTCTGCGCCGCGCGGATCTCCGTGACGATGCCCTGCCAGACGTGCTCCGGCGGATCGGGCAGGTCGTGCAGGCCCTGGGCGTCGGCGCCGAGGCCGGCCACGTGCTGGAGGGTCTCCATCTCGGCCCGGCAGTGCGCGCAGGTGTCGAGGTGGGTGTTCTCTCCGGCGTCCGCCTCGGTCTCACCGAGCGCCAGGAAGACCAGCCGGTCGTGGTCCAGGTGCGGCACCGTCCACCTCCCATCTGCGTTTCAAGCTCGCCATGCCGCGCCGGATGTGACTCTTGACCGTGCCGAGCGGCACCCCGGTCACCGTCGCGATCTGCTGGTGGGTCAGGTCGTCGAAGAACGCCAACTCCAGCATCCGCCGCTGGTCGTCGGGCAGTCGGGCCAGCTCGTCGGCGACCACCAGCCGGTCGACCACCGTGTCCGGATCCGGGCCGGTCGGCGCCGACTCCGGCAGCTGCCGGACCGTATCGACCACCCGGGTCTCCCGCGCGGAGGCTCGCAGCCGGTCGACCACCTTGCGGCGGCCGATGCCGAGCAGCCAGCCGACCAGCGAACCCTTGGCCGGGTCGAAGGTCTCCCGCCCCAGCCAGGCGGCGACGAAGGTGGTCTGGGTCACGTCCTCCGCGTCGCTGCGGTTGGCCAGCGTGCTGGTGGCCAGGTGCAGGACCGCCCGGCCGTACCGGTCGTACGCCTCCCGCAGTGCCCGTTCGTCGCCCGCACGGAAGCGGGCGGCGAGGTCGTCCTCGGGTGGGTACGGCTCCTGCCGTGCCGCTGTCACAGGGCGGCTCGCCTTCCAGGGGGCATGCCCGACTGTAGCTCCCACAGCCATCGCCCCCACCTCCGGTCGGTCTGGTCTCAGCAGCTCTTCGCTCCGCGGGCGGCTCTCGGATGCGGCTCCGCCGGGCGAAAAGAAGTTGCCTCCGGTCGCATCCGGCGGCGGTGGACCGGGCGTAACTCGTTTTGCACACCAGGCCTGACGAACCAGCACCAATCATCAGGAGGCAGACATGCAGCTCTCGTACTTCCGTCGGGTCGCCGCGGGCGGCGCGGTCGCCGCGCTGACGTTCGCCGGAGCCGGCGCCCTCACCGCCACCCCGGCGTACGCCGCCACGTCCAAGGTCTCCGTCGTGCACGGCATCCCGGACACCCCGGTCGACGTGTACGTCAACGGCGAGAAGACGCTGGACAACTTCAAGCCCGGCGACGTGGCCGGCCCGCTGAACCTCGAGGAGGGCGCGTACGACATCGCCCTCACCAAGCCCGGCGAGCCGATCGCCCAGGCCATCCTCAGCGTCGACGACGCCGCGGTGCCGGGCGGCGCCAACATCAGCCTCGCCGCCCACCTCGACGCCGCCGGCAAGCCGAAGATCACGCCGTTCGTCAACGACACCGGCAAGGTGGCCGCCGGCAAGGCCCGGCTGATCGTCCGGCACACCGCCGCCGCCCCGGCGGTGGACGTGCGCGCCGGCGGCACCCCCGTCTTCGAGGACCTGACCAACCCGAACGAGGCCAAGGGCGACGTCGACGCGGGCGCCGTCAAGGCGGACGTGGTGCTCGCCGGCACCGACACCGTGGCGATCGGGCCGGCGGACCTCGACCTCAAGGAGGGCACCGCGACGATCGTGTACGCCATCGGCTCGGCCGAGGCGAAGAACCTCGACGTCGTGGCGCAGACCATCACCGGCCTGCACTCGGCCCCGGCCGGCGTGCCCAGCGGCGACGGCGGCCGGGCCGGCACCGGCGTGGACACCTGGTGGTACGTGCTGACCGGCGCCGGCGTGCTGCTCCTGGTCGGCGGCGGGGCGCGGGTGGCCACCGCCCGGACCGGTCGCCGGTGACGGTGCGCCACCGCGGGGCGCTGGCGGCCGTTGCCGCCGGCGTCGCCGCGCTCACCGTCGCGACCGTGGTCGCCTGCGGCTCCCGGCCGGCCGGGGACGTCGGGGCGACCGAGGCCGCCGACCTGGCCGGCGCCACTGCGAGCCCGCCGGCCGCCGGCCCGTCGGTGCCGGTCACCCGGGGCGGGCTGCCCGGCGGTACGCGGACCGTCCCGCCCGTACGGCTGGTCATCCCCGCCATCGACGTCACCGCCACGGTCGACGCGGTGGGCGTCAACGGCGCGACCGGCGAGTTCGAGGTGCCGCCCAGCGTGGACCGGATCGGCTGGTACCGCCACGGCCCCGGGCTGGAGGCGCAGGCCGGGTCGGTGGTCGTCGCCGGGCACGTGGACAGCGCCACCCAGGGCGAGGGCGCCTTCTTCCGGCTCCGCGAGCTGGACCGCGGCGACACCCTCACCGCCACCGGCGGCGACGGCGTCCGCAGGGAGTACCGGGTCGTCGCCCGGGAGGAGTACCGGAAGACGAAGATCCCCCTCGACCGCTACTTCGCCCGGGACGGCAAGCCCCGGCTGACCCTGATCACCTGCGGCGGGCCGTTCGACGCCGAGGCACGCCGGTACCGCGACAACATCGTGGTCACCGCCGTGCCGGCCTGACCCGGATCGCCGGTTCCACGCGGGCGCGGGCCGGGACGGGAGCGCACGCCTCCCGCCCCGGCCCCGCACGGCCTACTCCGGCCTCCGCCGGGTCCGGCTGCGGTCGTAGGCTGAACCGTGATGGCTTACCTGGATCACGCGGCGACCACTCCGATGCTCGACGAGGCACTGGAGGCGTACGTCGCCACCGCCCGCGAGGTCGGCAACGCGTCCTCACTGCACGCGGCGGGCCGCCGCGCCCGGCGACGGGTGGAGGAGTCGCGGGAGCGGGTGGCCGCCGCGCTGGGCGCCCGGCCCTCCGAGGTCGTCTTCACCGGCGGCGGGACCGAGAGCGACAACCTCGCGGTGAAGGGCATCTTCTGGGCCCGCCGGTCCGCCGACCCCCGGCGGGACCGAGTGGTCTCCAGCGCCGTCGAGCACCACGCCGTGCTCGACGTGGTGGACTGGCTCGTCGACCACGAGGGGGCCGGCGTGGGCTGGCTCTCCGTCGACGCCGACGGCCGGCTCAGCCCCGACGAGCTGCGCGCCGAGCTGGCCGCCCATGGCGACCGGGTCGCGGTGGTGACCGCGATGTGGGCCAACAACGAGGTCGGCACCGTGCAGCCGGTCGCCGAGCTGGCCGCGGTCGCCGCCGAGCACGGGGTGCCGTTCCACACCGACGCGATCCAGGCGGTCGGGCAGGTGCCTGTCGACTTCTCCGCCGCCGGGGTCGCCGCGCTGACCGTCACCGGGCACAAGCTCGGCGGTCCCGCCGGGGTCGGTGCCCTGCTGCTCGCCCGCGACGTGTCGGCCACCCCGCTGCTGCACGGCGGCGGCCAGGAGCGCGACGTGCGCTCCGGCACCCTCGACACCGCCGGCATCGTGGCCTTCGCGGTCGCGGTGGAGTCGGCGGTCAAGGGCCAGCAGGAGTACGCGGCCCGCGTCGCCGCGCTCCGCGACGACCTGGTGGAGCGGGTCCGGCACGCGGTGCCCGAGGTCGTCTTCAACGGCGACCCGACCGACCGGCTGCCGGGCAACGCGCACTTCTCCTTCCCGGGCTGCGAGGGCGACGCCCTGCTGCTCCTGCTGGACGCGCAGGGCATCGCCTGTTCGACCGGCTCCGCCTGCTCCGCCGGGGTGGCCCAGCCCTCACACGTGCTGCTCGCCATGGGCGCCGACGACGACCGCGCCCGCTCCTCGCTGCGCTTCACCCTCGGCCACACCAGCACCCCCGCCGACGTCGACGCCCTCATCGCCGCCCTCCCGGCGGCCGTCGAGCGCGCCCGCCGCGCCGCCGCCCTCCGCACCCCCCGCTGACCCTCCTTCCCCTCCCACCCCCGCCCCACCCGTGGGCCGATCATGCAGTTGTGGCGCCCGAACCGTGACCTTTCGCGGCATTCGCCCACCACCACAACTCCATGATCGACGAGGCGGGCGGGAGGACGGGGAGGGCGGGTGGGTGGGGGAGCAGCGTGGCGGGTGGGCGGGGTGGGTGGGTGGGGATGGGGCGGGGATAGGGTCGGTGGGGCGAAGGGAGTGAGCCGGTGAGGGTGTTGGCGGCGATGTCGGGCGGGGTCGACTCGGCGGTCGCGGCGGCGCGGGCCGTCGAGGCGGGACACGACGTGACCGGCGTGCACCTGGCGCTGGCCCGCAACCCGCAGACCTATCGCACCGGCGCGCGCGGCTGCTGCACGCTGGAGGACTCCCGGGACGCCCGGCGGGCCGCCGACGTGATCGGCATCCCGTTCTACGTCTGGGACATGGCCGACCGGTTTCACGAGGACGTGGTCGACGACTTCGTCGCCGAGTACGCGGCCGGCCGTACGCCGAACCCCTGCCTGCGCTGCAACGAGAAGATCAAGTTTGCCGCGGTGCTGGACCGGGCCGTGGCCCTGGGCTTCGACGCCGTGGTCACCGGCCATCACGCCCGGCTCGGCGCCGACGGCCTGCTGCGCCGCAGCGTCGACCTGCCCAAGGACCAGTCGTACGTGCTGGCGGTGCTCACCCGCGAGCAGCTGGACCGGTCGATCTTCCCGCTCGGGGACTCGACGAAGGCGCAGGTCCGCGAGGAGGCCGCGCGGCGGGGGCTGGCGGTGGCCGACAAGCCGGACTCGCACGACATCTGCTTCATCGCCGACGGGGACACCCGCGGCTTCCTCGCCCAGCGGCTCGGCGAGGCGCCCGGCGAGGTGGTGGACGCCGCCACCGGCGCGGTGGTCGGCAGCCACACCGGCGCGTACGCGTACACGGTCGGGCAGCGGCGTGGCCTGCACCTGGACCGTCCGGCGCCGGACGGCCGGCCCCGCTACGTGCTCTCCATCACGCCGAAGACCAACACCGTGACCGTGGGCCCGGCCGAGGCGCTGGAGGTCTCCCGGGTGCGCGCCGAGCGTCCGGTGTGGACGGGCGGCCCGCGCCCCGACGCGCCGCTGGAGTGCGAGGTGCAGCTGCGGGCACACGGGGACGTGGTGCCGGCGACGGTCGAGCTGACGGCCGACGGGCTGCGCGCCGAGCTGCGTCGCCCCGTCCGTGGGGTGGCCGCCGGCCAGGCCGTCGTGGCGTACCGGCCGGACCCGGCCGGCGACGTCGTGCTCGGCTCCGCCACCATCGCCGGCTGACCGGGACCGGGAACGTGCCTCCGGCGCGGGCGTCGGCAGAGCGTCCCCGTCCGGTCCCGGGCGGCCGGCGTCCGCGTACCGGATAGTCTTCGGCCGTGGCAGATCAGGTGTGGCCCTGGCCGGCCGGCGCGGCGACCGGCATCGGTTCGCTTCCCGGCACCGACATCGCCGAGGCGCAGCGGGTCGTCCTCGGCGAGCTTCCCGCCCTGCCCCACCTGCCGGAGCTGCCGGGCCGGGGCCCCGGCGCCGACCTCATCGGCCGGACCGCCGGCCTGCTGGTCGAGCTGCCGGTGGAGCTGTACGCCGCCCGCTGGCGGATCGCGCCGCGCCCGGGACGGGACGTGCGCCGCGCCCGCGACCTGATGGAACGCGACCTCGACCAGCTCGCCGAGCAGGCCGAGGAGTACGCGGGGCCGGTCAAGATCCAGGTCGGCGGCCCGTTGACCCTGGCCGCGTCCCTGGAACTGCCGATCGGCGGCCGGATGCTGCGCGATCCCGGCGCGGTCCGGGACCTCACCAACTCGCTCGCCGAGGGGCTGCGCGGGCACGTGGCGGCGGTCGCCCGCCGGCTGCCGCGCGCCACCGTGCTGCTCCAGCTCGACGAGCCGTCGCTGCCGACGGTGCTCGCCGGGCGGGTGCCCACCGAGAGCGGGCTCGGCGCGTACCGGGCCGTGGATCCGAGCGTCGCCGCGTCGCTGCTGCGTACGGTCGTCGAGGCGGCCGGGGTGCCGACCGTGGTGCACTGCTGCGCGCCGAACGTGCCGCTGGAGCTGATCCGCTCGACCGGCGCCGTCGGCGTGGCCCTCGACCTCGGCCTCGTCACCGACCTGGATCCGCTGGGCGAGGCGATCGACGCGGGGCTCGGGCTGCTGGCCGGCGCCGTGCCCACCACGCCGTCGGCCGCCGGTCGCGCGCCGACCTCGGCGCAGGTCGCCGATCGCGTACGCCAGCTCTGGGACCGCCTCGGGTTCCCCCGCCGGCAGCTTGCCGAGCAGGTCGTGGTGACCCCGGCCTGCGGCCTCGCCAACGCCACCGGGCAGTACGCGCGCGCGGTGCTCGCCGCCTGCCGGGACGCGGGTCGGCGGCTCGCCGAGGACTGACGTTTGCCGTCGTACGGGCGGGGCAGGAAGGCCGACATGATCGGACAACTGCGCACCGTGGTCATCGACTGCCCCGACCCCCGGGCCCTGGCCGGTTTCTACGCGGAGCTGCTGGGCCTGCCCCTCGACGGCGACGCCAGCGACGACGGCTGGGTCGTGATCGCCGGTTCGGGGCACCGGCTCGCCTTCCAGAAGGCACCCGACCTGCGCCCGCCGACGTGGCCCGACCCGGAGCGCCCCCAGCAGTTCCACCTGGACGTGCAGGTGGCGGACGTCGAGGTGGCCGAGAAGCGGGTGCTGGAGCTCGGCGCGCGGCGGCTGCCCGGCGAGGGCGACGACTTCCGGGTCTACGCCGACCCGGCCGGTCACCCCTTCTGCCTGGTCTTCTCCGACTGACCCGGGCCCGTCACGCTCCGGGCGGTCCGGCACGCCCTCGCGGCCGGGTGGCGGGTGCCGGCGACGGCGTCGAGTGGTGCGGGTTGCGGGCGGGCGGCATGATCGCGGGAATGATCGACACCTCGCTCCGGCGGGCCGCCGGCTCCCTCTTCGGCCTCGCCTACGGTGACGCGCTGGGCAAGCCGACCGAGTTCCTGACCGTCGCCGAGATCGTTCGCCGCTACGGGCCGGCCGGCCCGCGTGACCTTGCCGGCGACCCGGCGCTGGTGACCGACGACACGCAGATGGCGCTGGCGGTCGGCTGGGCGCTGCACGACGCGCCGGCGCCGACCCCGGAGGCGGTCGAGCCGCTGCTGCGGAGGCGTTTCCTCGATTGGGCGGCCAGCCCGGAGAACAACCGGGCGCCGGGCATGACCTGCCTACGGGCCTGCGCCGAACTGGAGCGCGGGGTGCGCTGGCAGGAGGCGACGGTGGCCGGCTCGAAGGGCTGCGGGGCCAACATGCGGGTCACCCCGGTCGGCCTGGTCGACGTCGACCTCGACACCCTCGCCGGGCTGGCCCAGCTCCAGGCGGGGCTGACCCACGGCCACCCGACCGGCCTCGCGGCCAGCGAGCTGACCGCGTACGCGGTGCGGCTGCTGCGCGACGGCGCGGCGCTGGCGGAGCTGCCCCGGCTGCTCGTCGACCGGGCCCGCGACCAGCGGCGGGTCTACCGCGCCGACTGGCTCGACGACCTGTGGCAGCGCCCCGGCGTGGACGCGCCGGAGGACTTCATCGCCCGGGGCTGGGACGAGTGCCTCGCGGTCCTCGGTCGCCTCGACGCCGCGCTGGCCGCCCCGGACGACGGCGGCGACCCGTGCCGGCACACCGGCGAGGGCTGGATCGCCGAGGAGGCGCTGGCCACGGCCCTGTTCTGCGCGATCCGGCACGCCGACGACCCGGTGGCGGCGCTGGCCCGGGGCGCCACCACCGCCGGCGACTCCGACTCGATCGCCGCGCTGGCCGGCGCCTTCGTCGGCACCGCGCTGGGCATGGCGGCCTGGCCCGCCCCGTGGGCCGCCCGCATCGAGTACGCCGACCAGCTCACCACCCTGGCCCGCGCCTGGGACTGACCCGCGAAGCTTCCCCGGCCGGCGGCACCGGCGGCGCGGCCGCCCCGGACGGCGGGCCGCCACCGTCGCCGGCGGCCACGCTGCAACGCGGGTCAGGCGCCCGGCACGGTCGCCCGTTCGGTGCGGGTCAGGCGCCCGGCAGGTGGGGGAGGCGGCGGATGCGACGCCACAGGACGGGGTCGCAGTCGCCGGCACGGCGGGAGAAGTCGGCGAGCGGGACGTGCGCCGGCTCGGCCAGGTCGACGAAGCTGTCGTGGTCGGCGTCGGGGTCCCACTCGCGGGTCGGGATGCGGATGTGGTCGTCGCGGGCGCTCTTGTCCTGACTGGTGATCTTCAGGACGTCGGCGCCCCCGTCGTCGGTCCGCAGCACCAGGCAGGGCCGCACCTTCGAGCCGGTGCCGTCGGCGTACGGCACGTCGGCCCACCAGATCTCGCCGGGACGCGGCGCCCCGGCGGGAGACCGCTCGGCGGTACGCGGTCGGGGCGGCGCGGTGGACCGGCCGGGACCGCCCGACGGTCTCCGGCGGCCGGGCCGGGTGCCCGGTCGACGGGGCGGACGCGGAGCGGCGTCACGGCCGCCCCGCCGCCGATCGTTCCACGCCCAGCCGGCGGCCACGGCCAGCACGATCACCGCCGCCCAGAGCAGCCATTCCGGCATCCGTACCCCCGCCTGGTCAGTGGGCGCGGCGCGGACGCCGCGGGTTCGACGGCGGAGCGGATCCGCCCCCGCGGCCCCGCCGTCCGGCGATCCTCGCACGGCCGGGGCCCCCGCGCCGATCGGGCGCGACGGGTGGCCGGCGGATTGTCCCACCGGACCGATACGGTGCCGAGGTAGCGGAATCACGGGAGGTCGCACGGTGTCCGAGGAAACCATCGCCCAGCAGGTCACTCCGGCACAGGAGGCGGCGGCCGGCGCCGAACCGACCCCCGACGCCCGGGAACGGCACGCCACGCTCAGCCAGGAGCTGACGGAGCACCAGTACCGCTACTACGTGCTGGACGCGCCGACCATCCCCGACGCCGAGTTCGACCGGCAACTGCGGGAGCTGGAGGAGCTGGAGGAGCAGTTCCCGGCGCTACGCACCCCCGAGTCGCCGACGCAGCGGGTCGGCGGCACCTTCTCCACCGACTTCACCCCCGTCGCCCACGCCGAGCGGATGCTCTCGCTCGACAACGCCTTCGCCGACGAGGAGCTGGCGGCCTGGGCCGAGCGGGTCGAGCGCGACGCGGGCGGGTCGGTTCCCTACCTGTGCGAGCTGAAGGTCGACGGGCTCGCCATCAACCTCACCTACGAGCGCGGGCGACTGGTCCGGGCGGCGACCCGGGGCGACGGCCGCACCGGCGAGGACGTCACCGCCAACGTGCGCAGCATCCGCGACGTGCCGGGCCAGCTCGCCACGTCGGCCGAGTTCGGCGACGTGCCCGAGTTCGTCGAGGTCCGGGGCGAGATCTACTTCCCGGTGGCGGCCTTCGCCGACCTCAACGCCGGCCTGGTCGAGCAGGGCAAGCCGCCGTTCGCCAACCCGCGCAACGCCGCCGCCGGCAGCCTGCGCCAGAAGGACCCGCGGGTCACCGCCTCCCGGCCGCTGCGCCTGGTGGTGCACGGCATCGGCGCCCGCCGTGGCTTCCAGCCGGTCACGCAGTCCGAGTCCTACGCGGCGTTGAAGGCGTGGGGGCTGCCGACCAGTGACCGCTGGCGGGTGGTGCCCGACCTGGCCGGTGTCGCGGAATACATCGCCCACTACGCCGAGCACCGGCACGACGTCGAGCACGAGATCGACGGCGTGGTGGTCAAGGTCGACCCGGTCTCCATCCAGGGTCGGCTCGGCTCGACCAGCCGGGCGCCGCGCTGGGCGATCGCCTTCAAATATCCGCCGGAGGAGGTGAACACGAAGCTGCTCGACATCGACGTCGAGGTCGGACGCACCGGCCGGGTCACGCCGCGCGCCGTCCTCCAACCGGTCAAGGTGGCCGGCTCCACCGTCGCCTACGCCACCCTGCACAACGCCCGGGAGGTCGAACGCAAGGGCGTCCTGATCGGCGACACCGTGGTGCTGCGCAAGGCCGGCGACGTGATCCCCGAGGTGCTCGGCCCGGTGGTCGACCTGCGTCCCGCCGACGCCCGGCCGTTCGTCATGCCGACCACCTGCCCGGCCTGCGGCACGCCGCTCGCCCCGGCGAAGGAGGCGGACGTCGACATCCGCTGCCCCAACTCGCGCACCTGCCCCGGTCAGCTGCGCGAGCGGGTCTACCACCTCGCCGGCCGCAAGGTGTTCGACATCGAGGCGCTCGGCCACAAGGGCGCGGCGGCGCTGCTCGACGCCCAGGTGATCACCGACGAGGGCGACCTGTTCTCGTTGGACGAGAAGCAGCTCGCGCGCTCGCCCTTCTTCGTCAACAAGGACGGCACGCTCGGCAGCAACGCCGTCAAGCTGCTGGACAACCTGGCCGTGGCCAGGGAACGCGACCTGTGGCGGGTGCTGGTGGGCCTGTCCATCCGGCACGTCGGCCCCACCGCCGCGCAGGCGCTCGCCCGGCACTTCCGCTCCATCGAGGCGATCGACCGGGCCGGCGAGGAGGAGCTCTCCTCTGTCGACGGCGTCGGGCCGACGATCGCGGCGAGCATCCGGGAGTGGTTCGCCGTTGACTGGCACCGCGAGCTGGTCCGCAAGTGGCGCGAGGCCGGCGTACGGATGGCGGAGGAGGCGGTCGACGAGGGGCCGCGTCCCCTGGAGGGGCTCACGGTCGTGGTGACCGGCACGCTGCCCGGGTTCAGCCGCGACCAGGCGTCCGAGGCGATCCAGAGCCGGGGCGGCAAGGTGAGCGGGTCCGTCTCCAAGAAGACGTCCTTCGTCGTGGTGGGCGAGAATCCCGGCTCGAAGGCCGACAAGGCGGCCAGCCTGAAGGTGCCGGTGCTGGACGAGGACGGCTTCCGGGTGCTGCTCGACGCCGGCCCGGAGGCCGCCCGGGAGGTCGCCCGCACCGAGGAGTGACGACCGGGCGGAGGCGGCCACCGCCCCGGCGGGGCAGGCAGGACGGGGCGACCGACCGGGCCGCGACGGCGGGAGGCGCCCGGTCGAGATACCAACTTAATTACGACTACGACCGATTCGCGACTGTCGTGCCGGGCATTGAGACACGGAGGGCGTTTCATTGGTGGCACGGCGTGCGACCGGTCACGCCCGTGGACAGAGCCCTCGGGAGGTGTGATGGAGTCCGCGGACTCGCGAAACTCCGTTCCGCCTGGCCGGGCACGCCCGTTCTTCGCCTTCGTCTGGTCGGTGGCCGCGCTGGCGGCGGTGCTCTGCGTACGCCCGCTGCTCGACCTCCCGGCCGAACTGCCGCGACTGCCGGTGGCGTTCTGGGTGATGGCGGCCCTGGCCGTCGGCTGCGACGCGCGCCCGTTCGTCCCGCCCGGGCGCCGGCAGACCTCCGCGGTCTTCCCGTCCACCTGCTTCACCTTCGCCATCCTGCTCGGCTGGGGGTTCGGCCCGGCGGTCCTGGTGCAGGCGGTGGCCGTCGTCGTCTCCGGCTGGCGGATGGGCCACGCCCCGTGGCGGACCGCCTTCAACGCCGCCCAGTACGCGACAGCCCTGGGCGCCGCGTACGCGGTCACCTGGCTGGGGCCCGGCAGCATCTTCGACGGCGGCCGGCTGCGCGGCACGGACGTGCTGGCGGTGGGCGGCGCGACGGTGGCCTGGTTCGCCGTCAACTACGCGCTGGTCAGCACGGCCGTCCGGCTGCGCTTCGGCGACCGGTGGTGGCCCAGCCTGCGGCAGGGGCTGGGCTTCGAGCTGCTCTCCACCGGCTCGTTGCTGCTGCTCGCTCCGGTGCTGGTCGCGGCGGCGCGGGCCAGCGCGGCGCTGATCCCGCTGGTGCTGGTGCCGCTGTTCGCCGTCTACCGGATGGCACGGCTCAGCGTCGAGCAGCAGCAGCTCGCCTCGCTGGACCCGCTCACCGGCCTGCCCAACCGCAAGGCGTTGCTGGCCGAGGTCGGCGAGCAGGTGCACGTGCACTCCGAACGGGCGGCCCGCGGCGAGCCCGCCGCCCGGCTGGCCCTGCTCCTGATCGACCTCGACCGGTTCAAGAACGTCAACGACGCGCTCGGGCACGCGGTGGGGGACCGGCTGCTGGTCGAGGTGAGCGCGCGGCTGACCGACGTGGTCGGCGAGGGCATGGTCGCCCGGCTGGGCGGGGACGAGTTCGCCATCGTGATGACCGGCCTGGCCGACGTCGACGAGGCCCGGGAGCTCGCCGGCCGGGTGGTGCGGGCGCTGGCCGAGCCGGTGTCGCTGGACGGGTTGCCGCTCGACGTGGGCGGCTCGATCGGCGTCGCGCTCTTCCCGGAGCACGGCGAGGACTTCGCGACCCTGATGCGCCACGCCGACGTGGCGATGTACGACGCCAAGCACCGCAACGACACCGTGGCGGTCTACGCGGCCGAGTCCGACCACAACTCCGCCGAGCGGCTCGGCCTGCTCGCGGACCTGCGCCGGGTGCTGGAGGCGGGCCGTCCCGAGATCGCCCCGCCCGCCGGGGACGGTGCCGGCGCCCCGGGCGGCGACGGGGCGGTGGCCGTCCCGGCGGGACCGACGCCGGGCGGCCGGCTGCCGGGTGACGGGCGGGCCGGCGGCGCGCGGGGCGGGGACGGGGCCGAACTCCCGGCCGACGTCGCCGGCCTCACGCCCGGCTCCGGCCTGACGCCTGGCTCCGGCCTCACGCCTGGCTCCGGCCCCACGCCTGGCTCCGGGCTCACGCCTGGCTCCGGCCGCTGGCGGCTGCGCCGCCGCCGGCAGCGGCCCGGTCCGCCGCCCGGCGACGAGCTGATCAACCGGATCGTGACCGCCGCGGACCCGATCCGCCGCCGGACGATGGCGGCGGGGGAGATCGGCCCCGACCGGGGCGACGGTCCCGGCCGCCGCAACGGCGCCGGGCACCCCGGCGGGCAGGGCGGCGCGGTCGTACGCCGGCAGGGGCCGCCCGTCGACGACGGCGCGGGGGATCGCGGCGGCGACCTGGCCCCGACGGGCCGGCGCGGTGCCCGGCACGGCGCGGCCGGCCGGCGGGACGCGGACACCGCTGCGGCCGTCGACGCGGGCGAGATCACCATGTACTACCAGCCGCAGGTCGCCATCGCGACCGGCGAGGTGGTCGGCGTGGAGGCGCTGCTGCGCTGGCGGCACCCCCGCCGGGGGATGGTGGACCCGGAGGAGCTGATCCGGGTCGCCGAGCAGAGCGCGGTGATGCGGCTGCTCACCCGCCGGGTGGTGGACGACGTGGTGGAACAGCTCGCCAAGTGGTCGGCCGCCGGAATGGGCCTGCCGGCGGCGCTCAACGTCAGCGTGCGGGACCTGCACACCGGGGAGATCGCCGACCAGATCGCCGACCGGCTCGCCCGCTACGGCGTGCCGCCGCAGCGGCTGCAACTGGAGATCACCGAGGGCGCCCTGATGGCCGACCCGCGTCGGGTGCTGGCCACCATCACCCGGCTGCACCGGATCGGCGTGGGCATCTCGTTGGACGACTTCGGCACCGGCTACTCCTCCCTCCAGCACCTGCGGCGGCTGCCGCTGTCCGAGGTGAAGGTGGACCGCTCCTTCGTGCTGGGGATGGCCGAGGACGCCGACGACGCGGCGATCGTCAAGTCGACGATCGAGCTGGCGAAGGCGCTCGGGCTGCGAGTGGTCGCCGAGGGCGTCGAGGACGAGCGCACCTGGCGCATGCTGCACGCGGCGGGCTGCGACGCGGCACAGGGCTGGTTCTACGCCCGCCCGATGCCGGCCGAGGAGCTGGTCGGCTGGCTGGCCCGCTACCGGCCGGTCCGCCCGACGCCCAGCCCCGACGCGGAGATCCCCCGTCGGCACGCCCGCTGAGCCACCCCGCCCCGCGCGGCGCGGCCGTCGGCACACGACGCACCGCCGCGCCGGTCGCGCCGTGTCCCGGCCGGCGGTCCGGTGGCGCGGGCTCGGAGGGGAGTTGGAGGCGCCCCGCCGCGCCGGAGGGGGAGTCGGGGACGCGCCGTCGGGGCGGAACAATAGACTCGCTCCGGTCACCGCGCGTCACGCATCTCGGCCGCGCGGCCGACACCCGGTCCGACCCGCAGCACCGTCACGAAGGGGGCACCGATGGCCGCCATCTCCCGCGAGGAGGTCGCGCACCTGGCGCGACTGTCGCGGCTAGCCGTCTCGGAGGAGGAGCTGGACACCTTCGCCGGCCAGCTCGACGTGATCCTCCAGGCGGTCGCGCAGGTCGGCGAGGTCACCGCGGCGGACATCCCGCCGACGTCGCACTCGGTGCCGCTGACCAACGTCCTGCGCGACGACGTCGTGGTGCCCGGGTTGACCCCGCAGGAGGCGCTGTCGGGTGCGCCCGACGCCGAGGAGCAGCGGTTCCGCGTACCGCGGATCCTGGACGAGGATGTGGCGTCATGAGCGATCTGATCAGACTGACCGCGACGGAGATCGCCGGGCTCGTCGCCGCCGGTGAGGCCTCCGCCGTCGAGGTGACCCGGGCGCACCTGGACCGGATCGCCGCCGTCGACGACCGGGTGAACGCGTTCCTGCACGTCGACTCCGAGGGCGCGCTCGCCGCCGCCGCCGAGGTCGACGCCCGCCGCGCCGCCGGCGAGGAGCTGGGCCCGCTGGCCGGCGTGCCGGTCGCCGTCAAGGACGTGCTGACCACCAAGGGCGTGCCGACCACCGTCGGGTCGAAGATCCTGGAGGGCTGGCGCCCGCCGTACGACTCGACGATCGTGCAGCGGCTGCGCGCCGCCGGCACGGTGATGCTCGGCAAGACCAACATGGACGAGTTCGCGATGGGCTCCTCCACGGAATACTCGGCGTACGGGCCGACGCACAACCCGTGGGACCTGAGCCGCATCCCGGGCGGCTCGGGCGGCGGCAGCTCCGCGGCGCTGGCCGCGTACGAGGCGCCGCTGGCGATCGGCTCCGACACCGGCGGCTCGATCCGCCAGCCTGGCGCGGTCACCGGCACCGTCGGCGCGAAGCCCACCTACGGCGGCACCTCCCGCTACGGCCTGGTGGCGTTCTCGTCCTCCCTGGACACCCCCGGCCCCTGCGCCCGTACGGTGCTGGACGCCGCGCTGCTGCACGAGGTGATCGGCGGGCACGACCCGCGCGACTCCACCTCGATCCCGCAGCCCGTGCCGGACGTGGTGGCCGCCGCCAGGCTCGGCGCGACCGGCGACCTGACGGGCGTGAAGCTCGGCATCGTCACCGAGTTCGCCGCCGAGGGCGCCGAGCCGGGCGTGCTGGCGGCGTTCCGCGAGTCGGTCGACGCGCTGGCCAAGCTGGGCGCCGAGATCGTCGAGGTGTCCTGCCCCCACTTCCGCTACGCGCTGCCGGCGTACTACCTGATCGCCCCGAGCGAGGCCTCCTCCAACCTGGCCCGGTTCGACGGCGTCCGCTTCGGCCTGCGGGTCGGCGACGACGGCAACCGGTCGCTGGAGGAGGTCATGTCGCTGACCCGGGAGGCCGGCTTCGGCGCCGAGGTCAAGCGCCGCATCATGATCGGCACGTACGCGCTCTCGTCGGGCTACTACGACGCCTACTACGGGCAGGCGCAGAAGGTCCGCACCCTCATCACGCGGGACTTCACCGCGGCGTTCGAGCGGGTCGACGCGCTGATCTCGCCGACCACCCCGTTCGTGGCGTTCCCGCTCGGGGCGCGCACCGCCGACCCCTACCAGATGTACCTGGCCGACCTGTTCACCATCCCGACGAACCTGTACGGCGGGCCGGGCATCTCGGTGCCGTGCGGGCTCTCCGACGGGCTGCCGGTCGGCTTCCAGATCATGGCCCCGACGATGGCCGACGACCGGATGTACCGGGTCGCCGCCGCGCTGGAGAGCGCCGTCGGCACGTTCACCCCACCGGCACTGTGAGGCAGGAGCTCAGATGACGACGACACTGCCCGCGTACGACGAGGTCGTCGCGCGCTACGAACCGGTGATCGGCCTGGAGACCCACGTCGAGCTGGGCACGAACACCAAGATGTTCTGCGGCTGCCCGACCGACTTCGGTGGCGAGCCGAACACCCGGGTCTGCCCGGTCTGCCTGGGCCTGCCCGGCTCCCTGCCGGTCGCCAACCGGGCCGCCATCGAGGCGACGATCCGGATCGGCCTGGCGCTGAACTGCTCGATCGCCGAGTGGTGCCGCTTCGCCCGGAAGAACTACTTCTACCCGGACATGCCGAAGGACTTCCAGATCAGCCAGTACGACGAGCCGCTGTGCTTCGAGGGCTACCTGGACGTCGAGGTCAACGGCGAGCTGGTGCGCATCGGCATCGAGCGGGTGCACCTGGAGGAGGACACCGGCAAGACGCTGCACGTCGGCGGCGCCACCGGTCGCATCCACGGCGCCACCGAGTCGCTGGTCGACTACAACCGGGCCGGCATCCCGCTGGTGGAGATCGTCACCAAGCCGGTCCCCGGCACCGGCGCGCTCGCCCCCGAGGTGGCCCGCGCGTACGTCACCGAGCTGCGCGACGTGCTCCGCTCGCTGGGCGTCTCCGACGTGCGGATGGAGGAGGGGTCGCTGCGCTGCGACGTGAACACCTCCCTCAACCTGCCCGGCGAGGAGTGGGGCACCCGCACGGAGACCAAGAACGTCAACTCGCTGCGGTCGGTCGAGCGGGCGGTCCGCTCGGAGATCATCCGGCAGGCGTCCGTGCTCGACGCGGGCGGCCGGATCACCCAGGAGACCCGGCACTTCCACGAGGACACCGGCGACACCACGCCGGGCCGGTCCAAGGAGACCGCGACCGACTACCGGTACTTCCCGGAGCCCGACCTGGTGCCGCTGGCGCCGGACACCGCATGGGTCGCCGAGCTGAAGGCCGCCCTGCCCGAGCTGCCCCGGCTGCACCGCCGGCGGCTCCAGGAGCAGTGGGGCCTCTCCGACGCGGACATGCAGTCGGTGCTCAACGCCGGTGCCGTCGAGCTGATCGAGGCCACGGTCGCCGCGGGCGCCACCCCGGCCGCCGCCCGCAAGTGGTGGCTGGGCGAGCTGTCCCGGCGGGCCAACGAGACCGGCGTGGAGCTGGCCGACATCGGGGCCACCCCGGCGCAGGTCGCCGAGCTCCAGGGCCTGGTCGACGCCGGCAAGCTCAACGACAAGCTGGCCCGTACCGTGCTGGAGGGCGTGGTGGCCGGCGAGGGCTCGCCGACGCAGATCATGACCAACCGGGGCCTGGAGGTCGTCTCCGACACGGGCGCGCTCACCGCCGCCGTGGACGAGGCGATCGCCGCCAACCCTGACATCGCCGACAAGATCCGCAGCGGCAAGGTCGCCGCGGCGGGAGCCCTGGTCGGCGCGGTCATGAAGACCACCCGTGGCCAGGCCGACGCCAAGACCGTCCGCGAGCTGATCCTGGAGCGCCTCTCCGCCTGACCTGAAAGGAAGGGCACCTTCCTGACGTTTTCCGTATAGGAAGGTGCCCTTCCCTACACCTGCGCCGCCGCGTGCGTCCGTCGTGCGCGGCGGCTGTGCACGCCGCGCAGCCCGCCCGCCCCCGACCGGCCGTCAACGGTGACTGCCGGACCCCTGGAGTCGACCGTGAACCGTACCGACCTCGACGTCCTCGACGAGATCCAGCAGCGGGTGCTCTGGCTCGCGACCCGGATCGTGGACGCGGCCAACCACGACCGGGACACCGGCGACGGGGTGAAGGTCGGCGGGCACCAGGCGTCCAGCGCCTCGCTGGTCACCGCCATGACGGCGCTGTGGTTCGCGCACCTGGACGCCGAGGACCGGGTGGCGGTCAAGCCGCACGCCTCGCCGGTCTTCCACGCCATCCAGTACCTGCTGGGCAACCTCGACCGCTCCTACCTGACGAGGCTGCGCGCCCGGGGCGGGCTCCAGTCGTACCCGTCGCGGACCAAGGACCCGGACGAGGTCGACTTCTCCACCGGCTCCGTCGGGCTCGGCGCGGCGGCGCCGCTCTTCGCCGCCGCGACCCGGCGCTACGTCGACGCGCACTTCGGCGCCCGCCCGCACTCCCGGTTCGTCGCGCTGATCGGCGACGCCGAGCTGGACGAGGGCAACATCTGGGAGGCCGTCGCCGACCCGGCCACCACCGGCCTGGGCAACGTGACGTGGCTGGTCGACTTCAACCGGCAGTCGCTGGACCGGGTGGTGCCCGGGGTGCGGATCAACCAGTGGCGGGGTCAGTTCGAGGCTGCCGGCTGGCACGTGGTGGAGGTCAAGTACGGCCGTCGGCTCGCCGAGGCGTACGCCCGGCCGGGCGGCGAGGCGCTGCGCGACTGGATCGACGCGATGCCCAACGAGCAGTACCAGTCGCTGTTCGGGCTCACCGGTGCGGCGCTGCGCAAGCAGTTCCTCGACGGCGCACCCGACGGCATCGAGGCGTTCATCGCCGACGTCGGCGACGACGAGCTGGGGCCGCTCGTCACCGACCTGGGCGGGCACGACATGGCGGCGATGCTCGACGCGTACGCCCAGTGCGACGCGGTCACCGACCGGCCCAGCGTGGTCTTCGCGTACACCGTGAAGGGTTGGGGTCTGCCGATCGCCGGCAATCCGCGCAACCACTCGGCGCTGCTCACCGCCGAGCAGGTCGACGCGCTGCGCGCCGCGCACGGGCTGACGCGCGAGACCGAGTGGGACCGCCTGGACCCGGCGTCGGAGGCCGGCATCCGGGCCGGCGCGCGCCGGGAGGCGCTGTCCCGCGCGCCCCGCGAGCGGGCGCTGGGCGTCACCGTCCCGGAAACGACGCGGGTACGCGCGAACAAGCCGATCTCGACGCAGGAGGTCTTCGGCCGGGTGCTGGTCGAGCTGGCCCGCAACCCGGAGGTGGGCCGCTACCTGGTCACCACCGCGCCGGACGTGGCGACCTCCACCAACCTGGCCGGGTTCATCAACAAGACCGGCGTCTTCGCCCCGACCGAGCAGCGCTCCTGGACCGAGGACCGGATGCTGCGCTGGACGGAGAGCCCCGCCGGGCAGCACATCGAGCTGGGCATCTCGGAGATGAACCTGTTCCTGCTGCTCGGGCAGCTCGGCCTGTCGTGGGACCTGTCGGCGCAACCGCTGCTGCCGGTCGGCACGGTCTACGACCCGTTCGTGCTGCGCGGCCTGGACGCGTTCCTCTACGGCACCTACTCCGGCTCCCGGTTCGTGGTCGCCGGCACCCCGTCGGGCATCACGCTCGCCCCGGAGGGCGGCGCCCACCAGTCGACCATCACCGCCTCGGTGGGCCTGGAGCTGCCCGGGGTGACGTTCCTCGAACCCGCGTACGCGGCCACCCTGGACTGGCTGCTCTGCGACGCGCTGGGCCAGATCGCCGGCGGGGCCGCCCCGTCGGCGACCGCCGCTCCGGCCGAGGACGGGGCGTACTACTTCCGGCTCAGCACCCGCCCGATCGACCAGGCGCCCTTCGAGGCGGCGCGGGCCCGGCTCGGCGACGCGGTGCTGCGCCGGCAGACGGTCGCCGGGGCGTACCGGCTGGTGGACGCCCACGAGGCGTACCCGCACCTGGCCGACGCCCCGGTGGTGCAGCTCGCCGCCTCCGGCGCGGTGCTGCCCGAGGTGCTCGCCGCGGCGGCGGAACTGGCCGAGGAGGGCATCGCCGCGCACGTCGTCGACGTCACCTCGCTGGACCGGCTCTACCGGGCCTGGCAGCGCACCCTGCGCCAGGGCGTGCGCACGGCCACCGTGCCGAGCGTGCCGGGCGCGCTGCGTTCGGCGTTCGCCGACCGGGTGCCGGTGGTGACGGTGCACGACGCCGCCTCGCACGCCATGGCGTGGCTCGGCTCGGCGCTCGCCGCCCCGGCGGTGCCGCTGGGCGTGGACGAGTTCGGCCAGTCCGGCAGCGTCCACGAGCTGTACGACCTGCACGACCTGCTGCCCGGCAGCATCGTCAACGCCGCCCTCGCGGCCCTGTCCCTGCGCTGACCCGCAGGAGCCTGTCGCGGCCCGTCACCCGCCGCGCGGGCGGGCGCGGTTGCGGGTGGACGGCGGCGGCTGGGCGGGCCTGCGGCGTGGGTGCAGGAGGGCGGCCGGGACCCGGTCCCCAGCCTTGTGCTGCGAGACGCTCGAGCCATCGCCGAGCAGCGTCAAGGCCTCCTACGGTCATCCGGCGCAGGGCCAGCCGACGATCGCGGGGCTGATTACCGACGGTAATTCAGGCCCTGTGTGACGGAGTGTGACGGCGAGCGAGAGGTGTGGCAGTGCCCCTTGCGCCCTTTGCTCTGCAGCCACGGATGCACCATGCCTCTGACCAGCTACGGCGCAAATCACGCCCGGCGAATGCCGACAGCGGATCGTTGCTGTCAGTCACTGGTGCATCCGTGGCTGCAGAGCAAAGCGTCCGAGGGCGTGGTCGGCCCCGAACGAGGTCGCTTACTGAGGGTGACGGCCGCAGGTGGCGGACGGCGGCGTGGTGACGGCCAAGAACGACCGCTCGATGCCGTCGATGGCCAGCATCACGACTGCGGCCACGTCGGCGTGCGCGACGACTCGGGGACCAAGGCCGGGCGATCAGGGGCAGGGGCAGGGGCAGGGCAGGGCAGTCGGAGGCGCGGCGGTCAGGCGGGGCGCGATCACTCGCGCGGCGTTCGGGGCGTGCCGGGTCGACGCGGCGGCGGTCAGCGGGTCGGGGTGGGGGTGACGGGGACGGGAGCACCGGCCTTCGGGTCCTCCACGACGTGCCGCTCCAGGTTCACCTGCGCCTGCCCCGTGCCGCCGACGGTGATGTCGTCGTACGCCTGGAGCAGCTTGTCCTTGTCGAAGTAGAGCACCGTCATCGACAGTGGGGTGGGCTTCTCGCCCTCCAGGCCGCGCAGGCCGGCACCGCCCGTGGACCCCTGCACCATCAGCTGGGTGGGTCCCTTCCCGGGCACCTCGGGCAGCTTCGAGACCTGCCGGTCGTGGGTGTGCCCGGCGAGCACCAGCGGGCACGCGCCCGACAGGGGACCGGCGGAGGCCGGGTCGTGCACCAGCGCGATGTTCACCGGGCGTGGCGAGCTGCCTACCGTGGCCGCGAGCTGGTCGCCGACTCCGATGAGCTGGTCCGCAGTCTGCTGGGTGAGACCGCTGCCCGCCGGCGAGGTGTTCTTGTCGGGGGTGAAGCGCGGGTCGCCGATGCCGGCGATGGTCAGCCCCGCGACCGTGGTGGTCGTGTTGCTCAGCACGATCGCGTTCGGCTGGCGGGCCACGGCCGCCGCGGTCCGCCCCGAGTCGTGGTTGCCCCGGATGTAGACGTACGGCTTCCTGAGCAGGCCGATCGAGCCGACGTACGAGGCCTCCGGCTCGGAGCCCCAGTCGGTGATGTCCCCGGTGTCGATCACCACGTCGATGCCGAACTGCTCGACGACGGTGCGGATGAGCTGCCAGCCGGTCGGGTTGAGGTGCATGTCGGAGACGTGCAGTACGCGGGTCGTGCCGGGGGCGGGCTCGTAGACCGGCAGCGACGACACGGTGGTGTAGAGCTGGCTGACGTTGCCGACGATGCGCTGGAGCTGCTCGGCGTACCGGGTGTAGTCGTTCGCGATCCGTCGGGCGTCACCGACGATCGCGGGGGCGTTGACCAGCAGCCCCTCGTAGCGCGGCTCCTCGATCGACTCCGGCCGGATGGTGGCCGCGGCGGTGCCGAGGCTGCTGGCGGTGATCACCAGCGCCAGCCCGCCCGCCCAGGCCGCCCGGCGGGTGTCGCGGAAGAGCAGCAGCGCCAGCAGCAGGGTGACCAGCACCGCCGAGGCGAGCGTCCGCAGGCCGAGGCGCAGCACGCCCTCGCGGACGTCGTCGACGGCCGACTGGCTGGCCCGGTTGATGCTCGCCGGATCGTCGAGCAGCGCCTCCGTGCGGCTCTGGTCCAGCGCGCCCAGCTCCACCGTCAGGTGGGTCGGCCCGTCGTGGCTGTCGAGCAGCAGTGCGCCCAGCGGCGGGATGTCGACGGTGGTGCCGCCGCCCAGCGCCGGCGCGACCGTGAGGTCGGCCTGGAACGGGCCGATGTCCGTGCTGACGCGGCCACCGGCGAGCACGCCGATCACCACGCCGACCAGGGCTACGACGAGGACCGCCAGGGTCCACCCGGTCGCGCGGAGGGCGCGCCGGCCGGTCCGGTCGGCGCCACCCCGCCGGAGCGGGCGCGGGGCAGGACCGGTCGCCGGGGCGTCCTCGCCCCGGTTCGCGTGCTGTTCGTTCTCCTGGCCGTCCATGGTGAGATTCTGACCTGCCCACTGAAGGATCTTGGGAAACCCGGACGAGCCGGTGCGTCAGCTCCGGCCGGCCCCGCCGCCCGCGAAGACCAGCCGCAGCAGCCGGTCGTCCTCGGGTTGCGGCTGGCCCCGCCCGTCGTGGTTGGAGGTGCTCACCCAGATCGAGCCGTCGGGAGCGGCGGCCACGGCACGCAGCCGCCCGAAGCGGTCGGTCAGCAGCTCGCGCGGCTGGCCGAGCACGGTGCCGGTGTCGGTCAGCTCGACCAGCCAGAGTCGCTTGCCGCGCAGGCACGCGGTGACGAGCAGCCGGTCCACGGCGGTGAGCCCGGAGCAGGACGCGTCCGACGTCGGCCACTGGGCGATGGGGTTGACGAAGCGCTTGTCGTCGCCGCGCCCCTCGACCGTCGGCCACCCGTAGTTGCGCCCCTTGGTGACCTGGTTGATCTCGTCCCAGGTGTTCTGGCCGAACTCCACGGCGTACATCCGCTTGCCGGCGTCCCAGGCGATGCCCTGGACGTTGCGGTGGCCCAGCGACCACACGGGGGAGTTCGGGAACGGGTTGCCGGGCGCCGGCTTGCCGTCCTTCGTGATCCGCAGGATCTTGCCGCCGAGGCGCTTGACGTCCTGCGCCTGCGGCCGGTCGCCGGCGTCGCCGGTGCTCGCGTAGAGCAGGCCGTCCGGGCCGAAGGCCAGGCCGCCACCGTTGTGGATGCCGGCCTTGGGGATGCCGGTGAGGATCGGGGCCGGCGTGCCGCCCAGCTCCAGCCGGGCGATCCGGTTGTCCCGCTCGGTCGTGTAGTAGACGAAGACCGACTTGTCGCGCTGGTAGTCGGGCGAGACGGCGATGCCCATCAGCCCGCCCTCGCCGGACGCCGCCACGTCTGCGATGGTCTGCACCGGGGTGACCTTCAGCCCGTCGGGCCCCGACTCGGGGCCGACCCGCAGGATCCGGCCGCTGTCGCGCTCGGTGACCAGCGCGGCGCCGTCGGGCAGGAAGGCGATCGCCCACGGCACCCGCAGGCCCTTGGCCAGCACGGTGGTGACGACCTCCTGGCCGGCGCCGCCGGGGCTCGCCGTCGCCGACGGCGTCGGGAAGGTCGGCGGCTCACCGGCCGGGTCGGGCTCCGGCTCGCCGAGGCTGCAACCGGCGGTCGCCAGCAGCAGCGTCGCGCACGAGGCCGCCAGGGCCGTCCGGAGACGGCGGGTGCGGGGGTACGGGGGACGGGCGCTCACCCGGCCCAGGGTAGCCCGCCGGAACGTCCCACCGGGGTCGACGGATCGGACCGACTCGGTGGGGCGGTCAGATCGCCCGGACGGCCAGCAGCGCGACGTCGTCCTCCCGGTGGGGCGCGGCGGTCAACAGCAGGTCGCAGAACTCGCCCAGCGGCAGCCGGTCCGTACCGCCCAGCCGGGCGACCAGCTCGGTCATCCCCTCGTCGATGGACCGGTCCCGCCGCTCGATGAGGCCGTCGGTGTAGAGCAGCAGGGTGTCCCCGGTGGCCAGGTGGGCGTGCCGGCTGGTCCGCCGCACCGGACGGTTCAGCCCGAGCAGCGGCTCCGGCGTCCCGGCGAGCACCTCCACCGTGCCGCCGGCCCGCACCACGAGCGGCGCGGGGTGGCCCGCGTTGCACCAGGTGACCCGCTGGCCGCCGGCGTCGTCGGCGCGCAGCCGCACCAGGGTCGCGGTGGCCGCGGCGGGGATGCGCAGCCCGCGAATCGTCTCGTCCAGGCGGCTCATCAGCTTGTCGACCGCGTCGGGCCGGCCGTACGCGTTGCCCCGGACGAGGTTGCGCAGCTGTCCCATGGTCGCGGCGGCCTCGATGTCGTGCCCGGCCACGTCGCCGATCGCCGCGATCAACTCACCGCCGGGCTGACGGAAGGCGTCGTACCAGTCGCCGCCGACCTCGACCTGGTCCGCCGCCGGCTGGTAGCGGGCGGCCAGCTCGAGGTCGTCGGTGACGGGCAGCCGCGGCAGCATGCTGTGTTGCAGGACGTGCGCGACGTGCCGCTGTTCGCCGTACATCCGGCTGTTGCCGATCGCCTGTCCGGCCCGGCGGCCGACGTCCTCGGCGATGAGCAGGTCGCTGTCGTCGAAGTGCCGCCGTTGGGGCCCGTTGATCAGGGTGATGCAGCCGAGCACCCGTCCGGCGTCGGTGATCGGCACGCTGAGGTGCGACGAGAAGCCGAGGCGGGCGGCGATCTCCGGCATCTCCGGCCCGATCGTGCCCCGCCGCACGTCGGCGAGGGTGGCGGCGCTGCCCAGCACGGGCCGCCCGGTACGCAGCACCGCCCGGGTGATCGAGTCGGGGCTCAGCCCCGTGCGCATCAGCTCGGCGAAGCGGGCGACGTCGGGGGCGCGGGCCGGGTCGCGGTGCGCGGCGGTCACGTCGCGCGGCGCCCCGTCGGGCCCGACCAGGGTCACCAGCGACCAGTCGGCCAGCAGCGGCACCATCGTGTCGCGCAGGTGGCGCAGCGCGGTGGCCACGTCGAGCGTCCCGGCCAGGGTCCCCGCCAGTCCGGCCAGCAGCTCCAGCCGCCCGTTGGCCTCCTCCGCGCGCCGCCGGGCCTGCTCGGCGCCCTCCAGGGCGATCCGCAGCCGCAGCTCGGAGGAGCAGGCGGCGGCCAGGTCGGCGAGCGTCCGCAACTGCTCGGCGGTCCAGTCGCGCGGCTTGTCGTCGATCGCGCAGAGCGACCCGAGGACGTGTCCCTCCAGGTCGGTCAGCGGCATCCCGGCGTACGCCACCACGCCCAGCTCGGGCACGGCGAGGTTGTCCCGCAGGGCGGGGTGGAGCCGGGCGTCCGGCAGCACCATCGGGGTGCCGAGGTCGACGACGTGCTGGCAGAACGAGTGGCTCAGCGGGGTCTGCCGCCGGGCGGCCCACGGCCGGGCCAGGCCCACCTCGCCGGGGAAGAACTGACGTTCGGCGTCGACCAGGGAGACCAGCGCGACCGGCACGTCGAGCAGGTCCCCGACCAGCCGGGCGAACCGGTCGAACGCCTCGTCGGGGGCGGCGGTCAGCCGGGTCTCGGCGAGGGAACGCAGCCGGTCGGGATCGCGGAGCGCCGGGATCGGGTCGGCCCGCTCCGGGGTGTCGTCGCGGGAGCCGTCGGTCATTGACCCACCTGTCCGTGCCGGATGGAGGCCGACCGGCACTCCGGTCCTCCCTTATACCCCCTCCGGACCAGAATCGACGCGGTCGCCGGAGCGTCGCCCTGATCACCTCAGCCGCGTCGGGCGGGCCCGTCCGGGTGCCGGGGGCCGCCCCGCGCGGCGGGCACCCCCGCCGGGGGCTATCGTCGGCGGGCGTGAAGGTATGGATCCCGCACCAGGCCGGCCGGACACTCCTCGGTGAGCTGCCGCCGGAGGTCACGGTCGAGGTGGCCGAGGACGTCTCCCGGCTCCCCTCGGACACCGCCGGCGTCCGGTTCTGGGTGCCGCCCTTCCTGGCCGGCGGGGACGCCACCGCGCTGCTGCGCGAGCTGCCCGACCTGGCGGTGGTGCAGCTCCTCTCCGCCGGGGCGGACGCGTGGGCCGGCCGGGTCCCGCCCGGCGTGACGCTCTGCGACGCCCGGGGGGTGCACGACCCGTCCACCGCCGAGTGGGTGGTCACGGCGATCCTGTCCCAGTTGCGCGGCTTCCCGGCCCTCGCCCGCGCGCAGGCCCGGCGCGACTGGGCGTACGACGAGGTGGCCCCCACCGACGAGCTGACCGGCAAGCGGGTGCTGATCGTCGGGGCGGGCTCCATCGGCACGGCAGTGCGGGACCGGCTCGCCCCGTTCGAGGTGAGCTTCACGCTGGTGGCCCGGACCGCCCGCCCGGAGCAGGGCGTGCACGGCGTGGCGGAGCTGCCGGGGCTGCTTCCCGAGGCAGACGTGGTGGTGCTGCTGGTGCCGCTGACCGAGCACACCCGGGGGCTGGTGGACGAGAGGTTCCTCGCCGCGATGCGGGACGGCGCGCTGCTGGTCAACGCCGCCCGTGGGCCGGTGGCCCGGACTCAGGCACTGGTCGCCGAGCTGCGTACCGGCCGGATCTCGGCCGCGCTGGACGTCACCGACCCCGAGCCGCTGCCCGCCGACCACGAGCTGTGGGCGATGCCGAACGTGCTGCTCACCCCGCACGTGGCCGGATCGGTGCGCGGCCTGCTGCCGCGCGCGTACCGGCTGGTCGGCGACCAGGTCCGCCGGTTCGCCGCCGGCGAGCCGCTGATCAACACGGTGGTGGACGGCTACTGAGCGGTGCCGGCGCGACGGTGCTCAGCCGGTCGCGCCGGGCAGGGCCTGGCCGGTGGCCGAGATCAGCCGGGGCAGGTCGGTGCCGCGTACGGCCGGCAGCGTGACGCGCTGGCCGTCGTCGAGCCGGGCGACCGCCCGGCCGCGCGGGTCGGCGGCCAGCTCGACGACCCGGTCCCAGCTGATCCGGCGCTGCCCGACCAGCGCCCGCAGGCGCAGCTCGTGGGCGTCCGCGTCGGTGCCGGCCCGCCACGCCCACACCGTGACGGCGAGCGGGACGAGCAGCACCGGCAGCAGGTACCACCGGGCGCCGGCCACCGGCAGGGCACCGAAGAAGGCGACGATCGCGGCGGCCAGGATGGCCTGGTTGTGCCGGAAGTGGACGGTGTCGGAGCTGCTCACCCTCCGATGATCCCACCCCCGCCGGCCCCCGTACGCGCCGGGCGGCACCGGGGCGCACCGCGAGCGTCAGTGACGGGGATCACTGTCGACCCGGCGTCACCGCCTTCCTGTCCGCTCGTTCACGTCTGGTGGGCAGCGGACCGACCCCGGGTCCGGCGCCCCGCACCGTCGCACCGCCCGTGCCCCCTCACGAAGGCGACCGCCGTGCCCCTCGCGTACCCGCAACGCGCGTCCATCCCCCGTCCCACACTGCCGGACACCCTCGTCCTCGCCGCCGTCGCGCTGCTCCTGCTCGCCGGCGCGGCCGGTCGGGTGCCCGCCCTGGCCGTCGTGGCGCTGGCCGGCGCGGCCAGCTGCGCCCTGGCCGGCGCGCGGCTCTCCCGGCTCACCGCCGTCCCGCCGCCGACCCTCGCACCGGTCCCCACCCGGTCCCGCGCCGCCCGCCGGCGCGCGGCGCCGCCCCGACGCGTCGCCGTGCTGCTCGACGCCGCGGTCGTGACGGCGGGGCTCACCGCCGCCGTGCTCCCGCTCGCCGAACCGGGCCGACGCTCCGCCGTCGTCGTGTCGGGGCTCGCCGCCTCCGCCGCGTTGTTCGTCGCGGGTCTGCCTCCGGCGGCGCGGCGACCCCGCCCGTCCGCCCGGGTCCGGCTCCGTGGGGCCGTCGACGCGACCGCCGCCGGCCTGGGGCTGGTCCTCGCCGGCTGGCTGCTGCTGCCCCGCGACGCCCTCGACCCGCCGGTGCGGTTCGCCGTTGCCGTGGTCCTGGGCGGCCTCGCGCTCGCCGTGCTCATGGTGCTGACCGGGCCGCAGCGGCGGACCGGCGCGGCCCGCTGCCGGGGCGGGGCGGCGCTCACCCTGTCCGGGCTGGTGGTGCTGGCCGTCCTGCAGACGGGCACGGCACCGGAGCGGGCGGCGCTGGTGTCCGTACCCCCGCTGGTGGGTGGGGTGCTGCTGACGGCGGCGGGGGCGCGGCGGGCGACCCGTCCGGAGCCCGACCCACCCGCCCCGCCGACCAGGGTGTGGCCCCGGGCCGTGGTCCCGGCCGCCGCGGCCGTGGCGGCCGTCGGATGGCAGCTCCGCGACGGCGGGCCGCCGGACCTCACCGCGGTCCTGCTCGCGCTCGCGCTGGCCCCGCCGTTGGTGCTCCGCGACCTGCTCCGGGCGCACGATCCGGCGCAGCCGACCGGCCCCGGCGACCCGCCGGTCGGGCACCGCCCGGCGGACCCGGACCGGTCCGGCGCGCCCGTGGACCGGCCGGCGCTGCTGCGGGCCCTCGCCGCCCTCCGGAACGCGCCGGCCCCCGCCGGCGCGCTGCTCGTCGTCGACCTCGACGGACCCGGCCCCGCCTCCGACGGGCACCAGGGCCGCGAGGACGTGCTGGCCGAGGTGCTCCGCCGGGCCCGCGCGGTGGTCGGCCCCCGGGACCTGCTCGCGGACGTCACCGCCACCGGCTTCGCCGTGGTGACCGAGGTCGGGCCGGTGCTGGCGTACGCGCTGGGCACCCGGCTGCTCGCCGCGCTCACCGAGCCGTACCGCGCGGCGGGCGGGCTGCTGCGGCTGCGGGCCGGCATCGGGCTCGCCGAGATCGGCAACGGCGGCCCGGAGGACGTGCTGCGCCAGGCGGACCTGGCCCGGCGGCGGGCCGTGCAGCTCGGCCGGGACCGGGTCGAGTGGTACGACGCCTATCTGGAGGAGCAGCTCGTCCGCCGGCTCGACCTGGAACGGGAGCTGCCCGGGGCGGTCGCCCGAGGCGAGTTGGACCTCGTCTACCAGCCGGTGCTCGACCTGACCGACCGGCAGCCGGTGGGCACGGAGGCGCTGCTGCGCTGGCGCAGCCCGGTGCTCGGCACGGTGCTTCCCGCCGAGTTCCTGCCGGTGGCCGAGGACCTCGACATCGTGGGCGAGCTGGGCTGCTGGGTGCTGGACCGGGCCTGCCGGCAGCTCGCCGCCTGGTCGGCGGGGAGCCGGCAGCTCTGGATGGCGGTGAACGTGACCGTCCGGGAGCTGACCTTCCCCGACTTCGTGCCGCGGACGGCGGCCGTGCTCGACGCGTACGGGTTGTCGCCGGACCGGCTGGTGGTCGAGGTGGCGGAGCCCCGGGTGGGTGCCGAGCTGCCGACGGTGGTGGCCCGGCTGGCCGGGCTGCGCTCGCTGGGCGTGCGCACCGCGCTGGACGACTTCCGGGCCGAGCACGCCTCGCTGGCGCAGCTCCGCCGGTTGCCGATCGACCTGCTCAAGGTCGGCCCGCAGCTGGTGGACCCGGCGGACCCGCAGCGCCCGCTGATCGACGTGGTGGTGAACGTGGGGGACCGGCTGGGGCTGGACATCGTGGCCGAGGAGTTGGAGTCGGCGAGCCTGGTCGACGGCGCGCGGGGGGCCGGCTGCCGGTACGGGCAGGGCTTCGCGCTGGCCCGCCCGGCCACCGCCGAGCGGGTCGAGGCGTACTTCGAGGAGTTCCCGTCGGCCTCGCGCTGACCGGGCGGCGACGTTCCCCCGCCCCCGCCTGGTTGACTCTGACACCGTGTCAGGGCCGAACGTGTGAGGGGCCATGTTCACCATCGGAGACTTCGCCAGGCTCGGCCGAGTGTCGGTCCGCATGCTGCGTCACTACGACAGCATCGGGCTGCTCCGCCCGGCCGCCGTCGACCCGCACACCGGGTACCGGTCCTACCGGGCCGAGCAGCTCCGCCGGCTCAACCGGGTGATCGCCCTCAAGGAACTGGGACTCACCCTCGGGCAGGTGCGGGCGATCATCGACGACGCCGTCGAGGTCGCCGAACTGCGCGGCATGCTGCGGCTGCGCCGGTCCCAGCTGGAGGCTCAACTGGCGGCCGACACCGCCCGCCTGGCCGGGGTCGAGGCGAGGCTCCGCATGATCGAGACGGAGGGTCGGATGACCAGCCAGGACGTCGTACTCAAGGAACTGCCCGCGGTCCGGGTGGCGGAGCTGACCGGGGTGGCCCGCAGCTACGAGACGCCGGACATCTCCACGGTGATCCAGCCGCTCTACCCGGAGCTGTTCCGGCGCCTCGGCGCGGCGGGCGTCGTGCCCTCCGGCCCGGGGCTGGCCTGGTACGAGGCGACGGGGGAGGGCGAATCTGTCATGGTGCACGCCGGGGTGACGGTGACCGCCGACCCCTCGGCGGCCCGGGACTTCGGCGTCGTCGACCTGCCCGCGGTGCCCACCGCGGCGACGATCATCCACCACGGGCCGATGGACGAGGTGGAGGGCAGCATCCAGGTGCTCGCCACCTGGATCGAGGCGAACGGCTGGCGGGCCGACGGGTACACCCGCGAGTTGTACCTGGACTACTGCCCGGACGAGCCCGAGAAGGGCGTCACCGAACTCCAGTTGCCGGTGGTCGCGGCGTGAGCGGCGGCCCGACCCGGGTGCGGGTCGGGCCCCCCGTGGAGTCGGTGGCGGGCGGTGCGGGCCCCTTGGACAACGGCGGCTCCGCCAGGAGGGGCCGGAGTAGCCGCCAGATGCCCG
>NZ_JBEYEU010000041.1:0-36677 GCF_040634035.1 Micromonospora sp. NPDC007220 | reverse complement strand
CGGGGGGCCCCCCCGCCGGCCCCCCCCCCCCCCCGCCCCGGCGCTGTCGCGACTGACCGGTCGCCCCGTCAGATCAGGCCGTGGGCCAGCATCGCCTCCGCCACCCGGCGGAACCCGTCGATGTTGGCCCCGGCCACGTAGTCCCCGGGCAGCCCGTACTCCTCGGCCGTGCTCCAGCAGCGGTCGTGGATGTTGCGCATGATGTCGCGCAGCCGCTGCTCCGACTCGGCGAACGTCCACGAGTCCCGGCTGGCGTTCTGCTGCATCTCCAGCGCGCTGACCGCCACCCCGCCGGCGTTGGCCGCCTTGCCCGGCGCGAAGCGCACCCCGGCCCGGCCGAGGATGCGTACCGCCTCCGGCGTGGTGGGCATGTTCGCGCCCTCCACCACCGCGACGCAGCCGCCGGCCACGAGCGCCGCGGCCTCCGCGCCGCCGATCTCGTTCTGCGTCGCGCACGGCAGCGCCAGCTCGCAGGGCACCTCCCAGACGGTACGGCCGGAGACCGCCACCGCGTGCGGCACGTGCCGCGCGTAGTCGTCGAGCCGGGCCCGGCGCTGCTCCTTCAGCTCCCGCAGCAGCTCCAGGTCGATGCCCTTGTCGTCGAGGACGTAGCCGGACGAGTCGGAGCAGGCGACCACCCGCCCGCCGAGCTGGTGCACCTTCTCGATCGCGTAGATCGCCACGTTGCCGGAGCCGGAGACCACCACCCGCTTGCCGTCCAGGCTGTCGCCGGTCTGCCGCAGCATCTCGTCGGCGAAGAAGACCGCCCCGTAGCCGGTCGCCTCCCGGCGCACCTGCGCGCCCCCGTACGCCAGGCCCTTGCCGGTGAGCACCCCGGACTCGTACCGGTTGGTGATCCGCTTGTACTGGCCGAACAGGTAGCCGATCTCCCGGCCGCCGACGCCGATGTCCCCGGCCGGCACGTCGGTGTCCGCGCCGATGTGCCGGTACAGCTCGGTCATGAAGCTCTGACAGAACCGCATCACCTCCCGGTCCGAGCGGCCCTTCGGGTCGAAGTCCGCGCCGCCCTTGCCGCCACCGATCGACAGCCCGGTCAACGCGTTCTTGAAGATCTGCTCGAAGCCCAGGAACTTCACGATCCCGAGGTAGACCGACGGGTGGAAGCGCAGCCCGCCCTTGTACGGGCCGAGGGCGCTGTTGAACTCCACCCGGAAGCCCCGGTTGACCTGGATCCGACCGCGGTCGTCCTCCCACGGCACCCGGAAGATGACCTGCCGCTCCGGTTCGCAGATCCGCTCGATGATCCGCGCCTCGGCGTACTCGGGGTGTCTGGCCAGCGCCGGGCCGATGCTCTCCAGCACCTCGCGTACCGCTTGGTGGAACTCCGGCTCGCCCGGATTGCGGGCGACCACGCTGGTGAACACCGTCTCCACGGTCTCCGGCATACGACACGTCCCTTCGCTTGCGCTGCTAGTCCCTGTTGCTATCACCCGGACCCGGTTACCCGCCAACCGTCCCGCGATACGGACCGTGACCTCCGTCCGGTTCACTGGTCGCGTGGACGAGTCGATCTGGGACGCGGTCCGGGCCTCGCGCGGCTGGTTGGACGCCGCCAACGGCACCGGACATACCGAAATGACCTGCCGGATCCTCAAGCTGACCGAGGAGGCGGGGGAGGCGGCGAGCGCCTGGATCGGTCTGCTCGGTCAGAACCCGCGCAAGGGTGTCACGCACAGTCGCGAGGACGTGGCGGCGGAACTGGCGGACGCGGCGTTCACCGCGCTGGTCGCCATCGAGAGCCTCGGGCTGGACTCCCGCCTCGTGCTCGACGCGTGCGCCAGGAAGGCCCGCGCCCGCGTCGGTCCGCCTCCCACCTGAGCCGTCTCCCACCTGAGCCGTCTCCCACCTGAGTCGCCGCGCCCGCTTCCCGGGCTGAGCCGCCGCCCGCTCAGGCCGCTTCCCGGGCTGGGCTGCCGCGCCCGCGTCGGGCCGCCTTACGGCTGGGTCGCCGTGCACCGCCAGGGCCGCCGCGCTTCCGGCGGGACCGCCCACCGATGCCTGTCGGGACGTCAGAGGCCGTGGCGACGGTCGCCCACCACCTGCTCGCAGAGTGCCGCCTCCGACTTCGCGGAGAACGGGGCGCGGTGGGCGGCGACGGCCCGCCGGGTCTCCTCGGCGACGAGGTCGGCGTTGATCTGGGCCGCGACGACCACGCCGGCCGCCGCGGCGGCACCGACCTGGGCCGCCGGATCGGTGACGTTGCCGGCGACCCACACCCCGGGCACGTCGGTGCGGCCCGTCGCGTCGGAGGGGACGTGCTCGCCGACGCCCGCCGGGTGTGCCGCGGGTCGCAGTCCGAGCGCCGCGAGGAAGCCGGCGCGCGCCACCATCCGCGACGAGACGGCCAGGGCCTCCCGGCGCACGAGAGTGCCGTCGCCCAGCCGTACGCCCACGAGGCGGTCCTCCACGACCTCCAGGGACGCGACCTCGCCGCCCACCACGCCGATGCCGCGGGCCGCCAGCTGCTCCGCCTGCTCGTCGGTGAGCGGCGGCATGGTGTGCTGGAAGTACGTGACGTCGGCGCTCAACTGTCGGAACAGCAGCGCCTGGTGCACCGAGAACGGCCCGCTGGCCAGCACGCCGATGGCCCGGTCGCGCACCTCCCAACCGTGGCAGTACGGGCAGTGCAGGACGTCCCTGCCCCAGCGCTCCCGCAGCCCTGGGACGTCCGGCAGTTCGTCCACCAGCCCGGTGGCCACCAGCAGCCGGCGCGCGCGGACAGTTCGACCGTCGGCCAGCGTGACCGTAAACCTGCCGTCGTCGCGGTTCGTGGCGGCGACCTCGCCGGTGACCACCCGGCCGCCGTAGCCGCGTACCTCCGCCCGGCCGCGTTCCAGCAGCTCGGCCGGCCGGATCCCCTCGCGGGCCAGCAGCCCGTGCACGCCCTCGGCCGGGGCGTTGCGCGGCGTGCCCGAGTCGAGCACCACCACCGACCGTCGCACCCGGGCCAACGTCAGCGCCCCGCTCAACCCCGCGGCGCCACCTCCGATCACCACCACGTCGTAGCTGCCATCCAACTGATCGGTCACCGTGACCACCTCCCGCGACCACGATGCGATCGCCGCCGCCATGGTGGCAAATGTTGTTGCCAAGGTGGCAAGATGGCAGCATGGACGACGACCTGGACCAGGCGCTCGGCGCGGTCGGTCCCCGGCTGCGCGCGCTGCGCCGGCAGCGGGAGACCACCCTGGCCGACCTGTCGGTGGCGACCGGCATCTCGGTGAGCACGCTCTCCCGGCTGGAGTCCGGTTCCCGCCGGCCCACTCTCGAACTGCTCCTCCCGCTGGCCAGGGCGCACGGCGTCACGCTCGACGAACTCGTCGACGCCCCGTCCACCGGCGACCCGCGCGTCCACCTGCGCCCGGTCACCCGCCACGGGATGACCATGCTGCCCCTGACCCGCCGGCCCGGCGGCATCCAGGCGTACAAGCTGGTGATTCCGGGCGGCGGTCGCAGGGCGGAGCCCGATCCGCAGACCCACGAGGGCTACGAGTGGCTCTACGTCCTCAACGGGCGGCTGCGGGTCGTCCTCGGCGACCAGGACCTCGTGCTCACGCCGGGGGAGGCGGCGGAGTTCGACACCCGCGTACCGCACTGGTTCGGGTCGGCCGACGCCGAGCCGGTCGAGTTCCTCAGCCTCTTCGGCAGGCAGGGCGAACGCGCCCACCTCCGCGCCCGCCCAAAAACCCCACCCCCACCCTGACCCCCTCCCACCCCACCCGCCATCCGCCGTTGATCATGAAGTTGTTGCCGCTTTTGGAGATCGAATCGGTCGATAACTTCATGATCAACAGCGGGATGGGGGGCGAGGCGGGGCGGCGGGGGAGGGGGGTGGACGTGAGGATGGGGGGATGAGTGACGTACGGGTGTGGGGCGAGCAGGTGGGGGTCGTCGTACTGCCGAGTGGGACGCGGGTACGGGGGCGACGGATCGCCGACGCGGCGTCGCCCGCCGACTTCGCCCTGCTGCTGGCCCCCGGGCCGGTGCCCGCCTGGCCGCACCGGCGGATCCGGTGGCCCGACTTCTGGGTGCCGGTCGACCGGGCGGACGCGGTCGACGCGCTGACCGAGGCGCTGCGCCGTGCCCACGGCGGCGAACGCGTCGAGGTGGCCTGCCGGGGCGGCACCGGGCGTACGGGCACCGCGCTGGCGGCGCTGGCGATCCTCGACGGGCTGCCGCCCGAGCAGGCGGTGGACTGGGTGCGCGCCACCTACCGCCCGCGGGCCGTGGAGACGCCCTGGCAGCGTCGCTGGCTGCGCCGCCTCACCTGACGCACCGCGCGCCTGCCCCGACCCGCGCGCCCGGCCGGCATCGCACCGCGCCCGAGCCGCGCACCCTGCGTCGAGCCGCGCACCTGGCCGGCATCGCGCCGCGCCCGAGCCGGGCACCGCACCGGGGGCACCGCAGCGGCGACTACCTTCGACGGGGCAGTCGGGCGCGGCGGGCTGTGGTGCTTGTCATCGGACGTGTTTGTGCAGCTCACGAGGGGTATGAGTGGCGCCGCACCCCGATTTCCGAGGCAGGTACCAGGCACCATGGCTCCATCCCGCATCCCCGTCCGCCACCACGGCGCCCACCGGGCGCCGGCCCGCCCGGCGTCGGTGACCGCCCGCACCGTGGCGTCGCTGGCCGTTCTCGTCGTACTCGCCACACTCTTCCTCGACGCCCTGCTGATCATCGTCGGGCTGCTCACTCCGGTCGCGGCGTCGGTGTCGCCGTTACGGCGCTGGGCGCGCCGGCTGGCGGCGCCGTCCGCCCGGGCGGTCCCCGTGTCGGGACGCTGACCGCCCGGCGGGCGCCCCCGGGCACCGCCCCCGGCCAGGCAACCGGGGGATGCGGACCCGGGCGGCCGAGGGCGATGCGATCCGGGCCGGAGGGCGATGCGATCCGGGGCCGGGCGTGACCGGCCCGGGTGCGGCGTCTGGAGGGTCGCCCTCGTCCGGCCAAGGGCTCAGCGGCCCACGTACTCGCGCAGGTGACGGGCGGTCAACGTGTCGGCGTGGGCGACCAGGTCGGCCGGCGTACCGGTGAAGACGATCCGGCCGCCGTCGTGTCCCGCCCCCGGACCGAGGTCGATCAGCCAGTCGGCGTGCGCCATGACCGCCTGATGGTGCTCGATGACGACGACGGTGTTGCCGGCGTCGACCAGCCGGTCCAGCAGGGCGAGCAGTTGGTCCACGTCGGCCAGGTGCAGGCCGGTGGTCGGCTCGTCCAGGACGTACGTGCTCCCGCTGTCGGCCATGCGGATGGCCAGCTTGAGCCGCTGCCGCTCGCCCCCGGAGAGCGTGTTGAGCGGCTGGCCGAGGGTGAGGTAGCCGAGCCCGACGTCGACCAGCCGGTCGAGGATCGCCCGGGCGGGCCCGCCGGGGAAGAAGTCGCGGGCCTCCGTGGCCGGCATCGCGAGCACCTCGCTGATGTTCTTCCCGCGCAGGCGGTAGGTGAGCACCTCGTCGGTGAAGCGCCGCCCCTCGCACCGCTCGCAGACCGAGGCGACGCCGGCCATCATCGCCAGGTCGGTGTAGACCAGGCCGATGCCCTTGCAGGTGGGGCAGGCCCCTTCGGAGTTGGCGCTGAACAGCGCGGCCTTGACCCCGTTGGCCTTGGCGAAGGCGGCGCGGATCGGGTCCAGCAGGCCGGTGTAGGTGGCCGGGTTGCTGCGCCGGGAACCCCGGATCGGCGACTGGTCGACGACCACCACGCCGTCGCGGCGGTGCAGCGAGCCGTGGATCAGTGAGCTCTTGCCGGAGCCGGCCACCCCGGTCACCACGGTCAGCACCCCGAGCGGGATGTCGACGTCGACGTCGCGCAGGTTGTGCAGGTCGGCGTTGCGGATCGACAGTTGGCCGGACGGCCGGCGTACGTGCTCACGCAGGCGTACCCGGTGGTCGAGGTGCCGGCCGGTGAGGGTGTCGGAGCGGCGCAGCCCGGCGACGTCGCCGGTGAAGCAGATCCGGCCGCCGGCCGTGCCGGCCCCGGGCCCGAGGTCGACCACGTGGTCGGCGATGGAAATCGTCTCGGGCTTGTGCTCGACGACCAGCACCGTGTTGCCCTTGTCGCGCAGGCGCAGCAGCAGGTCGTTCATCCGCGCGATGTCGTGCGGGTGCAGGCCGACCGTCGGCTCGTCGAAGACGTACGTGACGTCGGAGAGGCTGGAGCCGAGGTGCCGGACCATCTTCACCCGCTGCGCCTCGCCGCCGGAGAGAGTGGCGGACTCGCGATCCAGGCTCAGGTAGCCCAGGCCGATCTCGACCAGCGAGTCGAGCAGGTCGCGCAGGTTGCCGGTCAGCGGGGCGACCGACGGGTCGTCGATGGCGCGGACGAACCCGGCCAGGTCGCTGATCTGCATCGCCGAGCACTCGGCGATGTTGCGCCCATCGATCCGGGACGAGAGTGCCGCCGCGTTGAGCCGGGCCCCGCCGCAGTCGGCGCAGGTGGTGAAGGTGACCGCCCGGTCGACGAACGCCCGGATGTGCGCCTGCATCGACTCGCGGTCCTTGGCCAGGTAGAGCCGGCGCACCTTGACCGCCAGGCCCTCGTACGTCCAGTTGTTGCTGCCCACCTTGATCTTCGTGGACGGCTTGTGGAGGAAGTCCTGCCACTGCTGCGGCGTGTAGTCCTGGAGCTTCGTGTCGGGGTCGAACAGCCCGGAGTGGACGATGGTCTGCCAGTACCACGAGTCGACGGCGAAGTTGGGCACCTTGATCGCGCCGTCGTTGAGCGAGCGTTCCACGTCGACGAGTTCGTCGACGTCGAGGTCGGAGACCCGCCCGAGGCCCTCACACGTCGGGCACATGCCCTCGGCGAGGTTGAAGCTGAACGCGCCGGCCCCACCTACGTGCGGGGTGCCGAGCCGGCTGAAGACGATGCGCAGCATCGCGTACGCGTCGGTGGCGGTGCCGACGGTGGAACGCGAGTTGGCGCCCATCCGCTCCTGGTCGACGACGATGGCCGCGCTGAGGTTGCGCAGCGAGTCGACGTCGGGGCGGCTCACATTCGGCATGAACGACTGGAGGAAGGCGCTGTAGGTCTCGTTGATCAGGCGCTGCGACTCGGCGGCGATGGTCCCGAAGACCAGGGACGACTTCCCGGAGCCGGAGACCCCGGTGAAGACGGTCAGCCGGCGCTTGGGGATGTCCACCGAGACGGAGGCGAGGTTGTTCTCCCGGGCGCCGCACACCTCGATCATGTCGTGACTGTCGGCGGCGGACCGTGCTGGCTGCTGCATGCGAACCCTTCGCGAGATCGTGGGCGGGGTCCCGCCCGGGGTACATCTACGGGGGCCAGGCCGCCTTCAATCGTCTCATTCAACCTCCCGTGGAGGGTTTCATCTCCTTCTGCGGCACCAACGGCCCGGAGCGGGCGGGAAAGTCTCAAACCACGTGTAGACCGGTAGGGTGGCCCGGTGGTGGATGCGGGACGACGGGCCGGACGGTGGCGGGGGGCGGAGGTCGCGGCGACCGCGGGCATCTCCGTCCAGCAGGTGCGCAACTACGTCGACCTCGGCGTGCTGCCGCCGGTCGAGCGCACCCCCGCCGGCTACCGCGTCTTCACCGTCGACCACGTGCGGGCGCTGGCGGTGGTCCGGCGGATGGCCGAGGGGCACGGCTGGGCGCGTACCCGGGAGGTCATGGTCGCGGTGCACCGGGGCGACCTGGCGGCGGCGCTGGCGGCGCTCGACGCCGGCCACGCCGAGCTGGACCGGGAGCGGGCCGACATCCGGCGGGTGCTCGGCGCGTTCGAGACCGTGGTGACCAGCCCGGCCGCCGTCCTGCCGGCGCCCCGGCGCGGGGCCCGCATCGGCGAGGTCGCCGACCTGGTCGGCGTCCGCACCTCGCAGCTACGGCTGTGGGAGCAGCGCGGCCTGCTCCGGCCGGTCCGCGAGCGCGGCACCGGTTACCGGGTGTACGACGCGGCCGAGCTGCGCGCCGCGCAGGTCGTGGCGCTGCTGCGCCGGGGCGCGTACCCGTTCGACATCGTCGCGGCCGTGCTCGGCGAGATGCGTACCACCGGCAGTGCCCAGCGGGTCCACGCGGAGCTGGCCAAGCGGGAGCAGGAACTGCACCGGCGCAGCCTGCGGCGGCTGCACGCCTCGGCCGCGCTGTACGACTACCTGCGCCACCGCGACCCGGCGCTGCCCGGGTGACTCAGCGCAGCACCAGCAGGTCGAGGTGGTCGACGACCGGGCCCGTCGCCGTGGCGGCCGCGGCCCGGAGCCGGGCCAGCCCCGCGGCGTACTCCTCGTCGGTGATCAACTGGAGCGGGGTGTGGGCCCGGCGGTCGAGGCCTGCGGCGCACTCGGCCAGCGACGCCGCCGTGATCTGCGCGACGGGCTCGACGGTGCTGACGGTGAACCCGGCCGTGGCGAACGCGGAGCGCACCCGCGCCAGGTCCGGATAGGTCTCGAGGACGCGGACCGCCTCCGGGAACCAGCGGAACAGCGCGATCCGCTGGTGCCGGCCGGGAAACGGCGAGCGGATCAGCACGGGCGCGCCCGGGCGGAGCACCCGGCGCAGCTCCCGCGCCGCCGCGTCGAGGTCGGGGATGTGGTGCACCATCGTGGACAGCCACGCGCCGTCCGCCACGGAGTCGCGCAGCGGCAGCGCGACCGCGTCGCCGGCGAGCAGCGGTCGGTGGCTGGCGCGGGAGCGCATCGCCCCGGCGGGCTCCACCCCCACCACCCGGGCGCCGAACCACTCGGTGAAGGCGGCGGCCCAGGCGCCGGTGCCGGCCCCGAGGTCGAGCAGCGTGGTGCCGGTACGCGGCCGAAGGTGTTGCTGCACCGCGTGCCGCCACCGGTCCAGGCCGCTGCGCGGCAGCTCCCGGGTCGCGGCGAAGGCCGCTGAGTCGGCGTCGTCGTAGGAGATCAGAGCCACGGCCATCACCTCGCCACCGTCGCCGGGCGGTCCGGTCGAACGTTCCCCGGTTCTAGTCGGTGAGCGCTGCCGGAGGCAACGGCTTGTGAGCCAACCGACGCGGTGCGTCCCGCCCTCTGGGAGCCCTCCCGTCGACGCGGGCCGACGTGGCCCGGCAGCGCCCCGCCCCCGCCGGGGTCAGAGCGCCACCGCCGCCAGCACCAGCAGGGCGCACGCCGTCTCGACCAGCCCCACCCGCATCGGCGCGACCCGACGCCCGGCGAGCAGCACCGCCCGGGCCAGCAGCACCGCGAAGACCACGGCGACCGGCACCGGCGCCCAGAGCGCCCCGGCGACCGCGACGACGGCGTGGTACGTCCACGACACCCACCGGTACCGGACGCTGTCCCGCTCCCGGATCATCGTCTTGACGTGCACGACGGTGCCGACGAGGTAGCCCAGTGCCACGACCGTCACCCCGGCCACGTTGGTCCACGGCACCCCGGCGACCGTGGCGACGACGAGACCGAGCAGGCCGCACTGCGCCACGAAGGCGAGGTCGTTGACGAACGCCCGGTCGCGGCGCCGGCGTGCGTAGCCGGCGTTGACGGCCGCGAGGGCCACGAAGATCGGGGCGTAGGCGAGCGTCGCGGGCCGGGCCACCAGCACCGGCGTGCCGAGCGCGACGGTGGCGAGCCCGTACCCGACGAGGTGCGGGCGCACCCGGCGGATCCGCCCGGTCTTGACCGCCTGCAACCCGAAGTAGGACAGCGGGTATCCGGCGAGCGCGGCCCCGAGCAGGGGAAGGTGCAGCGGATGCGGGCCGGTGACGGTCAGCGCCGCCAGGAAGGGCAGCAGCAGCATCGCCCACGCGCCGTGCTGCGGCGGCACCCAGCCCGGTGACCGGCCCCGGCCCGGAGCGTGGCCGGGGGCGCCCACGGTGAGGCTCCCGGCCGGGCGGTGACGACGGGCCGGGACGGTGCTCACGGCCGGGGTGTCACGGTGAGCAGGACGGCGGCGTCCGTGACGGCGTGCAGCGCGTGCCGCAGCGGCGGAATGACCACGAGGTCGCCGGCGTCGCCCTCCCAGGACTCGTCCCCGGCCACCAGGCGCACCCGCCCCACGAGCACCTGTAGCGTCGCCTCGCCCGGGCTGTCGTGCTCGTCGAGGGACCGACCGCCGCGCAGGGCGAGCAGGGTCTGCCGCAGGCGGCGGTCCCGGACCGCGTGCAGGGAACGTGCGCTGCGTCCGCTGTCGGCCTCCCGCGCGGCGGCGAGCTGCTCGTCGGCGAGGTGGGTCAGCGAGAGGGCTTCCATGGTCGTCCCTTCGTCGGTGTCGGGCGGCCCGCGGGGCGGGGACGCCGCCCGGCACGTAAACCGGAAGATCGGCTACCGCTTTCAGTCTCCAGCTTCCGTTCCGGCCGGGCCCCGCGGCAGGGCCGATGGTCCCGGAACCGGTGAGTCCGCGCCGCGGAAGCGGTCGAGCGGGAGGTGAGCCGGCCACGCCTCCGACCCGTGCCGGGCCCTCGGGCCTGGAGAACCCCGCCCGCGTCCCGAACTCCGCCGACTAGGGTGCGGTGCATGAAGGTTCGGCTGCTGGCGGCCACGGCGACCGCCGTCCTCCTCGGCACCGGTGCTCCCGTCCCCGCGGCGGCCGGCCCGGCCAACCCCGTCGCCCCCGTGACTTCGGCGCCCGGCGTCGTCGCGCCCGCGACCTCCGCGCCCGGCGTCGTCGCGTCCCCGCCCGGCGTAGTGCCCTCCCCGCCCGGCGTGGCGCCGTCCGCGCCCGGGGCCGTCGGGTCCGCGCCCTGCCCGAAGGCGCCCGCGCCCAAGGTGTCCCGGCCGCCGCGTCCGTCACCGCCGCCGGCCGTGCCGGGGGAGCGGGCCGTGGGCGGCCAGGCGCTCGACACCGCCGGTCTGATCGTCCCGGCGGGGGCCGCGCGCCCGCCAGCGGTCACCGCGACCTCGTGGCTGGTCGCCGACCTGGACACCGGCCAGGTGCTGGGCGGCTGCGGCCCGCACGAGTACGGCACCCCGGCCAGCGTGCAGAAGCTGCTGCTGGCGGCCACCATGCTGCCCCGGCTCGACCCGCAGCAGGTCGTCACCGTCACCGACGGGGACATGGACATCGAACCCGGCTCCTCGGCCGTCGGGCTGGTCGCCGGCGGACGGTACCGGATCGAGACCGTCTGGCTCGGGCTGCTGCTCCAGTCCGGCAACGAGGCGGCCAACGTGCTGGCCCGGCTCGGCGGCGGGCCGGACGGAATGGCCGGCGGCGTGCGGGCGATGAACGAGGAGGCGCACCGCCTCGGCGCCCTCCAGACCCACGCGGTGACCCCCTCCGGTCTCGACGGACGAGGCCAGTTCACCAGCGCGTACGACCTGGCGCTGGTCGCCCGGGCCTGCTTCGCCGAGCCGACGTTCCGCCGGTACGCGCTGACCGAGACGCACCGCATCCCCGCCCAGCCGGCGCAGCGCACCAAGGGTTTCGAGATCCAGAACGAGAACCAGCTCATCTACCGCTACCCGGGTGCGCTCGGCGGCAAGACCGGCTTCACCGACCTGGCCCGGCACACCTACGTCGGGGCGGCCCAGCGCAACGGGCGGCGGCTGGTGGTCACGTTGCTCGGTGCCGAGCCGCAGCCCGCGCGGGGCTGGGAGCAGGGCGCCGCCCTGCTCGACTGGGGCTTCACGCTGCCCCGGCGCTCCGCCGTCGGCCGGCTGGTCGAGCCCGGGGAGCTGACCGCCTCGGCGACCCCCTCGCCACCCGCGCTCGCCGCCACCGTCGATCCGCGCCCGGCCGCGGCCAGCGGCCCGCTCGAGGACGGGCTGATCGCCCGGTGGCCCGTGGCCGCGCTCGCGGCGGTGGCGGTCGCGCTGCTGGGGGCGGCGCTGCTCTGGCGCCGCCGGGCGGCCCGGCGCCGGTACGGCGGGGCTCCTTCCTGACCTGGACGGGGGCGGGGCGGATCGACAAGCGACGACGGGATCCATAGACTCCGGTCTTTGCAGCGCCACGAGTCCAGGAGGATCCCCGTGTCGAGCGAACCCCGACCGCACCCCGTCCCGCCGTCGATCGAGGCACCCCGCCGGCCGGCCCGTACGCTGTCCCGCCTCGCCGGGGTGGCCCTGGTCGCGGGCGCGCTGGTCACCGGTGGCGGCGCCGCCGCGGTCGCCGCGCCCGGCGGAGCCCCGGCCGACGCCGCCGCCGTTTCCCGGGTCACGCCCGGCCCGTGCGCCTACACGGAGACGCCCGAGGACCCCGCCGCCAGGCCGGTCCCGCTGCCGCCCGACCCGAGGCGCACCCCCGACCGGGGCACCGTGCGCGTCACGCTGCGCACCAACCAGGGGCCGGTCGGGCTGACCCTCGACCGGGAGGCGGCCCCCTGCACCGTGCAGAGCTTCCTGCACCTGGTGCGCCACCGCTTCTACGACCGGACCTCCTGCCACCGGCTCACCGCGTACCCGACGCTGAAGGTGCTCCAGTGCGGTGACCCGTCCGGCACCGGCTCCGGCGGTCCCGGCTACCGCTACGCCGACGAGCTGCCCACCGACCTGCCGCCCGCGCCCACCGACCCGACCGGCGTACGCCGGCTCTACGCCCGGGGCACCCTCGCCATGGCCAACGCCGGCCCGGACACCAACGGCAGCCAGTTCTTCCTGGTCCAGTCGGACTCGGCGCTGCGCCCCAACTACACGGTGTTCGGCTCGATCGACGCCGCCGGCCTGGCCACCCTGGACCGGATCGCCGCCGGCGGCATCGCCCCCACCGCCGAGGACCCCGCGCCGGTCGACGGCGCGCCCGCCCTGCCGGTGGACATCCGCCGCGCGGTCCGGCACCACCACCCGCACCGCTGAACCCGAAGGCCCGGTGGTCCCCGCCGGCCGCGGCGCCGTTCCGGAACGTCCGGGCGGCCCGGGACGGTGGGGGCCGGCGTGCCGTTGCGGAACGGCGCCGCGGCCCGTGCGCGGTGACTTCCGGCGGTCAGGCCGGTGGCGATCCCCCGGAACTTCCGGAACGCTGTCGGGAGCGCCGCGGCCGGACGGCGAGCCGCGCGGCGGCGCTCACGGCCGGCGCGGCGGCGCCGTGCTGTCCCGGACGACCAGGTTGGTGGCGAGTTCCACCCGGGGGGAGTCGATGCCCTCGCCCTGCGCCAGCCGCAGCACGGTCCGGGCGGCCAGGCGACCCATCTCCACCAGCGGTTGCCGGACGGTGGTCAGCGGCGGTGAGGCCCAGCGGGCCTCGGGCAGGTCGTCGAAGCCCACGACGCTGACGTCGTCGGGGATCCGCAGCCCGCGGCGGCGGACGGCCTCGTAGACGCCGAAGGCCATCTGGTCGCTGGCCGCGAAGATGGCCGTCGGCGGGTCGTCGAGGTCGAGCAGCGCCGTCCCGGCGGCGAAACCCGAGGCGTGGTAGAAGTCGCCGGGGTGCACCAGGCGGTCCTCCACCGGCACCCCGGCCGCCTCCAGCCCGGCCCGGTGGCCGTCCAGGCGGGCCCGGCTGCACAGCAGGTGCGTCGGCCCGGCGACGAAGCCGATCCGCCGGTGCCCGAGCGACAGCAGGTGCTCGGTCGCGGCGAGCCCGCCGGCCCAGTTGGTGGCGCCGACGGTGGGCACGTCGGTGGCGGGCACGCCGGCCGGGTCGACGACGACCACGGGCACGTTGAGGCGGCGCAGCTGCGCGTGCAGCGGCGGGCTCAGGTGCGAGGTCACGAAGATGACGCCGTCCGTGGCGCGGGCCCGCAGGTTCTGCAACCACTGCCGGGCGGCGGTCGACTGGCGGTGGATCGCGGAGACCACCGTGCCGACGCCCGCGCCGTGCCCGACGTCCTCGACCCCCCGGATGATCTCGACCGCCCAGGGGCTGTCCAGGTCGTTGAAGACCAGGTCGACCAGGCCGACGCGGCTGACCGTGCGGCTGCCGCGGCGCTGGTAGCCGTGCTGGCGCAGCAGCTCCTCCACCCGCTCGCGGGTGCCGGGAGCCACGTCCGAGCGCCCGTTGAGCACCCGCGACACGGTCGGCACCGAGACCCCGGCCTCCCGCGCGATTGCGGTGATGGTGATCCTGCGCCCGTCGTCGCCGTCCACCCGCGTCTCCTTCACCGGTCGGAAGACCGACCGTACCCGTGACCACCGAAAAACGTCCGGAACGGCGTGGCCGCTCCACCGGCCCATCTTGCCCCACGATCGGGGGTTGACGACACGGCAGGTCGGTTCTAGCGTTCGGACGAGTTACGGAAGTATTCCGGAAACTTGTCGGACACCTTTCGGTCGTCGCGCCGGCGGCGACGTCCCCCACCACACCCCCACCACGAGAGGTCGATCATGACTGTACGCACGCGGCTCGCCCGGGTCGTCGCGCTCGGCGCCGCCCTGGCGCTGGCGTTGCCACTGACCGCCTGCGGTGACGGTGACTCGGCCGCCGGCCCGGACGAGATCCGCATCCTGGTGTACGGCGACGCCACCAACAAGGTCGAGAAACAGCTCGTCGAGACGTTCAACAAGACGTCGAAGGTCAAGGCGGTGCTGGACACCATCCCCGGCGCCGACTACCAGACCAAGCTCCAGACCATCATCAACACCAAGCAGGCGCCGGACGTTTTCTTCAACTGGGGCGGCGGCAGCATCACCCCGTTCGTCAAGGCCGACCTGTTGCTGCCGCTGGACGACATGATCGCCAAGGACCCGGGGCTGAAGGCGAACTTCCTGCCGTCGGTCTTCAACACCGCCATGGTCGACGGCAAGGCGTACGGGGTGCCGATGCGCGGCACCCAGCCGGTGCTGCTGTTCCACAACAAGAAGGTCCTCGCCGACGCCGGGATCACCCCGCCGAAGACGTGGGACGACCTGCTGGCGGCCGTGCGGACGCTCAAGGGCAAGGGGATCACGCCGATCGCCCTCGGCGGCGGCGACCAGTGGCCGACCCAGATGTGGTACCAGTACCTCTATGACCGGGTGGCCGGCCCCGAGCTGTTCGCCAAGGCGCTCGGCGGCGACAAGAGCGCCTGGGAGAGCCCGGAGAGCCGCCGCGCCCTGGAGCTGCTGCGGCAGCTGACCGACGCGGGTGCGTTCGGCACCAACTTCGACTCGGTCAAGTTCACCGACGGCGGCTCGCCCGCCCTGCTGTCCAGCGGCAAGGCCGGCTTCGAGCTGATGGGCTCGTGGAACTACTCGACCCACCACGACGCCAACCCGACCTTCGCCGCCGAGGGCCTCGGCTGGAGCGCCTTCCCGAGCGTCCCGGGTGGCAAGGGCGACCCGCGCAACGTGGTCGGCAACACCAACAACTTCTACTCGGTGCTGAAGAAGACCCGGCACCCGGAGGCGGTGGCCGAGTTCCTCAAGCTCCAGTACTCCGACGAGTTCGTCCAGGCGCAGCTGTCCATCGGCAACCTGCCGACCACCACCAACACGGAGAAGTTCCTCGACGGCGCCACCAACCCGGACTACCTGAAGTACCAGTTCACCCTGGTCAAGGAGGCCCCGAACTTCCAGCTCTCCTGGGACCAGGCGTACCCGCCGGCCGCCACCACGACCATCCACCAGGCCGTGCAGCAGTACTGCAACGGCCGGATGGACGCCGCCGGCTTCATCAAGGCGATGCAGTCCCTCCAGGCGGGCTGAGCGCGACCATGTCCACCACCACCCTCGCCGCCTCCGCCGCGACGGAGCAGCGACGGGCCCGACGAAGCCCGGGCGGCCCCACCCTCAGCCGCCCGGGCTTCGCCTGGGCCCTCCCCGCCACCCTGTTCTTCGGGCTCTTCGCGCTCGTCCCGCTGGTCCTCGTGGTCGTGCTCAGCTTCACCAGTTGGGCGGGCCTCGGCTCGCCGGAGTACGTCGGGCTGGACAACTGGCAGCGGCTCGCCCGCGACCCCGTGATGATCAACAGCCTGTGGCTGAGCGTCCTGCTCACCGCCCTCGGCGTGCTGGTGCAGACGCCGCTGAGCCTGCTGATCGGCGTGTGGGCGGCCGGGCCGCAGCGCAACCGGGCCGTGCTGTCCGCCATCTTCTTCCTGCCGCTGCTGCTGTCGGCGACCGCCGTGTCGGTGCTGTGGCGGGCGCTGCTCGACCCGAACTTCGGCGTGCCCGGTCAGGCCCCGTGGCTGTTCGGCGACGGCAACCTCTTCGGCAGCCGGACGGGCGCGATCGCCGTGCTGGTCTTCGTCGGCGGCTGGCAGTTCATCCCGTTCCACGCGCTGATCTACCAGGGTGCGGCCCGCGCCGTGCCGGCGGTGCTCTACCAGGCCGCCGAGGTCGACGGCGCCGGCCGGTGGGAGCAGTTCCGCCACGTGACCCTGCCGCAGCTGCGCAACGCCATGATTACCTCCGTGGTCCTCATGGTCGTCGGCGGGCTGACCACGTTCGACACCGTGCTGATCCTCACCCAGGGCGGGCCGGGCACCGACACCACCATCACCGCCTACCACATGTACGAGCAGGCGTTCCGCAGCTTCGACTTCGGCGCGGGCGCGGCCATCGCCCTGCTCCTCGTCGTCGTCGCCACCGTCATCTCGCTGATCGTGGTCCGGGTCTCCGGCTACGACAAGATGCGCTCCACGATGGAGGGCCTGTGAAGCGGCACCACCCAAACTGGATCGCCGGGATCGGCGCCCTGGCCTGGCTCCTCGTGGTCGGCCTGCCGATCTACGTCATGCTGGCGACCACCCTGCAGACCCGGGAGGGCTACGGCCGCAACGGCCCGCTCGCCCCGCCCGACACCTTCACCCTCGACAACTACACCGGCGCCTTCGACGAGGGCTTCGGCCGCTACCTGTTCAACACCCTCGTGGTGACGGTGAGCGTGGTGGCCATCGTGCTGCTGCTCGTGCCGCCGCTGGCGTACGCCATCGTGCGCAGCCGCAGTCGGCTCACCTCCGGCGTGTTCCGGCTGTTCCTGTTGGGCCTGGCGATCCCGGCGCAGGCGGTCATCGTGCCGATCTTCTACCTGATCAGCAAGGCGGGGCTCTACGACAACCTCGTCGGCGTCATCCTGCCCACCGCCGCGTTCTCCCTGCCGGTGTGCGCGCTGATCCTCAGCGGCGTCATGCGGGACATCACCCCCGACCTGTACGAGGCGATGGCCATCGACGGCGCCAGCCCGGCGCGGGTCTTCGCCCAGCTGGTGCTGCCGCTGTCGCGCGGCGGGATCGCCACGATCGCGGTCTTCTCCGCCCTCCAGGCGTGGAACGGCTTCCTGTTCCCGCTGATCCTCACCCAGTCCGACTCCACCAAGGTGATCACCCTCGGCCTCTACAACTTCCAGACGCAGTACGGGATCAATATTCCCGGCCTGCTCGCCGCGGTCGTGCTGTCGATGGTGCCCGTCCTGCTCGTCTATCTGTTCGCCCGGCGGGCCCTGGTGCAGGGGCTGATGGGCGTCGGAGGAAAGTGACCGACAACGTGACCCTCGACATCGCCCCCGGCACCGCGATCTGGACCGACCCGACCCTCGACCTCGCGACCCGGGTGGACGCCCTGGTCGCCGTGATGACCCTGCCGGAGAAGGTGGCCCAGCTCTACGGCGTCTGGGTCGGCGCCGCCGCCGACGGGGGAGAGGTCGCGCCGTACCAGCACGAGATGGAGGAACCGGTCGACCTGGCCGCCCTGCTGGACACGGGTCTCGGCCAGCTGACCCGCCCGTTCGGCACCGCCCCGGTCGACCCCGCGCTCGGCGCGCTGTCGCTGCTGCGGACTCAGCAGCGCGTCGCCGCCGCCAACCGGTTCGGCATCCCGGCGATGGCGCACGAGGAGTGCCTGGCCGGCTTCGCCGCCTGGGGCGCCACCGCGTACCCCGTGCCGCTGTCCTGGGGCGCCACCTTCGATCCGGAGCTGATCGGGCGGATGGCCGCGGCCATCGGCGCCGACCTGCGCCGCGTCGGGGTGCACCAGGGGCTGGCCCCGGTGCTCGATGTGGTGCGCGACGCGCGCTGGGGGCGGGTGGAGGAGACGATCGGCGAGGACCCCTACCTGGTGGGCACCATCGCCACCGCGTACGTGCGGGGCCTGGAGTCCGCCGGCGTGGTGGCGACGCTGAAGCACTTCGCCGGCTACTCCGCCTCCCGGGGCGGGCGCAACCTGGCGCCGGTGGCGATGGGCCCCCGCGAGCGCGCGGACGTGATCCTCCCGCCGTTCGAGATGGCGGTACGCGAGGGCGGCGCGCGGTCGGTGATGCACGCCTACACCGACACCGACGGGATGCCCTCGGCGGCCGACGAGGAGCTGCTGACCGGCCTGCTCCGCGACGTCTGGGGCTTCCCGGGCACCGTGGTGGCCGACTACTTCGGCATCGCCTTCCTGCACACCCTGCACGGCGTGGCCGGCACCTGGGCCGAGGCGGCGGCCGAGGCCCTGGCCGCCGGCGTGGACGTCGAGCTGCCGACGGTGAAGACGTTCGGCGAGCCGCTGCGCGAGGCGCTCGCGGCCGGCGCGGTGCCGGAGGCACTGATCGACCGGGCGGTGCGTCGGGTGCTGACGCAGAAGGCGCAGCTCGGTCTCCTCGACGCCGACTGGAGCGCGGTGCCGGCCGCGCTGGCCGGCGCCGACCTGTCCGACCCGGAGGCGCTGCGCGGCACCGTCGACCTGGACCCGCCCGCCAACCGGGCGCTGGCCCGCGAGGTGGCCGAGCGCTCCGTGGTGCTGCTGGCCAACGACGGCATCCTGCCGCTGCACCGGCCGGCCCGCATCGCGCTGGTCGGCCCACAGGCGGAGAGCCCCACGGCGGTGCTGGGCTGCTACTCGTTCCCCGCCCACGTCGGCTCCCGGCACCCCGAGGTGCCCGTCGGTATCGCGCTGCCCACCCTGGCGGCGGCGCTGCGCGCCGAGTTCCCCGGCAGCGTCGTGGTCACCGTGGCCGGCGTCTCCGTCGACGGCGACGACACCGGCGGGGTGCCGGCGGCCGTCGCGGCGGCGCGGGACGCGGACGTGGTCGTCGCCGCGCTCGGCGACCGGGCGGGACTGTTCGGGCGGGGCACCAGCGGCGAGGGCTGCGACGCCGAGTCGCTGGCCCTGCCCGGGGCGCAGCAGCACCTGCTCGACGCGCTGCTGGACACCGGTACGCCCGTGGTGGTGACGCTGCTCGCCGGGCGGCCCTACGCGCTGGGTCGGGCGGTGACCGACGCGGCGGCGATCGTGCAGTCGTTCTTCCCCGGCGAGGAGGGCACCCCGGCCGTCGCCGGCGTGCTCAGCGGCCGGGTCGCACCGCAGGGGCGGCTGCCGGTCAGCGTGCCCCGGGGGCCGGGCGCGCAGCCGACCACCTACCTGTCGGCCCGGCTGGGCCAGGCCAGCGATGTCTCCAACGTCGACCCGACGCCGGCGTTCGGCTTCGGGCACGGCCTGGGCTACACCACGTTCGACTGGTCGGGCCTGGTCGTCGACGAGCCGCTCGCGGCGACCGACGGTGAGCTGCGGCTGCACTTCACGGTGCGCAACACCGGCTCCCGGTGGGGCAGCGAGGTCGTGCAGGTGTACGCCCACGATCCGGTGGCCTCGGTGGTCCAGCCGGTGCAGCGGCTGGTCGGCTACCTGCGGGTGCCGCTGGAGGCGGGCGCGGCCTGCCGGGTCGACCTGGCCGTGCCGGCCGACCTGTTCGCCTTCACGGGGCGCGACGGGCGGCGCGTCGTCGAGCCGGGGGAGCTGGAGCTGCGGCTGGCGGCGTCCAGCACCGACCACCGGCTGGTGGCGGCGGTCGCGCTGCGCGGTCCCGCCCGGCACGTCGACCACACCCGGCGGCTGCACCCCCGCTTCGCCGTCACGCCGTCGGCCGGCTGAGCGGTGGCCCTCACCGACCTGCCCGAGGAGCAGTTGCGCGCGTACCGCGGCGGGGTGCGGGAGCCGGCGGACTTCGACCGGTTCTGGGCGGACACGATCGCCGAGTCGCGGGAGTGCGGCTGGCCGGTGCGCGCCGAGCCGGTGCCCACCGGGCTGGCCACGATCGACGTGCTCGACGTGACCTTTCCCGGCTTCGCCGGGCAGCCGGTGCGGGCCTGGCTGCGGCTGCCGCGCGGCGCCGAGTCGCCCCTGCCCACCGTCGTGCAGTACGCCGGCTACGGCGGCGGCCGGGGCCACCCGCTGGAGAACCTGCTGTGGGCCTCGGCCGGGTTCGCGCACCTGCAGATGGACACCCGGGGGCAGGGGGCGGGCTGGACCCGGGGGGACACCCCGGATCCGGCCGCCGCCGGCCCCGAGGCACCCGGGGTCGCCACCCGTGGCGTGACGGACCCCCGCACGTACTACTACCGGCGGTTCCTCACCGACGCGGTGCGGGCGGTGGACGCCGTCCGGACCCTGCCGGCGGTCGATCCGGCGCGGGTCGCGGTCCTCGGGCACAGCCAGGGCGGCGGGGCCGCGCTCGCCGTCGCCGCGTTGACGCCCGACCTGCGGGCCGTCGTGGCCGGCGTGCCCTTCCTGTGCGACATCCCGCGCGCGATCGTGCTCACCGACGCGCAGCCGTACCGGGAGATCCGCGACTATCTGGCCGTCCACCGGCACGCCGAGGAGCGGGTGCTCGACACCCTGGCGTACGTCGACGGGGTGAACTTCGCCCGCCGGTGCCACCTGCCGGCCCGCTTCTCCGTCGCGCTGATGGACGAGATCGTGCCGCCGTCGACGGTCTTCGCCGCCATCAACGCCTGCCGGGGGCCGACGGAGCTGTCGGTCTGGCGGTACAACGGTCACGAGGCCGGCGGGATCGACGACGACGAGGCGGCGGTGGGCTTCCTGCGCGTACACCTCTCGCCGGACCGGGCGCCCGACGGCCCGTAGCCTGATAGACAGGGGTGTGGCCAGGCCAGTCCGGATCCGCCGGCGAGCCCCGCGCGCCGCGACCGCCCGCCGGCGGGCGGTGGCCGTGGCCGTCGTGATGGTGGCGCTCGCGCCCGGCTGCACCCGATCCGCGCCGTCACCACCGGCCGTGTCGCCACCGTCGTCCCCGGCGTCCGCCTCCGCCGCGACGTCGCCCGGGCCGGGGCTCGTCGTCCTCACCGACGTAGACCCGCGCATCCGGACCGACATCCGGTACGCCACCGCCCACAACTTCGTCGGGCGACCGGTCGCCGGCTACCCCGAACCGCTCTGCCTGCTCACCCGCCGGGCCGCCGAGGCGCTGCGCCGGGTGCAGGACGCCGCCCTCGCCCGGGCCCGCAGCCTGAAGGTGTACGACTGCTACCGCCCCCAACGGGCCGCCGACGACTTCGTCGAGTGGGCCCGGCAGCCCGGCGAGCAGCGGATGAAGGCGGAGTTCTATCCCCGGGTGGCGAAGTCCGAGCTGTTCGACGAGGGGTACGTCGGGGCGCCCACCGCCCACAGCCGGGGCAGCACGCTCGACCTGACCCTGGTCGACGTGCCGACCCCCACCCAGCCCCCGTACGCCCCGGGCCGGCCCCTGGTCTCCTGCACCGCCGCGAAGGGGCAGCGGTTCCCGGACAACGGCGTCGACATGGGCACCGGCTTCGACTGCTTCGACCCGCTCGCGCACACCGACTCACCCCAGGTCACCGGCGTGGCCCGGGACAACCGGCGGCTGCTGCGGCAGCTGATGACCGACGGCGGCTTCGTCAACTACGACCGCGAGTGGTGGCACTACCGCTACCGCGACGAACCCTGGCCGGACACGTACTTCGACCTGCCGGTGGCCCGCTCCTCGGCCGAACCCGTGGGCGGCTGACGCACCCGACCCGGCTGGCGCTCCCGGCCCGGCGTGACGCTCACTTGAAGGCGGCGTGGCCGGTCAGCACCTGTCCGATGATCAGCTGATGCACCTCGGACGTGCCCTCGTAGGTGAGCACGGATTCGAGGTTGGCCGAGTGCCGGATGACCGGGTAGTCGAGGGTGATCCCGGCCGCGCCCAGGATGGCGCGGCACTCGCGGGCGATGGCGATGGCCTCCCGCACGCTGTTGAGCTTGCCCAGGCTGATCTGCCGGTGGTCGAGGGTGCCGGCGTCCTTCAGCGCGCCGATCTGCAACGCCAGCAGCATCCCCTTGCCCAGCTCCAGCCCCATGTCGGCGAGCTTGAGCTGGGTGGCCTGGTACGCGGCGAGCGGCTTGTCGAAGATCTGCCGGCTGCGGGCGTACGCGATCGTCGTCTCCAGGCAGTCGTGGGCCGCGCCCAGCGCCCCGAAGACGATGCCGAAGCGGGCCTCGTTGAGACACGTCAGCGGCCCGGACAGGCCGGTGGCCTCCGGCAGCATCGCGTCGGCGGGCAGCCGCACGTCGTCGAGGACGAGTTCCGAGGTCACCGAGGCGCGCAGGGAGAGCTTGCGGGTGATCTCCGGGGCGGTGAAGCCGGGGGTGCCAGCGGGGACGAGGAAACCGCGTACGCCCTCGTCGGTGCGGGCCCACACCACGGCGACATCCGCGACGGAGCCGTTGGTGATCCACATCTTGGTGCCGTCGAGCACCCAGTCGTCCCCGTCGCGGCGGGCCCGGGTCCGCATGCCGGCCGGGTCGGAGCCGAAGTCCGGTTCGGTCAGGCCGAAGCAGCCGATGGCCTCGCCGGCCGCCATCCGGGGCAGCCACTGCTGCTTCTGCTCCTCGGAGCCGAACCGCCAGATGGCGTACATGGCGAGCGATCCCTGCACCGACACCAGGGAGCGCAGCCCCGAGTCGCCCGCCTCCAGCTCGAAGCAGGCCAGCCCGTACGCGACGGCGGAGGTGCCGGCGCAGCCGTAGCCCCGCAGGTGCATGCCGAGCACGCCGAGTTCACCGAGTTCGCGGGCGAGATCCCGCACGGGCAGGCGGCCCTGCTCGTACCAGGTGGCGATCTCCGGGCGGACCCGTCGGTCGACGAAGCCGCGCACGGCGGTTTGGAGGTCTCGGGTGTCGTCGTCGATCAGGGCGTCGATGCCGAAGTACGCGAGCGCGGTCGCGGGGGTGGACAGGGTCACGGTTGGTTTCCTCCCGGGCGTGCGGCTGCGTGCCCACGCTACGCGCGCCGGCGACGTCGGGCATGATCGGACGTTCCGGCTCGGAGACGAGCGACCGTCGGACGGCGGGTGTGCCGTCACGCGAGGGGGGAGTGGGTCGTGGCCACCGAACGGATCGGGCCGCCCGTCACCGGGGACGAGCGCGAGATGCTGCGCGCCTTCCTGGACTACCACCGGGCGACCCTCGCGATGAAGTGCGACGGGCTGTCCGACGAGGACCTGCGCCGGCAGTCGATGCCCCCGTCCACGCTGTCGCTGCTCGGTCTGGTCCGGCACATGGCGGAGGTGGAGCGGGCCTGGTTCCGCCGGACCATCGACGGCGAGGACGTGCCGCTGGTCTGGTCGGACTCGGGCGACTTCCAGGTGGCGTACGACGCGAGCGGCGCCACCCGCGCCGAGGCGTTCGACGCCTGGCAGCGGGAGGTCGCGCACTCCCGTCGCATCGAGCGCGAGGCCGAGTCGCTCGACGTGACCGGCCACCACGCCAGATCCGGCGAGGACGTGTCCCTGCGCCTGGTGATGCTGCACCTGATCCACGAGTACGCCCGCCACAACGGCCACGCCGACCTCCTGCGCGAGGGCGTCGACGGCACCGTCGGGGCCTGAGCGCCGGGCCGCCCGGCCACCGGCATCGCTCAGCCGGCCGCCGGGTCAGGCGCCGGTGCGCAGCGGCAACCAGGCCAGCACGTCCTGGATCTTCGCGTCCCAGTACGCCCAGTCGTGCGCGCCGGGGGAGAAGTCCACGGTGAGCGGGACGCCGCGCTCGCGGGCCGCCGTGACGAAGGTCAGGTTGTCCTCGTACAGGAAGTCCTCGGTGCCGCAGGCGACGCGCAGCGCGGGCAGGTCGGCGCCCGTGGTCCTGCCGAGCAGGGCGAGGACATCGTCGTCGCTGCCCGCGACGGTGCGCTCGCCGAAGGCGGTGTGCCAGACGCCGGGGTCGAGGGGCGCGGTCGGATGGTGGCGGCGGGTGGCCACGTCGAGCGCGCCGGAGAGGCTCGCCGCCGCCGCGAACCGGCCCGGGTCGCGCAGCGCCCACTTCAGCGCCCCGTAGCCGCCCATCGAGAGCCCGGCGACGAAGGTGTCCTCCCGACGCGTCGAGAGCCGGAAGAACCCGTGGCACAGCCGGGGCAGCTCGTCGCTGAGGAAGGTCCAGTACCGGTTGCCGTGCTCCTCGTCGCTGTAGAAGCTGCGCCCGACCTGGGGCATCACCACGGCCAGGCCGAGCGGCGCCACGTACCGCTCGATCGAGGTGCGGCGCAGCCAGATCGTGTCGTCGTCGGACAACCCGTGCAGCAGGTAGAGCACGGGCGGGTCGCCCGGCGGGGCGCTACCGGACATGCCGACCTGCGAGGAGGTGAGCTGCGGCAGGATCACGGTCATGGAGGTGCCGAGACCGAGCACCTCGGAGTGGAAGTCGACACGCATCAGGGCCACGGTCGTCGACCGTAGCTGATCCTCACGTCCAGTAGAGGACCCGGCAGGCAGGCAGCCGGGCGGCCAGCTCGCGGTCGAACCAGGTGCGCAGCTCGGCCATCGTGTCGCGCGGGTAGACGTACTTCACCGCGCCGAACCTGCCGTACCTGCGGCTGCGGGCGGACTCGTCCATCTCCAGCCTCGTGCGCGGGTACCAGCCGAGCAGCACCTCCTTGCTGCCCGGGGTGAACCGGTGGGTGATCAGCTCGGCGGTCAGGTCGAGCTCCGGCACCCCGGCGACCGCGCCCGCGACCGCGTCGAGCAGCTCGCCGTAGTGCTCCCGCCAGCCGGGCAGCGGCATGATCGGCGCGACGGTCAACCCCACCGGGTAACCGTCGAGGGCGAGCCGGCGCAGCGCCGCCAGCCGGTGCGGCACCGACGCCGTGCCGCCCTCCATCCGCTCGCTGACCGGGCGGCAGTTGACGCTGAACCGGACCCGGGTGCGCCCGGCGTGCGGCAGCCCCACGAACGTGTCCACGTCGGCGTACTTGGTGGTCCAGCGCAGCTGCACCGGGGCGTCCCAGCCGGCGAAGTGCTCCACCGCCCGGCGCCAGCTGCCGGTGAGGTGCTCGAGGGCCAGCGGGTCCGTGTAGCAGGACGCCTCGAAGGTGGTGCCCTCGGCGGCCCGCTCGGCGCTGCGGCTGGTCACCGTGCCCCGCCCGGCGTAGTCCGCGAGGCCGGCGAGGATGTCGTCCAGGTCGGCGTACACCCGCGTCACCGGTGGCCCCGACAGCGAGCCGGCGAGGTAGCAGTACTGGCAGTGGGCCGGGCAGCCCTCCGCCAGGTCGAAGCGCCAGTCCGCGCTGGGCGCGATGGGTTGCAGCTTCCGGCGCGACGGCGGGCTGACCACGAGCGCCATGGTCGCCTTCGCCCGCGCGTACGTCTCCCGCTCGGTGGCCCCGCGGATACCGGTGAGCCGGTTGGCGCGCAGCCGCTCGACCTCGATGCCCAGGGCCTCGACGCGCCGGGCCACGCGCCGGCCGTGCGGGTGGTCCAGCGCGGCCGGCGTGGCGACCACCCGGCGCGGCAGCCACCGCCGCGCCGGCCGCGCCGGTGGCGCCAGCCCGGCCAGGTCGCGGGTCGGCACGCGCTCGCCGCTGGCGTCGTGCGGCGCGGGCGGTACGTCGACGGCCAGCGGCTCGTCGACGTCCACCGGCTCGGCCTCCGGCCTCATCCGCGCCGGTTACCCGTCCCGCGCGCCGACAACCCCGGGGCGGTCAGCCGCGCGCCGGCGCCCCGCTCGGCCCGGGGGCGGCCCCACCGGGTCCCGGCGCCGGCGCCAGGCGGGCGTCGAGGACGTCGAGGTCGGGGACGAACCACACGTGGCCGGAGCGGTTCGACTCGTGCACGAGGGCGCGCAGGGCCGAACTGGCCGCGAGGTGCGGGCCGATGTCGCCCACGACGACCAGGCGCAGCCGGTAGTTGACGAACTTCTGCATGACCTCGCCGGCGAAGCGGGTGCCGAGGGAGAAGAAGGAGGCGTCCAGCCGGCGCACCGGCACGGCCACCACCTGGGCGCCGAGGAAGGCCGAGCCGATCAGGTCCAGCGCGTCCTGCTCGGTGGTCACCGGCGGGCCGTCCGGGTCGCACACCAGCACCGGCACCCCGGCCCGCTCCTGGATGACGTCAGGCATCGCCGGCCTCCCTGGTGAGCAGGCCGTTGTCGCCGTCGAGCACGGCGTCGACCAGGTGCAGCACCTCGGCGGTGGCCGAGGCTCCGCCCAGGATCACGATCTTCATGCGGTTCCGCTCCTCGTCGTGGACGGTCTGGATGCGCAGCGGGTGCGCGGGGTGGTGGGTGGTGTTCGCCGTGGCCAGGACGAGCGTGGCCAGCCGGTCGGCCGCGGCCCGGTCGACGCCGTCGATCTGCAGGATGCTCGACACCTCCACCGCCGTGCCGACGGCGGGACGGGCGGGGGCCGACCGACCGGTCAGCGCGTCGAGGTCGGCGCGGGCGATCCGGTACTGCTTGCCGATCCGCACCGCCCTGAGTCGACCGGCGCGGATGTAGCCCCGCACGGTGCGCACGTGCAGGCCCAGCCGTTCGGCCACCTGCTCCACCGAGTACATTTCCTCACTCATCGTTCCCTAATCTAGTCACAACAGGGCGCGATAGGGAAGTAGTTGTGATGCGGGCGTCGTTTCCCGCCCGCGCCGACGACGGCCGCCGTCGCCGTCAGGGGCGCTCACGCAGGCGGGCCCGCACCGCGTCGACGTAGGTGTCCCGAGAGGTCGGGCCGCCGAAGCGCAGCCGGTCGTACGGGGTGAACGCCGGCGTCAGCGCGTCCAGTTCGTCGGCCAGCGCAGACAGCCGCAGCGCGGTGCCGTCGTCGGTCGGGTCGACGTCGAGATTCGCCAGCGCCGCCCGGATGGCCGCCACCAGTTCGTCCTTGCGCCGGATCGTGGCCGGGCCGACCGACCGCAGGCAGACGTACCGGCCGCTGAGATAGGCGTCCCACTCCGCGGCGCCGACGCCCTCGTCCGCCCAGTGGCCGGTGAACCACGCCTGCAGCGCGTCCGTCCCGCCAGCCTGCTCGGCGAGCGCGAACAGGTCCACGAGCACCATCTCCGCGCCGTCGGAGCGCAGGTATCCCGGCAACGGAAGCCGCCGGTCGAGCATCAGCCGGCGTACGTCGTCCGCGTCGCACCCGTGTGCGGTGCACAGTTCGTCGAGCACCGCGAACTGGGCGCTCACGTACGCGTCGTCCGCCTCCGTCATCGAATGGTCGCCGTTGACCTGCCGGTACCGTTCGGCCACCTGCCGCTTGAGCTGCATCGGAACCCCCTCCTGTCCGCGTCGTCGGGGCGCAACGGTAGTGGCCTGACGGTTCGGTGCCGGCCGAACGGAACGTGGATATCCGTTGCGGTCACCGTCGCGGCCCGCCTACCGTCATCGGCGCAAGGTCAACCGAACGACCCCAGGGGAGTACGCCGTGTCGCAGCGCACCCGCACCGACGCCGTGTGGCCGACGCCGCGCGCTGGTGCTTCGCTGCCCACAGGCACACCAGCCTGCGGGCGGCGCCGTCCCGGACACGGGCGGCAACGGGGGTGGCGGCGCGTCTAGCGCCCGCGCGTATGCGCAGCCGCCCACCCCACCGGGGGCCGGGCGGCTTTTTCGTCCACCCGATCGCCGTCCACCTTTGTGCCGGCCACACCCGGCGACGTCACCCGTTCCCAACTCCACAGTGGAAGCAACGACCCGGTCGCCCCGCCATGGGCCGACCGGGAGCACGACCGTCACCGGGACGAGGGAGCTGGCTGACCCGCTCGCCTTGGGCGCGAGAGACACGGGGTTCGATTCCCCGGTCCCGGACGGCAGGGCAGGGCGTCCGGCTCTGCCGTGACACGGGCCGTCGGAGCATCGGGAGGCGCACCCGGTGCCCGACCGGCCCACCGCTGCACCCGTCGGGCCCCGCCCGGCGGGCCGGCCGCGCGCTGGGCGCGGAGAGGCCGTGCAGGCCACTCCTCCGGGTTCGATTCCCGGGCGGTCGTCGAATCCCTTCCGGTCCCGCCGTGACGGCGGCGACCAGCCCCCGACACGAGGAGACGACGATGAGCTACACCCCGCTCGCGGGCACCCGCGCGCCGGTCCGGGTCTGGACCGACCCGTACGGCATCGAGCCGCAGGCCGCCCAGCAACTGCGCAACATCGGCGCGCTGCCGTGGGTGGAGGGCGTCGCGGTCATGCCCGACGTGCACTTCGGCAAGGGCGCCACGGTCGGCTCGGTCATCGCGATGCGGCAGGCCGTCTCGCCGGCGGCGGTCGGCGTCGACATCGGCTGCGGCATGTCCGCGGTGCGCACCTCGCTGACCGCCGCCGACCTCCCGGACGACCTGGCCGGGCTGCGCTCGGCGATCGAGGCCACGATCCCGGTCGGGTTCAACCAGCGGGAGAAGCCGGTCGACCCGCGCCGGGTCCGGGGCCTGGAGCAGGCCGGCTGGGACGACTTCTGGCGCCGGTTCGCGGGCCTCGACCGGCGGGTGGCGCAGCTGGAGACGCGGGCCCAGCGGCAGCTGGGCACGCTCGGCGGCGGCAACCACTTCATCGAGGTCTGCCTGGAGCAGGGCGGCGCCGACGAGGGACGGGTGTGGCTCATGCTGCACTCCGGCTCGCGCAACATCGGCAAGGAGTTGGCGGAGCGGCACATCGCGGTCGCCCGGCGGCTGCCGCACAACACCGACCTGCCCGACCGCGACCTCGCGGTGTTCCTCGCCGGCACGCCGGAGATGGACGCCTACCGCCGGGACCTGTGGTGGGCGCAGGAGTACGCGCGGCGCAACCGGGCGGTCATGCTCGCCCTGCTCTGCGGGGTGGTGCGGGAGCAGTTCCCGCACGTCGGCTTCGACGAGCCGATCAGCTGCCACCACAACTACGTGGCGGAGGAGAGCTACGACGGCGTCGACGTGCTGGTCACCCGCAAGGGGGCGATCCGGGCCGGTCGGGGGGACCTGGGCATCATCCCGGGATCGATGGGCACCGGCTCGTACGTCGTGCGGGGCAAGGGGAACCCGGACGCGTACTGCTCCGCCTCGCACGGGGCGGGGCGGCGGATGTCGCGGGCGCAGGCGAAGCGCACGTACAGCACCGCCGACCTGGTCGCGCAGACCGCCGGCGTGGAGTGCCGCAAGGACGCCGGCGTGGTCGACGAGATCCCCGGGGCGTACAAGGACATCACCCAGGTGATGGCGCAGCAGGAGGACCTGGTCGAGGTGGTGGCGCACCTCAAGCAGGTGGTCTGCGTGAAGGGATGAACGCCGACCGGCGCCCCGGAGGGGTGGGCGCCGGTCGCCCGCCCCCGGCGCCGGCCGCGTACCGTGGGGATCCCCCCGTCCGGGGCGGGCCGCGATCGATACCCGTAGAGTCGCGCCGTGATCGAGATCGACGTGCAGGTGGACCTGTTCCACCCGGCGGACCGGGTGTGGCACGCATTGACGGATCGCGCTCTGCTCGCCCGCTGGTTCACCGAGGTCGAGCCGATGGCCGGGTCGCGCGGCCGGCTGCTGCTGTTCACCGCCGGCCTGCCCGGGTTCGACGCCGCCGTCGACGCGGAGGTGACCGACCGGCGGGAGCCGGAGCTGATCGCGTTGCGGTGCCTCGAGGGCGGCCGGCGAAGCCGGCTGGCGTGTGCCGTCGCCCCCACCGCCGAGGGGTGCCGGCTGTCGGTCCGCGAGGTGCTGGAGCACGGCAGCTGGAACGACGAGCAGCGCGAGCGCCGCGAGGAGTCCTACCGGCAGGCGTTGACGGGGCGCCTGCCGGCGATCCTCGACTGGCTGGCCTTCCAGCAGGTCGACCTGCGCCGGGGCGAGCCCGGGATGACCACCGAGATGCCGGTGACCGAGGTGGTCGGCGACGGGCCGGTCCCGGCCGCCCGGCGCCGGCGCTGGCCGCTGCTGGTCGCGGGGTTGGCCGGCGTCGTGCTGGCCGCCGGGGCGGCGGTGTGGGCGGTCCTGCCCGACGAGCCGGACCCGGTCGCCGGCCCGGTCGCGACGCCGTCGCCGACAGCCACGGCCACCCCGAGCCGTACGCCGCGGGCGACCCCCTCCGCCCGCCCCACGCGCAGCGCCACGCCGACCCCGTCCCGCCCGAGCCGGACGCCGTCGGCGACCCCCTCGGCGACGCCCTCGCGTGCGCCCACCTCGATCGCGCCGTCGGCCCCCGCCATGACCGCCCGCTACCGGACCGTCTCGACGAGGCTGCTCGGCTTCACCGGCGAGGTGGTCGTCGACAATCCCGGCAGCGCGGCGGTGGACGGCTGGACGGTGGTCGTCACGCTGGCCGAGGGCGGCTCCCTGACCGACGTCAGCGGGGCGGAGCACCGGCGCGACGGGCAGGTCGTCACCTTCACCGGGCCGCCCGTGCCGCCCGGCCGCTCGCGGACCTTCACGTTCGCCGTGCGCGACGTCGACCAGCTCACCAGGGCGCCCGAGGACTGCTCGATGGGCGACGACCCCTGCGCGGGCCTCTGACGCCGTCGCGCGTCCCCGTGGTACCGGGCCGCGCTGTTAGGATGGGCGCGAGTGATCAGGACAGGGAGACCAGACGTGGCGGGTGACGACGACATCTCCGGGTGACACCGGAAGTGCCCGGCCAGCGGCAGGCGTTCGACCGCCGCCGTGGCCGTGGTCCGTCGTCTTCGAATCCCGTCCCCAGGGCGCCCGGCGCGCCCACGTCACCCCGAGGGTCTCCGCATGTCCGACGCGTTCATCATCTGTTCCCGCCTCTCCTTCTCCTGGCCGGACGACACCCCGGTCTTCGAGGGGCTGTCCTGCACCGTGGGCGCCGGCCGCACCGGCCTCGTCGCGCCGAACGGCGCCGGCAAGACCACGCTGCTCAAGCTGATCGCCGGCGAGTACCAGCCGACCGGCGGCTCCGTGACCGTCGACGGGGTGCTCGGCTACCTGCCGCAGAGCCTTCCGTTGGCCGGCGACCTGACCGTTGCCGAGGTCATGGGGATCGCGCCGGTGCTCGGGGCGCTGCACGCCATCGAGGCCGGGGACGCCGACGAGGAGCACTTCACCACGATCGGCAACGACTGGGACATCGAGGAGCGCACCCGCGCCCAACTGGACCGGCTCGGCCTCGACGACGTGTCCCTCGACCGGCCCCTGCACACCCTCAGCGGCGGCCAGGTCGTCTCCCTGGGCCTGGCGGCGCAACTGCTGCGGCGGCCCGACATCCTGCTCCTCGACGAGCCCACCAACAACCTGGACCTCGACGCCCGCCGCAAGCTGTACGCCGTGCTGGAGGACTGGAACGGTTGCCTGCTGCTGGTCAGCCACGACCGGGCGCTGCTGGACCGGATGGACCGCATCCTCGAACTCGACCGGAGCGAGGTCCGCTCCTACGGCGGCAACTTCACCGCGTACGAGGAGGCGGTGCGCGCCGAGCGGGAGGTCGCGGAGAAGAACGTCCGCCACGCCGAGCAGGAGGTCAAGCGGGAGAAGCGGGAGATGCAGCAGGCGCGCGAACGGGCCGAGCGCCGGGCCGGCAACGCCGCCCGCAACCTGAAGAGCGCCGGCCTGCCGAAGATCTTCGCCGGCACCATGAAGCGGGGCGCCCAGGAGTCGGCGGGCCGGTCGAACGAGACGCACGCCGCGCGGGTCGGCGACGCCAAGGCCCGGCTCGACGAGGCGGGCCGTGCCCTGCGCGACGAGCAGCGGATCACGCTGGAACTGCCCGGCACCAGCCTTCCGGCCGGTCGTACGGTCTTCCACGGCGAGGGGATGCAGGTCCGCTACGGCGGGCGCGCCCTGTTCGCCGGTGCCGGCGTGGACCTCACGATCCGGGGGCCCGAACGGATCGCGCTCACCGGTCCGAACGGCGCCGGCAAGTCCACCCTGCTGCGTGTGGTCAGCGGCGACGTGCAACCGGAGGGCGGCCGGACCAGGCGGGCCGACGGCCGGATCGCCTACCTGTCCCAGCGGCTGGACCTGCTGGACCTCGACCGCACGGTCGCGGAGAGCCTGGCCGCGTACGCGCCCGCGATGCCGGAGGCGCAGCGGATGACCCTGCTCGCCCGCTTCCTGTTCCGGGGCTCCCGCGCCCACCTCCCGGTCGGGGCGCTCTCCGGCGGCGAGCGGCTCCGCGCCACCCTGGCCTGCGTGCTGTTCGCCGAACCGGCGCCGCAGCTGCTTCTGCTCGACGAGCCGACCAACAACCTGGACCTGGTCAGCGTCGGCCAGCTGGAGAGCGCGCTCGACGCGTACGAGGGTGCGTTCGTGGTGATCAGCCACGACGAACGGTTCCTCGCGGCGATCGGCGTGGACCGCTGGCTGCGGCTCGCCGACGGCCGGCTGCGGGAGACCGGCGCCCCCGCCGGCCTCGCGCCGGAGTCGTGACCGGGGGCCGTCAGCCGATGCGGTACTGGTCGCCGTAGACGGCGAACACCAGCGGCGTGTTCAGGTCGAAGTTGCCGTTGTTGAGGAAGACCCGCTGCGCGGTGTCCACGCGGGAGGTGTCCGAGTGGGCGGGTTCCTTCCTCATCTCGGCGACCCGCTCGTCGAGGAAGGCGTGCAGCCAGGTCCGCTCGTCGCCGCCCTGGGCCGGGGGCTTCGCCCGGGCCAGGGCGCGACTGCGGATCGCCCGCATGCCCTCGTAGCCGTGCATCACCGCCGCGTCGTAGTAGGCGAACTGCCCGAGCGCCCGTACGCCGTCGGTCTTGCCGTCGCGGACCGAGGGGTTGAAGTAGACGCGGTCCCGCTCGGCCTCCTGCGCGGCCCGGAACACGGGGTCGGCGGCGGCGGTGCGCCAGTCGCGGGGGAAGTACGGGTCGAGGCCGGCGTGCGAGTCGCTGCCGTCGACGGCGCGCAGCGCGGGCAGGTAGCCGGCCAGCACGTTGCCGGGCTTGGTCCGCGTGTACGCCTCCACGAGTTCGAGCATGTCGCCGGTGCCGGAGCAGAAGCCGATGATGCCGGCGGTGTAGCCCCGCCCGTCGCCGATGTCCTCGATGTAGGAGAACTGCGCGCGCCAGTCGAGCGAGGAGTTCTCCGCCGCCGACACGAGCTGCATGGCGACGTCCTTCTTGGCCGGATCGTCGAGGGCAGCGCCGGCCGGCGCGGACGGGGTGGGTGTGGCGCCGCCGCCGGGCAGGGTCCACCGCTGGTTGGCGGTGCCGGAGCAGCTCCAGATCTGCAACCGGGCACCGTTGGCCGTGCTCCAGTCCGTGACGTCGAGGCACTTGCCCGAGCCGGTGTTGACCAGCGTGCCGTTGCTGGCGGTCCACTTCTGTGCGCCGGTGCCGTTGCAGTCGTACAGCTGCACCTTGGCGCCGTTGGCGGTCGACGCGGCGGTGACGTCCAGGCACCTGCCGAGTGCGCGGACCGATCCGTCGGCGTTGCCGACCGTCCAGACCTGGGCCGCGGTGCCGTTGCAGTCCCAGAGTTGGATCGGCGTGCCGTTGGCCGGGTTGGCCCCGGCGACGTCGACGCACTTCCCGCCGAGGCCGGTGACGGGCCCGGCCGCCGCGGCGCTGGCCGAGGGCAGGCCGTAGCCGATCGCGGCGACGGTGACGGCGAGGGCGCCCGAGAGCTGGGCGACGGTCCGCTTGGGAGGCATGGCGCTCCTCGGGTGGGATGGCGGCGCGCCGCCTCCGGTCGGTGGGCCAGCGGCCCCGTGGGATGGCCGGACGGCCACCAGGAACTTCAGGAAACTGTATTTACAAATAGCAGTGTGTCGATTGGCTGTCAAACGTCGAGGCCGGTCACCTCTGGGGCAGGTGGCGCCCGACGTGGCACGATGCGGGGTGGGCCCGAGCAGGGGAGGCGGCAGTGTCGATGCCCGTTGCCGAGCTGAGTGAGCTGCGACGTCGCCTGTCGCGGGTGATCCTCGTCCATGTCGCGCTCTCGGTCGGGTTCGCGCTGCTCGCGGCGGGCGGCGTGTCGTCGCCCGCCGGGCGGGCGGGGGCGTTCGCCGTGCCGTGGCTGGCGATCGGGGCCGCCGGCGGGCTCGGTGCGTCGCTCATCGCCGCCGCCGCGTGGCGGCTGCGCGCGGGCCTCGCGGCGGGACGGCCGCCGGGGAGCCGGTGGGCCGTGCGGTGGGAGGCGTCGGCCCGCCTGGGCATGGCGCTCGCGGCGGCGGTGGCGCTTGCCGCCGGTGTCGCCGTGGCGCCGGCCGGGTCGGAGCGGGGATTCGTGATCGGGGTGGACGCGGCCCTCGCCGGCGCGCTCGCGCTGTTCGCGCTGGCGGCCGGCGACGTTCGCCGGGCAGCCCGTTCGGCGGAGCGGGCCGCCGCGTCGCCGGTATGACGATTCCGTTATGCCGCATATCGGCGACCCCCGCTCTAGCATTCACGTACATCGATGACCGGCGGTGGCACGCCGCCGGACAACCCCAGGGAGTGCGTGTATGTTCCGACGACAACTGCTGCACGCGGCGACCGCCGCGCTGGCGGCGGTGCTGGCCGCAACCGGAATGCAGGTTGCCACCGGCGCGAGCGCGTCCGCCGCCGACACGGGCGCGTCCGCCGCCCGGACCGTCTACTACGACGCGAGCCGGGCCGGCGAGTTCCGCACCAACTTCGACCAGGCCGCGGCCATCTGGAACAGCCGGGTCAGCAACGTCCAGCTGGTCGCCCGTACGCCGGGCAACGTCACCATCTACGTCGACAGCGGCTGGCCGCGCGCGCAGGTCACCAGCCTCGGCGCCGGCCGGGTCTGGATGGGCTGGACCGCCGTCAACCAGGGCTACAACCGCACCCGCATCGCCACCCACGAGCTCGGCCACATCCTCGGCCTGCCCGACCGGCGTACCGGACTCTGCTCCGACCTGATGTCCGGCAGCAGCGCGCCGGTCTCCTGCACCAACGCCAATCCGAGCGCCGCCGAGGCGTCCCGGGTGAACCAGCTCTTCGCGGGCGGCCTGGCCGCGTCGGAGGTGCCCACCGGGACGTTCACGTGGAACGACACCGACGACATCTCGCCGCAGGTGGTCAACGGCCGGCCGGCGAGTGAGAACTACCCGTGGATGGTGTACGTCTCCGGCTGCACCGGCACCCTGATCAAGGCCAACTGGGCGGTCACCGCCAAGCACTGCGGTACCCCCTCCTCGGTGCGGGTCGGCAGCGTCAACCGCAGCAGCGGCGGCACCGTCGTCTCGGTGACCCGGGCGGTCAACCACCCGAGCGTCGACGTGAAGCTGCTCCAGCTGTCCAGCTCGGTCAGCTACGCCCCGGCGCCGATCCCGACCACCTCCGGCGCGGTCGGCACCGCCACCCGGATCATCGGCTGGGGCCAGACCTGTGCTCCCCGGGGCTGCGGCAGCGCCCCGACCGTCGCGAACGAGCTGGACACCTCGATCGTGGCGGACAGCCGCTGCCTCGGCATCAACGGCCCGTACGAGATCTGCACCAACAACACCAACGGCAACGCGGGCGCCTGCTACGGCGACTCGGGCGGCCCGCAGGTGCGCCGGATCAACGGGGCGTGGGCCCTGATCGGCGCCACCAGCCGGGCCGGCAACAACAACTCCACCTGCGCCACCGGCCCGTCCATCTACGTGGACCTGCCGTCCATCCGGTCCTGGATCAACACCCAGGTCGGCGGCCTGCCGGCCTGACCCACCCCGCTACGGGGGACGCCGCGTGCGGCGTCCCCCGTAGCGTCGTCACCCCGGTCGTACCGCCGGGGCGTCACGCGGCGACCACCCGGAGTGCGGTACGGTGCCTGGCACATCGACCCCTTTCCGAGGTGAACCATGCGTGTCGTGGCTGCGCTCGCCCTGACCCTGGCGCTCGCTCCCGCGCCGACGCCGACGGCCTCCGGCGGGCCGGTCGGTGACCTGCTCGGCGGCGTCGGGCGGGTCGTCGACGACCTGCTCAAGGGGGGTGGCCGGGCCACCCCGGGGACCTCCCCGACGCCCGTGCCGTCCAGCTCGGCGGCCCCCGCCCCGTCCCCGGCCGGCCCGTCGGCCGCGCCGGCCGTCCCGGCGGCGCCGGGCCGGTCCGCGCCCGCGTCCAGCCCCGGGGGTGCGTCCGCGCCCGCACCCGCCGGCGATCGGCCTGCCGGGCGACCGGCCGGACGGGAGGCCGACGCGCCGGGCCCGCCCGGGCAGGGTGCCGCCTCCGACGCCCCCTCGACGGTCGCGGCCCCGCCACGCGAGGGCGAGGGGGGAGCGGACCGCTGGCTGGTCTACGGTTTGGCGCTGGGCGTCCTGGCGGTGCCCGTGCTGTTCGTCCTGCACCGACGGCGCCGGCCCGCCGCCGCGGCCACCGGCCCGGCCGGCCCCGCCAACCCGCCGACGCCCGCCCCCGCCCCCGAGCCGGACGACGAGCCCGTGGTCGACAACGTGACCCACCTGCCGACGGAACTGAACGCGATCTACGAACTCGGCCGGCTCGACGAGCGGCTCAGCCAGGAGCGCAACCGCCGGTCCTGAGCAGGGTACGGGTGGCAACGGTGGACACCACGCTGGGCGGGACCGGGCCGGGCGGGCGAGCCCTCGGCATGGCGTGACGAAAGGGCCGGCCCCCTTGTGGGGCCGGCCCTTGTCGTTGGGTGTGGTGTGTCAGGCGGTGTAGCCGCGGGTGGCGATCCAGTCGGCGAGGTTGTCGACGCTCATCCGGTAGGAGGCCTGGTCGGGGTTGGCGGAGTCGGCGATGGTGACGGTGTTGCCGTTGTCGCGGTAGCCGACGACGCTGATGTAGTGCCCGCCCTCGAAGGAGTGGGTGGTGCCGTCGGTGTCGGTGGCGGTGCCGGCGATGTTGGCGACGATGGCGTGGCCTTCGTCGATGGCGGTGACGATGTCGCCGCGTAGCTTGTCGGTCTGCTTGTCGTCGGCCTTGGCGTCGGGGATCTCCACGGACTGGTAGGCGTCCTTGCCGGTTTCCTTGTTGAGGACGGGGGTGATGTCGTTGATGGAGTTGGTGCCGGCTTCGGTGGTGCCCATGCGCTGGGCCATGCCGTCGACGTCGATGTTCTT
>NZ_JBEYEU010000040.1:0-37768 GCF_040634035.1 Micromonospora sp. NPDC007220 | reverse complement strand
GGTGTCATTGGGTTGGCAGTGTGGAGTTGCTGGTCAGGCATTGTCGGGTGGTGGTGGGGCATGAGACCGTCATCCGGGTCCGATGAACGGCGCACACACGGTGCGGGAACGGCGCCCCGCACCGGTGCGGATCGGTAACGACGTGGACCGGGACACGTTCTCTCCCGTCGCCGCCCGACTGCCCGGCGCCACCGTTCCCCACATCCGGGCGTGGAAAGAACCGCGTGCCATGGCAGGGCCGCGCGCCGGCGCGCGCGACGATTCCGTGCGACGCATTGACGGGAGTCGCCAGCCCGTGAATGTGCCGGGGGCGGGCGACCCGGGGGCGCGGAATGGTCGACCTTCGCGCCGGGAGGCGAATGGCGGCCTCGTGGGGGCACGCACCGATCGGTCAGGTGCGAATGGTGCCACGCCCGACCGCGGGGCTTGACACCGCGGTCGGTGATGCGGGCCGGTCGGGATGCACGGCGCCGGACGGGGCCTGCGCAGGCGGGTGTCGTCGCCGGCGGACGGGCGTCCGCCGGGCGCGCCCCGGACACGCTGGTGCCGCCACCGCACGGACGCGGCGGTGTGGGGCCACCGCATGGACGCGCTGATGGGGCTACCGCGCGGACGCGGCGGTGCGGCTATCGCACGGACACGCTGGTGGAGCTACCGCACGGAAGTGGTGGTGGGGCCACCGCACGGACACGGTGGTGCGGCTGCCGCGTTCCGGCGCCGGTCACCACCGCGTCCCACGGTCCGTCGTCGACGAGCTGGCCCGTGCGTACGGGCCAGCTCGTCGACCTTCGGTCGGGCCGTCAGTTGCCGCTGTCGAGCACGTTCCCGTCGTGCGGGCGCAGGGCCCGGGAACGCCGGAAGTCGCGGTGCACGAAGATCCGCTGGAGCCACCGGTCGTAGCCGTCGTAGCGGGGCGTGAACTCGGTCCGCCCGTGCAGGGCCAGCCGGTTGTCGACGAACGCGAGGTCGCCGGGCTCCAGGATGAACGTCCGGCGGACGGTGCGCAGCGCGTCGCCGAGCACCGACAGCGCCTGCGTGGCCTCCGGGTCGAGGGGGAACGAACTCTGGAAGTCGACCTGGACGTCCGGGTCCTCGGGGCTGCCGCTGAGGATGCCGTGCGGTTCCGGCGCGCTGCGCAGGTCGCCGAACGACGCCGGCGGTTCGGTGACGAACCGTGGCTCGTGCAGCACCTTGCGGACCTGCTCGGACAGCAGGGGCAGCGCGTTGCGGATCGACGTCACCTGCAACCCGGCCACGTTGTCGTGGTCGTTGCGCAGGCAGTGCAGCCCGACGTAGTCCGGACGGTAGACGTGGAAGGCGTTCTCCACGTGCATGGACAGCGTCACCGAGCCCGCGTTGCCCTGGAACTTCTCCATGCCCGGCACCGGCACGACGTCCTGCACCAGCGCGCCGCTCTTCTCCTCCTTGAAGGCGATGAGCTCCCCGAGTTGCAGCCCGAGCAGCACCTGCGCGGCGGCGGGCACGGTGGACTCGCGCTGCGCCGAGCCGGCCACCGTGGGCGTGCACGGCAGCTCGTCGGCGTCCACGGGCAGGTTCCGCACCAGCAGCACGGCGTCGGGCCCGGGATCCCAGGCGAAGCGCCGCACCATCTGGCGCAGGCGTACGGGCAGGTTGCTGGAGAGTTCGCGGGCCGTTTCGAGCCAGGCGGCCGAGTCCACCAGGCGCGGCGGTCGGCCCGCCAGGTAGCGGGCGATCGTGTCGACCTCGATGTTCTCCTCGCGGGTCAGGACGATCGATCGGTCTGTACTGCGTGTGGGCTGGACGTCGACGGTCACGCCGAGCCTCCTCTGCTGAGGTCCGAGACGGTGTGGGGGTTGAGCGATCGGTCAGTCGTCGTCCTCGTCGTCGTCCCAGAACGCGTCCTGCAGGTGCTCCGCGAGCTGCCGTGGCGTCGGGTTGGCGAACAGGTCGGCGAGCTGTACCGGCATCGACAGTTCGGTCCGCACCCGCTGCACGAGCTGGGCGCCCAGCAGCGAGTGGCCACCGCTGGCGAAGAAGTTCGAGTCCGCGTGCAGGCCCGGCCGGTCGAGCATCTCGGTCCAGATCCCGACCAGGGCGGCGGTCGTCTCGTCCGGCGGGTCGACCTCGGCCGCCGCCCGCGCCGCCGCGAGCGCGACGAGGGCCGCGCGGTCCACGGTGCCCGCCACGGTGACCGGCAACTGGTTCAGCACGACCAGGTCGGGCGTGAGCGGCAGGGCGGCACGGGCGTGCTCGCGCAGCCGCTCCGCCACGTCGGGCTTGCGGGACTCGACGAACGCGACGACCGTGCCGTCCTGCGCGTCGCCGGTGGACCCGACGGCGGCGACCGCCTCCACGTCCGGGTGGGCGGCGAGGACGGACTCGATGTCGCGGAGGTGGATCCGCTGGCCGGCGACGCGTACGTGGGCCGACAGGGGGCCGACGACGTCGATCCGGCCGTCCGGCAGCAGTCGCGCGAGATCCCCGGTGCGGTGGAACCGCCCGTGCGTGGGGTGCTCGCCGAACCGGGCGGCGGTCAGCTCCGGCCGGCCGTGGTAGCCGGCGGCCAGCGTGTCGCCCGCGACGCACAGCTCCCCGCGTACGCCGATGCCCAGCTCGTGATCGGTGCCGGGCTCGGTGACGAACACGCGGGTCGCCGGGAGGACACCGGTGCCGTCCCGTCCGCCGTCGAGCGCGGCGTACCCGGCGACGCCGGGCGTGGTGTAGCCGTGGTGCGGCGTGCAGCCGGTGGCGCGCAGCTGCGCGGCGAGCGGGCGGGGGAGCGGTTCGTGGGCCACCAGGACGGCCCGGCCCGCGAGCCGGGCGCCCGCGTGCTCGACCACCTGGCGCCACACCGCCGGCGACGCCTGCACCACGGTCACGTCGTGCCGCTGGACCAGCTCGCCGAGCGCGTGGCCGTCGGCGCGGGCCTGGTCGGGGGCGACGACGACCCGGCCGCCGGTGGTCAGCGCGACCAGCAGCTCCGTCAACGCCGCGTCGGTGGCGGCGCTGCCCAGCCAGGCGGTGACGGCCGGCCCGGTGGCGGCGACCCGCTCGGCGAGCCGCGCGACGGCGCAGGCCAGCGCCCGGTGGGTGACGGCCACCGCGAGCGGGGCGGGCGCGTCGAGGTCGTACTCCAGGTAGGCCACCGCGTCGAGGTCGACACCGGACGGCGCGTCGGTGCGGACCGCGTCGGTGGCGGCGGGGATGGCGGGGATGCGTACCGCGCCGGGCACGGGGAGGCCCTCGGCCGCCAGCACCGGGGCGGCACCCGAGTCGGCCAGCCGCGCGGCGAGGTCGGGGATCGGCTGGGTCGGATCGAGCAGGACGCAGCGCCTGCCCGCCAGCCACACGCCGAGCCACGCGGCGGCCAGCTCCGCGCCGCGCGGCGCCAGCACCGCGACCGTGCTCCCGTCCGAGGCGGCGACCAGGTCCCGGGTGGCGAGCGCCGCCGACCACAGCCGGCCGTACGACACGTCGTCCGCCCCGTCCCGCACCGCGACGAGGTCCGGGCTCGCGGCGACCGTCGCGTGCACGGCGTCCAGCACGGACGCCGTGGTGGCCGTCTCCGGCGCCGACGCCGGCAGGGCGAGGTCGTCCGCGCCCCGGCGGGACAGCTGCGCCACCGGCCGCTCCAGGTCGTCGCCCAGCCGCACGAGCAGCGCGTCGTACCGTTGCAGCAGCAGCCCGACGTCGGCGGCGTCGAAGGCGTCGACGCAGAACGCCGCGCGGACGGTGGTCGCGTCCTCGCCCGGCATGATGAAGAACTCCAGGTCGAAGCGGCTGTAGCCGTTCTCCACCATGACGTGGCGCACCGGCATCCCGGTCAGGGTGGCGGAGGCATCGACGGTGCCGGGCACGTAGTTGAACAGGTGCCGGAAGAACGAGCTGCGCCACGACGACGGCGCGTCGCCGAGCACGGCGGGGGAGACGTGCTCCAGCGGCACGTCGGCGTGGCTGATCGCCTCCAGGAAGGTGCTGCGCGTCTGCTTGACGACGGCGCGGAAGTCGGCGTCCGGGTCGACCCGCACCCGCAGCGGCACCAGGTTCGCGTGGTAGCCGATGGCGTTCATGCTGCGCTGGTCGCGCACGTTCACCGGGGTGCCGATGACCACGTCGGAGCCCGCGCCGTGCTGGGCGAGCAGCACCGAGTACGCCGCGAGCAGCACGACAGCCTCGGAGGCGCGCAGTTCGCGCTGGAAGCGGCGCACCACGGCGCGGGCCGGCGCGGAGAGCTCGTGGTGGACGGTGCGGGCGCGCAGGGACGGCGCCCCGACGGGCGGCAGGGCGCACCACAGGCCCGCCTCGGCGGCCCGCAGCCCGTCGAGGTTCTTGCGCCAGTACGCGACGCTGCGCTCGTTCGGCGCGCGCTCCGCTAGCGCGGCCAGCGGGGCGTCGTCGGGCCGGCCGCCCGCCGCGAGCGCCTCGTAGCCGGCGAGCAGTTCGCGGAGCAGGATCGTGGTCGACATGGCGTCGAAGTTCAGGTGGTGCACGACGACGCAGCACACGTCGGCGTCCGCTCCCGCGCGGATCCCCGCCCGCAGCAGGGGGCGGCCGTCGATCTCGAAGGGCTCGGCGGCGAACGCGGTCAGGTCGGCGTCCATCCCGTCGTCGCCGGCCGGGATGTCCACCACGGGCACGTCGAGCTGGTCGGCGGCGAGCACCTCCCGGGTCAGCGTCGCGTCGTCGGAGCGGAACACGGTGCGCAGCACCTCGTGCCGGGCCAGCACCGCCCGCAGCGCCGCCGTGAACAGCCCGCGGTCGATCCGGCCGGCCACCTCGAAGGCGACCGCCACGTTGTTGACCCCGGTGTCCGGCACCAGCCGCTCGAGCAGCCACATGGCTGCTTCCTTCCTGCTGGCCGCGATGCTCATGCTCACTCGTCCCCTCGGTCGGTGTCGGCGCAGACCTCGGCGAGCCGCGCCACGGTCCGGTTTTCCAGCACGTCGCGCAGCGACAGGGTGAGCCCGCGCCGGCGTGCCTCGTTGACCAGTTGGGCGGCGCCGAGGCTGGTGCCGCCCCGGACGAAGAAGTCGTCGTCGACGCCGATCGAGGAGACGGCCGTGTAGGTGGCGAAGAGCTCGCACAGCAGCGCCTGCAACTCGTCGGCCGGCGCCCGCCCACCCGGAGTCGCCGCGACCTCCGGCGCCGGCAGGGCCGCCGTGTCGAGCTTGCGGTTGACGGTCAGCGGCAGCGCCGGGAGGCTCACCACGGCGCTCGGCACCATGTACTCCGGCAACGTCTCGGCGAGGTCCTTGCGCACCTGCTGCGCGTCGATCCTCGCGCCCTCCCCGGGCACGACGTACGCGACGAGCTGCTTGACCTCCGGCGTGTCCGTACGGATCACCGCCGCCGCGTGCCGCACCTCCGGACGGCGCAGCAGTGCCGCCTCGATCTCGCCCAGCTCGATGCGGTAGCCGCGGATCTTGGCCTGGTTGTCGACCCGCCCGCAGAACTCGTACTCGCCGTCCTCGGTGGGCCGGACCCGGTCGCCGGAGCGGTACATGCGCGAGCCGGGCGGGCCGAACGGGTCGGGCAGGAACCGCTCGGCGGTCAGGCCCGGCCGGTGCAGGTAGCCCCGGGCCAGCTGGCCGCCCGCGATGTGCAGCTCGCCGATCTCGCCGGACCGCACCGGGCGCAGCTCGTCGTCCAGCACGTGGTAGCGCACGTCGGGCATGGGCTGGCCGATGGGCAGCGGCCCCGGCGGCACCGGCTGGTCGGGCTCGATGACCACGGTGCTGCACCCGACGGTCGTCTCCGTCGGGCCGTACTCGTTGACGACCCGCGCGCCGGGGTGCCGGCGGCGCCAGGCGTCGACGGTCTCGCCGAGCAGCAGCTCGCCGCCGGCCATCAGCTCCCCGGTCGGGGACGCCTGGGCCGGCAGCGCGGTGAGCAGCGGGATGTGCGACGGCGTCACCTTCACGAAGGTGGGCCGCTGCTGCCCGGCCGGTCCGGCGGCGGGCGTGCCCATCTCCTCCAGGGCGCCGATGTGCACGCAGCCGCCCGTCATCAGCGGCGCGTAGAACGCGGTGACCGTCAGGTCGAACGCGAACGAGGAGTGCAGCAGCGCCCGGCCGCGTACGCCCGGGTAGGACCGCACGACGTGGCGCAGGTACGTGCCGAGCTGGCGATGCTCGATCAGCACGCCCTTCGGGCTGCCGGTCGAGCCGGAGGTGTAGATGACGTACGCGACGTTGGCGGGCCGCAGCGGGGCGAGCCGGTCGGCGTCGGTGACCTCGGTGTCCGGCTGCCCGGCGTACGCGTCCGGGTCGTCGAGCAGGACCCGCGGCAGGTCGGCCGCCGGCACCGCGTGCTGGTCGTCGCCGGTGGTCAGCAGCAGCATGGGCCGCGCGTCGGTGAGCATGTGCTCCAGCCGCTGCGGCGGGTAGCTGAGGTCCAGCGGCAGGTAGGCCGCCCCGGCCTTGAGGGTGGCGAGGGCGGCGACCACCAGGTGCGCCGAGCGGATCCCGATCGCCACGAGCCGCTCCGGGCCCGCGCCGAGCGACACCAGCCGGTGCGCGAGGCGGTTCGCCTCGGCGTCCAGCTCGGCGTACGTCCTGTGGTGCTCGCCCCACATGACGGCGATGGCGTCCGGGGTGCGCCGCACCTGTTCCGCGAACAGGTCGGTGAAGAGCGCGGGCTCGCCGCCCGCCGGGCCCGGTGCCACCGCGCTACCCCGCGATCCGCTGACCGGCGTCCGCACCGGTCATCAGGCCGGAGACCGTCGCGGCGACGTCGGGGTGACGCAGCATCTGGTCGTGGTCGACGGCGAGCGGGATGGTGCGCCCGAAGCCCTGCCCGCGCTGGGTCGAGTGCGCGGAGGTGATCGCCGTCGCCGTCGCCCACTGCGGGGCGGGGTCGATCTCCGTCGCCGCCCGCAGGTAGCCGACGAACGAGGCGAAGCTGCCGCCCAGTTCGGCCCGGACGTCGTCGTCCAGGCCGAGCCGGCGGCCCGCCACGTCGATCGCGTCGGAGAAGATCCCGGCGAGCGCGGGACCGATGAGGGTGAGGTCCTCGAGCCCGTGCTTCTCCTGCACCGCCTGGCCGTCGGCGTGGAACGCCGCGATCTCCTCGGGGGTGAGGATGGTCCGCAGCGCGTCCGCGGCGGCGTGGAAGTCCCGGTACAGCCCGACGATGTTCGGCAGCTCCGGGTCCAGCAGGACCAGCCTCGGCGCCTCGTCCTGCGACTCGGCCAGCCGGGACGCGAGGGGGGCGGCGAACACCGCGCCCACGCAGTAGCCGATCACGGTGTCGACGGTGCGTTCCCGCCGGCGTACGCCCTTCGCCCACCGCTCGACGTAGTCGGCGCCGGACATGGTGTCCTCGGCGCCGGAGGCGGGTGCCACGGTCTCCCAGATCTCGCCGGGCGCGCTCAACAGGGGCACCAGGTCGCGGAAGCACGCCTGGGTGCGGCCGGTGCTGGTGAAGTCGACGGTGAGCGTGAGGCCGCCCGGCCCGCCCTTGCGCAGTATCTGCCAGGAGTTCTTCTTCACGATGGGATCCCTCGTCGTAGCGGTGCGTACGTTCGTCGTTCAGGGGGTGCGGCCCGTGCGCTCCCGGTCGCGGGCGCTCAGACGCGGGCGCTGTCCTTCAGGTACCGCAGGATCACGGCGCCGCCGAGCACGACGGTCCAGCCCGCGAGCACCACGGCGGCGAGCCCGAGCCGGGCGGTGTCCTCGAACGGGCTGTGCCCGATTTCGGCCAGCCAGTGGCTCGGCATGATCGCGGACGCCGTCTGCATCCAGTCGGGGAACGCGACCGACGGGACCAGCGCGCCGCCGAGCACGCCGAGCAGCATGTGCGAGACGGAGGTGAGCACCTGCACGCTCTCGGCCGTGGCGACCTGGCCGATGAAGACGCCCAGCAGCGCGAACGGCAGCGTGCCGACCCACACCCCGAGCACCAGTTGGAGCCAGCCGCCCACCGGCAGCCGGACGCCCTCCAGCAGCGCGCCGGTGAGCGCCACCGCCGTGATCGCCGGTAGCGCCACCACCATCGCCGCGGTCAGCTTCGCCGCCAGGTAGGAGGTCGGGGACAGGGGGGTGATGCGCAGTTGGCGCTGCCATCCGGTGGACCGCTCGATCGCCACCCTGGTGCCGACGTTCAGCGCGACGAAGAGCGCCCCGAAGGCGGCGAGACTGCCGAGCAGGTGCTCACTGAAGTTGATGCCGGCGCCTCCGCCGGCCAGGTTGGCCTGCATCATGTCGAACAGGTTGGCCTGCATCAGGTAGAGCAGCGTCGGGAACAGGAACGCGACGATCCAGAACTTGCGGGCCCGGAGCACCCGCTTCACTTCGAGCTTGAGGAAGCCGGCGCTCATCAGGCGGCCCCGCCCTTCGTCGCGGTGAGGGCCAGGAACGCCTGTTCCAGGCCGAGGGCGCCGATCTCGACGTCGTACGCCTGGGGGAAGCGCGCGAACAACTCGCGGGCGGTGGCGTCGGAGTCGGAACTGACGATCTCGACGCGCTGGCCACGGGCCTCGGCGGTCATCACGCCGGGCAGCAGGCGCAGCTGCTCGACCGTCGCGTCCGGGACGGTGGCCGACAGCGAGCGGCCCGCCACCACGGAGCGGATCTCCGTGACCGTGCCGTCGGCGATGATCTTCCCGGCCTGTACGAGCACCACCCGGTCGGCGAACTCCTCGGCCTCCTCCATGTAGTGGGAGGCGAACACCACGGTGCGTCCGGAGTCAGTGAACTCCCGCATGGCGGCCCAGAACACGTGGCGGGACTCGACGTCCATCGCCACCGTCGGCTCGTCCAGCACCAGCAGCTTCGGGTCGGACACGAGGGTCATGGCCAGCCGCAGCCGCTGGCGCTGACCGCCGGAGAGCCGGCTGCGGCGGTCGGCGACGTCGGTGAGGTCGGTGCGGCGCAGCACCTCGGCGATCGGCAGGGGGGCGGTGTGCAGCGACGCCACCATCGTGAGCAGCTCGCGGATCGACACGTCGTCGAGCAGGGCGCCGTCCTGGAGCGTCGCCCCGATGACGCCCCGGGTGATGGCCTCCCGGGGGGTGTGCCCGAAGACGCGGATCTCGCCACGGTCGGGGCGGGTGAGCCCCAGGATCATGTCGACGAGCGTGGACTTACCCGCACCGTTGGGCCCGAGCAACGCGACCACCTCGCCGGGAGCGATCCGCAGGTCGATGCCGTTGACGGCGCGCACGTCGCCGTAGCTCTTGTGCACGTCCGCCACGTCGATCGCCTGTGGGTCCACCGCACCGGGCGTGGGTGTGGCCACGAGGTTCGCGATTGCGTTGCTCATTGATTTCCCCATTTAGATCGGTGCGGGTATGCGAATAGTATTTAGCAGCGCTAGGGAGCGGGGAGCCAGGAATTCCGGGGCCGCCGCCGCGAGAATTGGCGTCCGAGGCGCCTTATTCCGGGGTGGTGAGGGGTGACCGTAGGGGTTACCCCGCGATGGCCGTACCCGCCATCGTCGGACCTGTCGTGGTCCTGGGCTGCGCATTCCGTGGCCCGTGCGGGGAGGTGTTCGTGACACGTCAGAGGCGGAACGGTGACGGTCATTCGTCGACCGTCGACGCGGGAACGGATGTCATGGGTCGTGACGACGCCACGGCCGAGTTGTTCGCCTTTCCACACACCGACTTCTTTCGGGAAACTGTGACGGGCACCGAACGGGAATTGGCCGGTAATCGGCCCGTCAATTCCGCCGCCCCGCGAACCGTCGCGACCGGCCGGCCCGATCACCAGGTGGTGAGCTGACATGGACCGCCTCGCCGCCGCAGCCGAGCGGGCCGACCGGCTCGGGCCGATGCTCGGCACCTTCCTGCACCGCTTCCCTGTCGACGACCCCGGCACGGACGGGCCGCTGCGCGGCACGCTGATCGGCGTCAAGGACGTCGTCGCCGTCGCCGGCGCGCCGAGCACCTGCCAGAGCGTCGTGCACGACGCGGGCTGGTGGGCCGACCGCGACGCGACCGTGGTGGCACGGCTGCGCGCGGCGGGCGCGGTGATCGTGGGCAAGACCACGATGGCGGAGCACGCGCTGTCCCGGCCGGACCCGGACGCGTCCTTCCCGGTGCCGCGCAACCCGTGGGACCCCCACCGGTGGACCGGCGGGTCGAGCTGCGGCAGCGCCAACGGCATCCCCGCCGGGTTCTTCGACGCGGGTGTCGGCACCGACAGCAACGGCAGCATCCGGATCCCGGCCGCGCTGTGCGGCGTGACCGGGCTGAAGCCGACGCAGGGCCTCCTGCCGGCGGCGGGTGTCCGCCCGCTGGCGCGGTCGGTCGAGACGGCGGGTCCGCTGGCCCGTACGGCCCGGGAGTGCGCGCGGCTGCTCGCCGTGATGGCGGACCGGCCCGCGGAGCTGTCCCGGCCGGCGCTCGCCGACCTCGCGGGCGTCCGTGTCGGCGTCCCGGGGGACCTCGTGCGGTACGCCGCCGCGCTGACCGACGACACCGCCGCCGCCTTCGACGCCGCGCTCGACGAGCTGCAGGCCGCCGGGGCGGAGGTCGTCGACGTGCCCCTCGACGAGGCGTTCCCGCTCTTCGCCGCGCAGCTCGTGACGATGCTGGTGGAGGCGTTCGAGGTGCACGGGGCGCAGTTCCGGGCGCGCTGGAACGACTACGGCCGGCCGTTCCGGTGGAACGTCGCGCTCGGCGGCGTGCTCCCGGCGGAGACGTACCTGCGGGCCCAGCGGGTGCGTGGGTGGGGCGCCGAGGCCCTGCGGGCGCGGTTGCGGGACGTCGACGTCATCGCCACGCCCGCCTGGCCGTCCGCCGCCCCCCGCTACGACGACCAGGCCAGCCTCCAGACGATCTCCTTCCTGCCCAGCATCTGGAGCGCGGTCGGCTTCCCCGCGCTGGCGCTGCCGATGGGGGCCGACGGCGACGGGTTGCCGCTGTCGCTGCAACTGGCCGCCGCCCCCGGCCGCGACTTCGAGCTGGCCGCCGTCGCCGACGTCTACCAGCGGCGTACGGGCTGGCACGAGCGCGAGCCGAAGCTGGAGGTCGTGACGGACCTCGCGGCGGTCTGCGCCCCGGAGGCGCCCGCCGACGGGGTCGACCCCGTCCGGCGGGAGCGGCTGGCCCAGGCGTTCGGCGAGCTGGGCGTCCCGCTGGGGGAGGGGGACCTCGACCAGGTGACCATGACGTGGTCGAAGGTCCAGGCTCTCGCGGGGGTACTGCCGGAACTCCCGGTGGACGTGCCGCCGTTCGTCGCCACCACCGGGTGAGCCGCCGGGGGCGGGCGTCGCGCACGTGGCGGACGCACGGGTGAGGCATGCGTACGACACGGTCGGAACGTGACGCGGCGGGGGTTGGTTCTGTCGCCGGTCGACGGCAGCCTGTGAAGCATGGATGACGTCGTGATCGAAGTGGACGGGCTGCGGCGCAGCTACGGGGAGTTCGAGGCGGTGCGGGGGATCTCGCTGCGGATCCAACGAGGCGAGCTGTTCGCCCTGCTGGGCACCAACGGTGCCGGCAAGACCACCACCATCGAGGTCCTGGAGGGACTGCAACCGGCCACCTCCGGCCGGGTCCGGGTGCTCGGGCTGGATCCGGTGCGGGAGCGGGCCGCGCTGCGTCCCCGGACGGGGGTGATGCTCCAGCACGGCGGGTTCACCGGTGCGCTGACCGTCCGGGAGACGGTGGAGATCTGGCGCTCCCTCACCGTCCGGCCGCAGACCACCGCGGAGGTGCTGGACCTGGTCGACCTCGGCGACCGGATGAACGTGGCGGTCGAGCAGCTCTCCGGCGGCGAGGGCCGGCGGCTGGAGCTGGCGCTGGCCGTGCTCGGCCGCCCGGAGGTGCTCTTCCTCGACGAGCCGACCACGGGCATGGACCCGGCCTCCCGGCGCCGCACCTGGGACGTCGTCCGCGAGCTCCAGAAGGGTGGGACCACCGTCCTACTCACCACGCACTACCTGGAGGAGGCGGAGGTCCTCGCCGACCGGGTGGCCATCATGCGGGGCGGGAGCATCGTCGCCACGGGCGCCCCGGAGGACGTCGTACGCACCCTGCCCGCCCGGATCAGCTTCCGGCTGCCGGCGACGGACGCCCTTCCCGACCTGCCGCACGCCGCCCGCATGGTCGAGGGCGACCGGGTCACGTACGAGTCCCGCCAACTCCAGAGCGACCTCACCCGGCTGCTCGAATGGGCCAACGCGGGCGACATCCGACTGGCTTCCCTGTCGGCCCGACCTGCCACCCTGGAGGATGTCTTCCTGGACATCGCCGCCGACCACGACCAGACCGACCAGCACGCGGAACCGGAGGCCGCCCGATGAGCGGGACGATGACGACGCAGAGCCCCACCACCACCGCCACCCCGCGCGACCGGGCGACCAGGCCGCTCTGGCAGATGGCCGCGATGCTCAAGATGGAGCTGCTGGCGCTGCGTCGCAACTGGACGGCCACCGCCATGTCCGTGGTGACCCCGCTGATGATCGCCATCCTGCTCATCAGCGAGTACGGGGGCGAGGCGGTGGCCGGCGTCCGCCGGGTCGTCAGCATCACCACCCTGATCATGGTCTTCCTGGTGCACCACCACCTGACCACCGTGTACGCGTCGCGCCGCCAGGAGTTGGTGCTCAAGCGGCTGCGGGCGGGGCTCGCCTCGGACCGCACCATCCTGCTCGGCACGGCCAGCAGCACCGTGGCGATCTTCCTCGCCCAGTTCGTCGTGCTGGTCGGTTACGCCCTCCTGGTGCTGGGCCTGCCGATGCCGAAGAACCCGCTGGTCATGGCGCTGGCGTTGCTGATCGGGTCCGCGATCATGGCGGCCTTCTCGGCGGCGCTCTCCGCGATCACCCGCAGCTCCGAGGCGGCCATGCTGACCACCCTGCCGACCCTGGTGATCTTCCTGGCCACGCCGGGTGCGCTGCTGCCGCTCGGCGCGCTGCCGGAGTCGCTGGAACGGATCCTCTGGTTCCTGCCCATGGGGCCGTTCACCGAGATCATGCGCGTCGGCTGGCTCGCCCGCACCGACGAGGGCCAGGCCCTGAGCTTCGCCGGGACGCTGGTCGAGACGCTGCCCTCCTTCGGGGTGCTGCTGGTCTGGCTGGCGGTGTCGCTGTTCACGGCCGCCCGGTACTTCCGATGGGAGCCCCGGCACGGATGATCGAGGTCATCGCGCCACCTGGCATCGGGAGCGTGAGCATGGAGCGGGCGCAGGTCGAGCGTGACGTCGGCCTGCGCCGCGCCCGTGCCGTCACGTTGAGCACCGTCGGCAGCGGCGTCCTGGGCACGTTGCTGCTGGCCGCCGTCGGACTGTCGCGGGAGGAGGATCCCCGCTGGGCGGCGGCCGGGGCGGTGGGCGTCGTCCTGTTCGTCGCCGCGCAGAGCGGAGCGCTGTACGGGGCGATCACCCCGTGGCTGGCCGAGTCGACGCGGCGCCGACTGCTCGCCGGGTTCGTCTGCGCCGCCGTGCTCTCCGTACCGCTGGTCGGGCCCGTGGGCGGGCCGGAGTGGGCGACCTGGGGATTCCTGGGGGCGTCGGTGATCGGCTCGGTGTCCCTGCTGCGGCAGTGGTGGGCCGCCGGCCCGGCGGTGCTGCTGTCCGTGGCGACGGCCGCCGGGGTGGCGGCCTGGAACGGGGCCCCGGTCCGCGGCCAGGTCACCATCGTGCTGGTAGCCGGCCTCTCCATGGCCGCGTGGAACGCCCTCCAGCTCTGGCTGTGGGGGCTGCTCGTCCAGGCACAGCGGGGACGGGCCGCCCAGGGGCGGCTCGCGGCCACCGAGGAGCGGCTGCGCTTCGCCCGCGACGTGCACGACCTGCTCGGGCACAGCCTCTCGGTCATCGCGCTCAAGGCCGAGCTGGCGTCCCGGCTGGCGGCGACGGACGCCGGGCGCGCCAGCCGGGAGGCCGCCGAGGTGCAGCGGCTGGCCGCGTCGGCGCTGGTCGAGCTGCGCGAGGTGGTGCACGGGTACCGTGCGGTGGACCTCGGGGACCAGATCGCCGCGGTGGAGCAGGTGCTGCGTTCCTCCGGCATCCGCTGCGCGGTCGCGCTGCCGCCGGACGACGTACCGTCGGAGATCGCCCGGCAGCTTGTCGCGGTGCTGCGGGAGGCCAGCACCAACGTGTTGCGGCACAGCCGGGCCACCTGGTGCACCATCGAGATCAGCCAGGACGAGGACGAGGTACGGATGACAATGACGAACGACGGCGCCGAGGGGGCGTCGCCGGACCGGCACAGCTTCGGACTGCGCGGGCTGGCCGAGCGGCTGGCCGAGGCCGGGGGGACCCTGCGCCACCGGATCGACGACGGGGTGTTCCGCCTCGACGTGACGGTACGGACCCGCCCGTGATCAGGGTGCTGCTCGCCGACGACGAGGACCTGATCCGGGCGGCGCTGGCCGCCCTGCTCGGTCTGGAGTCCGACCTGGAGGTGGTGACCGAGGCGCCGGACGGGCGGGCCGCCGTGACCGCCGCGCTCGCCCACCGGCCGGACGTCGCCGTGGTGGACCTCCAGATGCCGGCCCTGGACGGGCTGGAGGTGACGGCGGAGCTGGCGCGCGTCCTGCCCGCCTGCAAGGTGGTGATCCTGACCGGGCACGGCCGGCCGCCGCACCTGCAACGCGCGCTGGCGGCCGGGGCCAAGGGGTTCCTGCCCAAGGGCGCGCCGGGCGGGACGCTCGCCGACGTCATCCGCCGCGTGCACGCCGGCGGCCGGTACGTCGATCCGGCGCTGGCCGCCGACGCGCTCACCGCGCCCGAGTGCCCGCTCACGCCGCGCGAGCTGGACGTGCTGCGGCTGGCCGAGTACGACACGCCGGTGGCGGAGGTGGCCCGGCGTACCCACCTGTCGGCGGGCACGGTCCGCAACCACCTCTCCGCGGCGGTCAGCAAGCTCGGGGTGGCCAACCGGGCGGAGGCGTTCCGCACCGCCCGGGACAACGGCTGGCTCTGACGGGCCCGCTCAGATGAGCACGCTCCAGGTCACCGGGCCGACGAGACCGTCGACGACGAGGCCGTTGCGGCTCTGGAAGCTGCGTACCGCGCTGGTGGTGACCGCACCGAAGCCGCCGTCGACGAGGAGGCTCGCTCCCCGGGCGTTGAGCGCGGTCTGGAGGCCGCGCACCAGGTCACCGGAGTTGCCCTCCCGCAGGGGCAGCACGAGCGCGGTCCAGGTGATCGGGCCGACCATGCCGTCGGCGTAGAGGCCCCGGCCGCTCTGGAACGACCTGACCGAAGCGGCGCAGCCCGGCCCGTAGACCCCGTCCACCACGACGGAGACGCCGCGCGCCCGCACCAGGTACTGGATCACCCGGGGCACCCAGCCCGAGGCGCCCTGGCCGACGCTCGGGTAGCCGGTGCTGCCCACCGGGGCCGTGGAGCCGAGGGTGATGCCCCGGTTGGCCAGGAAGACCCGGGGGTCCATCGAGGTCAGCCGGGGGTTGTGGATCTCGAAGTGCAGGTGCGGGCCGGTCGAGTTGCCGGTGGTGCCCATCAGGCCGACCAACTGGCCGCAGCTGACCTGCTGGCCGGCGCTGACCAGCACCCGGTGCAGGTGGCCGTAGTAGGAGAAGTAGCCGTCGGCGTGGTTGATGTGGACGCTGTTGCCGGTGCGGCCGCCCAGCGGACCGCTCGCGGTGTCACCCGGGTACGAGTTGGTCTTGATGTCCCGGACGGTCCCGGCGGCCGTGGCGTAGACCGGGGTGCCCTGGCTGTTGGCCACGTCCCAGCCCAGGTGACCGGGCCGGCTGGGGCTCTTGTAGCCGGAGGTCAGCGTGCCGCGAGTCGGGTTGCTCCAGCCGGCGACGGCGGCCATCGCGGGGCTGGGCAGGCCGACGACCCCGATCCCCACGCCGACGCCGAGCGCCGTGAGGAGGGTGCGGCGTCGGGCCGGTAGGTGGCTCAGGCCGGCTGTCTCCGGTGCGTCACACATGTTGCCTCCGATGTTCGTCCCGAGGGGGCGGTTGGACGATGGAGACCGGATCGTAAATCTTCTATATCGTCGGGGGCAATGGTGAAACTTTCCTACGATCCGTCACGCACCGTGATTCGACGGGGTCGCGGGCCCGGGGTGCGCCACGGACGATTGCCGTCAACTTCAGGTTGACGGTCGACCGTCGTCAACCTATGGTTGACGCATGACGGAACCAGTGCAGATGAACAACCCGGTACGCCTGGACGACCTGATCCAGGCGATCAAGAAGGCGCACACCGATGCGCTCGACCAGCTCACCGACGCGGTCATCGCGGCCGACCACCTCGGCGACGTCGCCGACCACCTGATCGGCCACTTCGTCGACCAGGCCCGCCGCTCGGGCGCGTCCTGGACCGACATCGGCCGCAGCATGGGCGTCAGCAAGCAGGCGGCACAGAAGCGCTTCGTGCCGAAAGCGGACGAGACGCCGCTGGACCCGCAGCAGGGCTTCGCCCGGTTCACCCCCCGGGCCCGCAACGTGGTGATGGCCGCGCAGAACGAGGCCCGCGCCACCGGCCACGCCGAGACCCGCCCCGAGCACCTGGTGCTGGGGCTGCTCAGCGAGCCGGAGGCGCTGGCCGCGAAGGCGATCGTCGCCCAGGGAGTGTCGCTGGAGCGGGTGCGCGAGGCCGCGACGGCCGCGCTGCCGCCCTCGTCCGGCGAGGTGCCCGACCTGATCCCGTACGACGCCCAGGGCAAGAAGGCGCTGGAGCTGACCTTCCGGGAGGCCCTGCGGCTGGGGCACAACTACATCGGCACCGAGCACATCCTGCTCGCGCTCCTGGAGCACGAGAACGGTGCCGGCGCCCTCAGCGGGCTCGGCGTGACCAAGGCCGCGGTCGAGGCCTCGGTGGCGGCGGCGTTGCGGGCCGTCCAGGAGCAGGGCTGACCCGGCTCAGGGCGCGGCGGGGAAGCCGTAGCGGGCGGCGTGCTCGGGATCCGTCGGGTCGACCTGACGGATCCCGGCGTCGGCGAGCCGCTTGTTGACCTCGTCGAGCCGCTCGCGCACCAACCGGGCCTCCTCCTCGGTGACCCGGCCCCGGTGCGGCCGGCCGGCGTGCTCGATCGTGCCGTAGTCGACCCGTTCCGCGCCCTTGCGGGCCTTCGGCGGGCGGACCCGCTCGGCCGTCTTCAACAGCTGCGCCATCGGCACGTCGGTCGCCATCGCGTCGAACTCGCTCGCGGTGAGCACCACCCGGCGCGGCTCGCCGTCGCCGTGCCGGTCGTGGATCTCGACCACCGCGACGTCCAGCGCGGCGTCGTCGATGCCCTCCACCTCGACCGGGGTGGCGTCCAGCCGCACGGGCCCCGCGACCAGGTCAGGGTGCTCCAGGACGACGACGCGGACCACCTCGTCGTCGGGCTGGATGACCGTGCCGCTGAAGTCGGAGACGTGGATCGTCTTCTTGCCCATGCGCGGAGCTTCTCCTGTCGTAGGCCGGGATGCCGGACCAGAAGAAATTACCCGACAGGTGTGCGAAAGCCGCCGGTGGACCGTCCGGGTGTGTCGCGCAGCCACCCCCCGCCACGCGGGACGGTCAGCGGGTGTTCAGGCCGCCGCGCGAGGCGGCGCCGGCCGGCTGCTTGTCCACCTCGCTCCACGGCAGCGCCTCGGCCCCGGCGCGGTGACCCCGGTACGCCGACTGGGCCGGGAACCGCCCGGTGGCCTCGGTGGCCCGCCAGAGTCGCTCGGGGGCCTGGTGGTACCGGTCGTTCGGCTGATTCGGCATGACCATACCGTCCCAAACAAAGTTGTCCATGTATGAAAATGAATATGACGGACGGTCGATGCGTCTGGTTCCCGTGATCGGCCGCCGTCCCACGAACCTGCGGTCATCGACGTACCTGTACGTCTACCCGCCCGCCGCGCCGCCCAACCCTCGACGCCGGCCCGCGTGCCACGGCGCCGGGCCCGCCGGGTCACGGGACGCCGGGTGGGCCCGCCCCGTGACGGGTTCCGTGACGTGGTGCCGCCGTGCCCGCGTACGGTGATCGTCGGCGAGGCGGGCCGGGCGTCGGCGGCCCGGACGCCGAATGACCACGACGGCTGCGGGGAGGTGGGCGGCGATGCTCGACCGGCGGCTGCACCTGCACCTGGCGAGCTGGCTCGGCCAGTGGCCGGCGGGGCCCGGGCTGCACGTGGTCGGCTCGCACCGGCGGGCCCGACCGGCCTGGGACGGCCGGCTCCGGCCCGCCGTCGCGGTGACCGCCGGCGCGAGCACCGTGCTCTCCGTGGCTCCCGACCGGGTCGCGGCGGTCCGCGAGCTGGCCCGGCTGCCGGGCGGGCCGCCGCTTCCGGCGCTGCCCGCCGCGGCCGGACGACCCGGCTGGGCGGTGCACGACGACGTGTTCCGGTGGAGCGTGGCGCCGGCCCCGCTGCCGGACGTGGGGGAGTGGACACCTCCGGGCGCCGCCGGGCTGCCGTCCTGGCTGCGCCTGTTCGACCGGCCGGTGCTGGTGGTGCGCGACGCCCGGGGGCGCTATCTGGCCGGGGTCGGGATCAAGCGGCACGACGCGTACGGCCACGAACTCGCCGTCGGCACCGTGCCGGCGGCCCGGGGGCGGGGGCTGGCCCGGCGGCTGGTCGCCCAGGCGGCGCGCCGGGTGCTCGACGAGGGGGCCGTCCCGACGTACCTGCACGACCCCGCCAACACCGCCTCCGCCCGGGTGGCGACCGCCGCCGGCTTCCCCGACCGGGGCTGGCGCTCGTTCGTCGTCTACCCGCCCCGAGCGCGCCCGGACCCACTCTGACCGCGTGCCCCCTCACGGCGGGGCGCGGACCGTGGATCCCGGGCCGGATCCACGGTCCGCAGTCTCCCCCAGGGTCCCGCAGGTGACGTGCGCACCGATCACGCTACGTAACTGTGGGGGTGAAGGCAAGATGCCGTAGGTGCGATCCGGGTGTCGAATAACGGACTTGACCTGCGGCTACTCGGGGGATGGCGTCGTAAGGGTCAGTGACGCAGCGTACGAATGAGGTCGAGCACCTGCCGGGTCACCGGGCGCAGCACGCGCAACCGGGACAGCCCCACCAGCCGGTCGACCAACGGCACCGCACCGTCGATGAGCTGCCGGGTGCGGGTCTGGCCGGGCGAGCGGTCGTAGACCCAGTAGAGCACCACCCCCATGTACCCCAACCAGAGCAGCTCCGGCAGGTGCGGGCGCAACTCCGGGTCGACCCGGGCGGTGGAGCCCTCCAGCGCCTCGGCGAAGAGACCGATCGCCGCCTCGCGCGGGCCGGATGACTCCGCCGAGAAGGGGCTCAGCGGGGAGGTCGGCTCCGCCGCCGTCTTGAAGAAGCTGGCGGCGAAGGAGTGCGACGGGGTGAGCACGTCGATCCCGGCGTGCATCACCCCCGCCAGCCGGGCGGCGAGGTCGGGTTCCCGGGCGAGCACCGGCCCGGCCGCCGCCCGGTGCTCCACCTGGGAACGGGCGTAGAACTCCTGGATCAGGTGTTCCTTGGAGCCGAAGTAGTAGTAGGCGTTGCCCACCGCCACCCCGGCCTCCTGGGCGATGGCGCGCATGGTGGTCCGGGCGTACCCGCGCTCGCGGAACAGCCGCATCGCGGTGTCCAGGATGAGCTGCCGGGTCTGCTCGCCGCGCGCGGTCGCCGGCTCACCCGCAGCGGTCGTCGGCGCAGTCTGCTCGGTCATCGGGGTCACCGTATCCCGCCAGGTCGTCGCCCGGCTCCGCCCACGGGTCGCGAACGCGTTCGCGGACCGAGGCGGCGGCGGCGACCACCCGCCGGGCCAGGGGGAGCAGGTGCGGTCGGGCCAGCCGCTCGGCGGCGCCCCGGTGGTCGGCCAGGGCCCAGAGGCAGGCGAACCAGGCGCCGTCCCCGGCGTACACCTCGCCGGTGTCCGCGACCACGGTCAGGTCGCGCAGCGTGGCGTCGTGGTCCAGGCCGGGGAAGCGCCGCCGGGCCTCGGCCGAGCCGGCGGGCACGAACTCCAGGGGTACGAGCTGGGCGCGGGACGCCAGCCAGCGCCGGGCGGACCGGCAGAGTGGGCAGTGCGCGTCGTAGAGGACGGTGAACCCCCGGACGCCACCGCCCCCGTGCGCGGTGGCGTCCGGGAGTCCGCCCGACCCGAGGGGCCTGACGGTCATCGGACGGGCGGGCTGCCGGCCGGCCCGGTCTCCGCCCCCGGGCCGGCGGGGTGCGGGCCGGTAGGGCGCGGGCCGGCGGGCTGAGCGCCGGCGGGCTGGGCGCCAGCGGGGTGCGGGCCGGCAGGGTGAGCACCGGCGGGGTGCGGGCCGGCAGGGTGAGCACCGGCGGGGTGCGGGCCGGCGGGGTGCGGGGCGGCGGGGTGCGGGCCGGCGGGGTGCGGGGCGGCCGGGTGCGGGCCAGCCGGGTGCGGGCCAGCCGGGTGCGGGCCGCGGGGCGCGGGCGGCATCGGCAGTCGGCCGACCGGGGCGAGCGGCGGATGGGTGGCGAACTGGCGCAGCCGACCACGGCGGTACCGGCCGAGCGCGAAGACGTTGAAGAAGTGCAGCGCGCCGAGCACCAGCAGCACCAGGCCGATCTTGAGGGACAGCTCCTCCATGGCCTGGGCGGTGGACCCGACCGGGTCGGGGTGCTTCATGGCCACCGTGACGTAGCCGAGGTTGAGCAGGTAGAAGCCGACGACGAGCAGGCTGTTGACGGCCTTGGCCAGCCGTTCGTCGGCGAAGACCTCCTCCAGGAAGACCAGCCCGTTGCGCGACAGCGCCCGGGCCACCCAGACGGTCAGCCCGATGCTGATCGCCAGGTAGACCAGGTACATCCAGACCTTTGTATCCATCGCCGACGCCCCTCTTGAACGTGTTCAAATGTTGTCGCCTCAGCGTAGGCGACTTCTTGAACACGTTCAAGAGGGGCGTCGTGACCGTCGGCGTGGTCCGGTCGGGCGGGGGTCGGTAAGGTCGAGTCGCGCCGGTGCCGGCGCGACCTTCGACGGTGAGGCGGCCATGGACCGGGGTGAGCGGAACGCGGAGCCGGGCCAGGTGGTCCTACGCCCGGCCGGTGAGATCGACATGGCCACCGCTGGCGAGTTCGAGGCGACGCTCACCGAGGCGCTGCGCCGACCCGGCGTCCGGGAGGTCGTCGTCGACCTGGCCGACCTGCGGTTCCTGGACTCCAGCGGCGTACGCGTCCTGGTGCACGGCGTCTCCGTGGGCCGCGAGCGCGACGTGACGATGCGGGTGACCGGCCCGCAGCCGGGCGTGGCGCGGGTCCTTCGGATCACCGGGGTCGGCACCCTGCTCGGGCTCGTCGACTCCGACGCCGACGAATCCGTCGCGCGGGGATGGCGCGGGCTGGACTGACTCAGGGCTCCGAGTTCGCCGCCGCGGCGGCGGACCACTCGACCAGTAGCAGGGTCGCGTCGTCCTGGTGCGTCCCGCCCTGGTGTTCCGTCACCGCGTGACTGAGGCGGCGCAGCGTCTCCGCCGCCGGGCGACCGGAACCGATGTGCCGCTCGGCGAGATCCGCCAGGCGGGAGAGCCCGAACATCTCGCCCGCCGCGTCGCGCGCCTCGGTGACTCCGTCCGTGTACAGCAGCAGCCGGTCACCGGGCTCCAACCGGGTCCGCGCCACCTCGACGCGGCCGTCGGGCAGGCCGAGCGGGAGCCGGCGGCCCCCGGTCAGCCCCTGCACGGCCCGTCCCCGGCGCAGCAGCACCGGCGGCGGGTGTCCCGCGTTGACGTACCGCAGCGTTCCGGAGCCGGTGTCGAACTCGGCGAGCACGGCGGTGACGAACCGCGCGTCGTCCCACTGGCCGGCGATCGCGGCGTCCACCGCCCGGACCAGGCCGGGCAGGTCGGAGCCGGTACGCCGGGCCGCCCGCAGCGCCGCCAGCGCCACCGAGGTGGTGAGCACCGCCGGCAGGCCGTGCCCGACCCCGTCGAGGATCGCCAGCGTCAGGGTTCCGCCGTGCACCGCGTAGTCGAAGGCGTCCCCACCGACCTCGTAGCAGGGCTCGAGCAGGGCGCTGACCACCGCCTCCGAGGTGGCGAAGGTCAGCGGCGGGAGCAGGTTCCAGAGCAGCTCGGCGGAGACCCCCATCGGCCGGCTGCGCCGCACCCGGTGCAGGGCGTCCCCGTAGTCCCTCTTGCTGGTGACCAGGTGGCCGACGAGCCCGGAGACGAGCCGGCAGCCGTCCCGTAGCGCCCCGTCGGCGAGGTCGGCGTCGGCCGGCGGAAACACCTCCAGCAGTCCCAGCCGGTCGGTGCCGTTGACGATCGGGACCCACAGCCGGGGCGGTGGCCCCTGCCCCGCGTGCACCTCGACCTGGGTGAAGGCCCGCCCCGCGAGGCTGGTGTCGATCGGCAGCACCTCCGGCGCCGCCCGCCTCGTCCCGGGCAGCGGGCGCAGGCCGTGCTGCTCGGCGTCGACCAGGTACACGGTCGCCGTCACGCCCAACGGCCCGAGCGCGGCGTCGACCGTGGCGGCGAGCTCGTCCGGGGGCAGCCGGTGGGACCGGGACACGAGGTCGGCCAGGGCCCGGTGCCATGGGTCGGTGGCGGTCATGCTGTCGCATACCCCGGCCGGGCCCGGTCGAAGCGGCCGGGCCCGCCCGTGAGTGACCGCCACCTGCCGGCGCGTACCCCCGGTGCCCGCGTCAGCCGGTCAGGCCGAGCACCTCGGCGGCCGCGCGGCCGCAGGCGTGGCTCGCGCCGTACGTGGTGACGAACGCCCGTACGCCGGCCGGACGCCACCGGGAGGGCCAGCCCATCTCGACCACGGTCACCGGGTGCTCGGCGGCCAGCGCGGTCACCAGGTCCGCGCCGCCCGGCAGCCGGTGCAGATGGCGGCCGACCAGCACGATCGGCCGGTCCCCGGCGAGCTGGCGCAGGGCGGCCGGCCCGGTCTCGGTGGCGACCACCCGCAGCTCCTCCGTGCCGTCCAGGTGCGGGCCGAGGCCCCACGGCACCCGCCCCTCGGCGATGGTCGACGCGGCGTGCAACTGGACGATCAGCGGGCGGTCCAGGCCGGTCAGCTCCCCCTCCACCCGCACGGCGCGCCGCGCCGCGGCGTACCCGAGTCCGTCGGGGGCGGCCGGCGTCGTGCCGGCGGTCCGGGTCCAGGCGGCGAGCGCGGCGGCGCGGCCGGCCGCCTCCTCCACCCGCGAGCGGTCCAGGCGGCCGTCGCCGAGCGCGCCGACGATCTCCGCGACCACCCGCTCGACCAGCTCGGCGTCGACCTGGGCGCCGATGCACAGCAGGTCGGCACCGGCGGCCAGGGCCCGGACGGCGGCCGGGCCGACCCCGCCGGCGGCCACCGCGGCGCCCTTCATCTCCAGCGCGTCGGTGATGACGGTGCCGGTGAAGCCGTACTCGCCGCGGAGCAGGTCGACCAGGACCGCCCGGCTGAACGTGGCGGGGCCGTCGCCGGTCAGCGCCGGCACCCGGATGTGCGCGGTCATGACGGCCCGCGCGCCGGCCTCGACGACAGCGGCGAACGGCGGCAGGTCGCGCCGGCGCAGCACGTCGAGCGGCACGTCCACGGTGGGCAGCTCGTGGTGGGAGTCGGCGACCGTCGCGCCGTGGCCCGGGAAGTGCTTGGCGCAGGCGGCGACCCCGGCGGCCTGGAGGCCGGTGACGGCGGCGGCGGAGTGCGCGGCGACCCGGGCCGGGTCGGCGCCGAACGAGCGGGTGCCGATCACCGGGTTCTCGTCGGCGGTGTTCACGTCCACGGTCGGCGCGAGGTTGACGGTGACGCCGAGGGCGGCCAGCTCCGCGCCGATGGCCTCGTAGACGCGGCGGGTCAGCGCCACCTCGTCGATCGCGCCGAGCGCCGCGTTGCCCGGGTACGGGCTGCCGGTGGCGTGCGCCAGCCGGGTGACATCGCCGCCCTCCTCGTCGATCGCGATCAGCACGTCCGGGCGGCCGGCCCGCAGGGCGGCGGTGCTCGCCGCCACCTGCCCCGGGTCGTGGACGTTGGTGCCGAACAGGGTGTGCCCCGCGAGCCCCTCGGCGACCAGGTCGACCGCCCAGCCCGGGGGAACCGGCCCCGGGTACGCGGCGAGCAGCGTGCCGAGCGCGAGCCGGCGCAGTCCTGGATCCAGCCCCACGTGATCTTCCCCTTTCGTCCCCGCGGCACGGAAGTCGTACCGGCGGGGGTCGGTGACGTACCGGGTCGGCCGACCACCCCGCTCCCGGGCGGCCGATACGCTGTCGGCTACCCGCTCGCAGGTCGGTTTACAGTTAGCAAGGTTTACCAAAACTAGAGGACGTGGCATGAGTGCGACCCGGCTGCCCGGCACCCCCCGCCTGTTGCGGGCGCTGAACGACCGCGCGGCGTTGGAGCTGCTGCTGGAGCGGGGGCCGCTGACCCGGGCCCGGCTCGGCGAGCTGACCGGGTTGTCCAAGGTCACCGCGTCCCAGCTCGTCGAGCGGCTGGAGGAGCGGGGCCTCGTCACGCGGGTCGGCGAGCAGGCCGGCGGGCGGGGGCCCAACGCCCAGCTCTACGCCGTGCGGCCCGGCAGCGCGCACGTGGTCGGGGTGGACGTGGGCGCCGACCGGGTGGTGGCCGCCTGCGCGGACATCACCGGGGCGGTGATCGGCCGCGTCGAGCAGTCGGTCCGCGACACCGACGACCCCGTCGGGGTGGTGCACAACGCGGTCGTCCAGGCCGCGAGCAGCGCCGGGGCGCAGCTGGCGAGCGTACGGCGGATCGTGCTGGGCACCCCGGGCCTCGTCGACCCGGGGACGGGCGACATCACGTTCGCCTTCAACCTGCCCCGTTGGCACACCGGTCTGCTGGCCGCGCTCCGGGACGACCTGCACACCCAGGTGGTCTTCGAGAACGACGTGAACCTGGCCGCCGTCGCCGAGGCGCAGTCGGGCGCGGCCCAGGGACTGACGGACTTCGTGCTGGTCTGGGTCGGCGCCGGCGTCGGCCTGGCGATCGTGCTGGGCGGCCGGCTGCACCACGGCAGCAGCGGCGCCGCCGGCGAGATCGGCTACCTGCCGGTGCCCGGGGCGCCCATCCCGCGTGACGTGTCCCGCCGGGCGAAGCCGGCGTTCCAGCAGCTGATCGGCGCGGACGCGGTCCGCGACCTGGCCCGCGCGCACGGCTACCCGGACGACAGCGGCGCGGTGGCGGTACGGGCGGCGGTGGCCGACGGCACGGCGGGCGGTCCCATGCTCGACGAGGTGGCCCGCCGGCTGGCGCTGGGCGTGGCGAGCACCTGCGTGGTGCTGGACCCGCCGCTGGTGGTGCTCGCCGGCGAGGTCGGCCAGGCCGGCGGGGCGGCGCTGGCCGAGCGCGTGCAGCACGAGGTCGCGGCGATCACGCTGGTCCGTCCCCGGGTCGTGCCGACCGGGCTGACCGAGGAGCCGATCCTGCGGGGTGCGCTGCGTACCGCGCTGGACGCCGTCCGCGACGAGGTCTTCGGCTCGACCGTCGGCTGACCGGGGCCGGCCGCCCGCCGGCGCGGAGCGCGCGCCGGACCCCGCCGACCAGGGGCGGCGAGGTCGGCGGCGGCCCGGCGTCATGTGAAGGAATATTTCATCGCGGGCCGGGATGCTGCAAGGTCCTGCCGCGCTCGCGCCCGCACCGTCGACGGCGGCCGGGCGTCACATCAGGTCGCGGCGGCGGAACGCCACAAAGGCGGCGGCGACCAGCGCGCCGGTCAGCCCGAGCAGCAACACCAGCGCCGGCTGCCAGGTCACCACGTAGAGGCCGTTGCAGGAGTTGGAGACCCCGTTGTCGCACGCCCGGTAGTCCCAGAACTCGACCCGGCCGTTGAGCAGGGCGGCGGCGTAGCTGGAGAGCATGTACCGGTCCACCTTGACGACCTCCAGGATCTCCATCACCAGCCGGGCGCCCAGCTCCCACACCACCAGGTAGCCGGCGATCGCGCCGAGCGCCGCCGAGGTGTGCCGGCCCAGGGTGGCGACGGCGAACCCGACCACGGTGAGCAGCAGCACCAGCAGCATGCCGCGCCCCCAGTTCGCGCCCAGCGAGCCCCAGAACTCCCCGTCGAGCCGCCCCGGCCGCCCGGCGACCTGCGCGATCAGCCAGAACGTCCCGAGGTACGCCGCCGAGGCCAGCACGGACAGCAGCGCCGTCCCGCCGAGCAGCGTGCCCAGCTTGGTGCCGAGCACGGTCATCCGCCGGGGACGCCAGAGCAGCAGGTTGACCACGCCACCGGAGTTCAGGTCGGCGCCGATGTAGGAGGCGCCGACCAGGAAGCCGAAGAGCGCGAGGAAGGCGATGAGGAAGTAGAGCAGCGGCTTGGCCTCCTCGGCGAAGGTGAACACCCCGGCGAGGTAGTCGGACGCCACGGGCGCCCGCTCCGCCAGAGCCGGGTCGACCTCGCTGCAGTCGTCGGGGACGTACTCCTGCACGTCGTCCGCCTGCACGACGCCGCGCTGCCGGTCCAGGCAGAGCTGGTGGGTGCGCTCCAGCTCGCTGCGCGCCGCGGCGGCGGACTGCTGGGCGTCGAAGACCTCCTGGGCGGTGGGCCGGTGGGAGCTCGCCAGGGTGGTCGCCGCCGTGACGCCGAACGCGAGCACCAGCAGGACGAGCATGAGCTGCACGAAGCGCCGGGCGCCGAGACGCTCCAGCTCGGCACGGACCAGGTTCACGCGTCCACTCCCCGCTCGTCGAGGTCGATCACCGGTTCGGAGGGCCCGCCGTCGGGCAGCACCGAGTCGTCCACCTGCCGGGGCAGCGTCGGGTGCGTCGCCGGGCCGGTCAGTTCGAGGAAGGCGCTCTCCAGGTCGGGCCGCAGCGGGGTCAGCTCGCGCACCCAGAGGCCCGCCTCGCCGAGGGTGCGGCTGACCTCGGTGGCGTCGTCCACGTCGGCCACCACCAGGTGGTCGTCGTGCCCGGTCGCCGTTAGCCCGGCGGCCGTCAGCAGCTCCACGGCCCGCTGCGGATCGTCCACCCGCACCAGCAGCTCGTGCCGGTCGAAGCCGGCCAGCACCTCGTCGACGCGCCCGGCGGCCACCCGCCGGCCCCGCGAGATGATCGTCACGTGGTCGCAGATCAGCTGGATCTCGGCCAGGATGTGGCTGGAGACCAGTACGGTCACGCCCGCCTCCGCCAGCGAGCGCATCAGGTCCCGCATCTCCCGGATGCCGGCCGGGTCCAGGCCGTTCGCCGGCTCGTCCAGGATCAGCAGCTCCGGGTCCTTGAGCAGGGCGGACGCCACCGCCAGCCGCTGCTTCATGCCCAGCGAGTAGCCCTTGACCCGTTCGTCGCCCCGGTCCCGCAGGCCCACCTGCTCCAGCACCTCGTCGACCCGGGCGACCGGCACGCCGCCGGCCCGGGCGAGCAGGCGCAGGGTGCGGTGGCCGGTGAAGTTGCCGAAGAACTGCGGGCTCTCCACGATCGCGCCGACCCGCCCGGCCACCAGGGGCAGCCCGTCCGGCGAGGAGACGCCCAGCACCGTCATCCGACCCGCGTCGGCCCGCACCAGCCCGAGCAGGGCGCGCAGCGTGGTGGTCTTGCCCGACCCGTTGGGGCCGAGGAAACCGTGGATCTGGCCGGCCTCCACCAGCAGGTCGAAGCCGTCCACCGCCACCCGGCGGCCCTGCCGCACGCTGTGGAAGGTCTTGCGCAGCCCCTCGATCTCGATGACCGCGCTCATCCGCGCGGCTCCCTGCTCCGACCGGGCATGGACCGTCCTCCGCTTGTGGTGACCAACGACACGGCGCCCCACCCTATGGCCGGGGCGCCGCCCGTGGGGGGCGCCCCGCGTTGCGTGGTTGGATGGTCGGGTGACTGGGGACGAGGATCTGGTGGTCAGCCTCGACGGCGTCGGCGTACGCCGGGCTGGCACGGCACTGCTGCACGACGTCGACTGGCGGGTCGAGTTGGACGAGCGCTGGGTTGTGCTCGGGCCGAACGGCGCGGGAAAGACGACCCTGCTCAACCTCGCCGCCGGGCGGCTGCACCCGACCACCGGCACCGCCCACGTGCTCGGCGAGCGGATCGGCCGCACCGACGTCAACGAGCTGCGGACCCGCATCGGGCTCTCCACCGCCGCCCTCGCCGAGCGGGTGCCCGCCGAGGAGCGGGTCAGCGACGTCGTCGTCACGGCCGCCTGGTCGGTGCTCGGTCGCTGGCGGGAGAGCTACGACAGCAGCGACGAGGCCCGGGCCCGCGCCCTGCTGGGTCAGCTCGGCATCGGCGGCCTCGCCGAACGCGCCTACGGCACCCTCTCCGAGGGGGAGCGCAAGCGGGTGCAGATCGCCCGCGCGCTGATGACGGACCCGGAGCTGCTGCTGCTCGACGAGCCCGCCGCCGGGCTCGACCTGGGCGGGCGCGAGGACCTGGTCGCCCGGCTGGCCGAGCTGGCGTACGACCCGGACGCCCCGGCGCTGGTGCTGGTGACCCACCACGTGGAGGAGATCCCGCCCGGCTTCACCCACGCGCTGCTGCTGCGCGAGGGCGGCGTGGTGGCGCAGGGGCTCCTCGACGACACGCTGACCGGGGACAACCTCTCCAAGACCTTCGGGCTGCCGCTGGTGGTCGAGCGCTCCGGCGACCGGTTCACCGCCCGCGCCGCCTGACCGACGCCCCGGCCCGGACGACAGCCACCGGCCGGGGTCCTAGACTTCGCCGCAGCGCAACCCGGCGGCGAGGAGGTGGCGATGCGGCAGACCCGGGTCGTCGTGGTGGGCAGCGCCAACATGGACCTGGTGGGCACCGCCTCCGCCCTGCCCCGGCCGGGGGAGACCCTGCTCGGCACCGACTTCGTCATGGTGCCCGGCGGCAAGGGCGCCAACCAGGCCGTCGCCGCCGCCCGGGCCGGCGCCTCCTGCGCGTTCCTCGGGGCGATCGGCTCCGACTCGTTCGGCGTCACCCTGCGGGCGCGGATCACCGCCGCCGGGGTCGACACCGGGCAGCTCCGCACGACGTATGGCACGTCGGGCGTGGCGCTGGTGATGGTCAACGCCGAGGGCGAGAACGCGATCCTGGTCAGCCCGGGGGCCAACGCCTCGATGACCGGCCTGACCGAGCCCGAGCTGACCGCCGTACGCGGGGCGGACGTGCTGCTCGCGCAGCTGGAGATCCCGGTCGCGACGGTGACCGAGGCGGCCGTCGTCGCCCGGGCGGCCGGCACCCGGGTGGTGCTCAACGCCGCCCCGGCCGTGCCGGTGCCGCCGGAGCTGCTGGCGGCGACCGACCTGCTGGTGGTCAACGAGACCGAGGCACAGGCGCTCACCGGGCGCGGCCGGGACGAGCCGTCGGCCCTGCTCGACCTGGCGCCCCGGGCGGTGCTCACCCTCGGCGCGGAGGGCGCCTGGTACGGGGACCGGGACGGCACCGCCGTGCACGTGCCGGCGGTCAAGGTCGACGTGGTGGACTCCACGGCCGCCGGGGACGCCTTCACCGCCGCGCTCGCCGTGGCCTGGGGCGAGGGCCGGGACGTGGTCGACGCGGTGCGCTGGGCGGCGGCGGCCGGGGCGGCCTGCGCCCGCCGACTCGGCGCCTCCGTCGCGCTGCCCACCCGGGCCGAGATCGACGAGCTGTACGTCCCCGCCTGATCCGGTCGACCCACCACCCGGGGAGTCCGTCCGACAGGATCAGCGCGACGATCCGCGACGGTGCGCGGCGGTCACGCCTCGGCGTCGTCGGTGAGCTTCTCGCCCCGGCGGCGGAGCATGCCCAGCCCGGGGATGCCGGCGACGGCGAGCTTCAGGTCGCGGGTGACGTCGAGCAGGTCGTGCAGGTCCGGGCCGACCCGGTCCAGGGTGGCCAGGATCGGCAGGATGTCCGCGGTCAGGTGCTGCTTGAGCTTCGGCAGCTCGTCGACGAGCCGGATCGCGGCGTTCACCTCCTCGTGGCTGAGCTGCTCGACGAAGCGGTTCGCCATCGGAGCGCCCCGGCGCAGCGCCGGCTCGTACGCCGTCAGCAGCTCCGCGGCGGTGGCCGCCGCCTCCGCTGCGGTGCCCACGGTGCCGGCGGCCCGTACGGCCACCGCGTCGGCCTCGGCGACCACCGCGCCGGCCGTACGGGACACCTTCTCCGCCTCGCCGACCACGACGGCCGCGGCGGCCGCCACCTCGGTGGCCGTCTCGATCGCGGTGGTCGCGGCGGCGCTGATGACGGCCACCTCCCGTACCGCGCCCTCGGCGTCGGTGAGCACCCGGTCGGTGCGGTCGAGGGTCTGCTCGATCCGGTCCACCACACCGTCGATGCGGTCCACCACGCCGTCGACCCGCTTCAGCAGGGCCTCCACCGAGTCCAGCACGGCGAACGCGCGGGCCGGCACGGCGGCGAACGAGGCCGCCGAGCCGAGGGCCTGGTCGAGGGCGGAGCGGGTCAGACCGACGACCGCGGCGGGCCGGGGGAGGGGAATCACCATGGCACCAAGTGTGCGTCGCCCGCGCCCGCACCGCCGGACAGGGCGGCGGGAGCGGGGTCAGGAGTCGGTGTACTGCTCGACCGCGCGCTGCACCGCCCGGTAGATCTGCCCGAACCGCAGCGCGTCCGGGGTGCGCAGCAGCAGCACCTCCCGGCCGTGGTGCTGGACCCAGAGCTCGTGCACCTTGCTGCCCCGCTCATAGGAGCGGTCGAGCCAGCCGAGCGGGATCTCCAGGAAGGGGGCGAGGGCCAGCGCGCCGACCACGCACGCGGCAAGAATGATCAGCGCCAGCTGCCACTCGCCCCGGTCCTGCGCCGACCAGGCCAGCGAGAGCACGCAGACCACCGCGACCAGGGGAGGCAGCGAGAGGAGCAGGACCAGGACGCCGCGCCCCAGCACCCGCCCCCGTACCGCCAGCGTCTTCGGCCCCTGCGCATGCCAGACGTACGTCACGTCGGCGATCGCCACGGCGTGGCCCCCGGCCCGGATCGACTCCGACGTCACCTGCACCGCGTCGTCCCGGTAATAGATGGTCATCACTAAGCCTAACCACTGCGGGGCGGGTCGCGCCGCTCGCGCCGCCCGCTCCGGCGGAGGTGGCGTCGGGCGGGTCGCGCCGGGCGGAGGTGGTGCCCGGCGGGGTCATGTCGGGCGGAGATGGTGTCGCGTCGGCCCTATGGAGCTGAATCGTCTATGACATCGCCCTCTGGGTCGCTGGCGCTCGTCCCGATGCCGGACCGGCTGAGTCGTTCACGTCATCAGCTCGAAAGGACGCGCGAGGCGCATCCGCCGCTGCCGGGCGACGGGTGCGCCTGGATCCGCCTCGATCCGTTCTCCGGACCGGCGCCAACCGCAAGGCGTTGGAACGTCACCGCAAGGGTGTCCGAGCGACCCCGGAGTTGGTCCCCGGAGCCGGCCCCGGCCGGGCAGCTGTCGAGCTGCCCCGTTCATGGGACCGCCCGGGGCGTGCGAGCCGGGGGCCGACTGGCGCGCCTGCCCCGTCGGGCGGGGCAGCTCGACAGCGCGGGCGGCAGGCCATCTTGCCCGACGAGGGGCCTCAAGGCCCGCGTCGCCAGCGCGTCGTCCCTGGCGGCCCGGACGTCCCTGGCGGCCCGGGCCGCCAAGGACGGCCCGGGGCGGTACCGTGACCGGTCATGACGGAGCAGGAGCGCAACGTCGAGGTGGTCCGCCGCTACCTGCGGACCTTCGTCACGAAGGACCTGGCGGAGTTGCGCGCGGTGGTCGACGAGGACGTGCTGATCTACGGTTCCGGCACGCCGGTCCGGGGGCGGCAGCACGTCGAGGGGGCCGTCACCTCCCCGGGGCTGACGGTGCTCGATCAGGAGATCGTCGAGATCTTCGCGGCTGGCGACCGCGTGGTGGTGTCGCTGGCACAGACCTACCGGCGGGACGCGACCGACGCGACGGCGGTGCAGAGCGCCTGCAAGATGTACCGGCTGGCCGGTGGCCGGATCGTGCAGTTCTGGGGCGAGCAGGACCTGTTCGGACTGCTGCGCGGCCTGGGCATGCTGCCGGACGGGCCGATCAGGTTCTAGCGGCGGCGGGGCGACACGGGCTGGCCCGCCTCGACGGCCCGCTGCACCGCCCGGTAGATCTGGCCGAAGCGCAGCGCGTCGCCGGTGCACAGCAGACGCACCGGCTGGCCGCGCCAGCGGGCCCAGATCTCCAGCTGCCGGCTGCCCCGGGCGTACGAGCGGTCGAGGTGCTCGAAGAGGAAGTCGGCGACCGGGCCGACCGCGAGCCCGATCAGCACCGAGGTGCCGACGATGGCGATGGTGACGGTGAGGGAGCGGTCCAGCCAGAGCGCCAGCGCGATGCCGAGGGCGGCGGCGACCAGGGGGCCGGCGAGCGCCGCGCCGATCGCGCCGCGTCCGACGAGCACCCGCCAGGACCGGCTGCCGCGTTGGTGCCAGACCATGCTGATGTCGGCCAGCCGGAAGGTCCGGCCGTCCACCCGGACGGCGGTCGAGGTGACCTGCACGGACCTGTCGTCGTAGTACGTGATCATGGCGGTACTCCCGGTGGCGGGCCTGAGACCACAGTACTTACCCCAACGATCCGGGCCGTAAGGTTGGCACGCGACTTCGACGAGGAAGTGAGGGCCAGCGTGGGCGAGTTCGTGCGGTTGGAGACCAAGGACGGCATCGGCACCATCCGGCTGGAGCGGCCGCCGATGAACGCCCTCAACACCCAGGTGCAGGAGGAGTTGCGCGCCGCCGCCGCGGCGGCCACCACCGACCCGGGCGTCCGTGCCGTCATCGTGTACGGCGGGGAGAAGGTCTTCGCGGCCGGCGCGGACATCAAGGAGATGGCCGACATGTCCTACGTGGACATGGCGGACCGGGCGGCCGGCCTGTCCAGCGCGCTCGGCGCGATCTCCCGGATCCCCAAGCCGGTCGTCGCCGCGATCACCGGCTACGCCCTCGGCGGCGGCTGCGAGCTGGCGTTGGCATGCGACTGGCGGGTGGTGGCCGAGGACGCCAAGCTCGGGCAGCCGGAGATCAAGCTCGGCATCATCCCCGGCGCGGGCGGCACCCAGCGGCTGGCCCGCCTGGTCGGCCCGGCCCGTGCCAAGGACCTGATCATGTCCGGCCGGATGGTCGACGCCCAGGAGGCCCTGCGGATCGGCCTGGCCGACCGGGTCGCGCCGGCGGCCGAGGTCTACGACACCGCGGTCGAGCTGGTCCGCCCGTACCTCACCGGCCCGGTGCAGGCCCTGCGCGCCGCCAAGCTCGCCGTCGACGCCGGTCTGGACATGGACCTGAACTCCGGCCTGGCCTGGGAGAGCCAGCTCTTCGCGGCGCTGTTCGCCACCGACGACCGGCGAGAGGGCATGGCGGCGTTCGTGGCGAAGCGCAAGCCGGACTTCACCGGTCGTTGACCGGCCCCGGGCCGGCGGGGTGACCCGCCGGCCCAGGCATCGAGTCGAGAACTGTTCACATTCCGCCTACCGGTGAGTAGCGTGTGACTCCGGCCATGCGGACGAAGGGAAGAGCGGCGATGACGGAGCGGATCGAAGGTCACGGCGGGGAGCTCGCACTCGCGGCGCTGCGTGCGTACGGGGTGCGGGAGATGTTCACCCTCTCCGGCGGGCACGTCTTTCCGCTCTACGACGCCGCGCACAAGACCGGCTTCCCCCTCTACGACGTACGGCACGAGCAGTCGGCGGTCTTCGCCGCCGAGGCGGTGGCGAAGCTCCAGCGCCGACCCGGCCTCGCCGTGCTCACCGCCGGCCCCGGCGTCACCAACGGCATCTCGGGGCTGACGAGCGCGTACTTCAACGCCTCCCCGGTGCTGGTGCTGGGCGGCCGGGCCCCGCAGTTCCGCTGGGGCTCGGGCAGCCTCCAGGAGATGGACCACCTGCCGCTGGTCGCCCCCGTCACCAAGCACGCCGAGACGGTGTTCAGCCCTGACGACATCCCGCGCGCGGTGACCGCGGCGCTGACCGCCGCGCTCACCCCGCACCGGGGCCCGGTCTTCCTCGACTTCCCCCTCGAGGCGGTCTTCTCGGTCTCCGACGCCGAGCTGCCCGCGCTGCCGGGCATCGCGCCGGTCGAGCCCGACCCCGACGAGGTGGCGAAGGCGGCCGGCCTGGTCGCCGCCGCGAGCCGCCCGGTGATCATCGCCGGCTCCGACGTCTATGCCGGGGACGCGGTCGACGCCCTGCGGGCCGCCGCCGAGTCGCTCCAGGTGCCGGTCTTCACCAACGGGATGGGTCGGGGCGCGCTGCCGCCGGAGCACCCGCTCGCCTTCGCCAAGGCCCGTCGCGTGGCGCTGCGGGGCGCCGACGTGGTCGTGGTGATCGGCACCCCCCTCGACTTCCGGCTCAGCTTCGGCGACTTCGGCGACGCCCAGGTGGTGCACATCGTCGACGCGCCCAGCCAGCGGGCCGCGCACGTGCAGCCGGCCGCCGCCCCCGCCGGCGACCTCCGGCTGATCCTCACCGCCCTGGCCGACCACCCGGGCGACCGGGCCGACCACGCCGACTGGATCGCCGAGCTGCGTACCGCCGAGGACGCCGCGAAGGCCCGCGACGCCGAGGAGATGTCCGCCGAGACGGACCCGATCCGGCCCGCCCGGGTCTACGGCGAGCTGCGCAAGGTGCTGGCCCGCGACGCCATCACCATCGGCGACGGCGGCGACTTCGTCTCGTACGCCGGCCGCTACCTGGAGCCCGCGCAGCCCGGCACGTGGCTCGACCCCGGCCCGTACGGCTGCCTGGGCACCGGCATGGGCTACGCGATGGGCGCCCGGGTCAGCCACCCCGACCGGCAGATCTGTGTCCTCATGGGCGACGGCGCGGCCGGCTTCTCGCTGATGGACGTGGAGTCCCTCGCCCGGCAGAAGCTGCCGGTGGTGATCGTGGTCGGCAACAACGGCATCTGGGGGCTGGAGAAGCACCCGATGCGCGCCATGTACGGCTACGACGTCGCCGCCGACCTCCAGCCGGAGCTGCGCTACGACCACGTCGTGAGTGCCCTCGGCGGGGCCGGCGAGACGGTGGCGAAGGCGGGCGACCTCGGCCCGGCGCTGCGGCGGGCGTTCGACGCCGGCGTGCCGTACCTGGTCAACGTGCTCACCGACCCGGCCGACGCGTACCCCCGCTCGTCGAACCTGGCCTGAGCCGGGCCCGCTGCCGTCGCCGGGAGGCCGGCGACGGCGGGGCTCAGGACGCGGGCGTGGACCCCTCGGGCCGGTCCTCCTCGCGCGGCGGCTCGCCGTCGCGGCGGCGCATCTCGTCCTCGCGGCGGCGCAGGTCCTCCTCCCAGCGGCGGAACAGCTCGCCGTCCTCGCGCCGGGAACGCTCGCCGAGCGAGCGGAGGAACTCGGGGTCGTCGTCGGGGGCGACCGGGCGGGGCCGCTCCCGGGGCGGTAGGAGCCGGCCCTTCGGCGTTCCGCCGGCGAGCTGCCCGGGGACGCGCTCGCGCCCGGCGGCGAACCAGGCGAGGGAGCCGAGCAGCGGGAAGAACAGGATGATCAGCACCCAGGCGATCCGGGGCAGGGCTTTGATCTCGCCCTCCTCGGCGGAGAGGCAGCTGATCAGCGCGCAGACGGCGAGGACGATCTGCACGACGAAGAGGAGGACGTAGAACCGGGCCATGCGTCAATCATGGCGCACCGGGCCCCGTCAACCCAGGCCGCTCGCCGCCAGGAGGGTGCCGAGCAGCGCGAAGCCGGCCGTGGCGAGGGCGACGAGGGGCAGCGACCGCCCGTAGCCGGGGAACGGACCGGTGCCGGTGGCCCGCCGCCAGCAGACCGCCAGCGCCGCGCCCCAGCCCAGCACGGCGACCCCGGCGACCAGCGCGCCGAGCGTCCCGTCGGCGGCCGGGCCGGTGAGCGCGAGCCGCACGGTCAGCACCATGATCACGGTCAGCGCCAGCGCCGTACGCCGCCAGGCCAGCCGGGTCCGCTCGGGTTGCAGCCCGGGGTCGCGCGTTGGCCGGTCCCGCCGTGGCGGCTCCGTCTGGTGGCTCACGGGCCGCCGACCGCCCGGGCCAGTACGGCCGCGACCAGCAGCAGCGCGCCGAGGCCGACGGCGAGGGCGAGCACCGCCGGGAAGCGCGAGGCGGGCAGTTCCTCGCCGAGCCGGATGGCCCGCTCCGTACGCGCCCAGTGGTCGACCGCCCGCACGGCGACCGTGCCGCCCAGCAGCAGCAGTGCGACGGCGATCGCCTCGCGCAGGTGCGCCAGCGGCAGCGGCGGCAGGAACTGCGCGGCGGCCAGCCCACCCGCGACCAGCGCCAGCCCGGTACGCAGCCAGGCCAGGAAGGTCCGCTCGTTGGCCAGCGAGAACCGGTAGTCGGGGGTGCTGCCGACCGCGCGCAGTTCGCGCGGGTCGAACCATCGCCTGATCGCCTGCCACACGTGGCTATTATCCGTTTCCGTCCGGTCGTAGCCTGGTGCGGTGACGGATCTTGACGTGACGACGCTGCGGAAGACCTACGACGACCAGTTGCGGGCGCTGGTGCCCGACCCGTTGCCGGCCGGGGTGGCGGTGGAACGGGACGGCCCGCTGATCCGCATCCTCGGCCTCGACCACGGCGGTTTCCTCACCTACCGCGACCTCGGCGGGCTCAGTGGCGCGGCGCTGGACGCGCTGATCGCCCGGCAGGTGGAGATCTTCCGGGCGCGCGGCGAGTCGGTCGAGTGGAAGCTGCACGGCCACGACGAGCCGGCGGACCTGCCGGACCGGCTGCGCGCGGCGGGATTCGTGCCGGAGGAGCGGGAGACCGTGGTGATCGGGCTGGTCGCGCCGCTCGCCGCCGCGCTTCCGGTCGTCCCCGAGGGCGTACGCCTGCGCGAGGTGACCGCCCGGGCGGACCTGGACCGGATCGTGGCGATGGAGGAGACGGTCTGGAACTCCGACCGCAGTCACCTGGCGATCGCCCTGGAGAAGGAGATCGCCGCCGACCCGCAGTCGATCACCGTGGTGGTGGCCGAGGCGGGCGACGAGGTGGTGAGCGCGGGTTGGGTGCGGTACGTGCCGGGGACGGGGTTCGCCACGCTGTGGGGCGGTTCGACGCTGGCGCCGTGGCGCCGCCGGGGCATCTACCGCGCGCTGGTCGGCCATCGGGCCCGGCTGGCGGCCCAGCGCGGCCGGACGTTGTTGCAGGTGGACGCGTCCGACGACAGCCGGCCGATCCTGGAGCGGCTCGGTCTCGTCCCGGTCACGACCACCACCCCGTACGTCTACACTCCGTGATCATGGAGCAGCGGTTGACGGCCGAGGAACGGCTGACCCTCAAGACGGGCGCGTTCGGGGCGGTGTTCCTGGTGGCCAACGCGGATCCGGGGATGCTCGCCCTGTTCCGGGAGAGCTTCGCCGCCTCCGGTGCGATGGCCGACAGCAGCGGGGTGGTGAAGGAGGCGCTGACCAGCGGTCCGCTGCCGAAGTTGCCCCGGGACTCGGCGCTGGAGATCGAGGCGGTGGTGCTGCCGGCGCTGGGCAGTTCCGTGCGGATCCTGCGGGAGAAGTCGCCCGGGGACGTGGCGGGCTACCGCGAGGTCGTGCTGTCCGCTGCCGAGCGGGTGGCCGCCGCGCACCGGGGGGTGGCCCCGGCCGAGGCGGCGGTCATCGAGCGGATCCGGGACGCGCTCGATCAGCCGGCGTGAGCCGGGTCGGCGACCAGAGCGCCCGGACGGTGGCCCGGACGCAGCGGTCGCGGAGCCGGCCGCAGGCGCACCGGTACGCCTCGGGCCGCGTTCGGCGGCAGCGGTGCCGCGGGGCGTCGGGACGACCTTCGCTGGCCTTTTCTGACATTTCGTGACACCTCCCGATTCGTCAGATTACCCGCCCGCAGGGCCGTTCGTGAGCTGTGTCACCCTGAGGTTGCCGGAGGCGGATGCTACTGGCAGGTAACATTGCGCCGTGGGCAACTGCACAGCACCGCGCGGTTGACCGGCGTCAACGGACGCGCGAGGCTGCGCCCCAGACCGGGCGAGCGATCGCAACACCAACAGGAGGGTCGTCGAAGCGCGATGAACATCGTCGTACTCGTCAAGCAGGTGCCCGATTCGGGCGCGGACCGCAGCCTGCGTGCTGACGACAACACCGTCGACCGCGGTTCGGC
>NZ_JBEYEU010000039.1:0-39422 GCF_040634035.1 Micromonospora sp. NPDC007220 | reverse complement strand
ACAGCAGTAGCCGAATCGCCGCTGGGCGGCACCCCCAACCGGGGGTGCCGGCCAGACGCATGTCCCCAGATCCCCCGGGCCTCACCCGCCGGAGCCCGCCGGGCGGCGCCCACCGGAGCCCTCGGGCCTCACCCACCAGCCCCGGGCCTCACCCACCGGAGTTCGCCCAGGCGACGCCCACGGAGTTCCGGACATCGCCTACCACGGCGTTCGCCACGCGACGCCCACTGGGGAGTTCGCCGGGCGACGCCAACCGGAAGCCCCGGGCCCCACCCGAGTTCGCCAGGGCGACGCCCACCGGAGTTTCGGGCGTCGCGAACCGGAAGCGCCCCGACCGAGCCGGAGGTCGGAGCCGGCTGAGCGGTGGGGAGGCCGACGGGTTCGTGGCCTGTCCGGGCGTACAGTCGGGCGGTGGAGCGTACCGAGAAGATGCCTGCGGAGACCCGACCACCTGGCGTGGCGACCGTCGATCCCGGCAGCGTCCTGCTGCCGGGCCACGACGTGCCGCTGGGGCGCTACACGACCGTTCGACGGCTGCTACCGCAGCGGCAGCGGCGGATGATCGGCGCCTGGTGCTTCGTGGACCACTTCGGCCCGGACGACGTGGCCGAGCGGCCAGGCATGGAGGTGCCGCCGCATCCGCACACCGGCCTGCAGACCGTGACCTGGCTGCTCGACGGGGAGATCCTGCACCGCGACAGCCTGGGCAACGTCCAACCGATCCGCCCCGGCCAGCTCAACGTGATGACCTCGGGGCACGGCATCGCGCATTCGGAGCGGTCGCCCGAGCGGCATCCGCCGCTGATGCACGGTGTGCAGCTCTGGGTGGCGCTGCCGGACCCGGCCCGCGCCGGGGCCGCCGACTTCGCCCACCACGCCGACCTGCCGCGCTGGCGCGACGGTGAACTGGACGTCGCCCTGCTGGTCGGCGAGCTCGCGGGCGAGCGGTCCCCGGCTCTGACGTACACCCCGCTGCTGGGCGCGCAGGTGGAGCTGCACGGATCCGCGCCGGCCACGCTGCCGCTGCGGCCCGACTTCGAGTACGGGCTGCTGGCCATGTCCGGCACCGCCGAGGTCGACGGGGTGCCGTTGACCCCGGGGGCGCTGCTCTACCTGGGCACCGGCCGGGAACGGCTCACCCTGACGGGCGCGCCGGGGAGCCGGCTGCTGCTGCTCGGCGGGGCCCCGTTCGAGGAGCCGCTGGTGATGTGGTGGAACTTCGTCGGCCGCTCGCACGAGGAGGTGGCCGCCGCGCGGGAGGACTGGATGGCCGGGCGTCGTTTCGGCGTCGTCGCCGACGATCCCGCCCCGCCGTTGCCCGCCCCGGCGCTGCCGACCACCCGCCTCAAGGCGCGCGACCGCAGCGGCGGGCTGCACGGCTGAGGCAGGCAGGCGTGGCCGGGCGCGGCGCGGGTAGTCGCCGGCATGCCGACCACATCCACTACCCGTGTCGAGGACAGGAAACGCCTGGTACGCCGGCTTGCCGGCACTGGGCGCGGCTTCGCCGAGCAGTACGGCTTCCGGGTCGTCAACAACCCGTCGAGCCTGTTCCAGGTGCTCTGTCTCGCCGTGCTGCTGGCCCGCCGGGGTGACTTCCGGCGGGCCGTGGACAGCGCGCACGCCCTGCCCGCCGCGGGCTGGGACAGCGCCGCCCGACTGGCCCGGTCCCTGCACGGCGACCGGGTACGCGTGCTTCGCGACAGCGGCCAGCGCGGTGACGTCGACGCGCTCGCTGACACGCTCGGCGATCTGGCGCGCGCCGTGGTGGAGCGCTACCGGGGCGACCTGCGCCGCCTGCGCGCGGTGGCCCACCACGACCCGGCCCGGGAGCGGGAACTGCTCACCGAACTGCCCGGGGTGGACGCCACGGTGGTCGACCTGTTCCTGCGCGAGGCCCAGGCGCTGTGGCGTGAGGTGGCGCCGGTGGCCGACCGGAGGGCGCTCGTCGCGGCCCGCCGGCTGGGACTGGGCCGCTCCGCCGACGACCTGGCGGGCCTGGCCGGCAGCGGGGAGTCCGAGCGCCTGGCCTGGCTGGTCGGGGCGTTGGCCCGGGTGGACCTGGAGAAGCGGTACGCGGAATTGGCCGCCTGACGCGGTGGTGGGCTGGCCCACACTTCCTTCGTAATCGTCCGAACGGGTGATGTTTCATCGTATGATGGTCGCGGCACTGATGCCCGCCCGGTTCGGGCGTGCATCGACCGCCTGGTGGTCGCGGCCCGGTTCGGGCCCGACCGGCCACCGGACAGGTTCTGTGTGGCGCCCCGGTCGCGGTTCGCGACGGGGGCGCCCGCCTGTCCGGCAACTCCCGCCCTCCGCCGGGCGTCGGCCCACTCCACGCGGATGCCGGCTCATCTCGCCAGGCCGGCCAGCAGGTTCACCGTGACCGCGATGATGAACGCCCCGAACAGGTACGACACCATCGAGTGCCGCAGGACCGTCCGGCGCATCTCGTTGCTGGTCAGAGCTGTGTCGGAGACCTGGAAGGTCATTCCGACGGTGAACGCCAGGTAGGCGAAGTCCGAGTAGCGGGGCGGCTCCGACTGGTTGAAGTCGATCCCACCGTCGGGCCCCGTGTAGTAGATCCGCGCGTACCGGGCGGCGAACACCGTGTGCACCACCAGCCAGGACAGCAGTACGCTCAGCACGGCCAGCCCGCCGTAGACGTCGCGGGCGGGCGTGGCGGGCGCCCCGTGCGCGCTGGTCACCACGACGCCGACGGCCAGCAGGCTGGCCAGGCAGGCGGCGAGCAGCAGCGCGTCACGCGCCGCCCGGTTCGGGTCCTCGTGCACGGCCAGTCGGGCCGTCCCCCGCGCGTCCATCGGCCACAGCCGGTGCCAGACCAGCACCAGCCAGCTCAACGCCGCGGCGTCCCAGCCGGCCAGCGGCGCCAGCGCCGGCGTGACGGCCAGCGCGGTGAGCCCGCCGGCCACCAGGCCGATCGCGCCCATCACGGTGAGCTGGAGCGCGGCCGGGGTGTGCCCGACCGGCCCGCGCGTCGTCATCCGTCACCGGCACGGGCCCGCTCGGCGCGGGCGCCATGCTCCGGCCCGAACGTGCCCAGTGTGGACGTGCCCGGCGTGCCCGGCCCAACCGTGCTCGACCTGGACGTGCCCGACCCGGACGTGCCCGGTGCGCCCGGCGTGGACGTGCCCGGCTCGGACGTGCCCGGCCCGGGCGCGTCGTCGGCCCGCGACAGCAAGGGTCAGATGCCGCGCAGGTGCTGCGACACGCGCTGGTGCCGCTTGTCCCGGGCCTGCGCCGCCCGCTGCGCGGAGCTCACCTCCGGGGCCGCCTCGATGCCCGCGGAACGGGCCACCTCGTTGCCGTTGGCGTAGTCGACCGGCGGCAGGGCCCGCAACGCGCGCAGCACGTCCGGCGGGGCGCCCTCCCGTTCGGCCTCGCGTACCACGTCGTCCTTCTCGGCCGGGTAGTCCAGGCTCGACAGGTACTGCAGCACGTCGGCGTAACTCGCCATGGTGTCGGCTCCTCCGGGGCATCGATCCGGTCACGACCGGCGGCGGTTACCCGCCCGGCGGGCCGTCACGCGCCGTGCCGCGCGGAAATCCCGTCGTTTCCCGGCCGCGCCGGCGGGTACGCGCAGGCCCCGACGCAGCCTGAAGGAGCCCGGATGAACTACGACACCTTCGTCGACCAGGTCGCCCAGCGCACCCGTACCTCCTCGGAGCAGGCGGTGACGCTGACCCGGGCGACGCTGGAGACCCTCGCCGAGCGGCTGACCGGCGGGGAGGTGCTGGACCTGGCGGCCCAGCTGCCCAAGCCGTTGCAGCTCGTGTTGAAGCCGAGGCCGGGTACCGAGTCGGCGGAGCGGTTCGGCGCGGCCGAGTTCGTCGCCCGCGTCGCCGTACGGGCCGGGGTGACCGAGCCGGCGGCGCGCGACGCCGCCCGGGCGGTCTTCGTCACCCTGCGCGAGGCGATCAGCGGCGGCGAGTTCGACGACGTGGTGATGCAGCTCCCGCGCGACTTCCGGGACATGGTCGAGCCCGCGATGGCGCCGGGCGCCACCCTGCGTCGCCCCTGACCCTGCCGCCCGCCCGGCGACGCCGGCCGGACTTCCACCCGGTGCTGCCGGCGCACGGTGCCGCCCGCCGCGGTGGTGCGCCGCCTCAGGCGACGGCGCCGGCGGCGCGCAGGGCGGCGACCCGCTCCGGGGCGAAGCCCGCCCCGGCCAGCAGTTCGTCGGTGTGCTCGCCCGGCTGGGGCGGGGGGCGGCGCAGCGCGGTGGGAGTGCCCGAGAAGCGGGGCGCCGGTGCCGGCTGGGTGACCCCGTCCCGCTGGACGAAGGTGCCCCGCGCGGCCAGGTGCGGGTGCTCCGGCGCCTCCCGCCAGTCCAGCACCGGCGCCACGCAGGCGTCCGAGGAGCCCAGCAGCGCCGTCCACTCGTCCCTGGTCCGGGTGCGGAACACCCGCGCCCACGACCGGCGCAGCGCCGGCCAGTTCGCCGGGTCGGTGCGGTCCAGCGCCTCGTCCGGGGCCAGCGGGAAGCCGGTGCGCCGGACGAGCTCGTCGTAGAACCGTGGCTCCAGTGCGCCGACCGCCAGATGCCGGCCGTCGGCGCACTCGTAGGTGTCGTAGAAGGGAGCGCCGCCGTCGAGCAGGTTCACCCCGCGCGCGTCCTGCCACATGCCGAGCCGGCGCAGCGCGTGGATCTGGGTGCTGAGCACCGCCACGCCGTCGACGATGGCCGCGTCGACCACCTGGCCCCGCGCGCCGCCGCGCACCGCGTACAGGGCGGAGACCAGGCCGAGGGCGAGCATCATCCCGCCGCCGCCGAAGTCGCCGAGCAGGTTCAACGGCGGCACCGGGCGCTCGCCGGCCCGGCCGATCCCGTGCAGCGCGCCCGTCAACGCGAGGTAGTCGATGTCGTGCCCCGCGTACGGCGCCGCCGGGCCGTCCTGTCCCCAGCCGGTCATCCGGCCGTAGACCAGCCGGGGATTCGCCGCGAGGCAGTCCGCCGGGCCGACCCCGAGGCGCTCGGTGACCCCCGGGCGGAACCCCTCGATGAGCGCGTCGGCGTCGGCGACCAGGGCCAGCACCACCTCCCGCCCGCCGGGGGACTTCAGGTCGACCCCGATCGAGCGGCGTCCCCGGTTGAGCAGGTCCGGGTGCGGGGTGCCGAAGGCGTCCGGGTCGACGTCCGTGGCCCGGTCCACCCGGACCACGTCCGCGCCCAGGTCGGCCAGCATCATCGCGGCGAACGGGCCGGGACCGATGCCGGCCAGCTCGATCACCCGTACGCCGGCCAGCGGGCCGGCCGGGACGTCCTCGGTCATCGGCACACCATAGGCGAGGCGCGTTTGCGTCGTAAGGGGCCGGGAACCCGCCCGCCGAGAAGCGGGAGGTGGCGTGGTCGACGACCGGATCAGGGTGGCCATGCTGCACGGTCCCGGTCGGCCCGACGCCGACGGCGTCAGCGACTACGTGACGCACCTGGTCGAGGCGCTCGACGGCGTCGGTGTCGAGGTGACCCCGGTGCCGGTGCGCCCCGACGCCGACCGGGAACGCTGGCGGGCCGCCACCGCCCGGGCCGCCCGCCGGGTCCGCGAGCTGGCCCCCGACGTGGTGCACGTGCAGTTCGCCCCGTCGGCGTACCGGTTCTCGGGTCAGCCCGGACTGCTGCCGTGGCGGCTGCCCCGGCGGGCGCCGCTGGTCACCACCCTGCACGAGTACGGCTGGTGGGCCTGCCCCGGCTGGCTGCCGACCCGGCTCTGGTCGGCGCTGGAGCGGGCCCGCTGCTGGGACCGGGAGTCCGGCCGGCTGGTGCCGGCCAGCGCGGCCGTGATCGTCACGAATCCCGGCCACGGCGACGTGGTCCACGCGCGTACCGGCCGGCGGGCCACGCACATCCCGATCGCGCCGAACGTCGTCGACCGCGTCGGCGCGTCCACCGCGGGGCTGCGCCTGCGGGCGGAGCTGGGCCTGCCGGAGGGCGCGCCGCTGCTGGCCTTCTTCGGTTTCGTGCACCCGGTGAAGGGACTGCGGTACCTGATCGAGGCGCTGCCGGAGCTGCGTCGCGACCATCCGGACCTGCGGCTGCTGGTGGTCGGCGGGTTCACCTCGCAGGCGCTGCCCGAGCGGGAGGCGCGCGCGTTCCGCGCCGAGCTGACCGGGCTGGCCCACCGATGCGGGGTGGTCGACGCGGTGACGTTCACCGGGCACCTGCCCGCCGACCGGGTCTCCGCCGCGCTGCACGCCGCCGACGTGGCGGTGCTGCCGTTCACCACGGGGGTGAGCACGAAGAGCGGCGCCCTGCTCGCCGCGCTCGCGCACGGCGTGCCGACCGCGGTGACGCAGTCAGACGCAGGCGACGACGGGCCGCACCGCAGCGGCGCGGTGGCGGTGATCGGCGCGCGCCGGGACAGTGCCGCGATCGCGCGTACCGTCGGCAGGCTGCTCGCCGATCCGGTGCTGCGCCGCCGGCTCGCCGAGCGCGGGCGGGCCTTCGCCGCCGCGTACTCCTGGCCGAGGGTGGCCGCCGCGCACCGTGACCTCTACGCGCGGACCCTGGGGCGCGCGGATGCCTGACCGGTACGCGGACATCCTGGTCGTCGACCTGCTCGGCGGGATCGGCGACCTGCTGATGCTGCTGCCGGCGGTACACGGCCTGGCCCGCCGCAATCCCGGCGCGCGGCTGCGGCTGCTCACCCACGAGCCCGGGGCGGACCTGGTGCGCGCCGACCCGGCGGTCGCGGAGGTGCGCACCCCCCGGCACGGCCGGCCGGGTGCCGAGCGGGAGGCGGTCGCCGAGGCCCTCGCGGCCTGCCGGCCGGACCTGGCGGTCGCCACCACCCGCTACGACGGCATCCCCGACCTGCTCGAGGCCGACGCCGGGCGGGCCGTGACGAACCTGTGGCGCGCTCCGCCGCCGGAGCAGCCGGTCGGCGACCGCTACCTGGAGATCCTCTGCGCCGAAGGGCTGCTCGGCGCGGCCGACCGGGAGGCCCGGCCCCGGGTCCACCTGGGCGAGGAGGCCCGGCGCGCGGGGGAGCGGGCCGTGGCCCGGCTGGTGGGGGAGCCCCTCGCGCCGCCGGTGGTGCTCGTCACCGACGCCGGGATGGCGGTCAAGCGCTGGCCGGACCGGCGCTGGCGGGGGCTGGCCCGCGCCCTGACCCGGCGCGGACACCCGGTGCTCACCGTCGGCCCGGTCGACCCCGTCGCGCCGGTCGGGGTGCCGCTGCCCCGAGCCGACCTGCCCACCCTCGCCGGGCAGCTCGCGGCCGTGGGTCGGCGCGGCGGGGTGGTGGTCGGGCCGGACACCGGGCCGGTGCGTCTCGCCGCCGCGACCGGCGCCGCGACGGTGGCGCTGTTCGGCCCCACCGACGCCCGGCGGTACGGGATGGGCGGCACCGACCTGCAGGGCCTGCCCGGCTGCGGGTACCGGCGCCCCACCGCCATCACCGAACAGCCCTGCTGGTGGGACGCGCGCTGCCCGCTCGACGCGGCCGGCCCGGCGTGCATGGCCGACCTCGACGTGGCGGCCGTGCTCGCCGCCGTCACCGCCCGCTGAGCTGGGACGAAAGCCCCTCAATGCCCCAGATCACGCCTTGCGCGCGTGATCTGGCGTGCCGCGTTTGCCGAGCCCACGGGGCTGCCCTAACCTTGTCGCGACGAGGGGAGTACTTCCCACGAGCCATCCCGGTCAGTACGGCGTGCCCGGAGCACGCCTCGGGTGGCTGCCCACGAAAGTGGGTGAAGGAGACCTCGAACATGACAGGGTGTTCGAGGAGGCTCCATGTCCGATTTGCCATATCTTGCTGCCACCGATCTCCAGTCGGTGGGCACCCCCACGCTGTGGGGCGTCACCATCGCCGCCGTGATCGCACTGCTGGTGCTGGACTTCCTGGTCACCCGGAAGCCGCACGAGGTGTCGATGCGGGAGGCGCTGGGCTGGTCCGCCTTCTACATCGCCCTGCCGCTGGCCTTCGGCGCCTGGATCTGGGCCCGCTTCGGCTCCAACCAGGGCGTGGAGTACCTCACCGGTTACCTGGTGGAGAAGTCCCTCTCGGTCGACAACCTGTTCGTCTTCATGCTGCTGCTGGCCGCGTTCGCGGTGCCGGCCGAGCTGGCCCAGCGGGCCCTGCTCTACGGCATCACCGGCGCGCTCCTGCTGCGCGCGGTGTTCATCGCCATCGGCGCGGCGGCCCTGCAGACCCTGGACTTCGCCTTCCTGCTCTTCGCGATCATCCTGCTGCTCACGGCGGCGAAGCTGCTGCGCGACGCCGTCACCGGGCACGAGCAGGAAGTCGACATCAGCAAGATGCGTTCGGTGCGGCTGCTGCGCAAGTTCATGCCGGTCACCGAGGACTACCACGGCCCGAAGATGGTCGTGCGCCTCTCCGGCCGGCGTACGCTCACCCCGTTCGCCCTCGTGGTGACGGCGCTGCTCGCCACGGACATCGTCTTCGCCGTCGACTCGGTGCCCGCCGTCTACGGCATCACCGAGGACCCGTACCTGGTCTTCGCGACCAACGCGTTCGCCCTGCTGGGGCTGCGGGCGCTCTACTTCGTGCTGCACGCCGCGCTCAGCCGGCTGGTGCACCTCAGCTACGGCCTGGCGATCATCCTGGCGTTCATCGGCGTCAAGCTCGGCCTGCACTGGGCGCACGGCATCTGGAAGGGTGTGCCGGAGATCCCGACCCTCGCCTCCCTGGGCGTCATCATCGGCGTCCTGGTGATCGTCACCCTCACCAGCCTGCGGGCCACCAGCAAGGCCGGCCGGGGCGAGAAGGAAATCGTGGTCGAACGGAACTGAGGCGTCACCCGTCGCGGTGCGGATCCGCCGACCGCGCCTCGCCACCCACCCCGGGTGGTACGACTGACGGGTGGGAATCGTGTCACCGGGCTTCCAGGGCCGGCCCCGCTCCGCGGAGCCGGCCCTGCCGCCGGGGCAGTACCTGACGCAGGACTTCCCGGTGCTCTCCGCCGGCCCGACGCCGAGGGTGCCGCTGGAGACCTGGGAGTTCGTCATCTCCACCGAGTCCGGCGCCGAGTTCCGCTGGAGCTGGGACGAGCTGATGGCGCTGCCGCAGGAGACCCCGGCGGTCGACATCCACTGCGTCACCCGCTGGTCGAAGCGGGACACCGACTGGCAGGGGGTCTCCCTCGACACCCTGCTGGAGGGCGTCGACACCGACGCCCGCTACGCGCAGGCCCACTCGTACGGCGGCTACACCACGAACCTGCCGCTGGCCGACCTGCGCGGCGGGCGGGCCTGGATCGCGCACCGCTACGACGGCGGCCCGCTGCCGGCCGAGCACGGCGGCCCGGCCCGGCTGCTCGTGCCGCACCTGTACTTCTGGAAGTCCGCCAAGTGGGTGCGCGGCATCCGGCTCACCACGGAGGACCAGCCCGGATTCTGGGAGACCGCCGGCTACCACGACTACGGGGACCCGTGGCGTGAGCAGCGGTACCAGGGCGATTGACCGCCCCGCTGCGCTGGCGGGTGGCCCGGCTGTGCGAGCGCCGGGTCGAGACGCCCACCGCGCACACACTGGTGCTGGAGGCGCCCGGCTGGCCGGGGCACCTGCCCGGGCAGCACGTCGACGTGCGGCTGACCGCCCCCGACGGCTACCAGGCGGCGCGGTCGTACTCGCTGGCCGGTCCGGCCGAGGCCGACCGGATCACGCTGACCGTGCAGCGGGTGCCCGACGGCGAGGTGTCGCCGTACCTGATCGACGTCTACGCCGAGGGCGACCCGGTGGAGGTGCGCGGCCCGGTCGGTGGCTGGTTCGTCTGGCGCCCGGAGGAGACCGCCCCGGTGCTGCTGGTGGCCGGCGGATCGGGCGTCGTGCCGCTGATGGCGATGGTGCGCGCCCGCCGCGCCGCCGGCAGCCGGGTGCCGTTCCGGCTGCTCTACTCGGTGCGCACCCCGGCCGACGTGTTCTACGCCGACGAGCTGCGCCGCCGGGTCCGGGACGACCTGGGCCTGGACGTCGCGTACGTGTACACCCGCGAGGCGCCGCAGGACTGGCGGGGCGAGCCGCACCGGATCGGGCTGGCCGACGTGAACAGCCACGGCTGGCCGCCCGAGCTGGAGCCGCTCTGCTACGTCTGCGGGCCGACCGGTTTCGTGGAGACGGTGGCGGACCTGCTCGTCGGGCTCGGCCACCAGAGCCGGCGGGTCAAGACCGAACGGTTCGGCCCCACCGGCTGAGCGTCGAGGAGGAACGCCCGATGACCGACACGTCGTACCTGGACGGCAACATGCTCGACGGCCCGCTGCGGGAGCTGTTCGCCGTCGACCTGAGCACCGCCGCCGGGCGGTGCGAGCACTGCCGCATGCTGGGCCCGCTGGCCGGCCTGCGGGTCTACCCGCACGCCCCCGGCCTCGTCGGCCGCTGCCCGAACTGCGCCGAGGTGATGCTGCGGCTGGTCCGCTCGCCCGGGCACGCCTGGCTGGACCTGCGCGGGGCCACCTTCCTGCGGGTGCCGATGCCGCCGGAGCAGCCGTACCCGGGTCCGCTGTGAGGGCGGGGGAGGGCGGCGCGGCAGCGGCGGCCGGATCGGACGGGGGTCCGGCGGTGGGCGAGGACCTGCGGGCGCGGTCGGCGTCGGAGGTGTTCGACGACCACCTGCGGCTGGCCGCCGAGCACCGCTTCGCCGAGGACCTGGCGCGCAACGTGTCGCCGTCGTGCGTGGTCCTGGAACGGCGCGGCGTGTTCCGGGGGCACGCGGGTGTCGGGGAGCTGGCGCGCCTGCTGGAGGAGGAGCTGCCCGGCGCCCGCTACGTGTACACGAACCGGATGGTCGAGGGCCGGGTGGCGTTCCTGGAGTGGACGGCGCGGATCGAGGGCGTACGGGTCTGCGACGGGGCGGACTCGTTCCTCATCGAAGAGGGCTGGATCGTCGCCCAGACCATCCACTACACGCTGGAGCGGGTCGACGACGGGGTGGACCAGCAGGCCGGTCCGTGAGGGCCGGGGCGCCCGCGACCCGCTGGACAAGGGCGGCGCGCACGGCGACAGTGGTCTGCCGTGAGGTATCTGCGTACATCGGGTCCGGCTGCCATCCGTCGGCCCCGGCCGGCCGACGAGGCCGAGTTCGTCGCGGCGGCCCGGCGCAGCCGTGACCTGCACCATCCCTGGCTCGCCGCCCCCGACGACCCGGCGCGGTACGCCGCGTACCTGCGCAAGATCCGCCGTCGGGACCACGCCGGGTACCTGATCTGCGACCGGGACAGCGGGGCGATCGCCGGCTACGTGAACATCAGCGGGATCCTCATGGGCGCGTTGCGCGGCGGCTACCTCGGCTACGCCGCCTTCCTGCCCCACAGCGGAACCGGACACGCCTCCGCCGGCATCGGCCTGGTGGTCCGGCACGCCTTCGACACGCTCGGCCTGCACCGACTGGAGGCGAACATCCAGCCGGGCAACGAGCCGTCCCGCCGGGTGGCCCGCAAGCTCGGTTTCCGGCTGGAGGGTTACTCGCCGGACTACCTGTTCATCGACGGGGCGTGGCGCGATCACGAACGGTGGGCGATCACCGCCCCGTGTCCCGCCGGCGAATAGGCCGGTGGCGGCACGTCACGACCGCCACCGGCCACCCGGGTCAGCGCCCGGGCCGGCGTGCCTCGGGCCGCTGGCCGTCGAGGCGCACGAACCGCCCCTGCTTGTGCTCGACGCGCCGGCGCTGCCGGGCCGTGAGCTGCGGGCGACCGCTCTGCCGCAGGTAGATCGGCTGCCGCCGGTCGTTCGACATCGGTGTGCTCATGGCGCTGTCCTCCCGTCGCTCGGTGGCGGTGGAGCACCACCGTGCCGCCGGGGCGGGTGAGGTGAACCCACCCGCCCCGGGTGATCCGGCGCGGCCGAATCGGCTGCGGTCGCTTCGGGCGCGGGAGGCGGCCGTGGTCGCGTCGGGCGCGGCAGACGGCCGTGTCGCGTCAGACGCGGGAGGTGAAGGTCGCCAGGAACCGGTGCGGGGTGACCACCCCGGCGTTGTCGAAGCAGATCACGTCCACCTCGACGTCGAGCGCGGTCGACCAGGGCTGGGTCAGGTGGCAGTAGTTCGAACCGACCCCCTGCGCCACCACCTGGACGTGCGTCTCCGCGACTCCGAGCTGCGGGAACTTCGCCAGGTAGCGGCCGGCCGGGGCGATCGCCGCGACGGTGTTGGCGCCGACGCCGAGCACCGAGTTGTCGTTGGTCGGCCCGCCCACCGCGGTGCCCAGGTAGCCGAAGCGCGACGGCGGGGCGAGCGAGCCGATCACCGGCCGCCGACGGTGGTAGGACAGGGCGAAGTCGGTGGCCGCCGGCGCGCCCGCCTGGTCGAAGCAGGACACGTTCGCGGCCACGTCGACGCCTGAGAAGGACCAGCTGCCGATCTTGCAGCGGCGCGGTGCCGCGTTCGGCTGGACCGCGGTGACCTGCACGTCGCCGGCCAGCGCGCCGGCGAGCCCGACGCCCGGCAGCTTCACCGCCCACTGGCCGACGCCCAGTGGTCCGATGCCGTTCGCCGCCCCCGTCGAGTTGTACGACTGGACGAGCGCGCCGCCGGCCTGTTGGACGTACGCGTGGGCGGTGCCCGGCGGCAGCACGCCGCTGCTGGTGGTCCACAGGACGGTGAACGGGGTGTCGTCGCGGTCCCCGCCCGGCTTGTGGCACTGCACGTCGACGATCTGGTCGGGGCCGGAGGAGAACCAGCGGACGACCTCGCAGTAGTGGCCGGTGCGGTTGACCGGGGTCACGTGCGGCACCCCCCGGGCGCCGGCGCCGATCTGCGGGAAGCGCACCTGGAACCGGCCCGGGGCGAGCTTGCCCCCCTGCGCCCAGGCGGCGGGGAAGGCGGTCTTCCAACTGCCCCACTGCCGGGTGGTGTCGAGCACCGTCCAGGCCGGCACGGTCGGGTCCTTGACGTAGGCGAAGCCCCACAGGTCGGCGGTGGCCGCCACGGCCGGGCCGGCCGGCGCGAGTGCGCCGGCGGCCAGCACGGCGGCCAGCGCGGCGGCGGCGAGCGAACGGAGTCGCATCTTTCCTCCTGATGACGACGGTCGGGTCGGCAAGCAGCGTGCGCCGAGACCGGGGCCGTCACTGTCGGCAACCGCACAGTCGCGTGTCGTAAGTCCGCCGCTGTCGGCACCCGGCCTGGGGCCCGTCGGCCGAGGGCCGTGGTTCCGCACGGCGTCCCCCCGTGAACGGTTCCGCGCCGGTTCATCCGGAGCGGGTGATGACGGACAGTGGCGGTCTTCCTACGGTGGAGGCATGGCTGTCGTTCGTCCGACCCCCGCCGACCCCACACCCGGCCTGCGGGCCGCCGCCGGGCAGAGCGGCGACCAGCGGGCCATGCCGCCCGAGCTGGGCCCGGACTCCATCGCGGTGCTCAGCGGCCCGACCTTCATGTACTCCGACCCCTGCGGGGACGTGCCGCCGGGCAGCATCGGCGGTTTGGTGCACCTGGACACCCGGCTGCTCAGCGGCTGGGTGCTCACCGTCAACGGCGAGCAGCTGCTGGTGCTGCGCGCCGAGACCGTCGACCACTACTCGGCCCAGTACGTGCTGACCAACCCGGCCCAGTCCGGCCTGCCACCGGACAGCCTGGGCATGCGGCGGCTGCGGTACGTCGGCGACGGCTTCCACGAGCGGGTGGAGATGGTGTCCTTCCGGCCGGAACCGGTCCGGTTGGAGCTGCGGCTGGCCGTGGGCGTCGACTTCGCCGACCTGTTCGAGGTCAAGTCGGGGGTTCGGGACCGCTCCGCGGAGATCACCCGCAGCCACGCGCAGGACGGCTCGGAACTGTGCTTCACGTACGCCCGGGGAGATTTCGCCGCCGAGACCCGGGTCTGCTGCTCCCGGCCGGCGGACCGCGTCGAGGGCGACGACCTCGTCTGGGACATCACCCTGCACAGACGGGAGGAGTGGTACGTCGACCTGCACGTGCCGCTGCCACCGGGAATGGGGGTGGTGGAGCCGGTCCGGGGCGACATCGCCGACGTGTTCCACCGCCGCGCCGACGACCCGGTGCGCCGCTGGGCCCTCGGGCGGGCGGTGCTGCGCAGCGACAACCAGGCGCTGGCGCGGACGCTTGCGCAGACCCGCGACGACCTGGCGGCGCTGCGCCTCGACCTGGAGGTCAAGGGGCAGCGCATCATGCTCCCCGGCGCCGGCCTGCCCTGGTTCCTCTCCGTCTTCGGCCGCGACACCCTCATCACCGCGTACCAGACGCTGGTCGCGGGCCCGGCCCTGGCGAAGGGCGCGCTGCTCGCGCTGGCCCGGTTGCAGGGCGACACGTGCGACGACTTCACCGACGAGGAGCCCGGCAAGATCCTGCACGAGGTGCGCAGCGGCGAGCTGACCAGGACGGGAGTGAAGCCGTACGGGCCGTACTACGGCTCTGCCGACGCCACCCAGCTCTGGCTGGTCCTGCTGTCGGAGTACTGGCGGTGGACCGGCGACGACGAGACCGTGCGCTTCCTGCGTGACAACGCGCTCGCCGCGCTGCACTGGATCGACCGGTACGGCGACCGCGACGACGACGGCTACGTCGAGTACGCGACGCGCTCCCCGGAAGGGCTGGGCAACCAGTGCTGGCGCGACTCCCCGGACGGCGTCTGCTTCGCCGACGGACGCATCCCGGTGCTGCCGATCGCCACCAGCGACCTGCAGGGCTACACCTACGACGCGAAGCTGCGCCTGGCCGAGCTGGCCGACGGGCCGCTCGCCGACCCCGACCTGGCCCGCCGGCTGCGCGCCGACGCCGAGGCGCTGTACGAGCGCTTCAACCGCGACTTCTGGATCGACGACCGGGGCGGTTTCTACGCGGTCGGGCTGGACGGCGACAAGAACCCGATCGACTCGAAGACCTCCAACATGGGGCACCTGCTGTGGAGCGGGATCGTGCCGCCGGAGCGGGCCGGCGCGGTGGTGCGGCAGCTGATGGGCGAGGACATGTTCTCCGGTTGGGGGATCCGCACGCTCTCCTGGGACGATCGGCTCTACAACGCCCTCGGCTACCACCTGGGCACCGTCTGGCCGCACGACAACTCGCTGGCGGCGCTCGGCATGGCCCGCTACGGCTACCGGGCGGAGGCGAACCGGGTGAGCCTTGCCCTGCTCGAGGCGGCCGAGCAGTTCGGTCACCGGCTGCCGGAGGCGATGAGCGGGTTCCCCCGGGAGCGGCTGCTCTTCGCGATCCCGTACCCGACCGCGTGCAGCCCGCAGGCGTGGGCGGCCGGCGCGCCGCTGGCCTTCGTCCGGGCGATGCTCAACCTGAACCCGGTGGATGGCCGGCTGGTCCTCGACCCCGACATCCCGCACGAGATCGGGCGGATCGCCGCCGAGCGGGTGCGGGCGTTCGGACGCTGCTGGGAGGTGGAGGCGGTCGGGCAGACCGGGCACGTCCGGCTGGCGGAGTGCTGAATCGTCCGACCCGCCACGTTTGCCCCGCCCCGGGGTGGGAACGGGGCGGCAATGACGAAACCTCGTGTGGTGATCGTGGGGGCCGGGTTCGCCGGTTACCACGCGGCGAAGACGTTGAGCCGGCTGGCCCGGGGCCGGGCCGAGATCGTGGTGCTGAACTCCACCGACTACTTCCTCTACCTGCCGCTGCTGCCCGAGGTGGCCGCCGGCGTTGTCGAGCCCCGACGGATCTCCGTGCCGCTGACCGGGACGCTCGACGGGGTGCGGGTGCTCATCGGCGAGGCCGACCACGTGGACCTCCAGAACCGCTGGGTCGGCTTCACCCAGCCGGAGGGGGACCGCAACCGGATCGCGTACGACCGGCTGGTGCTGGCCGTCGGCAGCGTCAACAAGCTGCTGCCGATCCCCGGTGTGACCGAGTACGCCCACGGCTTCCGTGGCCTGCCCGAGGCCCTCTACCTGCACGACCACGTGATCCGGCAGATCGAGCTGGCCGAGCAGACCGACGACCCGGCCGAGCAGCAGGCGCGCGCCACGTTCGTGGTCGTCGGCGCCGGCTACACCGGGACCGAGGTGGCCGCGCACGGCCAGCTCTTCACCGACGAGCTGGTCTCCCAGCGCCCCCGACTCAAGATCCGCCCGAAGTGGATGCTGCTCGACGTCGCGCCCCGGGTGCTGCCGGAGCTGGACCAGCGGATGTCGGAGACCGCCGACCGCGTGCTGCGCCGTCGGGGCGTGGACGTGCGGATGGGCACCTCGGTGGCCGTCGCGACCGCCGACGGGGTGACGCTCACCGACGGCGACTACGTGCCCACCTGCACCCTGGTCTGGTGCGTCGGCGTGCGTCCCGACCCGTTCGTCGCCGAGCTGGGACTGCGCACCGAGCGGGGCCGCCTGGTCGTCGACGAGTACCTCAGCGTCCCCGGCTTCCCCGAGGTGTACGCCTGCGGCGACGCGGCCGCCGTGCCGGACCTGGCCCGCCCGGGGCAGATCTGCACCATGACGGCGCAGCACGCGCAGCGGCAGGGCAAGCTGGCCGCGCACAACATCGCCGCCTCCTACGGGCAGGGGCGACGCAGGCCGTACAAGCACCACGACCTGGGCTGGGTGGTCGACCTGGGCGGCAAGGACGCGGCGGCGAACCCGTTGAAGGTGTCGCTGTCCGGGCTGCCCGCCAAGGCGGTCACCCGCGGCTACCACCTGTTGGCGATGCCGGGCAACCGGATCCGGGTGGGCGCCGACTGGATGCTCGACGCCGCGCTGCCGCGCCCGGCCGTGCAGCTCGGCCTGGTCCCGGCCAACGCCGTGCCGCTGGAGAGCTCCTCGCCTGAGGTGGCCGTCCGGGCGCGCTGACCGCCGCCCGGTGCGCTCGCGGCCGACCGCCGACAGGTTCCGCTCCCTGGGCGGTCGCCTCAGCGCGGGGCGAGGGCGGCGTCCGTGGCGGGACGGGCGCCGGCGACGAACGCGTCCAGGGCCGCCCCGTGCAGCACCCCGCCGGGCACCGGATCCCGTGCGGCCCGGGCGGACAGCCGGGCCACCGGCAGCCGCCCGGGGCGCAGCGCGGCGGCGAACACCAGGTTGCCGTACCGCCGCCCGCGCAGCATCCGGCGGTCGGCGACCAGGCAGACGTCGGCGAAGACCGCCCGCAGGGTGGCCGCCTGGACCCGGGCGAAGACCAGCGGCGGCAGGTCGGTCACGTTGACCAGGAGTACGCCGTCGGGGCGCAGCGTCCGGGCCACCTCGGTGACGAACTCGACGCTGCGCACGTGGGCGGGCATCCGCGCCGCCCGGTAGATGTCGGCGAGCACCAGGTCGTAGCCGGCCGCGGGCGCCCGGGTCACCGCGTCCCGGGCGTCGGCCACCCGCACGTCGACGCCGACGGGTGGCGCGGGCAGTTCCCGCGCCACCAGGTCGACCACGGCCGGATCGCGTTCCACGACCAGTTGCGGCGAGCCGGGCCGGGTGGCGGCCACGTAGCGGGGCAGGGTCAGCGCGCCGCCGCCCAGGTGCAGCACGGCCAGCGGCTGGCCGGGCGGCGCCGCCAGGTCGGCCACGGCGGCCATCCGCCGCACGTACTCGAAATGCAGGTGCCGGGGATCGGCCACGTCCACGTAGGACTGCTCCACGCCGGCGGCGAGGAGCGTACGCCCGGTGGGGCGGGCCGGGTCGACGACCAGCTCCAGCCGGGGCGCGTCGGAGGGGTCCACCCCGGCAGGCTAGCCGAGCCGGGGCGGGCCGGCGGGTGGACGTCCGCCGGCCCGTACGCCGGTCAGCCGGTCGCCATCCCGGCGCCCGCCTCGTCGATCGCGTCGTCGACGGCGTGGGCGAGGTCCACGTCCATCGCGGTCACCGCGCCGGCCTGCCGGGACCGTACGGTCAGTATGGCGGTGCCCGGGTCGGGGCGACCGATGCGCGGGCCGCGACCGGTCTCCTGGCGCAGCCGGTCGATCCGGTCCAGCACCCGGTCCAGGTTGTCCGCCGGCAGCTCCAGCGTGCGGGACAGCGCCTCGCCGTCGCCGGACCAGTAGGGCAGCGCGCCGAGTGCCTCCCGCAGGTCGGTGTCGCTCAGCGGGGGCGTCGCGCTGACCGCGCCGACCACCCCGCCACCGACGGACGGCGGCTCCAGCAGGTCACGCAGGCCGTCCGGCACGTGCAGCGACTCGATCAGGTCGCCGTCGTGGTCGGCCAGCGCCGCCACGGTCGCCTCCGCCTGGTAGCGGGCCTGCTCCGGGGTACGGCCGCTGATCCGGCCCACCTCGGCCAGGAAGCCGGGCAGGTCCGGGCGTCGCCTGATGCCGTCCACGGGAAGGACGTCGTGCAGCTTCGTCGGCACCGCTGCGAGCAGCCGCCGGCGTTCCGCCTCGCCGAGGGCGAAGGCCAGGACCAGCACGGTCGACTCGACGCCCACCTTGGCGGTCCGGAAGTCGGTACCGGTACGGCGGACGACGTCGTCGACCAGCGCGTGGTAGCCCAGCGGGGTCCCCTCCGGCGCACCCGAGCCCCGGTCGGGCAGGGGGCGGGGGGACTCCGGGACGCCCGCCGCTGGCGGCGCCGGCCCGCCCCGCGTGCTGTCCGGCTTGTGGCGGCTGCCAGCCGGCGGCGGACCGGCGCGCTTGCCCTGCTCCAGGTGGGTGAGCTGCTTGGAGGCGCTCAGGCTGGCCCCCGTCTCGCTGGCCTGCATGCCGCGCTCCCGGGCCTGGCGGGCCAGCGCGCGGCGACGTTGGTTGTCGCCCTCCATCTGCTTGCGCATGGTGACACCTCGCTTCCGCTGGTGTTTCCTCGCTTCCGCCGGTCGCCTTCCCGCCGGCGCCGGCACCGAAACGGACGCCGACGGCCGGGCCGGCGATGCCCGGATGGGCGGCGGGACAGCTTCATCCGGCGGGGGTGAGGGGCGGTCACCCGGCGGGAGCCGACGATCGCAGCGGACCGGAGAACTTCCGAGAACGCGGAAGGACAGGTCGTGATGAAGAGGATCGTCGAGATCGTTCCCGCCCGACCCGGCTGGTACGCCCGCTGGCGCCTCTCGCCCGAGGACACCCGCTGCTACCCCGTGAGCCTGTGGGCGCTGCTGGAGGAGGGCGACGGCTCGGGGCGTGAGGTGGTCGGGGTGGACTGCATCGGGCAGTGGCCCGGGGCGGACGACAACGAGGCGGGTGGGGTGTTCGTCCGCTATCTCTTCCAGACTCCCGATTCCGGGCCGCCGGAGGACGCCGAGCCGCCGACGACGGGCCAGCGGCGGACCACCGGACCCCGGCTGCAACCACTCACCGCACCCTGAGCCTCACTCCGGCCCCCGGCCCCTGGTCCCAGGGTCGGGGGCCACCCCTCGCCCCGCGCGGAGCCCGGCCGGCCTCAGCCCGCCCGGCGGGTGGCGCCGTCGGTGCCGTGTTCCACCGCGAGCAGCTCGGTCAGGCCGGTGCGGTCGAGCAACTGCTGGAGCTGGGAACCGACCCCGGTGAGCCGGACCGCGCCCGTGCCGTCGTGATGGGCGGTCAGGAACGCGCTGAGCCCGGACGAGTCGCACAGGCTGACCGCGCTCAGGTCGAACAGGAGCTCCTGGTAGCCGTCCCGGCGCAGCTCGGCGGTGGCGGCGACGAGCTCCGGGGCGGTGTCGAAGTCCAGCTCACCGGACAGCCGGAGCCGGGCGCGCCCGGCGTCGAGCCGGGTCACCTCGATGGTCAACAGCTGAGCGGCCATGCGCCCATGTTCCCAGTCGCGGGCCCGGGTGCAAAGCGGGGGGCCGGGCGGAGCGCGTCAGGCGGTGCCGGCGTCCTCCGCCGCCGCCAGGCTCTCGCCGAGCGGCCGGGCGAGCAGGCCCGCGACGCCGGTCATGTCGAGGATCGTCGCCAGGAACCGGGGCACGGCGCGCAGCCGGAGGGCGGTGCCGCACTGCTGCCCCTCGCGCCACGCGTGCACGATCACCCCCAGGCCGGTGCTGTCGATGAAGAGCAGGTCGGTGAAGTCGAGGACGAGGGCCGGCGGAGCGCCGGCGAGGATCCGGTCGACCTCGGCGCGCAGCGGCCCGGCGGTGGTGTAGGCGAGGTCGCCCCCGACCCGGATGAGCGGTGCGGCGGGATCGGACCGGTCGACGGTCATGCTCAACGGAGTCGCCTCGGGTTGGCTCCGACGGGACAGCACGATCACGCCCTTTCGCAGGCCGCCGAGGGGCGGGGATGCAGGGATCGTAACAACGCGTCGCAGGTCCCGCCGGGCACCGAGCGCCGACCGCACGACGGGCGTCGGGTGGCGTTCGCGGCACACGGGCGTAGGGTGGGTGCGAGAGATCTGACCACCTGTGCTGCCTCCCGGTGGTACGGGTTTCGACAAGGAGTGGGGCTCAGCCGGTGACTGCTGCGGACGTCCGGGACTCAGATCCCGGCGACGGGCGGGTCCCCACACCGAGTGCCGCACGGGCCACGGCGTGGTCCGGCGGCGCCCCGGCACGCCCGGCCTCCGCGCTCCCCGCCCTGGCGGCCGACCGGGAGCACGCGGCACCCGACTGGTCCGAGGTCGTCGAGCACTTCCGCGAGGGTCTCGTCGTCTGCGACGCGCGAGGCGTCGTCCGGCACGTCAGCCCGGTGGCCGAGCGGCTGCTGCCCGAGGTCACCCCGGGCGAGCTGCTCGCGGCGGCCAACCTTGCCGGGCTGACCGCCGACGGCGAGTTCACCCACCACGGCCGCCGGCTGCGTGCGCGCCGGGTGCCGCTGTCGGCCGCCCGCTGCTGCTGGTACGTCGAGGACGTCACCGAGAGCGTCACCCGCGCCGACGCCCTGCTCGCCGAGCGGGCCCGCTCGGCGTTCCTGGCGGTCGTCGGCGAGAAGCTCGGCAATCCCCTGCACCCGGACCGGGCCGCCGCGGCGGTGGTCCGCCTCGCCGTGCCGACGCTGGCCGAGATGGCGGTGCTGGTGCTGGCACCCCGTTCCGGTCGGGCGCGCTGGTGGCGGGCCGCCCGCAGCGACGACGACGCCCCGGTGGTGGACAGCGGCATCCTGCCCGCCGTCGACCTGCCCGCGGCGATCACCGAGGGGCTGGACGGCGGGGAACCGCACACCCTCGACTGGCTGGCGGAGCAGGCCGCGGAGGCCGGCTGGCTGCCCGGGCTCACCGCGGCGGAGGCCTGCGTCCGGGTGGTGCCGCTGCCCGGTCGCGACGCCCCGGCCGGCGTGCTGCTGGTCGCGCGGCGCGTCGAGCGCTGGTACGACGAGGCCGACGTGGACCTGGCCCGTGCCTTCGCGGCCCGGGCGGGGGCCGCGCTGACCACGGCGCTGCTCTACCGCGACCAGGCCGAGGTCGCCGACACGCTCCAGGCGAGCCTGGTGCCGGTGGAGCCGGCCGAGGCGACCGGGGTGCAGTGGGGCACCGCCTACCGGCCGGCCCAGGCCGGGCTGCGCATCGGTGGCGACTTCTACGGCTCGCACCGGCTGGCCGACGGCGGCTCCGTGTTCTTCCTGGGCGACGTCTCCGGCAAGGGTGTCGAGGCGGCGGTCTTCACCGGCCAGCTGCGTCAGTGCCTCCAGGCGCTGCACCGGGTCGAGTCGCAGCCGGGGCGCCTGCTGAAGCTGCTCAACGACGCGCTGCTGGAGACCAGCCAGGCGCAGGGGCAGGGGCGTTTCGCGACGATGGTGCTGGGAGTGGTCCGCGCGCACCGCGAGGGCGGCCTGACCCTGACCCTGGCCGGCGGTGGTCATCTGCCGCCGCTGGTGCTGCGCGGCTCCGGCGAGGTCGAGCCGGTCCCGCTGTCGGGCATGCTGGTCGGCGTGGTGCCCGATCCCCGGATCGGGGAGGTGACCGTCCGGCTGGAGCCGGGCGAGACCTGCCTGCTCTACAGCGACGGGGTGACCGAGGCGCGCGGGGGCCGCCGCGGCAACGAGCAGTTCGGCACGGAGCGGCTGGTGCACGCGGTCACCGGCTGCCAGCGGATGCCCGCGCCCGCCCTGGCCGAGCGCGTCGAGCAGGTGACCTGCGACTGGCTGGCCCACGGCGACCACGACGACATCGCCGTGCTCGCGCTGCGCGCGACCGGTCCGGGCGGGCGCACGCCCAGGCACCTGCACGCGGTGCCCGACGCGAGCGGCACCGCCGAGACGAGGGGGACCCGACCGTGACCGCCGCCCCGACCGCCGACGCCACCCCGGCAGGCGTCTGGCCCGGATACCTGGACTGCCTCCAGGAGGCGGACGAGTACGCGGCCATCGAGGTGGCCACCGGCCTGCTCGAGGCCGGCGTGCCCGCCGAGCGCGTCCTGCTCGACCTGGTTGCCCCGGCGCAGGCCGAGGTGGGGGAGCGGTGGGCGCGCAACGAGTGGAGCGTCGCCCAGGAACACGCCGCGACGCACATCAGCGAGCGGGTGGTGGCGGCGGTGGCCGCGTACGCGAACCCGCGCCCGACGCGGGGCCGGGTGGTGGTGGCCTGCATGGACGGCGAGTGGCACGCCCTGCCGCCCCGGCTGGTCGCCGAGGTGCTGCGGCTGCGGGGCTGGCAGGTCACCTTCCTCGGCGCGAGCGTCCCCGCCCCGCACCTGGTGTCGTACCTGCACCGGCACGACGCCCACGCGGTCGCGTTGGCCTGTGCGCTGCCGATGCGCCTGCCGCACGCGCACCGCATGATCGAGGCGTGCCGGCGCGTGGACGTCCCCGTGGTGGTGGGGGGCCGGGGGTTCGGCGCGGACGGCCGCTGGGCCCGGCGGCTCGGCGTCGCCTGGGCGCCCGACGCCCCGACCGCCGCGAACCTGGTCGCCGACGAGCGCGCGCTGCGTCGCGTCCCGCCGGCGGAGTTGAGCCACCTGGCCGACGACGAGTACACCAGCCTGCTCAAGCGGCGCGGCGAGCTGATCGACGGGGCGCTGGCGGACCTGCGGGAACACGACCCGGGGACGCGTGACTACACGCCCAGCCAGCTGGACTCCACCGTCAGCGACCTGGGCTACATCGTGGACTTCCTGGCCGCCGCGCTCTACGTCGACGACGGCTCGCTGTTCACCGAGTTCGTCGACTGGCTGGTCGAGATCCTCACCAGTCGGGGTGTGCCGGCCCCCGCCCTGGGGTCGACTCTGGAACACTACGGGCGGGTCCTGCGCGACTTTCCCCGGGCCGCGCGGTTCCTCGGGGCGGCGCGGTCGTCCCTGGCCAGGGCGGGTGACTCCGGGGCGCGATGAGCGCCGGTGCGGCCGTGTCGGGTGCCCCTGCTTATACTTGCCACACTGCAAGCATCCGCCTGCGGTCAAGCGAGGGGGTCCAGGGGTGACGTTCACGGTCACGTACGCCGACCGCGACGGCGGGGCGGCACGCCTGCGGTTGGCCGGCGAACTCGACCTGAGCACCGCGCCCGAGCTCAACGCGGCCATCGACCGGCTGGTCGACGCCGGCGAGCGCCGCCTGCTGGTGGACCTGACGGAGCTCACCTTCTGCGACTCCACGGGGATCGCCGCCTTCGTCCGGGGCGACAACCGGGTCGCCGCCGACGGCGGGTGGCTGCGGGTCACCGGCGCCACCGGTCGGGTCGACCGCGTGCTCCAGGTGACAGGGCTGGCCGAGGTGCTGAGACACGAGTCCGGCAGGGCCGACCCGACCGCGCGGTCCGCCGGCTGATGGGCTAGATTTCCCCGCCGGCACAGAGCGCCTCGCGATTCTCCGTTCCACCGACCCGAAGCAGGTAGTGATGGGTGCAGACACCCCGAGTCCGGTTCGCATCCTGGTGGTGGACGACGACCCGGGCGACGTGTTGATGATCGAGGAGGCCCTCGCGGACTCCGACGTCGAGAAGGTCATCGACGTCGTCAGCGACGGCCAGGAGGCGATGGAGTTCCTGCGCCGCGAGGGGCGGCACACCGACGCCCGGCGGCCGGACGTCATCCTGCTCGACCTGAACATGCCCCGGATGGACGGGCGTCAGGTGCTCGGCGAGGTCAAGGGCGACGAGGACCTGCGTACGATCCCGATCGTCGTGCTGACCACCTCCAACGCCGACACGGACATCGTGGGCAGCTACACGCTCCAGGCCAACGCCTACGTCACCAAGCCGATCGACCTGGACGACTTCAACGACGTGGTGCGCCGGATCGACGAGTTCTTCGGCCGGGTGGTCGTGCTCCCGAAGCGCTCCTGAGGCGCCCCCGGGCGGTCGGCCCCGCCGGGTCGCGGCGACGCGCCCGGCCTTGCGGGCGTCCGCATGGTGAACATTTTTCCCGAAGCCCCTCCGCTGCCGCCCCCAGCGCCGAGGATCCAGGGTGGGGAAGGAAACACCGGCTGCCTGGGGGGCGACAGTATGAGGTTCTGCGTCGTGGAGACCGGCTACGACCAGCGGCAGGTCGATTCCTGCCTGGACGAGATCGGCGTCCGGTTGGCCCGGCTCGCCGCCCGGACGGAGGGCGCCGCGAGGGCCGGTCGCGAGTGGGACGAGATCCGTGACGAGGCGACGGCGCTGCGCGGCCTTCTCGAACGGCTGGACCTCGGCGACGCGGACCGGGCCCGGCGCGGCACGGACGACGCCGATCGCGAGGCGGTCGACCTGCTGGCCCGGGCGCGGGTCGAGCTCGACGCGGCCCGGGAGGAGGCCCGGCAGGTGCGCGAGCGCGTCTACGCCGAGGCCGTGCAGGCCCGCCGGGACTTCGAGGAGGCGCTGTACGCCCGGCGCAGGCGCGAGGCCCGGGTGGACCGGATCCTCGAGGGGGTGACCGTCGAACCGGTCCCGGCGGACACTCCGACCGCCGCGGCCGGGATGCCCGGCAGCGGGGTGCCGGCGACCAGGATCGCCGCCCGGGGCGGCGCGGACGCGTCCAGCGAGCCGCCGGGCGGCCGCGCCGGGATCCGCTGACCCTCGCCGGCCAGGGACCGGCGTGGCCAGCCGGCCGCCGTCAGGTCAGCGCGGCGACGACCGTGGTGGCCAGGCCCTCGTGCTGGGCGTACGCGTCGGGGAAGGCCGAGACCTGCACGGCCTGGGCGGCGCCGGCCACGCTCATCTGCTGCCAGCCCGGAACCTCCCGCAGCGCCTCGTAGAAGGCCCGCGCGGCGTACGACGGGCGCATCAGTTCGCGTACGGTGCCCCAGCCGCTGCTCGGGCGCTGCTGGAACAGGCCCACGGAGTCGTGGTCGGAGCCGCTGCCCTGGTGCGGGTACCGGCTGGACTCCGGAAGCACGTCGCTGGCGAGGTTGTAGAGCCGGCTCTCCTGCATCGCGGTCGCCACGGCCACCACCATGGCGCGGCGGGGCATCTTCAGCTCGGCGCCCACGTCGACGATGATCTTGGCGTTGTCCATCTGCGCCTGGGTGAGCCCGGCGACCGGGCGCGGGCGGGGTGGCGGGGCCGGCTTACGCGGGGCCTTGCGGGTGGCCGAGGGGGTCGGCTTCGGCGTCGGGCTGGGGCTGAGCGAGGGCGAGGGCGAAGGCGAGACGGCCCGGTCCAGGGACCGCGAAGCGCGGTCGTCGTCGACGGCCCGCTCGGCCAGCGCCTCGGCCACGGGTTGCCGCGCGGCGTCGGCGTCCTCGCGCGTGCCGGCGAACGCGGCCACGCCGAGGCAGCAGGTCACGCCGGTGGCGAGCGCGACCCGGACGGGGGCCGAGGCGAGCAGGGCCCGGCCGCGGCGACGCTGCCGTTCCGCAGCGCGATGACGGCCGGTCGTCCGTTCGGTCGAGGCGGGGTCGTCCGAGCGGGTGGCCGGTCGATCCTGGGTCAGCTTCTGGTCGAGAGGGTCGTCGGGGTGCACCCGCCGAGGCTAGAAAAGCGAGCGCGTCTTGCCATCGGCCTGGTTGGTGGCGTGCGCCACAATTTGCGCCGATCTGCGGGCCGATTACCCCCGACGGCTCATCAAAGCCGCCAATCGCTCTTGTCGACCCTTTCGCATATATCCGATTAGGGGTTGATAATCGGGTGGAGAATCGATCGCGGGCTCCGGCGCCGGGCTGGCGTCGGGCCTCCACCGAACGGTGGAGGCCGCCGTGGGTCACCCGACCGACCGCCCGTCGGCCCCCGAGGTGACGGCGCAGGCCGTGCCGGCGGCGGTGGTGCAGGTCGGACCGGCGGCGGTGGTGTCGGAGCTGTCCCGCGCCGCAGGGCCCGCCGACGGGTCGGTCAGTGCCGGCCGTTCTCCGCCGGGGTGACGGTGAGCCGGTGCCGGCTGCCGTCGCCGCTGGAGAAGGGCCACAACCGGTCCGCGTGCTCCACCAGCTCGGCCAGCTGTTGCCGGCTCAGCCCCGCCGACGAGATGGAGGCGTGCACGTCGGCCCGGTACCGGCCGTCGTCGTCGCGCCCGAGCTTCGCCTCCGCGCGTACCTGCACGGTGTGCGCCTCGTCGGTGATCTCGCCCGCCGCCTCCACCGCCGCGTGGTGCAGGCAGGACGCGAAGGCGGCGGCGAGCAGTTGCTCCGGGGTCAGCCCCGAGCAGTGCGGCGCCAGTGGGGACGCCAGGGCCGTGGACAGGCTCCCGTCGTCGGTGCGTACGTGGCCGCCCTCGGCGGTCGCGGTGGCCGTCTCGTTCAGCCAGGAGCTCGATTCCGGCATCGCGTTCCTCCCGTCGCTCACCCGCCCGGCTACCCGGCCCCCGGACGGTGAAACGCGGGCGACCGGTGGGCGGCCTGAAGGACGCCGGACGGAAGCGGCCCCACGACGCCGGCCTGGCCGGACCGCGGAAGGAGGCTCAGCCGGCCTGGGTGGACCAGTCGGGTACGGGAGCCGCCTCGGTCGCCTCGGCCGCCGCCCGCTCGGTCCACGGCGACATCGACCCGACGCGCTGTCGCGGCGCCGTGGGCTGCCCCAGCGGCACGTACACGCGGGCGTCCACCGCCTCCGCCAGCAGCAGGGCCGCCATCAGGCTGGACGGCCGGTCGGCCGGGTCGTCGGCCAGGCAGCTCGCGCACAGGTCGGCCACCTCCGGCGGCAGCCCCTCGATCTCCGGCAGCGGCAGCGGCGGTTGCCGCAGGCGCGCGCCGAGCAGCTGGGTCGGAGTCGTGGTGCCTGCCTGGTACGGCAGCCGCCCGGTCAGGCAGTAGTAGAGCAGGACGCCGAGGGCGTACATGTCGGCGGCGGGTGTGACGGGTGCCCGTTCCAGCTGCTCCGGCGCGAGGTAGGCGGGCGTGCCGACCACCATTCCCTCCGGTGACCGGTCCGGGGTGCCGGACGGGGTGGCGATGCCGAAGTCGAGCACCTTCACGCCGGCCGGGGTCAGGATCACGTTCGCCGGCTTGACGTCGCGGTGCACGATGCCGTGCGCGTGCGCCGCGGCCAGCGCGGCGCTCACCTCGGCGCAGACCCGTACGGCGATGCGCCAGTCCAGCGGTCCGGCCCGCAGGTGCGCGGCCAGCGTCTCGCCCTCGGCCAGTTCCATCACGATGTAGGGCACCTGACCCTCGGGGCCAGTCCCGCAGGTGCCGAAGTCGTGCACGGAGGCCACGTTCGGGTGCACCAGCCGGGCGGCGGAGCGGGCCTCCGCGCGGATGCGCTCCACAGAGGTGTCCTGGCCCTCCTGCCCCGGGGACATCACCTTTACCGCGACCGGCCGGTCCAGCACCGCGTCGTGGGCCCGCCAGACCTCCGACATGCCGCCGATGCCGATGCGCTGTTCGAGCCGGTATCGCCCGTCCAGCGTTCTCATCGACCGCTCCCTGCTCTTCCTGGCCCGTCCCTCGACAGGTCCCCAGGGCAGCGGTACCCGGGCTCCGATCAGGGCAAACCGCTGCCGGATCCGGGCGGGGCCGCTCACTGCTGCGGTAGCTTGCGAGCCAGGGCCGCTGTCGGGGCGGCACTGCGGGAAGGCGGGCGCGCGGATGAGCGAGGTGACCGTACGCTTCGTCGGCGGCCCGGCCCACGACCTGGTCCGGGCGGTGCCCGCCGAGCCGGACGGCTCCCCGCCGGCGCACTGGATCCTGCGGCACCCCGACGGCGCCGGGCCGGCCACGGCCGGCGGACCGGACCACCTCTACCAGCGCGAGCAGCCCACCGGCGGCGGCACCTGGACGATGCGCTTCGTGCACACCTACCCGGTGGGCATGACCGAGTGAGGTCGCCCGTCGCCCGTCGGGCGGGGCGGCCAGCGGGCGTGGCCGGGCCACCACGGCGACGACGACCACCGCCACGTCCCGGGCGCCCGGCGGCCCGGCGGTGGACGGGCCGGCCGGCACACAGCGGGGGCACAGGTGGCGCACAAGCCGGGCACAGCGGCCCGGCGCACGATGGGGGCCATGGTGACGGACGGGCAGGTCGGGGCGGGCCGGGTCGAGCTGCGCCGCCCCGACGGGGAGCCGGTGCGGGTGCTGGTGGTCGACGACGAGCCGACCCTGGCCGACCTGCTGTCGATGGCGTTGCGCTACGAGGGCTGGCAGGTGCGTACGGCGGGCGACGGCACGTCGGCGCTGAACGCGGCGCGGCAGTTCCGGCCGGACGCCGTGGTGCTCGACGTGATGCTGCCCGACCTGGACGGCTTCCAGGTGCTGCGCCGGCTGCGTGAGCAGGCCCCGACGGTGCCGGTGCTCTTCCTGACGGCGCGGGACGCGGTGGAGGACCGGATCGCCGGGCTGACCGTCGGCGGCGACGACTACGTCACCAAGCCGTTCAGCCTGGAGGAGGTGATCGCCCGGCTGCGGGCGCTGCTGCGCCGCTCGGGCTTCGCCGTCGCCGCCCGCCCGGACGCGGTGCTCACCGTCGGCGACCTCAGCCTCGACGAGGACAGCCACGAGGTGCGCCGCGACGGCTGCCCCGTCACGCTCACCGCCACCGAGTTCGAGCTGCTGCGCTACCTGATGCGCAACCCGCGCCGGGTGCTCAGCAAGGCGCAGATCCTCGACCGGGTCTGGAACTACGACTTCGGCGGCCAGGCCAACGTGGTGGAGCTGTACATCTCGTACCTGCGGAAGAAGATCGACGCGGGCCGGAAGCCGATGATCCACACGTTGCGCGGCGCGGGGTATGTCCTCCGGCCGGCGGAGTGAGCGGGCCGCCGGCCGGCTGCGCCACCGGCTGGCCGGGGTGTCGCTGCGGACCCGCCTGGTGGTCACCCTGGTCGCCCTGCTGGCCCTGGTCAGCGTGGCCATTGGCGGGATCACCACGGTCGCGCTGCGGCAGTTCCTGATCGACCGGGTCGACGACCAGTTGACGCCGATGCGGACCGGTCCCGGTCGGGGCGTGCCGTCGCCCTTCGAGGCGCCACCCTTCGGGCCGGACGCCCGGATTCCCCGGGGGCTTCCGCCGGGGACCGTCGCCGCCGAGGTGGCCGACGGCCGGGTGGTCCGGGCCTGGACCCTCGCCGACCGGGAGGAACGCGCCGTCCCCGCCGGGGACCTGGCCGGCCTCGCGGACCTGCCCACGGACGGCCGCCCCCGCACCCGTGAGCTGGGCGAGCGCGGTGCCTACCGGGTGGTGGCGCGCCAGCTTCCGGGCGGGACCGTGCGGGTGCTCGGCCTGCCGCTGTCGGGCGTGTCGGAGACCGTCTGGTGGCTGGTCGCCGCGCAGGCCGGTGTGGCGACCGCGGGGCTGCTCGTCGCCGGCGGGGCCGGAGCCCTGATCGTGCGGGCGACCCTGCGCCCGCTGCGCCGGGTCGCCACCACCGCTGGCCGGGTCAGCGAGCTGCCCCTGGACCGCGGCGAGGTCGCGCTGTCGGTGCGGGTGCCGGCCGCCGACACCGACCCGCGCACCGAGGTGGGGCAGGTGGGCGCGGCGCTGAACCGGATGCTGGGGCACGTCGGCGCCGCGCTCGCCGCCCGCCAGGCCAGCGAGACCCGGGTACGCCAGTTCGTCGCCGACGCCAGCCACGAGCTGCGGACCCCGCTGGCGGCCATCCGGGGGTACGCCGAGGTCGCCCGGCGCGGCCGGGACGAGGTGCCGCCCGACGTGGCCCACGCGTTGCGCCGGGTCGAGTCCGAGAGCACCCGGATGACCCGCCTCGTCGACGACCTGCTGCTGCTCGCCCGGCTCGATTCGGGCCGGCCGCTCGTGGTCGAGCCGGTCGACCTGTCCGCGCTGGTGGTGGACGCGGTCGGCGACGCGCACGTGGCGGGGCCGGAGCACCGGTGGCGGCTCGACCTGCCGGACAGCGTGGTCCGCATCCCCGGCGACCCGGCCCGGCTGCACCAGGTGCTGGCGAACCTGCTGGCCAACGCCCGGGTGCACACCCCGCCCGGCACCACGGTCACCACCACCCTGCGGGTCGACGGCGACGTCGCCGTGCTCGGCGTCGCCGACGACGGGCCGGGCGTGCCGCCGGCGCTGCGGGCCGAGGTGTTCGAACGCTTCTCCCGGGGCGACAGCTCCCGGTCCCGGGCGCACGGCAGCACCGGCCTGGGCCTGGCGATCGTGGCCGCCGTGGTGGAGGCCCACCACGGCACGGTCGAGCTGGACGGTCGGCCCGGCCGGACGGTGTTCACCGTCCGGCTGCCGGGAGCCAGCTCCGGCGGGTGACCCGTGCCGGGCCGCGCCACGGGCCGGCGCCGCGGCGACCGTCGGGCGGACCGGGCCACGGGCCGGCGCCGCGGTGACCGTCGGGCGGGCCGGACGGGCGACGGTCAGTCGGCCAGCAGTTCGGCGAGGGCCTGCCCGACACGCTCCGCGTGCCGCCCGTCGGGGTCCTCGTCGGCGTTGAAGTCGCTGACGCTCATCCCGATCAGCCGACCCGAGCGGACCAGCGGTCGGGCCAGCGCGACGAGGTCGGCCCAGTCCAGCCCGTCCGGCTCGGGATAGCTGACCGCCGGGAGCACCAGCGGGTCGAGCACGTCGAGGTCGAGGTGCAGCCAGGCCGGCGTCGTACCGGCGGCGAGATCCCGGCCCACCGCCGCGGCGTCGGCGCCCCGCAGCCTGGTGGCCGGCACCAGGTGGACGGCGGGGTCGATCCGGGAGGCCTCCTTCCCGTCCGTCGCGGCCCGGTCGAGCGGCCGGTGGCCGAGCAGGTGCACCTGGTCGGGGTCGACCAGCGGCCCCTCCCGGTCGAGCACTCCCGCCGGGCCGTGGTCGGTGACGATCGACAGGTCCATGTCCGCCGCCTCACCGGTGGGCGAGGTGCGGCCGTCCTCGAAGTCGAGGTGGGCGTCGAGGAACCACAGGTCGAAGCCGGCGGGCAGCCCCGCCAGGATGCCGGGCAGGATCGCGCAGTCGCCGCCGAGCACCAGCGGATGCCGTCCCGAGCCGATCAGCGTCGTCGTGCGGGCGGCGATCGCCCGGCCGGCGCGGCGCACCTGGTCGACGCCGATCACCCCGGTCTCCGGGTCCCGGACCGGGTCGGTGATCAGGGCGTCGACGGCGCCTGCGTCGGCCGCGCCCAGCCGGCCCAGCAGCCCGGCGGTCCGCAGCGCGGCGGGCGCCCGGGGCTCGCCCCGGCCGCGTCCGGAGGAGTCGAGGGGAGCGTCCAGCACCGACCATCGCACACCCGGAGGCTAGCCCGGCCGTGGCAGGCTGGGCGGCATGTACCGGGAACGTCCGGCCGGGTTTGCCGGCGCGGTGCTCTGGACCAGCGCCACGACGGCGGGCGCCGCACCGGCCAGGGTGCTCCCCGACGGCTGCCTCGACCTGCTCTGGTCGAGCCGCTGCGGGCTGACGGTGGCCGGGCCGGACCGCACCGCGCACCTGAGCGGCGGCGGGCCGCCGGAGCGCTGGGTGGGGCTGCGGCTGCCGCCGGGCACCGGACCGGCGGTGCTCGGCGTACCGGCCGTCGAACTGCGCGACCGGCGGGTCCCCCTGGCGGAGCTGTGGGGCGACCGGGACGTCGCCCGGCTGGCCGAGCGGGCGGAGGCGGCCCCGGCCGACGTGCTGACGGAGATCGCCGTCCGGCGGCTGCGGGCGGCCGGCGGGCCCGATCCGATCGGCGCCCGGGTCGCCGCCGCGTTGGCCGCCGGCGCCAGCGTGACCGCGACCGCCGCCGGGATCGGCCTCGATCCGCGCGCCCTGCACCGCCGGTGCCAGCACCTGTTCGGGTACGGCCCGAAGACCCTGGCCCGGATCCTGCGGATGGGGCGCGCGCTGGCGCTGGCCCGCGCCGGCACCCCGCTGGCAGAGGTGGCGGCCCGCTGCGGCTACGCCGACCAGGCCCACCTGACCCGCGACGTGCGGGACCTGGCCGGCGTGCCGCCCACCGCCCTGCTGAGCTGAACGCTCGGCGATCTTCCCGGCCGGGTGACCGCTGACGCTCCGCGCGTTCCCGGTGCGGTTCCGCGTGGATCCTCACCATCGACCACGAGGCCCGACGGGTCGGGTTTCCGGTGTCCGGCGGGGCCGGTCCGCGTTCAGCTCGCGGCGAGCGGGGCGAACAGGTCCACGCCGTTGCCGTCGGGGTCGAGCACCACCGCGTACCGCTGGCCCCAGTAGGCGTCCCACGGGGGCAGGTGACCCTCGTGGCCCTCGGCCACCAGCTCCGCGTAGAGCCGGTCCACCTCCGCCGGGTCGGCGCACAGGAAGGCGAGGCTGGCCCCGCCGCCGCCCCCGGGCTTCCAGCCGGGGTCGAACGCGCGGACGGTGTCGGCGGTGTCCCAGGCCAGCCGGATGCCGCCCGGCAGGGTGACCTCCACGTGCGGCGCGGTGTCGGCGTCGGCGGGAATGTCGAGGCCGAGCCGCCGGTAGAAGGCGAGGGAGCGGGACAGGTCGCTGCTGACCATGCCGATGAGATCGAGTCTGGGTGCCATGGCTCCCACCGTAGGGAGGCTCCCGGCGCCCGTCTTGTACGAAACGGACAACCGGGCGGAGTGTCGGGTGTGCCCCTCACGACCGGGACGATCGGCGTAGCGTGTCAGACAAGTCCGGCTTTACGGGCAAATCCCTCAAGGATCCTGCCCGCGTACGCCGAACATCGAGACGCGAGGAAAGGAGCGGTCGGTGGAACACCTGGCCTACCTGGACGCGGGGTCCGGCAGCCTGATCGTGCAGGCGGTGGTCGGCGGGGTGGCCGGCGCCGCGGTGGCGGCCAAGCTCTACTGGCGGCGACTGGTCGACCGGTTCCGCCGCCAGCCCACCGACCAGCGCTGACCCCGGCCGATGGCGAACTCCCGCACCGGCCTGCGCGCCGAGCCAGGCTCCTTCCGCGACCCCGCCAACCGGGTCTTCCACCTCGACGGCGACGTGCTGCGCGGGCTGGACGAGCAGGCCGCCGGGGAGTGGCGCGCGCTGACCGCCAGCGACTTCTTCCCGCCGCTGCTCGCCGCCGGCAAGGTGTGCGGCACCGAGGCGGTCGACTCGCCGGCCGTGCCGGCGGCCGACCGGTGGGCCGCCGTCCTGCGCCACGAGCGCATCCCATTCGTCTCCCACCCGTACGAGTGGTCCTTCACCATGCTGCGCGACGCGGCGCTGCTGCACCTGGAGATCCTGCGCGCGGCCCTGCCGGCCGGGTTCACCACGAAGGACGGGTCGGCCTACAACCTCCAGTGGCGGGGCGCCGAACCCGTGTTCATCGACGTCGGCTCGTTCACCCCGGCCCGCGACGGCGAGCCCTGGGCCGGCTACCGGCAGTTCTGCCAGACGCTGCTCTACCCGCTGCTGCTCGACGCCCACCTCGGGCTGGACTTCCAACCCTGGCTGCGCGCCCGTGTCGACGGCATCGAGCCCGAGCAGATGCGCCGGCTGTTCGGCGGCGTCCGGCGGCTGCTGCCCGGCGTGCCCACCCACGTGCACCTGCACGACGCCATGCAGCGGCGCAACGCCCGGGCCAGCACCGCCGACGTCCGGTCCCAGCTGCGGGCCGCCGGCTACTCGCGGGAGCTGGCGCTGGCCACCGTACGCGGCATCGAGAAGCTCGTCCGGCGGCTGGAGCCCCGCCGTGCGGCCAGCCACTGGGTCGACTACCAGCGCACCTGCGCGTACACCGCCGACGACCGGGCCGCGAAGGAACGCTTCGTCGCCGAGGCGCTGGCCGACGGACCACGGCCCCGCCTGGCGCTGGACCTCGGCGCCAACGACGGCCGGTACGCCCGCCTCGCCGCCCGGCACGCCGACTACGTCGTCGCGGTCGAGCAGGACCCGGGCGTGGTGGACGGGCTCTACCGGGACCTGCGCGCGGCGGGGGAGCGGCGGATCCTGCCCCTGGTGATGGATCTCGCCGACCCGTCGCCCGGCGGCGGCTGGCGCGGCGTCGAGCGGGCCTCGTTCGCGGACCGGGTGGAGGCGGACGCGATCCTCGCCCTGGCCGTGGTGCACCACCTGGCGATCGGGCGCAACGTGCCGCTGCCCGAGGTGCTGGACTGGCTCGTCGGGCTCGCCGCCCCGGGCGCCCGGGTGGTGGTGGAGTTCGTCCACCCCGAGGACCCGATGGCCCGGCGGCTGCTGGCCAACAAGCCCGAGGGACTCTTCCCCGACTACCGGCCGGCCGAGTTCGAGCGGCTGCTCTCCGCGCGCTGCCGGATCGCGCGGCGACTCGACCTGCCCTCGGGCACCCGGACGCTCTACGCGGCGGTCGTGGGTGGCTGAGCCGGCGCCCCCGCCGGACCGCACGTGCGGCGACCGGCCGCCGGGCGACCGGCCGCCGGGTGACCGGCTGTCGGGTGACCGGCTGTCGGGCGACCCGCCGTCGGGTGACCGGCTGTCGGACGGCCCGCCGTCGGGTGACTGGCCGTCGGGCGAGCCGTCGTCGGGCGACCGGGTTTCCGTAGGCCAGGTTGCCGGTGGTCGGCCGGGTGGCTGGCGTACCGAGTTGGGTCGGCTGGCCGAGGTGGCGGGGCTCGTCGGGCTCGTGGTCACCCAGCCGCTGCTGGACGTCCTCGGGCGCAGCCCCGACTTCTTCCTGTTCCACCGGGCCGACCGGGGGGAGATCATGCTGCTGGTGGCGTTGGTCGCGCTGGTGCCCACCGCCGCCGTCGCGCTGCCCGGCGCGCTGTCCCGCCTGGCCGGACGCACCGCCCGCTCGGCCACGCACACCCTGCTGGTCGGCCTGCTGCTCGCCGCGCTGGCCGTGCAGATCGGCCGGCACGGTACGCCGCTGCGGGGCGTACCGCTGCTGCTGCTCGCCGCGGTGGCCGGAGCCGCCGGGGCCGCCGCGCACCGGCGCTGGCGCGCGCCCGGGCGGATGCTGCGGCTCGCCGCGGCCGGGCCGCTGCTGTTCGTGGGGCTGTTCGTGTTCGCCTCGCCCACCTCCACGGTGGTGCTGCCCCGGGGCGAGGGCGGCGCCGCCGGGGTGGCCGGGCCCGGCAACCACCCGCCGGTGGTCGTGCTGGTCCTCGACGAGCTGCCCCTGGTCTCCCTGCTCGGCGCGGACGGGCGGATCGACGCCGCCCGGTTCCCGCACTTCGCGGAGCTGGCCGGTGGCTCCACCTGGTACCGCAACGCCACCGGCGTCAGCGGCTGGACGCCCTACGCGCTGCCGGCCATGCTCACCGGCCGCTACCCGCAGCGGGCGGCCGCGCCGCACTACTCGCAGTACCCGGACAACCTCTTCACCGCCCTCGGCGGCCTGTACGACGTCCGCGCCGAGGAGAGCATCACCCGGCTCTGCCCGCCCAGCCGCTGCGAGCAGCCGGTCAGCCCGGAGCAGGGGATGGGCGTGCTGATCCGGCAGGCCGGCGGGCTGCTGCGGCAGGTCACCGCCCCGGTCGACAGCCGAGTCGACCCGGAGGACTCGTACCGCGAGCGGACCCGCGCGGAGGCGGGCGTCGACGCCGCCGAGCCGGTGCCGGCGGACCCGAAGTTCCGCTGGGACAGCCTCGACGACAACCAGCCCGCCCGCTTCGCCAGCTTCCTCGCCGGGCTCCGGCCGGCGCCCCGGCCCACCCTGCACTTCCTGCACCTGCTGATGCCCCACTCGCCGTGGGCGTACCTGCCCTCGGGGGCGCGCTACGACGCCCCGCCGGACCTGCCGAACGACGGCGACGGCTGGGCCGAGCTGGCCCGCCGGCGGCACCTCGCGCAGCTCGGCTACACCGACCGGCTGATCGGGGAGACCCTGCGTACCCTGCGCTCCACCGGCCTCTACGACCAGGCCCTGCTGGTGGTCACCGCCGACCACGGCGTCAGCTTCACCCCCGGCGCCCAGGGCCGGGGCATGGGCGCCATCCGGGCCGCCCCCGGCGAGGTCGCCTGGGTGCCGACGTTCGTCAAGGCACCGGGCCAGCGCGCCGGCCGGATCGACGACCGGAACTGGCAGCACGTCGACCTGCTCCCCACCATCGCCGACGAGGCGGCCATCCGGCTCCCGTGGCCCATCGACGGCCGGTCCGCCCGGCAGACCCCGCGCGCCGAGGCGGGCAAGGTCTTCTACGACCGCCCCGGCCAGCCGACCCCCGTCGCGGGCGGCCTGCCGGCCCCGATCGCGCCGCCCGCGCCCCACCCGCTGGTGGGCGCCGCCGTCGGCGACCGCCCGACGGGCGGCACCGCCCGGGTCGCCGACCTGGCCGCGTTCGACGCCGTGGACCCGGACACCGGACGGCTGCCGGCCGCCGTCTGGGGCGACGTGCCCGACGACGTACCCGACGGCACACAGCTGGCCATCGCCGTCAACGGCCGGATCGGCGCGGTCGTCCCCGTGGTACCCCGCGACGCCGGCGGCCGCCGCTTCGCCGCCCTGCTCGCCGACGACCGCCTCTTCCACGCCGGCGCCAACCGCCTCACCGTCTACCGCGTAGCCCCCGACAACACCCTCCTCACCCTCACCCTCACCTGACCCATCCGCCCCGCCCACCGCCCCGCCCGGTCCCGCCCCGGTCCCGCCCGGTCCCGCCCCGGCCCCGCCCCGGCCCCGCCCGGTCCCGCCCCGGCCCCGCCCCGGCCCCGCCCGGTCCCGCCCCGGCCCCGCCCCGGCCCGGCCCGGTTCCCGCCCGGTCCCGGCCCGGTCCCGGCGCCGCCCGGTCCCGGCCCCGCGCAGACCCGGCCTGGGGCCCTGGGCCCCGGCCCCCGCCTTGTCCTGCCCGCGCTCCTCGCACCCTTCCCCGGCGTTGATCATGAAGTTATTGCCCTGGAATGCGCTTTCTGGAGGCAATAACTTCATGATCAACGTGCGCGGCGCGGCGCGGCGCGGCGCGGCGCGGGGTGGGGCGGCGCGGCGCGGGGTGGGGTGGGGCAGTGCGGGGTGGGGTGGGGCAGTGCGGGCGGGCAGCGCGGGGCCGGGGCGGAGTGGGTGGCGTGGGGCGGGGCGGTGGGTGGTGTGGGGTGGTGTGGGGCTTGGTGGTGGGTGGGCGTCCGGATTGCGCGGGTTTCCCGGGTCGCTGGTCGGGAAACGGGTGACGCATGCCTCACCGTCGAACCACGACGGGCGGTATCTCCTCGACCGTGATTACGGTAAAAGCGAAGGCAATTCAACGCAGATCTGCCGGCGAAGCGAGGGAACCATGACGGAAGTCAAGCTCGATCACCCCGGTGGGCAGCTTTCGATGCCGGTGCAATCCGCGGTCGAGGGCCCCGCCGGCATCGGGGTGGGCAAGCTGCTGAAGGAAACCGGGATGACGACGTACGACCCCGGTTTCGTCAACACCGCCGCCTGCTCGTCCGACATCACCTACATCGACGGCGACGCGGGGATCCTGCGTTACCGTGGGTACCCGATCGAGCAGCTCGCGGAGAAGTCCTCCTTCCTGGAGGTCTCCTACCTGCTGATCTACGGTGAGCTGCCGACCCAGCAGCAGTTGACCGAGTTCACCGAGCGGGTCCGCCGGCACTCGCTGCTGCACGAGGAGATGCGCCGCTTCTTCGACGGCTTCCCGCGCGACGCGCACCCGATGGCCGTGCTCTCGTCGGCCGTCAGCGCCATCTCCACCTTCTACCAGGACAGCCTGGACCCGTTCGACTCCTCGCACGTCGAGATGTCCACGGTGCGGCTGATGGCGAAGGTCCCCACCATCGCCTCGTACGCGTACAAGAAGTCGATCGGGCAGCCGCTGCTGTACCCGGACAACTCGCTGGGCTACGTGGAGAACTTCCTGCGGATGACCTTCGGCGTGCCGGCGGAGCCGTACGAGGTCGACCCGGTGATGGCCAAGGTGCTGGACATGCTGTTCATCCTGCACGCCGACCACGAGCAGAACTGCTCCACCTCGACCGTGCGGCTGGTCGGCTCCAGCAACGCCAACCTCTTCGCCTCGGTCTCGGCGGGCGTGAACGCGCTCTTCGGCCCGCTGCACGGCGGCGCCAACCAGGCCGTGCTGGAGATGCTGGAGAAGATCCAGGCCGACGGCGGCGACGTCGGGTCCTTCGTCCGCAAGGTGAAGGACAAGCAGGACGGCGTGAAGCTGATGGGCTTCGGCCACCGGGTCTACAAGAACTACGACCCGCGCGCGGCGATCGTGAAGAAGGCGGCCCAGGACGTGCTCGGCCGGATGGCCAAGCCCGACCCGCTGCTGGACATCGCCATGCAGCTGGAGGAGATCGCCCTCGCCGACGAGTTCTTCGTCTCGCGCAAGCTCTACCCGAACGTGGACTTCTACACCGGCCTGATCTACAAGGCCATGGGCTTCCCGACCAAGATGTTCACGGTGCTCTTCGCGCTGGGCCGGCTCCCCGGCTGGATCGCGCAGTGGCGCGAGATGATCAACGACCCGGAGACCAAGATCGGCCGCCCGCGGCAGATCTACACCGGTGCCCCCGAGCGGGCGTACGCCCCGTTCTCGGAGCGCTGAGTTCCGGCCGTACCGACGACGGAGGCCGCCGACCCGCACCGGGTCGGCGGCCTCCGTCGTCTCGTACCCACCGCCGTCGCGCCCGACGGGGTGCGAGGAAGGGCACCTTCCAACGCAAAAGCGATAGGAAGGTGCCCTTCCTTGCCCCGTCAGCGGAGGCCGACGGCGGCCAGCAGGTTGCCCTCGGCGATCGACGGCACGGCGCGGCCCCGGGTCACCCGCTCGGCGGCGAACGACCCGGCGGTGGCGATCGCGGTCGCGTAGGCGGTCGCCGTACGCTGCGCGATGGCCGACCAGCCGTAGCGCTCGTGCACCATGACGCGGGCCCGGCGGGCGAGCTGACGGGCCCGCTCCCGGTCCGACAGCAGCGCGTCGATCGCGTCGGTCAGCCCGTCCGGGTCGTGCGGCCGGAAGGTCATCCCGGTCACCCCGGGCTCGACGATCTCGGCGAGCCCGCCGGTCGCGGCGACGGCCAGGGGCGCGCCGGCGGCGGCACCCTCCAGCGCCACCATGCCGAACGGCTCGTAGATGCTCGGCACGGCGAAGCAGTCCGACGCGGCCATCACGGCGGGCAGGTCGGTGCCGCCGAGGAAGCCCGGCAGGCTGACCGTGCCGCCGAGACCCAGGCGGTGCACCTCGGCCTCCAACTCGCCGCGGTACGGCCCGTCGCCGACGATGACGGCGCGCAGCCCGGGGTGCCGCTCGCGCAGCCGGGGCAGCCCGGCGATCAGGTGCTGCACGCCCTTCTCGTAGACCAGCCGGCCGGCGAAGGTGACCAGCGGCCCGTCCCCGGCGAAGCGGGCGCGGGCCTGCGCCACCGCGGCGGCCGGGACGCGCCAGCGGTGCGGCTCCACGCCGTTGGGCACCACGTCGACCCGGCCCGTCGGCACGCCGAACAGCCCCGTCACCTCGTCACGCATGTAACCGGAGCAGACGATCACCCGGCCCGATTCGCCGGCCAGCCAGTGTTCGACGCCGTGGATGGTGCGGTTCATCTCCTCGGGCAGCCAGCCCTGGTGTCGGCCGGCCTCGGTGGCGTGGATGGTGCTGACGA
>NZ_JBEYEU010000038.1:0-40658 GCF_040634035.1 Micromonospora sp. NPDC007220 | reverse complement strand
ATAGTCGACCTGGTCGCTGACGCCGTCGGTGCAGAGCAGCCAGACGTCGCCGGGGCGCAGCGACACCGCGAGCAGGTCCGCCTCCGGCTCGTCCGGATGGCCGGCGTAGCGGGTGAGCTGGTAGCGGGCGCGATCGGCGGCGGGGGAGCCGACCGGGTACCAGCCGTGCAGTACGCCCAGCCAGGCCGCCGTGTGGTCGACGGTGAGGAGTTCCAGCAGGCCGTCGCGCAGGCGGTAGGCACGGGAGTCGCCGAGCTGGACGAGCCAGCCCTGCCCGCCGTCGGGCTCCACGAGCAGGGCGGTCAGGGTGCAGCCGGTCAGCTCCGCCAACTGTGCGCCGGCGGCGCGTACGGCTGACTGGACGTGGCCCACGGCGGCGCGTAACTGGCGCGCGTCGACCGCGGGCCAGGCGGCCCGGACCTGCGCGACGAAAGTGCTCATGGCCGTCGTGCCGGCCCGGCGGCTGCCCTCGCCGGCGCCCATGCCGTCGACCACCGCGGCGAAGGGCAGGGCGGGGTCGACGTGCAGCACGTCGAAGTTGGCCGGGTAGCGGTTGCCGACCACACTGCCGCCGGCGAACTCCAGCGTGACCTCGCCGAGCGGGAGACGGTGCACGTCACCGGGCACGGTGACCTCGGCGCGGCGGCCGGCGGAGGAGGGGCACCGGCGGATCGTACTGTGGGTTGCCGGCGCAGGTGGTCCGGGTTGCCACGTTCGCGGCCACTCAGTCGAGACAGAACTCGTTGCCCTCGACGTCCTGCATCACGAGGCACGACTCGTCGTAGCCGTCGGCAGTCAGTAGTCGCACGCGCACCGCGCCGAGCGCGACCAGTCGTGCGCATTCGGCCTCAAGCGCGGCCACGCGCTCCTCACCCACGAGCCCGGTGCCGACCCGCACGTCGAGGTGCAGCCGGTTCTTGACGACCTTGCCTTCGGGAACGCGCTGGAAGAACAGTCGCGGGCCCACGCCTGTGGGATCGCCGCATGCGAACGCGGAGCCCTGCCGCTCAGGCGGCAGCGCGCGATCGAAGTCGTCCCAGGTGGCAAACCCCTCAGGTGGAGGCGGTACGACGTATCCCAACGCCTCGCACCAGAAACGAGCGACGCGCTCAGGTTCTGCGCAGTCGAAGGTGACCTGGACCTGCTTGACCGACGCCATCGGACCACCATAGAGGCGGGATCCTCCGTCGTCTCCCCGGTTTCGCTGCGCACCCACGCCTGGCACCCGGTGCCCGGACGAAGTTGTCAACATGGGTTGACAGTGCGGCGATGTCAACGTAAGTTGACGACATGAGTCAGGCAACGGAACTCGCGGCGGCAGCCGGCAGCACCGACCCCCGGGTCGGGCTGCGCGCCGTCCGCGCGCTGCGCCGGTTGCTCGAACGGCTCGAGGTGGTCCAGGTGGACAACGCCCGTCGACAGGGCTGGTCCTGGCAGGAGATCGCCGACGAGCTCGAGGTCAGCCGGCAGGCGGTCCACAAGAAGCACGCCGGTCGTCCGGCGGTCGGATCTTCCTGGGAGGCGTGATGTTCGAACGGTTCACCGACCGGGCCCGCACGGTCGTGCGGTACGCCCGGGACGAGGCCCGGACCGAGGGCGACCGGCCCGTCGGGACCGAGCACCTGCTGCTCGCCCTGCTCTCGGACGGCGACAACCTCGCCGCCCGGGTGCTCGCCGAGGCCGGCCTCCGCGCCGACGACCTGCGGGCCCGCGTCCGCCGGCACACCGTGCGGGGAGCCACCGGCCTCGCCGACGCCGACGCCGCGGCCCTGCACGAGATCGGCATCGACCTGGCCGCCATCGTGGCCCGGATCGAGGAGTCCTTCGGCCCGGACGCGCTGCGCGAGGCCGCGCCGGCGCCGCGCCGCCGCTGGGGTCGCCGGCGGTACGCGGGCGGCCCCTTCTCCCCGCGCGCCAAGAAGGTGCTGGAGCTGGCGTTGCGTGAGGCGCTGCGACTGCACCACCGCCACATCGGCACGGAGCACATCCTGCTCGGCGTGCTCCGCGAGGGTCATGGGCTGGGCGCACGGGTGCTCACCGAGGCCGGCGCCGACCTCGACGACCTGCGCCGCCGCGTCGAGACCGCCCTCCGCACCCCCGCCTGACCAAACCCTCACCTCACCCACCCCACGTCCTGCCCACCCCACCCGCGGCTGGGCCCGGCCCACTCCGGCCGGCGCACCCTCGGCCCACCTCACCTCCGGCCCACCCCCACCCCCACCCACGGCCCGGCCCACTCCGGCGCACCTTCGGCCCGGCCCGGTGATCATGAGGTTGGCGGGGATGTCGATCTCAAGCGCCGCGGTCGACCTCATGATCGGCGGGCCGACGGCGGGGTGGAGAGGGGGTGCGGGTGGGGTGGGAGGTGGGGGACGGTCGGGGCGGGGGCAAACGCGTTTGCGCTGCGCGTAACATCACCGCGCCGCCGGGTCGCTGCCGTGCCGGATCTGCTGCACACTGGCGCCGTGGACCCTCGACAGGACAAGCGACGCGCGGCACCCGACGGCGGTGGCCTGCGCTCCGCCGTGGTGGTCAACCCGGTGAAGGTGGCCGACCTCGACGAACTGCGTCAGACGGTCCACGACGCCCTCGCGGCGGCCGGCTGGCCCGAGCCGCTGTGGTTCGAGACCACGGTCGAGGACCCGGGCCGCGGCCAGACGCAGGAGGCGGTGGAGGCCGGCGTGGACGTCGTCTTCGCCTGCGGCGGCGACGGCACCGTGATGGCCTGCGTCAGCGGCCTGGTCGGCACCGAGGTGGCGCTCGCCGTGCTGCCCCAGGGCACCGGCAACCTCCTCGCGGCCAACCTGGGCCTCTCGGGTGACCTGGCCGCCGGGCTGGAGGTCGCCGTCGAGCGTGGCCGCCGGCTGCTCGACGTCGGCGCGGTCGAGGACCACTACTTCACGGTGATGGCCGGCATGGGCTTCGACGCCCAGATGCTCGCCGACACCTCGGAGACCACCAAGAAGCGGATCGGCTGGCCGGCGTACGTCGTGGGGGCCGCCCGGCACCTGCGCGACCGACCGATGCGGGTCTCGATCCGCATCGATGACCAGCAGCCGATCCGCCGCCGGGCCCGCTCCGTCCTCGTCGCCAACGTCGGCCGCCTCCAGGGCGGGGTGCGGCTGCTCACCGACGCCGAACCGGACGACGGCTACCTCGACGTCGCGGTGCTCACCCCGCGCACGCTGCGGCAATGGCTGGCGCTCGGCTGGGCGGTCGTACGCCGGCAGGACCGCGTCCCCCGCATGGAGGTCTTCAAGGCCAGGCGGGTGGAGATCACCAGCAACCGGGCCCAGCCCCGGGAGCTCGACGGCGATCTCATCGAGCCGGGTCGCACCCTGAAGGCCGAGATCCGGCGGCGGGCGCTGTGGCTCTGCGTGCCGCAGCCGGCGCAGGATCCCGACCTGGCCGAGGACGCGCAGGCGGCCGCCGAGCGTGGTGAGCAGTTGATCGAGGAAGCCCGCCGTGAGTAGCACCCGGATCGTGCCGGAGACCCGGCTGATGTCCGACGAGGAACTCAACGCCGACGACGCCTGGCACACACTGCGCCGGCAGGGCGGCTGGCACCTGCTGCGCGACGCGTTCATCCGGTTCCGCTACGGCGACGGGTTCAGCCACTCGCGCGCCTTCGCGCTGCAACTCTGCCTCGCCGTGGTGCCGTTCCTGATCGCGCTGACCGGCCTGATCAGCGAACTCGGCGTGGAGGAGGGCGGCCGGGTGGTCGCCGACACGGTCCTGGCCCTCACCCCCGGGGCGAGCGAACCGATGGTGGCCGAGCTGCTCGGCGAGGGAGACCGCACCGAACGCGCCGGGGAGCTGGCGCTCGGCCTCGGCATGCTCACCGGCCTGGTCGCGCTGACCACCACCATGGCCCAGATCGAGCGCGGCGCCAACCGGATCTACGGCGTGGAGCGGGACCGGCCCGCGCTGTGGAAGTACGTCCGCGCCAGCGTCCTCGCCCTCACCGCCGGCGTACCGGCGCTCACCGGCTTCCTGATCCTCGTCGGCGGCGGCCCGATGGGCGACTCGGTGCAGCGACACTACGCCTGGGGCGAGTTCGCCAACGGCCTCTGGAACGTGGTGCGCTGGCCGCTCAGCCTGGGCCTGACCGTCCTCGCCGTCGCGGTGATCTTCCGGCACGCCCCCCGCCGCAAGCAGCCCGGCCTGTCCTGGCTCTTCTTCGGCGCCGGCATCGCCACCGCGCTGTGGTGGCTGGCCAGCCTGCTGCTCGCCGCGTACGTGCGGTTCAGCGGCGGGTTCGGCCAGACGTACGGGGCGTTGACCGGGATGATGGCGTTGCTGCTCTGGGCCAACCTGACCGGCATGGCGCTCTTCGGTGGACTCTCCTTCGCCGCCCAGCTGGAGGCGCTGCGCATCGGGGCGCGCGAGCCCGCCCAGCCCGACCTCTGGGAGCCCGAGGCCGAGCGCCAGGAGATCCACGACACGGGCGAGATGAGCTCCCTCTAGCTCCGCATCGGACATCCCTCGGTGTACGCGGAGCGCCGATCGGGTAATGCGGCACGCCAGAAGCGAGAGGGAGGCTGCCGTGGGCGCGGTCAAAGAGGCGTTACGACGACCCTTGGGTCACTTCACCGAACGTACGCTCGCCGGACTGGCGATCGTGCTCGGTGCCGGGGTCGGGTTCGGGATTCTCCTCGTCCTCGTCCGGACCCGGTGGTCCCCGCTCCACGACGTCGACCACGGCGTGGCCCAGTGGCTCAACGACCTGGTCGCCCCGCACGGGCCGCTGGTGACCGTGCTCAACGCGCTCACCGACCTCGGCGGGCGGGCGGTCATCATCTGGCTGGTGTCGGTCGCCGTGGTCGGCCTGCTGATCCGCAAGCAGGGCCGGCTGGCGGTGTTCCTGATCGTCACCGGCGTCGGCGCCCTCGTCCTCGACCCGGCGCTCAAGACGCTTGTCGACCGGCTGCGCCCCGAGGTGGACGTGCCCATCGGCACGTACGCCGGGGACAGCTTCCCCAGCGGCCACGCGCTCGGCTCGATGGTCGCGTACGGGGCGCTGCTGCTGGTCTTCCTGCCGGCCATGTCGCGCCGCTGGCGCAAGCCCGCGATCGCCCTGGTCGCCCTCGTCGTCTTCCTCATCGGACTGACCCGGATCGCGCTGGGCGTGCACTTCGTCTCGGACGTGCTGGGGGCCTGGCTGCTCGGCGCCGCCTGGCTCGGCGTCACCGCGTACGCCTTCCGGCTCTGGCGGTTGGAGCGCGGCCGGCCGGTCCCGGCGTTGACCGAGGGGCTGGAGCCGGAGGCCGCGCACGACGTGGCGCCCGCCCCCGACGAGGCGCACCTGCTGCCGCACCCCCGGGCCGCCGTGTTCGAGCTGATCGTCGGCTGGGTGCTGATCCTCGGCGCGCTCTACGGCTTCGGCATGTTCGTCAGCTACCACGCCGGCGGTACCTTCTTCGCCACCCTGGACACGGACGTGCCGAGGTGGTTCGCCGAGCACCGCACCCCCGGCCGGGACGACTTCAGCTACTGGTGGAGCAAGGTCGGCGACACCCACGCCATCCTGCTCATCTCGCTGGTCTTCTGCCCGATCGTGCTGGCCGTGTGGCGGCGTTGGCGGCCGGTGCTCTTCGTGGCACTGACCATGTTCGGCGAGCTGAGCCTCTTCCTCGCCTCCGCCGCCGCGGTCGACCGGCCGCGACCGCCCGTCGGCAACCTCGACGGGCCGATGCCGACCTCCTCCTTCCCGTCCGGCCACATCGCCGCCACGCTCTGCGTCTGGGTGGCGATCGCGGTGATCGTCTTTCCGCGTACCGACCGGTGGTGGCGGTGGCTCTTCGTGGCGCTGGCGGTCGTGATGCCGACCGGGGTGGCGATCAGCCGGATGTACCGGGGGATGCACCACCCCACCGACTTCATGGGCGCGATCATCCTCACCACCCTCTGGATCGGGCTGCTCTACTGGGTGCTCCGCCCCAACGAGGACGTCCACGAGGGCAACCGGCCGAGCATCGAGTCCGAGGACGTGCACACCCTCGACGACGAGCTGGCCAAGGCCGGTCGGGCGGACTGACGCCGCCGATGCTGCGGGCGATGACCTGGAACATCCGGACCGGCGGACGGGACTCCGGCGGCGCCGACCGTCGGGACCTGCTGGTCCGGGTCGTCGCCGACCAGCGGCCGGACGTGCTGGCGTTGCAGGAACTGCGGCACTTCGACTCCGGCGACGTGCTCGCCGACTTCGCGGGCCGGGTGGGGATGCGTCCCCACCTGGCCCGTTCCTGCTTCGGCCAGCCGGTGGCGGTGCTGCTGCGCCCGCCGCTGCGCGCCCTCACCGCGACCCGGGTACGCCGGCCGTTCCACCATGCCGCGCAGCGGGTCACCGTGGCGACCACCGCCGGCCCGCTGACGGTGCTGAGCGTCCACCTCGACCCGTACTCGGGGCTGCGGCGGCGCATCGAGGCGGGCTGGGCCGCCGCCGCGCTGCGCCGCGCGCCGGGGGAGCTGGCGCTGCTGGCCGGTGACCTCAACACCCTCGACCCGGTCGCCGACCACACCGACCGCATCGCCCGGCTCCCGGCCGCGTACCGCCGCCGTCACCTGCGCCGGGACGGGCGGACGGTGGAGACCCGCGCGGTGGCCCGGCTGCTCGCCGCCGGCCTGGTCGATCTGTACGCGACGGCGAGGGCGCCCGGCGGCGGGCTGACCGCGCCCACCCGGCACGGCGGCGGGGCGGAGTTCTCCGGGATGCGGCTGGACTACCTGCTCGGCACAGCGGCGCTCGCCGGCCGGGTGCGCGACTGCCGGGTGCCGCGGGGCGGCGAGACCGAGTACGCCTCCGACCACTATCCGGTGGTGGCGGACCTGGACCTGGACCTCGACCCCGCCTGACCGCCCTGCCCCTGCCTACGCCCGGCCTGACCCTCTGCCCTCGCGTGCCCGCCCGGCCTGACCGCTCTGCCCGCGCCTGACCGCCCGCGCTCACCGTCCGCCCCGCCCGGCCTGATCGCCCGCCCCGCCCGGCCTGGCCGCCCGCCCCGCCCGGCCTGGCCGCCCGCCCCGCCCGGCCTGGCCGCCCGCCCCGCCCGGCCTGGCCGCCCGCCCCGCCCGGCCTGACCGCATGCCCCGCCCGGCCTGGCAGGGCGACCCCGGTCCGCCCCCGAGGGCCGGGAGGGCGGCGCGTTGTCGGTGCTGACTACCGTGAGCCGGTGATCGACTCGCCGAGCGCGGACCCGGGGAACGCCGGGTCCCCACCCACCCCGTTGCTGGTCGCCGTCGTTCGGGGAATCGCGCTGGTCGTGGTGGTGCCCGTCCGGCTGGCCTGGGAGGTGGTCGCCGCCGTCGGCCGGTGGCTGCACCGCTGGCTGCTCGCGCCGCTCGGTCGGTTCCTGGACCGCTGGCTGCTGCGCCCGCTGGGCTGGCTGCTGCGGATCCTGGTGTGGGTGCCGCTGAGCTGGCTCGGCGGCGGCGTGGCCTGGCTGCTGCGGTGGCTCGGCCTTGGCCTGGCCTGGCTGCTGCGCACGCTGGTCTGGGTGCCGTTGGTGTGGCTCGCACGGGGGCTGGCCTGGCTGGCCCGGACGGTGGTGTGGATACCGCTGGCCTGGCTGGCGTACCACCTGATCTGGGTTCCGCTGCGCTGGCTGGCCCGGCTCCTCGCGCCGCTCGGACGCCTGCTGGTGGCGGGGCTCGCGGCGGTCGGGCGGTGGCTGGCGGCGGTGGGGCGGGTGCTGCTCGGCGCGCTCGGCTGGGCGTGGTGGGCCGCCGGCCGGCTGCTCTGGTGGTGCTACGCGCTCACGCTGCGGCCCTTCGTGCTCGGGGCGCGCTGGCTGTGGCGGCACGCCGTCCGCCCGGTGGGTCGGGCAGTGGCCGCCGCGTGGCGGGCGACCGTGTCGCCGGCCGTCCGCTGGGTGCGCCGCGCCGTCGTGGACCCGGTTCGCCAGGCGACCCGTGAGGCGCTGACCGCCCTCGGCCTGCGCGGCTGACCCGCCGACGCCGTGACGACGGCGGGGTACCCGATGAGCGCTGCCCGACGAGCGGTGCCCGAGCGAGATCTTGGCAAGAAACGGCCCCTCCAGGGGCACTCCCATACCAAGATCTCGGAGCCGGAGCCGGAGCCGGAGCCGGAGCCGGAGCCGGAGCGGGAGCGGGAGCGGGAGCCGGAGCGGGAGTCCGAGCCCGAGCCGGAGCCCGAGTCCGAGCCCGAGCGCGAGTCCGAGCCCGAGCGCGAGCCCCGGGCAGGGTTACAGGAGCAGGTTGAGCACCACGGTCAGGACGACCGAGGCGACGATCGAGAAGAGGATCATCAGCAGGCAGCCCAGGCCGCCGCCGGCCGGACGGATCTCCGTGTTGCCGATACGCATCTCGTCACCTGTTCGTGAGTGTGGGGGACAGCAGGGCGCGGACCGCGTCGGCGACCTGCGCCGGGGCGGTGGTCACGACGTTGTGCGCGGCGCCCGGCACGGTGACCGTACGGGCGTGCGGCACCAGCCGGCCCACCTGCGCGCGCCAGGACGGCGGCACGACCGGGTCCCGGGAGCCGGCCACGACCAGGGTGGGCGCGGCGATGCGGACCAGGTCCGCCTCGATGCCGTTGCGCACCGAGTGCGACAGCGTCGCGTGGACCCGCCAGGGGCGGGCGTCGAGGACGTCCCGGAGCAGGATCGGCGCCTGCAACGGCGCCTCCCGCAGGGTGTCGACCAGCCAGCGCCCGAACTGTCCCCGCCGGGACCGGGCGGCCGGGTCGCTGGTCGGGCCGGCGAGCACCACCGCCGCGACCGCGTCGGGGTGCCGGGCGGCGAGCGCCGCGACGACCTCCGCGCCGAACGAGTGCCCGAGCAGGCAGACGGGCGGCATCCGGTACGCGGCCAGCCAGGCGGCCAGGTGCGCGGCGTGCCGGGGCACGTCGTACGCGCGGCCGGGGCGCTCGGTCAGCCCGAAGCCGGGCAGGTCGGGCGCGTACACCGGGTGGGTGTCGGCCAGCGCGAGGGCGAGCGGGGTCAGGTAGCGGTGGGACACCGCCAGCCCGTGCACCAGCACGATCGGCGTGGCGGCGGTGCCGGGGTCGCCGGCGCGGCGGGTGTGCGTACGGATCCCGTCGACCAGCCGCCACTCGCTGGTCAGCCCGGCGGCCGGCTTCGGGGCGGCCAGCGCGAGGCGCAGCTCCGCCGGACCGAAGCGGCCCGGCGGGGTCACCCGGGGACGCCGGACCGGTGCCGCCCTCACAGCTCGCGCAGCCTCGGCAGGAGCTGCTCCTGCGCCCAGTCCAGGAACATCGGCTGCGTCTCGCCGCCCACCTGCACGATCGCCACGTGGGTGAAGCCGGCGTCGACGAACTTGCGGAACGCCTCGACGTGCCGGTCCACGTCGGGCCCGCAGGAGATCCCCTCGGCCACGTCCTCCTCGCGGACGAACTGGGTGGCGGCGGCGAACGACTCCGGCCCGGGCAGGTCGGCGTTGACCTTCCAGCCCATCCCGAACCAGCGGAACTGGTCGTGCACGATCTTGCGGCACTCCGCCTCGTCCGGGCCGTAGCAGATGGCCACCTGGCCGTAGCGGGGCTGCCCGGCGCCGCCGGCCTCGTCGTACATCTCGATGATGTGCGGGTCCGGTTCGGTCGCGACGAGGCCGTTGCCGTACTCGGCGGCGAGGGTGACCGACTGGCGGCCGGAGGCGGCGACGGCCATCGGCACCGGGCGGGCCGGCCGGTCCCACACGTAGGCGTCGGGCACGTCGTAGTGGTTGCCTGAGAAGGTCAGCGTCTCCCCGTTGAGCAGGGGCCGGATGATCTGGAGGGCCTCCTCGAACATCTCGTGCCGCTGCTGCACGTGCGGCCAGCCGCCGACCACGTGCTCGTTGAGGTTCTCGCCCGCACCGAGGCCGAGGGTGAACCGGCCGTCCGAGAGGACCCCGATCGTGCTGGCCTTCTGCGCCACGACCGCCGGGTGGTAGCGGCGGATCGGGCAGGTGACGAAGGACATCAGCTCCGCCCGGCTGGTGGCGTGCGCGACCGCGCCGAGCACGGACCAGGCGTACGGGGAGTGGCCCTGGGAGTCCAGCCAGGGGTAGTAGTGGTCGGAGATGACGAGCTGGTCGAAGCCGGCCGCCTCCGCCCGCACCGCGTAGTCGACCAGTTGCTTCGGACCGGCCTGCTCGCACATCAGGGTGTAGCCGACCTTGACCATGGGTGTCTCCTTCCGACCCGGGCGGATCATCCCCGGATACCCCTGCCAGGTCGGGTCAACCCTCGCGTCCGGTGTCGGCGGTCCGCTGCTTAACCGGTTCATTGCGTGACCGGCCCGACCGGCCTACGCTGATCCCTGCGCCGCCGGGAGCCGGGCGGCGGCTGTCGGGCTGCAGCCGCCATCCCCTGTGACGTCCCACCCCCACCTGGGCAGCGGGGGTCCTCCCTTTGAGGAAGGCCATGAAGAAGAGACTCTCCGCCGCCGGTGCGGCCCTGCTCGCGTTGCTGGTCGCCGTGTTGGCGTTCGGTCAGCCCGCGCGGGCCGCGACCGGCTTCTCCGTCGCCGACGGCAAGCTCTACGACGCCAACGGCAGCGAGTTCGTCATGCGTGGCGTGAACCACGCGCACACCTGGTACCAGCAGCAGACCAGCTCCTTCGCCAACATCAAGGCGCTCGGGGCGAACACGGTGCGGGTGGTGCTGGCCAGCGGCCAGCGGTGGGCGAAGAACGACACCGCCGACGTCGCCAACGTCATCTCGCTGTGCAAGGCCAACCGGCTGATCTGCGTACTGGAGGTGCACGACACCACCGGCTACGGCGAGCAGAGCGGGGCGGCCACCCTCGCTCAGGCGGTCGACTACTGGCTCAGCGTCTCCAGCGCCCTCGCCGGCCAGGAGAAGTACGTCATCGTCAACATCGGCAACGAGCCGTACGGCAACCAGGGCTACGGCACCTGGGCCACCGACACCGCCAACGCCATCAAGCGCCTGCGTACGGGCGGCCTGACGCACACCATCATGGTCGACGCCCCGAACTGGGGTCAGGACTGGTCGTTCACCATGCGCGACAACGCCGCGTCGGTGTTCGCGGCCGACCCGCAGAAGAACACGGTCTTCTCCATCCATATGTACGGCGTCTTCGACACCGCCGCCGAGATCAGCGACTACCTGGGCCGGTTCCGCGCCGCCAAGCTGCCGATCGTGGTCGGCGAGTTCGGCTTCGACCACTCCGACGGCAACCCCGACGAGGACACCATCCTCTCCTACAGCCAGGCCAACGGGATCGGTTACCTGGGCTGGTCGTGGAGCGGCAACGGCGGTGGCGTCGAGTACCTCGACATGGTCACCAACTTCAACCCCGCCGCACTGAGCACCTGGGGCCAGCGCATCTTCAACGGGGCGAACGGGATCAAGGCCACCGCGAAGGAGGCGACGGTCTTCGGCAGCACCCCGCCGCCGACCACTCCGCCGCCGACGACGCCTCCGCCCACGACCCCGCCGCCCACCACGCCCCCGCCCACGACCCCGCCGCCGAGCACCCCGCCGCCGGGCGGCTGCACGGCGACGTACACGGTGAGCAACCAGTGGCAGGGTGGCTTCCAGGGTGAGGTGAAGGTGACCGCCGGCTCGGCGGCGATCACCGGCTGGACGACGAAGTGGACGTTCGCCAACGGCCAGACCGTCAGCCAGTCCTGGAGCACAGTCCTGAGCAGCAGCGGGTCGACCGTCACGGCCCGCAACGCCGACTACAACGGCCGGCTGGGCGCCGGCGCCAGTACCAGCTTCGGCTTCATCGCCAGCTGGAACGGCACCAACGCCACGCCTGCGGTGACCTGCACCGCGAGCTGAGATTCCCCGTACCACCGGTGGCCGGGCCCCGCGCGGGCCCGGCCACCTTTCTTCCTCGTGACATCGGCGAAGAGCCGGGGTGCCGCACGGGCGGTCGCAGGGCGCCGGACGGGTCGGGGCTGGCCGGCCCGATGCGCCGCCCCCGGGAGGCCGCTGACCATAGGGGCGGATCGGAGACGACGCAAGACATCGACGATGTGGGATACCGCACCGTTGAGTGGGCAGCAGCCGAAGGCGGGAATGCCTACGGTGACCCTGCAATCGCCTTCTGGTGGTCGCGAGTCCGCAAGGGACACGGGGGTCCTTGTCGTGCATGATCGTTCGCGATCGTGCCCAGCCACACGGTTGGGCACGAGTCTGCATGGTGCCACGCCTGGCTGTACGCGCCGGCCGCCCATGAGAGCGTCGTCCGGCACACCATAGTCGCGCTTCGACGCCTGTCGTCGTCGCTGTCGTACATCGCCCCCGCCAGTTGATCCGGAAGGGATCGTCTGTGCCATCGTCGTACCGTCGGCGGACAGCCCGGATTGCCGGCCTGCTCGCCACCGCCCTGCTGGCCGGGTTGCTCGGCGTCTCGCCGGCCCAGGCGGTCACCGGAGGTGCCGCCGTCAGCGACGGCTCCTTCGCGTTCGCCGCGAAGATCGAGGTGGGGCCAGGCCTCAAGGCCTGTAGCGGCGCGCTGGTCGACCCGTGGTGGGTGCTGACCGCCAAGAGCTGCTTCAGCGTCGACGGCCAGCCGGTCGTCGCCGGCACGCCCGCGAAGCCGGCCACCGTGACCGTGGGCCGCTCCGACCTCACCGCGTCGAGCGGCGCGGTCGTTCCGGTCTTCCGGATCGTGCCGCACCCCAACCGTGACGTGGTGCTCGTCCGGCTCGCCGCGCGGGTCGACGCGGCTCCGGTGCCGCTGGGCGCCGCCCCCACCGTGGGCGAGCAGCTCACCGTGGCCGGCTTCGGTCGCACCGCCACCACCTGGGTGCCGGACCAGCTGCACACCGGCACCTTCTCCGTGCAGGGCGTGAACGCCGGCACGCTGGCGATCCTGGGCAGCGGGCAGGCCGCCATCTGCCGCGGTGACCTCGGCGGGCCGACCGTCCGCATGGTCAACGGCCAGCCGCAGCTCGTGGCCCTGCACCACACGTCCTGGCAGGGCGGGTGCCTGGCCGAGACCGAGACGCGCCGCGAGGCGGTGGAGACCCGCGTCGACGATCTCGGTTCCTGGCTGACCGCGAACATCCCGCAGGGCCCGGCGCTCGACCAGTACGAGGACATCAACTTCCTCTACGTGTACGCCACCGGCGACGGCGCGCCGCAGACGTTCCCCGCGACCTCCACCGGCGCGTTCACCGCGCCGCTCGGCGAGTGGTCGGGCGGCAACGGGGCCTACAAGGAACAGGTCAAGGTCTTCAACGACGACTTCGACGGCGACGGCGTCAGGGACGTCGCCGTCATGTCGAAGCGCGCCGGGGGCAACTTCTACCTGGATACGTTCATCACCCGACCGGACGGCAAGTACAGCGCGCCGATCAGGTCCTGGACGGACGACAACTTCGGCCACATGGAAAACATGAAGATGGCCTCCGGTGACTTCAACGGCGACGGCCGGACCGACCTGACCGCCTTCTACGGATACGCCAACGGCGACGAGGGATGGTTCAACTGGATCGCCCGACCGGACGGGGGCTTCGAAGAACCGGTCGAGGTGTGGAAGGCGTCCAACTTCGGTAGCTGGACGACCACCTCGGTCTTCGCCGGTGACGTCAACGGCGACGGCCGGGACGACGCGAGCCTCTTCTACCGGTACAACAACAGCACGGCCATGGCGCTGATCACCTGGCCGGGCAAGGCTGACGGCACGTTCGGCACCGGTTACACCTCCTGGTCGACCCCGAACAGCGCACCGTTCACGTCGCTCACCTCGATGAAGGTCGTGGACGGCGACTTCAACGGGGACGGCCGCGACGACGTTGCCGTCCTGCTCAACGACAACGGCCTGCGCCTGTTCACCTGGATCGCCAAGGCGGACGGCAACTTCGAGGCGCCGCTGGCCTCCTGGACGTCGACCATCTTCGGCCAGTTCGCCAGGATCAAGATTGTCTCCGGCGACTACAACGGCGACAAACGCGACGACCTCGCCGTCCTCTACCAGTACCCCAGCGACGGCATCGGGTTGCACACGTTCACCGCGAAGACCGACGGCGGCTTCAACCCGCCGGTGCAGTCGTGGACCGTGGGACCCGCAGAGTACGGCTGGTGGCCGAGCATGAGGTTGCACGGCCAGTGACCCTCTCTGCCTGAGGTGTCCCCCTGCGCCTCACTGCGCAGGGGGACACCGTCCGTTGGCGTGCACGACAACCGCTGCCCGCGAACCGGCTCAGTCGGCGGCGGTGACCTCCAGCAGCAGGGTCTGCTCGGGATGCAGGGCCGGCAGTTGGAGCCCGACGGTCGCCAGCACCGCGCCGCCGAGCGTCACCCCACGGCCACTCGCCAGCCAACCCGGGGCGGCCCGCTGGAGCGTCGCGGGCTCCGGCACTCCGGCGGCGGGCCGCACCGCGTACCGCCGGCGGGGGTCGAGACCGGGGAGTCGGACCGGCCCGGGCGCCTGGGTCACCGAGGTGGCCAGCTGCGCCACGGCGTACACCGCGTGGGAACCGTCGTGGGCGATGACGCCGTGCGCCCAGACGGCCGGGTCCGGGTGGTCGACCCGGACCACCCGGCCGGCGTGCAGCAGCGGGCGGAGCCGCTTGTGCAGCGCGACCCAGGCGGCCAGTTCGCCGCGCTGTGCCGCGTCGATCGCGCCGATGTCCCACTCGATGCCGTGGTGGCCGAAGAGCGCCGTCGCCGCCCGGAAACCCAGGTCGTGCACGCGCTGGGTGGTGTGCGAGCGCTCCGGCCCGATGTGGCTGCCGACCAGCTCGGGCGGGAGCAGCAGCCCCGTCCAGCGCTGGATGGCCAGCCGCTCCAGGGCGTCGTTGCAGTCGCTGGCCCACACCCGGTCGGTCCGTCGCAGGATCTCCAGGTCCACCCGGGCGCCGCCGGACGCGCAGCTCTCGATCTCCACCCCCGGGTGGCGGCGGCGCAGCTCGTCGAGGAGGCGGTAGACCGCGAGGGTCTGCTCGCGCACCCCGGGGCGGCCCTGGTGCCCCGCCTCGGTCAGGTCCCGGTTGTGGTCCCACTTGAGGTAGTCGATGCCGGGGTACGCGGTGAGCAGCGCGTCCAGCCGCTCCAGCAGGTAGGTGTACGCCGGCGGCTGGGCCAGGTCGAGCACCTGCTGGTGGCGCCAGGCGGGCGGCAGCCGGCCCGGTGCCGACAGCACCCACTCCGGGTGGGCCCGGAACACCTCGGAGTCGGGGTTGACCATCTCCGGTTCCACCCAGAGCCCGAACTGCATCCCGTGCCCGCGTACGTGGTCGATGAGCGGGTGCAGGCCGTCCGGCCAGACGGTGTCGTCGACGTACCAGTCGCCGAGGCCGGCGCGGTCGTGGCGGCGGCCCCGGAACCAGCCGTCGTCGAGCACGAAGCGTTCCACCCCGACCTCGGCCGCCTGGTCGGCCAGCGTGCGGAGCCGGTCCAGGTCGTGGTCGAAGTAGACGGCCTCCCAGACGTTGAGGGTGACCGGGCGGGGCGTGGCCGGGTGCTGCGGGCGGGCGCGCAGGTGGGTGTGCAGGACGTCGCTGAGCCCGTCCAGCCCGTCGGCGGAGAAGACCGCGTACAGCAGCGGGGTGGCGTACTCCCCGCCGGGGTCGAGCAGCACCTCGCCGGGGGTGAGCAGCTCGCCGCCGCCGAGGGTGGACTCGCCCGTCGGCCGCCGCTCGGCGACGGTCACGTGGTCACCGCTCCACGCGGTGTGCACCGCCCACACCTCGCCGTGGCCGAAGCCGAAACCGGCCGTGCCGGCGACCAGCAGCAGGGTGGCGTCGTGCCCGGTACGGCCGTGCCGGCCCTCGCGCACCCAGGCGCCCATCGGCCACGGGTGCCGCTGCGGGGACCGCTCCCGGCACCACCGGCCGGTCAGGTCGAGCAGTTCGGTGGCGACCGCCGGCACCGGCAGCACCGGCGTCAGCTCCCGCAGCTCGTACGCCGTGTCGCCGTCGTTGCGCAGCCGGTGCCGCAGCAGCACCAGGCCGGTCGGGTCGAGCGCGATCTCGACGGTCAGCGACAGCCCGGCCCCGCCGTCGGACGCCCGGACGGTGACCCGGGCGGAGCCGGTGCCGTCGTCGGCGACGTCGAGACCGGTCAGCCGGAAGGCGGTGGACCAGTCCCGGCGCTCGCGGTGCCCGGCGAGCGCCGGCCGGCCGCCCCAGCCGGCGGACGCCCCGGGCAGCAGGGACAGCACCGTCGGCGCGTCGAAGCTGCTGCGTACGACCGGCGCGACGGTGGCGTCGACCAGGGCGGGCAGGTCGCCGTCGGGGACGGGGCCGAGGTCGGCCCCCCAGTGCGCGACCCGGGGCAGCCCCGGGTCGCGCGCGTCGAGCACCAGGCTGGTCCGGGCACGGCGTAGGTGGACGATGGTCATCCCTTTGAAGCCCCCAGGGTCAGGCCCCGGACGAACTGCCTCTGCAGGAGGAAGAAGATCACCAGGGTCGGGATCGCGACCAGCACCGAGCCGGCCGAGACCAGGTTGTTGTCGGTGAAGAACTCACCGCGCAGGTTGTTGAGCGAACTCGTCACCGGGAACTTGTCGCCCGTGCGCATCAGCACGGTAGCCCAGAAGAACTCGTTGTAGATCCAGGTCACCTCCAGGGTGGCCAGCGCGGCCAAAGCCGGCCGGCACAGCGGCAGGGTGACCTGCCAGTACTGCCGCCAGACGCTCGCCCCGTCGACCATCGCCGCCTCGTAGAGGTCGCGCGGCAGCGCCTTCATGTAGTTGCTGAGCACGAAGACGCAGAAGCCGCACTGGAAGGCGACGTTGACCAGGATCAGCCCCCAGTAGCTGTCGTAGAGCAGCTCCGAGTCGCTCATGAACGCCGGCAGCGGCACCTGCGTGAAGAGCCGGAACAGCGGGATGAGCAGGGCCTGCTGGGGCAGCAGGTTCGCCGCGGTGAACAGGCCGAGCAGGACGATGTTGGTCTTCCAGCTGAACCGGGCGATGACGAACGCCACGCACGAGGCGAGGAAGAGGGTCAGCAGCACCGCCGGCACGGTGATGTAGACGGAGTTGAGGAAGTGCTTGCCGAACTCGGCGGTCCGCCAGGCGGTGACGTAGTTGTCGAGGGTCCACCCGCCGAGCGAGACGTAGCCGTTGGTGGCCGTGTACTCGTAGGAGCGCAGCGAGGTCAGCACGGCCCAGAGGATCGGGAAGAGCCAACCGATCGCCACCGCCGCGAGGAACACGTGCAGCACCACCCGGGCCGGGCGCGGCGGCGGGCGGCGTTCGGTCGCGGGGGCGGTCCGGCCCTCCCGGGGCACGGTCGCGGTGCTCATCGGCGTCCCTCCCGCAGCACGGTCGCCAGGTAGACGGTGATGAAGACCAGCGAGACGACCAGCATGATGGTGGCCAGCGCCGAGCCGAAGCCGATCCGGCTCGCCTCGCCCACCACGTTCTGGGTGACCAGCGCCGAGATCAGTTCCAGGCCGTTGCGGCCCTTGTTGATGACCCAGACCAGGTCGAACGCGCGCAGCGACTCGATCACCGTCACCACCAGCACGATGATGTTGATGGGCCGCAGGACCGGGAAGATCACCTTGAAGAACGTCCGGCCCTCCGACGCGCCGTCCACGGCGGCGGCCTCCCGCAGCGACGGGTCGACGCCCTTCAGCCCGGCCAGGTAGAGCAGCATGATGTAGCCGACGTGCCGCCAGCCGGCCGCCACCAGCACGGCCCAGATGTTGACGTCCGGGTCGCCGTACCAGTCGACGTCGGTGCCGAGGACGGCGTTGACCAGGCCCTGGTCGCGGGAGTAGAGCAGCTGCCAGACGAAGCCGATCAGCGCCAGGGAGAGCACCACCGGCAGGTAGAGCGCGGTCTGGTAGAAGCGGGTGCCGCGCAGCTCCTTGTCGAGCAGGACGGCCAGGAACATGCCGAACGGGGTGGCCACCACGAACAGCGCCGCCAGCCAGAGCAGGTTGTTCTGCACGGCCGGCACGAACGGCGGGTAGTTCTGGACCACGTCGGCGTAGTTGCGGCCGCCGACCCACTCGATCTCGGAGACCGGGCCGATGCCGTCCCAGTCGGTGCCGGAGAGCAGCACGGTGGCGCCCGCCGGCAGCCAGACCAGGCCGACGACGAGCAGCAGCGGTACGGCCACCATGAGCGCGACGACCACGCGGTCGGTGCGGGACAGCAGCCGTACGCGCCGGCGGCGACCACCCGTGGAGGTGGCCGCGGCCGGCGGCGGCGCGGCGCGATCCGCTTGGATCAGGGGCAGGTCGGACACGGTGCCCTCACCCTCTCGCCGTCAGTCGGTGAAGATCGACTTCTTCTGGTTCTCGATGCTCGACGTCAGCCCGTCGATGTCCTTCGGGTCCTTGATGAACTGCTGGAGCGCCGGGATGATCACCGTGGAGGCGAAGTCCGGGCGGGTGTCGCGGTCCAGGAACTGGGCGATCTCGGTGGCCGAGCCGACCAGCTCGGCGGCCTTCTTCTGCAGGGCGCTGTAGCCGCTGGTGTCGGCCTCGCTGTTGGCGACCAGCGTGCTCGGGTCGCTCTTGACGGTGATGTCCGCGGCCGCCTTCGAGCCGACGTACTCCAGCAGCTTCCTGGCGTTGGCTTCCTGCTTCGGCTTGCGGGCCATCATGTAGCCGTCGATGGGCGCGTCCAGGGCCTTGGCGCCGATCGCCGGGTCGATCTCGGGGAAGGTGAAGAAGTCGAGGTCGGCCAGGTCGGCGCCGTCGAACTGCTGGCCGACGAAGAGGCCGAGCAGGTACATGCCGCTCTTCTTCTGCTGCAACGACTGGGCGGCCTCCTGCCAGGTCCGGCCGAGGCTGTCGGGCTGGTGCAGGGGCAGCAGGCCGCGCCAGGTGTCGAAGACCTTCTTCACCTTGTCGGAGGTCCAGGACTCCTTGCCGGCCATCAGGTCGATGTGGAACTGGTAGCCGTTGATCCGCAGGTTGAGGATGTCGAAGGTGCCCATCGCCGGCCAGCCGTCCTTGTCGGCGAAGGCGATCGGGGTGAGCCCGTCCTTCTTCATCTCCCCGGCGAGCGCGGTCAGGTCGTCGAGGGTCTTCGGCACCTGGTAGCCGTTCTGCTGCCAGACCGACTTGCGGTAGAAGACGGCCCACGGGTAGTACGACGACGGCACGAAGTACTGCTTGCCGTCGTCGCCGGTCGACGCCTTGCGGAACGCGTCGGACATCCCGGAGAGCTTGCCCCAGACGTCGCTGAGGTCACCGGCGAGGCCCCGGGCGGCGAAGAAGCGCATCCGGTAGCCGGCGAACCACATGAACACGTCGTCCGGCTTGCCCTGGAGATAGTTGTTGATGTTCTCCTGGAACGTGTTGTGGTCGACGGTGTTGACGGCGACCTCGAGGCCGGACGAGGTCCGGAAGCCGTCCATGACCTTCGCGATCACCTCCTTGGGCTTCGGGTCGGACTGGTTGGAACCCAGCGACACCGTCTTGGCGTCGGAGCCGCCGGAGTCGGAACCGCAGCCGGCGAGCAGGCCCGTGCCGAGCAGCGCGGTGGTGCCGGCCGCGCCGGCCAGCAGCGAACGACGGTTGAGGCCGGCCACTGAGGGGGGTACGAGCCGGGCGAGGTACTCGGCTCGGGTGCGGGGACGGGACATGGTGCCTCCTGCGGATGAAGAGGTGCCCGAGGGCCGTCGGTGGCGGTGTCCCGGCAATCGTGAACACACACCCGGATCCATCGCGAATCCACATTGGCGAACACGAATTGCCAGTGGCGCCTCAAGCTACTCGTCCTCCGGGCGGTGTCAAGGGGGCGGCAATCTCCCGACAACCCCGTCACGACAAGGCCGTTGAGAGGTAAACGTTGTAAAGATGATCGATGTTGGAACGTGTTGACTTGGCCGCCTCGGCCGGGCACGCTCTGCATTCATGCGGCGATGGCAGGGTGACGACATCTGGTTCGGTGCCGACTACAACCCCGAGCAGTGGCCCGAGTCCACCTGGGCCGAGGACGTCGCGCTGATGCGCCGGGCCGGGGTCAACCTGGTGTCGGTGGGGATCTTCTCCTGGGCGCTGCTGGAGCCCGCCCCCGGCGCGTACGAGTTCGGCTGGCTGGACCGGGCGATCGACGTGCTGCACGGCGGCGGGATCTCGGTCGACCTGGCCACCGCCACCGCCAGCCCGCCCCCGTGGCTGGCCCACCGGCACCCGGAGACGCTGCCCCGGCGCGCCGACGGCGCGATCCTCTGGCCGGGCGGCCGGCAGGCGTACTGCCCCAGCTCGCCCGTGTTCCGCGAGCGGTCGCTGGCTCTGGTGGAGGCCCTCGCCACCCGGTACGCCGACCACCCCGCCGTGGTCATGTGGCACGTCTCCAACGAGCTGGGCTGCCACAACGTGCACTGCTACTGCGACGTCAGCGCCGAGGCGTTCCGCCGCTGGCTGCGCGAGCGCTACGGCGACCTGGACGGGCTCAACCACGCCTGGGGCACCGCCTTCTGGAGCCAGCGCTACGGCGACTGGGCCGAGATCAACCCGCCGCGCACGGCGCCGACCTTCGCCAATCCCACCCAGCAACTCGACTTCCTGCGCTTCTCCTCAGACGAGCAGCGCGCCCAACTGCGCGCCGAGCGCGAGGTGCTCACGCGCCTGGTCCGCCAGCCGGTCACCACGAACTTCATGATCGGCACCGGCATCAAGTACCTCGACTACCACTCCTGGGCGTCCGACGTGGACGTCGTCGCCAACGACCACTACCTCACCGCCGCCGACCCGCGCGCCCACGTCGGGCTCGCCCTCGCGGCCGACCACACCCGGGGCGTCGCCGGCGGCGACCCGTGGCTGCTCATGGAGCACTCCACCAGCGCCGTCAACTGGCAGCCGCGCAACGTCGCCAAGGCCCCCGGCCAGTTGCGCCGCAACAGCCTGGCGCACGTGGCGCGCGGCGCGGACGGGGTGCTCTTCTTCCAGTGGCGGGCCTCCCGTGCCGGGGCGGAGAAGTTCCACTCCGCGCTGCTGCCGCACGCCGGCCCGGAGACCAAGGTGTTCCGCGAGGTGTGCCGGCTCGGCGCGGACCTGCGGGCCCTCGCCGAGGTACGCGGCAGCCGGGTCGACGCCGAGGTGGCGATCCTGTTCGACTACGAGGCGTGGTGGGGTGCCGAGCTCGACTCGCACCCCACCGTCGACGTCACGTACGCCGACCGCCTCGGCGCGCTGCACGACGCGCTGTGGCGGGCCGGGATCACCGCCGACGTCGTGCACCCGGCCACCGACCTGTCCCGCTACCGGCTGGTGCTGGCGCCCACCCTCTACCTGGTGCGCGACGCGCACGCCGCGGCGCTGCGCGCGTACGTCGAGGCCGGCGGGACCGCCCTGGTCACGTACTTCAGCGGCATCGTCGACGAGCACGACCACATCCGCCTCGGCGGCTACCCGGGGGCGTTCCGGGAACTGCTGGGCGTCCGCGTCGAGGAGTTCTTCCCGCTGCGGGCGGGGGAGCGGGTCACCCTCGACGACGGCTCGGTCGCCGACGTGTGGACGGAGTGGCTGCATCCCGAGGGCGCGCAGGTGCTCGCCGCGTACGCCGACGGGCCCCTGCCGGGCGTGCCGGCGCTGACCCGGCACCCGGTCGGCGCGGGCGCGGCCTGGTACGTCGGCACCCGGCTGGACGCGGCGGCGACGGACCGGCTGGTGGCCCGGCTGGTGGCCGAGTCGGGGGTACGCCCGGCGGCGCGGGTGCCCGCCGAGGTGGAGGTGGTCCGGCGGCGCGCCGGCGACCGCACCTGGCTCTTCGTCATCAACCACACCGACGCCGGCGCCCGGCTCGACGCCACCGGTGTGGAACTGCTGACAGGCACGACCTGCGCCGGTGACCTGGTCGTGCCGGCCGGCGAGGTGGCCGTCATCCGCGAGGCGCCGACCGCCGCCGCGGCGGCCCGCTCGTCTGCGGCGTGACGGCGCGAAGGAGGTCCTCCGGATGCTGGCCCGACAGCGACAGGCCGTGATCCTCGAGATGATCCGGCAGCGCGGCGGCGTGCGGGTCAGCCAGTTGGTGAGCCGGTTCGGCGTCTCGGACATGACGATCCGGCGCGACCTGGAGGTGCTGGCCGAGCGGGGGCTGGTCGACAAGGTCCACGGCGGCGCGACCCTGGTCGGCCCCGGACCCGGCGACGAGCCCGGCTTCGCCGCGAAGTCGCTGCGGCAGCGGGCCGAGAAGCGGGCCATCGCCGAACGGGCCGCCGCCCTGGTCGAGCCCGGCATGGCCGTCGCGCTCTCCGCCGGCACCACGACCGCCGCGCTGGCCACCCTGCTGGCCGACGTACGCGGCCTGACCGTGGTGACCAACTCCATCCCCGTCTCCGAGGCCCTGCACCAGCACCCGGGTGCCGACCAGACGGTCGTGCTGACCGGCGGGATCCGTACCCCGTCGGACGCCCTGACCGGGCCGGTGGCCGAGGCGGCGATCAGCGCCCTCAACGTCGACGTGCTCTTCCTCGGCGTGCACGGGATGAGCCCGCGCACCGGATTCACCACGCCGAACCTGCTGGAGGCGGGCACCGACCGCTGCCTGGTCGGCGCGGCTCGGCGCCTGGTGGTGCTGGCCGACCACACCAAGTGGGAGACGATCGGAATGGCCACCATCGCCCCGCTCTCCGAGGCCGACGTGCTCGTCACCGACGCCGGGCTGCCCGAGGAGGCGCGCGACCAGCTAGCGGGCCAGGTGGGCGAGCTGATCGTCGTCGGAATCGACTGACCGGCCCGAGCTCGTGGTCACGGCACGGCCTTGCGGTTCGCGCGCTCGATGCCGCGCCGGACGAGACCGCGCACACCCGGGAGGGTCATCGCCCGGATGGTCACGTCGCCCATCCACACGTGGAACCGGCTCGGCGGCGCGTACTGGAGCATTCCTCGACGGGCGAGCGCCTGCCGTTTCATGGCTTCCGGGCGCAGTCCCGCCTCCCACTCGGTCAGTGCCGCCGGCACGTCGTCGTGCCGTTGCAGGGCGGCGCCGAGCTGGTCCGCGCCGGCGAGCGCGAGGGTCGCCCCGTGCCCGGCGAAGAGCGTGACGCACCAGGCCGCGTCCCCGAGCAGCACGATCCGGCCGGTGCTCCAGCGTGGCATCACCACCTGGCTGATCGCGTCGAAGTAGGCGCCGGCCGGGTCCTTCCCGAGGTGGCGGATCGCGTCGGGGACACCCCCGCCGAGATCCCCGAACGCCGCGTCGAGCGCCTCCACCGCTCCGCGCCGCAGGTCGGCGGCCGGGTCCGCGCTGCGGTACGTGAAGAACGCCGACGATCGCCGCGGGCCCAGGTTGACGATCGCCGCCGTGCGTCCCGGGCCGATGAACGTGGTGGCTGAGGAGTCCGGCACGCCCGCCACCGGGTCGGCCAGGGGAAAGGCGCCCACGACGTACGGCAGATCGACCTGGAAGCCGGAGCCGAACGCGGCCGTCCGCGTGGCGGAGTGCACCCCGTCGGCGCCGACGAGCAGGTCGGCGTGTTCCGTGGTGCCGTCGCTCAGCACCACCCGCACCCGCTCGGTGTCCTGCTCCAGGGCCGTGACGGTGGTGCCGAAGCGGATGTCGGCGCGGTCGCGCACCGCCTCGTACAGCGTCGACTCCAGGTCGCCGCGGAACACCGACACGGCCCGGTTGCCGAGGGCGGCCTCGGCGAGGCTGGACGGCACCGTGAACTTGGGCCGTCCGTCGGCGCGGACGAGCACGGTGGTGAACAGACCCAGGTCGTACGCGGACAGCGCGGTGAGCAGGCCGAGGCGCTCGGCGGCGTCGTAGCCCGGGCCTATCAGATTGACCATGTAGCCGCTGCTGCGTCGGGCGGGGGCGCGTTCCACCACGACCGTGTGCCATCCGTCGCGTCCGAGTCGCAGCGCGGTGGCCAGCCCGGCTATGCCCGCTCCCACGATCACTGCACGTTTCATCCAGCACTCCCGAGTCAGAATGAGCGTTCGCTCAAACTAGTATGAGCGACTGCTCATACCGGGCGCAACGAGGGACGGCGTCACCGCCTAGACTTCGGACATGCCGCGTGGAGTAGCCATCCCGGAGATTCGGCAGCAGCTCTTCGCCGCCGTCGAGCGGCTGATCGTGCGAGACGGACCGAGCCGGCTCACCGGCAGGGCCGTGACGCGCGAGGCCGGCGTCGCCACCGGGCTGCTCTACGCGCACTTCGCGAACTTCGACGACTTCCTGGCCGGGTACTGGATCGACCGGTCCTTCGTGGTCTCCGGCGCGGTGGCCGGCCTCCCGGAGCGCGCCGGGTCCGGCACGGTCGCCGGCAACCTCAACCAGGCCATCCTGGCTACGCCGATGGAGACGCTGCTGGCACTGGCCCGGCTGATGGCCTTCCGGCCCGACCTGGTGACACAGGTCGAGACGGTGCTGGGCGGTGGGACCGCCGGCCTGCAGGCGGTCGAGCGTGCCGTCGCCGGCTACCTGGCCGCCGAGCGGCAACTCGGACGGGTGGCCGTCGGCGCCGACGTGGAGGCGCTGGCCCTGGCGGTGGTCGGCGTGCTGCACCACGTCGCCCTCACGGGCGGCCCCGATCCAGCGGCCCCGCTTCGAATCCAGCGGGCAGTGGCCGCACTCACCGGAGACCTTTCCGCCATCGCCGCCCCGAAGGCGTGATCCGCACCCTGACCGTTCCGCTCCTGCGGATGCGCGGGCTACCAGACGGCTCGGCGCTGTCGAGCTGAGCCGTCTACGACATCAGCGCGACGCGCTCCGCTTCCCGGGGAGCCGAATTCAACGGGCCACGCCCGCGAGCAACCAGCGTCGTACGGGGATCTCCAGCAACACCCGGAAGCTCTCCGGGGCGACCGGCTCGCGGATATCCCACCCTCCGTACTTGGTCGCGAAAGCCTTGACGATCGGGTCCGGGAAGTCGGTTCGGCGCACCCGGGCGAGACCCTCGGCCACGACGGGGGCTTCCCCGCCCTCCAGGGCCAGCGACACCCGTGGATCCGCCGCCACGTTGCGGGCCTTGACGCTCTCGCCCCCGCAACCGATCCACCACGTGTCATCGACGTAGACGAACCAGACCGGCGTCACGTGCGGCGAACCGTCGCGGCGCAGGGTGCACAGCCAGACTCTCAACTCCCGGGCCAGGCGAGCCGCGACCTCCGGTGGGACCGCTGCCTGCGGCTCTGGCAGACCCGTACGCCCGATGCTCGCCCCCACGCCCGAAACCTCCACGCCCAACCCCCTGCCCAGATCTGCCGCATGCCCGAGAGGTGCCTGACCCCGACGGCGTCTTGCGGCGGGGCTGTGGTGCCGCACCGCCGCCCCGGTCCGTCCAATGGTGATCAGGACGCCATGGACCTTATCCCGCCGTTTTAGGGTCCATGGTGTCCTGATCACCGGGAGGCTCGCGGGGATGCCGGTCCACCTGCGGTCTGCGCCGTCGTGGTGCACTCTCACAGGCACTTCACAGCGCTTCCGCGTAGTGTCCCGACGAGTCAGCGACCGGCTCCAGGGTGGAGTGCGGTGTCTTTGCACGGGAGTTCCGATGGTCTTCAAGAAGATGTTGAGCGCGTTCGGAGTGGGCGGGCCGAGCGTCGACACCGTCCTGACCAACCCGAACACCCGCCCCGGTCTGACCCTCGAGGGGCAGGTCAACCTGCAGGGCGGGGACGCCCCGGCCAACGTCGAGCAGGTCGTCGTCAGCCTGGTCACCCGGGTCGAGATCGAGGGCGGTGACACCGAGTACGCCGGCGTGATGGAGTTCCACCGGCTGCCGGTCAGCGGCGCGTTCCAGCTCGCCCCGAAGCAGCAGCTCTCCCTGCCGTTCCAGCTCCCGGTCCCGTGGGAGACGCCGATCACCGACGTCTACGGCCAGCGGCTGCGCGGCATGACGATGGGGCTGCGCACCGAGCTGGCCATCGCCCGGGCGGTCGACAAGGGCGACCTGGACCAGGTCAACGTGCACCCGCTGCCGGTGCACGAGCGGATCCTGGAGGCGTTCCAGCGGCTCGGCTTCCGGTTCAAGCACGCCGACCTGGAGCGCGGTCACATCCGTGGCACGCAGCAGACGCTGCCGTTCTACCAGGAGATCGAGTTCTTCGCCTCGCCCCAGTACGCGAGCACCATCAACGAGGTCGAGCTGACCTTCGTGACCAGCCCGCACGGCGTCGAGGTCATCCTGGAGTGCGACAAGCGCGGCGGGTTCCTGACCCCCGGGCACGACGCCTTCGGCCACTACCGGCTCTCGCACGCCGACGCCGACAAGACGGACTGGGTCCAGGTCGTCGACGGCTGGCTCCGGGAGACCACCTCCCGCTACGGCAGCCTGCGCGGCGCCCACGGCTTCGGCGGCCACGGTCACGGTCACGGGCACGGTCACGGCCGAGGCGTCGGCATGGGTGGCGTCGTCGCCGGTGCCGCGATGGGAGCCGTCGGGGGAATGATCGTCGGAGACATGATCGGCGACGCCTTCGAGGGCGACGGCGAGGACTTCGGCGGCTTCGAGGAGTAGGACCACTCACGACGGTGGCCCCCGGGACCGTAGTCCCGAGGGCCACCGTTGCCGTGGTGCGTCGCCCGGTCAGTGCCGGGCCTTGCGCTCCTCGCCACTGCGCCAGTTGCTGCCGGCCTTGGCCAGACCGCGGCTACCCAGGTAACCGATGGTCAGCAGCGTGATCATGAACCAGGCGTTGTCGGCCCGGAAGATGTCCACGCCGGTCGAGTTCTGGCCGACCAGCTGCGAGGCGGCCAGCACGCCGATCACGGCCGCGATGTAGACCCAGAACTCGGTCGTACGCAGCGACGGCTTGGTCTCCGTGCCGGGTGCCTGCATGGCCTCCCGGTGCCCGTCATGCATCATCGGCATCGGGCGGGTGGGCGTCTCCTGCATGGCCCGGTCCTGCATGGCCCGGTCCTGCATCGCCCGGTTGGGCGCGTCCTGCGTCGGCCGGTTCATCGGCCTGGTGGAAGCAGCCTGCGTGCTCATCTTGTCCTCCTCAGGATGCGATGAGTCGTACCTGCGTTCCCTCGCCCCGCTACCGCGTGTCGGCCACGGCACGGTTCGCGTGCATGGCGGGGGCACCCGCCGTCTACCCGACCCGACGGGGGCAGTAACACCCCCGGCACCCCGGATACCTGCCCCGCTCCCTGCACCCCACCCCCACCAAACCCACCCCCGCCCCGCCCCGAAGCCGGCGTCGATCATGCAGTTGCGGTGGGGTACAAAACGCCTGAACGGGTATCTGACGGGCACCACGACTGCATGATCGACGCCGGGTGCGGGCGGGACGGCGGGGCGACAGGTGGGGCGGGTTTGTCGGTGGGGGTGGCGGGCACGCAGGTCGGACCGACCACTCCTGTGAGGTGATGGACATGCGTGAGGACGACGTGCGACAGGACGCCGCCCGGCGGGCCGAGGAGCGGATCGCCGGTGGTGTGTACGGCGAGGGCGTTCTCGACGAGGTGACCGTGCCCCCTACCGACGTGCAGCGGGTCATCCAGGACGAGGACCCGGACGACCCGGCGCACGTTCCGGTCGACCCGGAGGTGCTGCGCGACGGCGGACCGACCCGGGGTCAGGGCGCCGTGACCACGACCGGCGGCACCGCCGGCCCGGCCAGCGTGCGCCGGGTGGCACGCCAGCCGGAGCGGCACCCGGGCAAGGTGGCCCCGACCACCACGGGCGACGCCACCACCGGCGGCCTGAGCACCCCGGCGGGCGGCTCCACCAGCGACCAGTCCGGCACCGCCAGCCAGGTCGGCGACTTCACCCCGGAGTGACCCGCCGACCAGGTCGCAGGGAGCCGGCGGGCGCAACGGGGCCGGCGGGCGCAACGGGGCCGGCGGGTCAGGCGGGGCGGAGGATGCCCAGGCGTTGGGTGGCGCGGGTGAGGGCGACGTAGAGGTCGCTGCGACCCCGGGGCGACTCCGCCACGATGCGGTCGGGGTCGACCAGGAGGACCGAGTCGAATTCGAGGCCCTTGGCCTGGCCGACGGTGAGCACCACCACGCGGCTCTCCAGCTCCGGGTCCTCGCCGATGGCCGCCTCGGGCAGGGCGGCGGTGAGCGCGGCGCCCAGCTCGTCGACCCGACCGGCCGGCACGATCACCCCGAGCCGGCCGTCGTCCAGGCCGGCGGCCTCCCCGGTGGTGGCGGCGACCAGCTCCGCCGCCAGGCGTTCCGGTGCCACCGCGCGGTCCCACGGCGGGACACCGCTGGAGCGTACGGAGCGGGGTGGGCGCAGTGCAGGGTCGATCTCGGTGAGCACGTCGGCGGCGACCGCCATGATCTCGGCCGGGGTGCGGTAGCTGACCGTCAGCTCCTCCAGCCGCCAGCGCTGCGCCACGTACGGCTCCAGCGCGTCGGCCCAGGACGGGGTGCCGGACAGCGCGCCGGTCTGCGCCACGTCGCCGACGATGGTCATCGAGCGGCTCGGGCAGCGGCGCATCAGCAGCCGCCAGGCCATGGGCGAGAGCTCCTGTGCCTCGTCGACGATCACGTGCCCGAACGCCCAGCCCCGGTCGGCCGCGGCCCGCTGGGCGGTGGTCAGCCGGTCCGCCTCCTCCTGCCGCTCCAGCAGCCGGTCGGCGTCGATCAGGTCGGTGACGCCGAGGATCTCACCGCCGTCGGCCTCGTCCTCCACGTCGATGGAGCGGGAGCCCCGGGCGATCTCCAGCACGCCCTCGGCGTACTCCCGTTGCAGGGCCCGGATCCGCTCCCGGCGGGCGGCGGCGGCCCGCTCGTCCTCGCCGAGCAGCTCGGCCGCCTCGTCGAGCAGCGGGACGTCGGCCGGCGTCCAGCCGCCCGGCTCGCGGTGCAGCATGGCCCGCTCGGCCTCGGTGAGCATGGGCGCGGCGACGGCGATCCGGTCGGGGGAGGCGTACAGGTCGGCGAGCAGGCGCTGCGGGGTGAGCACCGGCCAGAGCTGGTCCAGCACGGCCCGCACCTCGGGCTCCTCGCGCAGCTCGCGGCGGATCTCCGCCACGTCGGCCTCGTCGAGCAGGTTCTCCCCGCCCAGCGGGTCCGCGCCGATGCGCTCGGCGACCTGGGCCGCTAGGGCGTGGACGATCTCGACGTCGAAGAGCGCCCGGGCCAGGTTGTGGGGCCGCTCGGAGCGGCGGACCCGCTCCCGGGCGGCGCGGACGGTCTCCGGGTCGAGCAGCAGCACCTCCTGCTGCGGCAGCTCGATCTCCAGCGGCTCGTCGGGCACCCACTGCCGGTCCCGTACGGCGGCGGCCAGCACCTCGACCAGCACCGCGCGGCCCTTGAGCGCGGCGGTCGCGGCGGGCTCGGCCCGGCGGGCGCTGACCCCCGGGAAGAGGTCGCCCTGCGTCCGCAGGAGCACGCCCGTCTCGGCCAGCGCCGGGAGCACCTGGGAGATGTAGCGCAGGAACGTGGCGTTCGGGCCGACCATGAGCACGCCCCGGGTGGAGAGCTGCTCGCGGTGGGTGTAGAGCAGGTACGCCGCGCGGTGCAGCGCGACGGCGGTCTTGCCGGTGCCGGGGCCACCCTGCACGACCAGTACGCCCGGCAGGTCGGCGCGGATGATCCGGTCCTGCTCGCCCTGGATGGTCTCGACGATGTCGCGCATCCGGCCGGTGCGCCCGGCGTTGAGCGCGGCGAGCAGCGACGCCTCGCCGGTCAGCTCCTCGTGCGCGGTGGGGGAGGCGGTCTCCAGGTCCAGCACCTCGTCGTTGAGGGCGATCACCTTCCGCTCCCGGGTGCGCAGGTGCCGGCGGCGGCGCACTCCCTGGGAGTTGGCCGCGGTGGCGAGATAGAAGGCGCGGGCCGCGGGGGCACGCCAGTCCATCAGCAGCGGGTCGTAGTCGCCGCCGGTGTCGAAGATGCCGATCCGGCCGATGTAGTGCGGGCCGCCGTCGTCGGTGTCGAGCCGGCCGAAGCAGAGGCCGCTCTCGACGGCGGAGAGCTGCTCGACCTGGTCGGCGTACATCCGCACCGCGCTGTCGCGCTGGGAGCGGGCCTGGAGGGTGCCGCCGGTCGCCCGCAGCTCCTCGGTCAGCCGTCGGGACGCCTGCTCGCGCAGCTCGTCCAGCCGGCGGTAGAGCATCGAGACATATTCCTGTTCGCGGCCGATTTCGTCATCGGACTGCAATTCGGCGGAATCGGCGGAATGCCTTGACAAGCCGTCTCCCATTTGGTTAGCATCTCTCTCGGAACGGCTTTCGATGGCCGTTCTTTTTGTTGCCTGAACTGAGAAAGATACCGTGCGCCGGCCGTCGCGACCAAGCGCGCCGGGCCACGCCACAGGCCGCCCCGGAGAGACAGCGGGGGCCCGCCGCATGGCGGGCCCCCGGACTGCCGGTCCTCAGCCCCTGGCGACCTCGTAGAGCCGCTCCGGCGTCACCGCTCCGGCGATGAGCCGGCCGTCGTCGGTGAGCAGCGCGCTGAACAGCTTCCCGGTCAGCAGCCGGCCGCTGCCCCAGTCGCCGCTGACCTTCGGCAGCTTGCCGAGCAGCGCCGCCGGGTCGCCGGTCGACCCGTCCCCGGCGGGGGCGGTCCCGGCCCGGTCGGCGGGCGTGCCGGCACCGTCGAGCCGCGCGACCACCACCGTGGCCCAGCTCTCGCCGACGGTACGCACGTCCGGCCGCTCGCCGTGCGCCGGTCGCTTCCCGGGCGCGTCGGCGGGCTTGTTCCCGGCGGTCTCCTCGGTCACCTTCACCCCGGGCGGCGGGTTGAAGGTGAACTGCTCGGCGTCCGGCCGGGCGTACGACACCTGGGTGAAGGCCATCTCGAAGGCCGGCTTGTCGCTGCCGTCGGCGAAGACCTCGAAGCGCAGCGGCACGTGCTGGCGCGCGTCGATGGCGATGCGCACCTGGTACACCAGCGAGGCGGCGTCGCGCGGGGCGAGCACCAGCTCGTACGCGTCCCGGCCGGCGACCGTGGCGGACCGGCCGACGCTCACCTCGGTGCTCGGGCTGATCGCCGCCAGGGCCCGGTCGGCCGCCTCCCCGGGGGTGACCGGCAACTCCGGGCTCCCGGTCCCGCCGGCGCCCTCGGGGAGCGTGCGGTGGGTGGCGGTGTTGGACCGGCTGTTCCAGGCCCACACGTCGCGGCCGTTGCGGATGACGTCCCGCTCGCCGAGCGTGTCCACGAGGGCGATGCGCTGCCGGTCGGGCCCGGAGTGCCAGACCCGCAGCGTGTGCGTGCCGGTCAGCAGGCCGGCCGGGCCGTCGCCGGCGACCAGGCCGGCCAGCGGCGGCAGGCCCAGGTCGGCGCGCTGCACGACCGTGCCGGAGAGCCCCTCCAGCCGGGAGGTCTGCAGGTCGACCAGGAGTTGGGCGGCGGTACGCGGCGGCAGGCTCGGCTCGGCCTGGGCGGCGAACGTGCCGAGCGCGGCGCCGCCGCCGATGACGGTCACGACGGCGGTCACCGGGACCAGCCAGCGTAGGACGGGACGGCTCTTCAGGACGGACATGTGACACCTCCTGCCGGACATCCTGCCTCCCCGACGCTGTGAGGGCGCTGAGGACGACCGTACGACCGCCCGCACGGGTGGCACCCTTGACCCCGTGCGGTTGCTGGTGGTGGAGGACGAGTCGCGGCTGGCGTCCGCCCTGCAACGGGGTCTGCAGGCCGAGGGGTTCGCGGTGGACGTGGCGGCGACCGGCCCGGCGGGGCTCGACGCGGCCCGGCACGGTGGGTACGACGCGATGATCCTCGACGTGATGCTGCCCGGCCTCTCCGGCTACGAGCTGGTGCGCCGGTTGCGCGCCGAGGAGCACTGGCTCCCGGTGCTCATGCTCTCGGCGAAGGACGGCGAGTACGACCAGGCCGACGGGCTGGACTGCGGGGCCGACGACTACCTCACCAAGCCCTTCTCGTACGTCGTGCTGCTGGCCCGGCTGCGGGCCCTGTTGCGTCGCGGCGCCCCCGAACGCCCCACGGTCCTCGCGGTCGGCGACCTCCGGCTCGATCCGGCCCGGCGGCGGGTGACCCGGGCCGACGCCGAGGTCGCGCTGACCAGCCGCGAGTTCGCGCTGCTCGACTACCTGATGCGCCGCCCCGGCGAGGTGGTCTCCAAGACGGAGCTGCTCGACCACGTCTGGGACGCCAGCGTCGAGACGGCGCCCAACGCCGTCGAGGTCTACGTGGGATACCTGCGGCGCAAGATCGGCCGGGAGCGTCTGGAGACGGTCCGGGGCGCCGGCTATCGGCTCGCCCCGTGACGCGGGGGGCGCGCGGGCGCCTGCGTGCCGCGCTCGGGCTGCGCGGGCGGCTGATGGTGGTCGGGGTGCTCGGGGTGTCGGGGGGACTGGCCGTCGGAGGGCTCGTCCTGCTCGCCGTGCTGGGCTGGGCCCTGCAACGCGCCGTGGACACCGAGGCGTTCCAGACCGCCGACGCGGTCGCGCTGCTCGCCGCCGAGGAGGTCCTGCCCGATCCGCTGCCGGTGGCCGGCGGACAGGTCCGGGTGCAGGTGATCGACGCCGAGGGCAGGGTGCGGGCCGCCTCGATCGACGCCGACCGGTTGGTGCCGATGGTGTCGCCGGAACGGATCGACACCGGCGCGCGGCAGCGGCTGACGGTGTCGGGGGAGCGGGTCGGCCTGGCCGGGCCGGTGCGGGTGGTGACCGTACCGGCGGGCACCGCCGCCGACCCGCGCACCGTCCTGGTGGCCCGGTCGCTGGCGGACGTACGGCACAGCGCGCACGTCGTACGGACCATCCTGCTGGTGAGTTTTCCGCTGCTGGTGGCGGTGCTGGCCGCCGTGGCCTGGCGGGTGGTCGGCGCGACCCTGCGCCCGGTGGAGGCGCTGCGCCGGGGCGCCGAGGAGATCACCGGGCGGGACGGGTGCGGGCGGCTGCCCGTACCGGCGTCGCAGGACGAGATCCACCGGCTGGCGGTGACGCTCAACGGGATGCTGGGCCGGCTGGAGTCCGCCCGGGACCGGCAGCGGGCGTTCGTCGCCGACGCCGCCCACGAGCTGCGCAGCCCGCTGACGAACATCCGTACCGAGCTGGAGGTCGCCCGGCGGCTCGCCGACCGGACGGACTGGCCGGCGGTGTCGGCGAACCTGCTCGCCGACACCGAGCGGCTCGGTTGGCTCGTCGACGACCTGCTCCTGCTGGCCCGGCTCGACGAGCGGCCGACGGCACGGGCCACCGGGCCGGTCGAGTTGGGGGCCCTGCTGGCGGCGGTGGCCGCCCGGTATGCGGCGCCGCCGGTGCGCCTCGACGCGCCGGCGATGCCGCTGTGGACCGAGGGCGACCCCGACGAGCTGCGCCGGATCCTCACCAACCTGGTCGACAACGCGGTCCGGCACGCCCACGGCGAGGTGGTGCTGACCGCCGGCCCGGGCGCCGACGAGGCGGGCGGCGCCGGCGGGCTGGCCGGTCGGGGAGCGGTGGACGGCGGGCTGCCCAGCCGGGGAGCGCCGGACGGCTGGACGGCCGGCCGGGGAGCGGCGGACGGCGGGACGGCCGGCAGGGGAACGGGCGGCAGCGGCGCTGGCGACGGGGCGTACCACCTGGTGACGGTGACCGACGACGGGCCGGGGATCCCGGCCGCGGACCGGGAGCGGGTCTTCGGGCGGTTCACCCGGCTCGACGACGCCCGCGCCCGGGACGACGGCGGCGCCGGCCTCGGGCTGGCCATCGTGCGCGAGCTGGTCCGCCGGGCCAGCGGCGGCATCGTCCTGACCGACGCCCACCCCGGCCGGGACGGCGGTCCGGGGCTGCGGGTACGGCTGCTGCTGCCGGCCCTGCCCGACCCGGAGCGGCCCTGACGGACCGGGCCGCGCCGGGCGATGGTCCGGCCGGACCGCCCGGCGCGCCCACGATCGGCGCCGCGCCACCCGGGACCCGCGCGGCGGCCCGTCAGCCGGAGCGGGCCGTCAGTCGCGACGGGCCTTCAGCCGCGGCGGGTGCAGACCTGCTGGGCGCGGGCGATCGTGTCGGTCGACCACACGACCGCGACCGTGAAGCAGTAGTCGGTGCTGCGGTTCAGTCCGTAGACGACGAAGGCGGTGGTGCCGGCGGGCAGGTTGGCGAAGGCCGTCTGCGCCTGGCCGACCCGGCCGCCCGAGATGACCACCGGGCCCTCGCCGCCGGCCGGGTACGTCCAGCGCAGCGCCACGTTGTCGCGGTTGTCCCGCAGCGTCACCGAGCCCGGCGGGCTGCCGGGGGAGGCCACGGCCCCGGCCGTGGGGCCGGCGGCCGACGGGGCGCCCGTGCCGGCCGGGTCCCCGGCCCGCGTGGAGGCCGGTGCGCCGGTGGCTGCCGGGGGCGCCGGGTCGGGGGCACCGTCCATCCCGGCCACCCCGGTGATCACCGCCACCGTGCCCAGCAGCACCACCGCGACGCCACCGACGGCGAGCGGCAGCAGCCGGTTGGTGCGCCGGGACGGCGCGCGGTGCACCGGCACCGGCAGCAGCCGCGACGGCTGGTAGGGCTCCTCGGGCGCGCCGGGCTGGCGGACCCGGTGCACCCCCTCGGCCTCCTCGGTGGCGCCGTTGGCCAGGGGGACGACCGCCGGCGGCACGGCGCTGTCGGCCGGCCCGTCCCCGGCGTCGGCCTCGGGGGGCCACCAGCCGGGCGGCGGGTCCTCCGTCGGCTGCCGGGGCGTCGGCACCACGTGCGGCGGCCCGGCGTACGGGTCCGGCTCCGCCGGGCGGTAGCCCGCCTGCGAGGGGTGCTGTGCCGTCGCCGGCCCGTCGCCCGGAGGCGGGGTGCGCGCGGATGGCACGATCGGACCGTCCCGGCCGACGGGTGCGGTGTCGGCGCAGACGTGGTCCGGGTTGGCCGCCGCCCTGGCCAGCCCCGCCACCTGCGTGGCCAGCGGGTCGTCCGCCGGCAGGTGCTGTCGGCACAGCTCCCGGGCCAGCGCCAGGTTGTCGTGCGCCTCGGCGAACTGCCCGCAGTCGCGCCGCATCGCCCCGAGCCGGGCCAGCATCTTGATGCCGCTGGGGTGCCCGTCGCCGTAGACCTCGCGGTGCAGCTCCCAGGCGTCCAGCAGCCGGTCGCGGGCCACCTGGCACTGGCCGCGCGCGTACTCCACGGTGGCGAGGTCGGCGTGGGCGGCGAGCACCCGCAGCGACTCGGGACCGTCGAGCGCGGTCAGCTCGATGATCACTTCCTGGTAGAGCCGGGCGGCGCGGGACCAGCTGCCGACCCGGTGCAGCACCGCCGCGAGGGTGGCCGCGGCGGCCACCGTGCGCTGGTCGGAGCGCCCGTGCAGCCGGGTCGCGGCCGCGTACGCGAAGGCGGCCCAGCCCCGGGCCGAGTGCGGCTCGCCGAGGGCGACCAGCACGCGGGCCTGGAGGCTGGCGGCCTCGGCCAGCTCGGGTGTGGCGTTGGCCGGACGCGGGTCGGCGTCGGTCAGCGCGTCCGCGAGCAGCCGTTGGGCACCGGCGAGGTCGCCGGAGGACACCAGGTGGTGCGCCTGGTCAGTCAGTTCACCGAAGCCGTAAGGCACGCCCCATCGTGCTCATCCGACGACGGTAAGTACAAGACCCGAGCGGGAGTGTATTGGTCAAGAACCGGTCAGGTGTGCGGCGAGCGTCTCGCTGATCCGACGCAACTGGTCCACCTGGGCCGGGCTCAACGCGTCGAAGAGGTGCCGGCGTACCCCCTCGACGTGGCCGGGTGCGGCGGCGGCGAGGGTGGCGAATCCCTCGTCGGTGAGGACGGCGATCTGCCCGCGCCGGTCGGTGGGGCACTCCTCGCGGCGGACCCAGCCGGCCGCCTCCAGCCGGGCCACGGCGTGCGAGAGCCGGCTGCGCGAGGAGCCGCTGGCCTCGGCGAGGTCGCTCATCCGCAGCCGCCGCTGCGGCGCCTCGGAGAGCCGGACCAGGATCTCGTAGTAGGCGTGCGGCATCCCGGCGTCGCGTTGCAGCTCCCGGTCCAGCGCCTCCATCAGCGCCCGGGAGGCGGTCAGGTACGCGCGCCAGGTGCGCTGCTCGTCGGGGTCCAGCCAGCGGGTCATGACGCCCATCATACGCCAGATAGTTGAACGTTCAACAAAATCGCGCTAGCGTCGGTGGCATGGGAATCCACCGTCTGAACCACGCCGTGCTCTACGTCAGTGACCTCGCCCGCAGCGTCGGCTTCTACCGCGACGTGCTGGGCTTCCGGCCGATCCCGATGACGCCGGACGGCTTCCGGGGCGCCGCCTTCCTCCAGGCGCCCGGCTCCACCAACGACCACGACCTCGGCCTGTTCGAGGTCGGCGCGGGCACCGGCCCCTCCACCGCCGGCCGCGGCACCGTCGGGCTCTACCACCTGGCCTGGGAGGTCGACACCCTCGACGAGCTGGAGGTGACCGCCCAGCGGCTGGCCGCCGCCGGCGCCCTGGGCGGCGCGTCCGACCACGGCACCACCAAGAGCCTCTACGGCCAGGACCCGGACGGGCTGGAGTTCGAGATCGTCTGGCTGGTGCCCGCCGACCGGCTCGACGACGCCGCCCTGGCCGCCCGCAAGCGGATCGGCCGGCTCGACCTGGACGCCGAGCGGCGGCGCTACGGCGGCCAGACCCGTGGCGGCGTCGGCGTCTCCGTCCCGGCCTGACCCGACCGGGATCCGACGGCGTCCCGTCCTGACCGGCTCGGGGCGGGACGCCGCGCCGACCGCGCGCCGCCCCGACCGCGCGCCGCCCCGACCGCGCGCCGCCCCGACCGCGCGCCGCGCCGTCCGGCCCGGATGGGGGGAGCTGTGCCCGGCCCGGGGCGGGCGTGCGGTAGAACGGCAGCATGCCGACCGACGCCGTCCTGCGCGAGCTGCTCGTCCGACACCTGGAGACCTGGCTGCCGGGGGCGCTGCACCGCGCCCGGCGGGCCACCCTGGCCCTGGCGTACGCCGGCGGCGACGCCGGCTCCGCGGAGGCCGCGCTGCGGGTGGTCGCCCGGCACGCCGACCGGCTGCGGGGGCGCCAGCTCACCGTGCTGGTGCTCGCCGACGGCACCGAGGAGCTGCCGGCCCGGCTCGGCGCCGTGGAGGCGGAACTGCCGGCGGGCGTCGCCGTGCACCTCGTGCCCGGCGGACCGGCCCGGCTGCCGGTGGCGGTCAAGGCGGCCGGCGCGGCCGGCGCGCCCCTGCTGTCCGTCGTGGACGACGACGCCGCCGATCCCGCCGTGCTGACCGCCGCGGCGATCGGCAAGCCGGCGGACGTGCTGCTCGCCACCGCCGTCGGCACCCCCGCGCGCGCCGCCCTCGCCGACGCCGGGTTCCCGCTGACGACCGAGCTGGAACTGGTGCCCGCCGACGGGGCTCCGGCGCGGCTGCTCGCCTTCGCGACGGGGTCGGACAAGAGCTTGGAGGCGTTCAAGGAGGCGCTCTGGGCGGTCGACGGTGCCGCCGGCGTGCGCTACCGCGACCCGGCGGGGCGGCTGCTCGACGTCGTCGCGGCCCCGGAGCCCGGCCCGCTGCGCCGCGAGCTGCTGGCGGAGCTGGCGCGCTCCGGCCCGCGTACGGTCACCGAGCTGCGCCGGCACGCCCTCACGGCGACCGTCTACCGGTCGTCCGACGCCGTCCGGGCGCTGACCGGCCTGCTCGACGCGGGGGAGGCGACCCGCGACCCGGAGCACGGCCGGCTCGGCGGGGACGTGGTCGTCTCGGCGCACGGGGACGGACCGGCGTCCTGACGCGAACGTCGAGCGGGGTGCCGGTGGATCACCGGCACCCCGCTCGACCTCGGGACCTCACGCCCGGGATTTGTCCTGCTTCCAGGACAGCGGACCCGGCAGGTCGACCCGGTGCGCCTTGGCCCGCGAGTTCCAGGACCAGCGACCGATCTTGATGCTCCAGGAGGAGAAGCCGTTCTCGGTGAAGTTCAGGATGATCGGACCGTACTTCTTGCGCTTGCGGAACATCAGACCCATCGTCGGACTCCCTTCGATTCCCTTCCCTGCCCTGTCGAACCCGAACATGCCCGGATCGCCGAATCGTGAAACCCCTGTCCGTCCGCTCTGGACGGCGTCGAGGGGCGGTGACGAATCCTGTGCGTCCGAGGGGGTCGAACCCCACCCGCCGGCAATAGGGGTCCGGGGCGGTGTCGGCCGACGTCGATCCCGCCTCCGATAGGGGCATTGACCGGGGCCCCGGCCCCCGGCAGCATGGGGCGATGACGCAGCGGGACGATCTTCTCCACGCGGCTCGCCTGCCCGTCGACGGAGGGCTGCCCCGCACCTCCGGCGCCCACCCGACTCCGCAGCCGGCGTGACCACCGTGGAGTGGTCCAGGCAGGGCGATGCCGACCTGCTGCCGGTGGACCGGGACCTGTTCCGGGCGCTGCTGCGCCGGCAGGCCGCCACCGTCACCGTCGTCACCGCGGTCGCCCCGGCCCACCCGGACGCCTCCGGCGGGCCCGTACGGGCCGGCTTCACGGCCACGTCGTTCACGTCGGTCTCGCTGGACCCGCCGCTGGTCTCGTTCTGCCTCGGGACCGTCTCGTCGAGCTGGCCCGTCTTCGCCCGGGCCGAGCACGTCGCCGTGCACCTGCTCGGCGCCCACCAGCGGGAGGCCGCCCGGGTCTTCGCCACCGGCGGGATCGACCGGTTCGCCGCCTATCCGCACTGGACGCCGGGGCCGTTCGACGTGCCGCTGCTGACCGGAGCGCTGGCCCGGCTGCTGTGCCGGGTCGTGCACCGGGTGCCGGTCGGCGACCACACCCTCTTCGTGGTCGAGCCGCTCGCGCTCGGCGGCGGCGAGGACGGGGACCCGCTGGTCCACCACCGGGGCGGCTACACCACGACGGGCCCGCTGGCGCGGCCCTGACCGGGCCGGGCCCGCCCCACGGCGCGGCCGGCCGGCCCTGGTCAGGCGGGGGCGCGGTCGACGACGAGCACGCGGGTCACGCTGCCATCGTCCTCGGCGATGTCGCGTTCGTGGACGAAGCCGATCCTGGCCAGCAGCGACAGCGACGCGTGGTTGGCGTCGGCGACCGTCGCGTACACGCGGGGCAGGCCGAGGGCGTCGAAGCCGTGGCGGACCAGGGCCCGGGCCAGCTCCGTGCCGAGACCGGCGCCCCAGGCCGGCTTCGCCAACGCGTAGATGATCTCGTGACCGTCGACCTGGTCCGTCCGCTTGATCTCGGCGTGCCCGACGTAGCGACCGTCCCGGCGCACCGCCCAGACGTCGAAGAGGTCCTCCGCGTAGACCTTCGTGAAGATCCGCCCGAAGAGGGCGCCGGCCGCCTCGGCGCTCAGCGGGCCGTCGCCCATGAACCGGCCCACCTCCGGGTCGGCGAGCAGGGACACGGCGTCCTCGGCGTCGTCCGGCCGGTAGGGCTCCAGCAGCAGGCGGTCGGTGTGCAGGACGGGGGTGGGCATCAGCGCGGCTCCCAGGCGTCGGGCAAAGCCGTCAACCTACGGACGTGGGCGGGCAGCCGGCCACTGATTATCTCCGCGAGGCTCACCTCGTCGACCACCCGTCGCACGGCGGCCCGCACCGCGACCCAGAGCCCGGGCAGGTTCTCCGCCGCGCCCTCGTAGCTGGTCTCCTCCGGGCGCAGCCCGCGCACCCCGGCCAGCGGACCCTCCACGGCGCGCAGCACCGCGCCGACGGTCACCTCGCGCGGCGGCCGGGCCAACGTGTAGCCGCCCTCGGCGCCGCGCTGCGCCCGGACGATGCCGGCCCGCCGCAGGTCGGCCAGGACGGCCTCCAGGAACTTGCGCGGCATGTCCTGCTCCGTGGCGATGGCCTGGGTGGACAGCAGCCGAGGGTACGCGGTGGCGAGGCTCAGGGCCGCCCGTACCGCGTAGTCGCCGCGCGCGGAGATCTGCACCCCGACATCATGCCCCGCGCGGTCGGCCGGTCGCGTCGGCGGGCGGGCGGGGCCGGACGACCGGCCCGGGTACCGGCTGCTCGCGGGCCGCGCGGAACGCGCCCGGGCTCACCCCGACCTCCCGGGTGAAGAACCGGCCGAAGTTCGTCGGCTCGGAGAAGCCCAGCCGCCGGCCGATGCGGGCGATCGGCTCGTCGGTGGCGGCCAGCAGCCGGCTCGCCTGGAGGGCCACCCGCTCGTCGACCACCTGCTTGGCGCTGCGCCCGGTCACCGCCAGGCAGGCCCGGGTGAGCGTACGCACCGAGCAGCCCAGCCGGGCGGCGTAGTCCTCGACCCGGCGGGTGTGCTGGTAGCCGCGTTCGACCTCGCGGCACAGCCGATGGAAGGTGGCGGCCTCCGCCCGGGTCGCCGGGTGGGCGCGTTCGGGCAGCATCGACAGCCGGAGCAGCAGCACGGCGAGCTGGTGGCGGAGCAGTCCGCGCGCGACGGCGAGTCCCCGGTGCCGTTGGCAGTCCACCGCCAGCTGGCTCACCTCGTTGATCACCGCGTCCTCGTCCTCGCCGGCGAGCTGGAGCCAGGCCGGGACGGCGTCCGGATCGACGTCGAGCCCGCGCAGCGCCGCCGGATCCCAGCGCACCACCGTCGCGTCGAGCTGCGGGCCGGCGCAGCGCAGCACCTGGCCGGCGCGCACCCGCAGCAGCGTCCCGGGGCGGCAGGGCAGGGCGCGGAAGTCCAACTCGGCCGTGCCGTGTCCGCCCGTGGTCAGCACGAGCAGGTCCTTCTCCAGCAGCACCGGACGACGCCAGCGCGGCTCGGGGGCGAGGTCACCGAGGGCGACCGTGTCGATCTCGGCGGGGGCGGTCGCCGGGTTGCCGGGCGGAGCGGGGGAGAGCTGACCGGAAGAGACCATCGCCTGCGACGGTAGCCCGGAGCGACGGCCAATGCATCCCGGGAGCGCCTCCCAGGTAACGCGCGCGGCCGGTCGCACTGCGGGCCCGGCCCACTGGCCGGCCGGCCGGCGGGCGCCCGCCGGCCGGCCGGGGGGCGGGGGGGGCGGGCGGGCGGCGGGCCGCGCCCCGGCCCACCCCCCGGAGAACGGCAAAGCACACGTCA
>NZ_JBEYEU010000037.1:0-41027 GCF_040634035.1 Micromonospora sp. NPDC007220 | reverse complement strand
TTTTTTTTATTTCTGTTTCCCACCCTCTCTCGCCCGGCGGCCCCCCCCCCGCCGCGGCCCGCCCCCCCCCCCCCCCCGGGCGGGCCGCCGTCCTTGCCGGCGGCGGCCCCTCCCCCCGGAAGCGCCGCAGCCTGACGCGCGGCCAGCGCCGACCCGGCCCCCGCGCGTACGCCCGGGTGCGGGAGATCCCGCGCGGTGAGTACCCGGGCTCACGTCCCGCGGCCCCGGCTCCGCGACGCTGTACGGCATGACCTCGTCGACACCCGCCGCCCGGTCCCGGTACGCCCTCGTGCTCCTGACGGTGGTCTGGGTGGTGGCGTGCCTGGCGCTGCTGTGGTGGTTGTTCACGATCGGCATGGAGGGCTGGGCCGACCACCACTCGAACGGTGGCGGGCGCTCGGCGGAATTCGGGCGCCGCTCGGCCCGGGCGCTGCTGTTGCTGGCGGCGACGGCAGCGGGCGGGCCGGCCGTCATCGCGCTGGTGGCGTTCGGCTGCCGGTACCGCCGCACCGGGCTGGTCTACCTGCTCCTCGCCGTCGTGGCCGCGGCGGCGCTGGCGCCGGCGGTTGCGGATGCCGCGCGCACCCTCCGGCCGCCGGCCGCGCCGCTCCCGGCGCCGACGACCTGCCAGGAGCACAGCGGCGGTGACAGCCGCTGCCCGGGCGGCTGAGCGACCCGGTGGTGCGATTGCGGACCGTCGCCCGTGGCCCGGCGCCGTGGCGGAGCGGACGGTCGACAGATTTATTCGTGGCTATGTATTGTCACTGGCCCGACCGGCGTACCGATCCAGCAGGGAGCACGCGATGGACCATCTCGACCAACCCGGATGCTGCGGCGACGGCCCGGCGGTCGCCGGTATCGACCGCCGCGCGGTGCTGCTCGGCGCCGCCCTCGGCGCGGGCGCCCTGGCCGGGCTGGCCGTTCCCGGCCGCGCGTACGCCGCGCCCGCCATCTACAACCCCTTCTCCGGGTATCCCGTCACCGGCACCTGGCAGGAGCACCTGAACCGGGGTTCGCTCGGCGGCGTCGACTTCGGCATGCCGGTCGGCACCCGCCTGCCCGCCTGCGGCGCGGGCACCATCCAGAACATCCCGTACAACGGCACGGGTGGGCACACGGTCACCATCCAGCACGCGGACGGGTACCGCAGCCAGTACATGCACCTGTCGCAGTTCCTGCTCGGCAACGGCGCGGCCGTGTCCAGCGGCACCGTCGTCGGCCTCTCCGGCGGCGCGGCCGGCGCGCCGGGCTCGGGCTCGTCGACCGGGCCGCACGTCCACTGGCACATGATCAACCCGGCGGGCGTACGCATCAACCCGCTGGCCTACATCGGTCAGAACCCCGCACCCGGGCGACTGCCCAAGACCTCCACGGAGCAGGACGGCATCCCCGGCACCATCTTCTACCAGCGCATGCAGAACTGGCTGCGGCTCACCGCCGGATACACCGGCCCCATCGACGGCGCGCCCGGGCCGGGCACCTACGCCGCCCTCCAGCGGGCCATGCGGGCCTACGGCTACACCGGACCGATCGACGGACAGCCCGGCCCGAACACCTGGCGCGCCGTGCAGCGCCTCGCGTCCGGCCACGGCTACACCGGCCCGATCGACGGGGTGATGGGGCCCAACTCGTGGCGCGGCTTCGCCCGCTTCCTCAACCAGGACAGGTGGGACTGACCGCGACAGCCCCGCCGCACCCGCCGCACGGGCGGCGGCGCGGCGCGGGCCGGACGCGACGAGGGCCGTCCCCCGGTGTTGCGGGGGACGGCCCTCGTCGGCGGACGAGCGCGTCAGGTGACCGAGGCGGGGAACCTCTCCCACACCCGGTGGGCGGCCAGCAGCTGCTGCACGGCGGTGAGGACCTCGGCGCCGGAGCCGCCCGTGACGACGCCGGGCGTGCCGGCGACCCCCGCCTGCCGCAGCACTTCGACGCCGGCGCCCCACGCGCCGATCGCCTTGGCGTGCCGCCAGCACTCGTCGACCAGCAGCAGCACCCGCGGATCCACGGCGGCGGAGCCCGCCGCGCCGGCCTTGGCGTCGCGCGCCGGCGACGCGTCCGGCGCGGGCGCCGGCGCCCCGGCCAGCAGGAGCACGTCGAACTCGACCGAGCGGCCGGTGGCGAAGGTCCGCTGCACGGGCAGGCCGCCCACCAGGCCGCCGTGCGGGGCGACGAGGAGCGGCACCATGCCGGCCGCGAAGACCGCCCGGCGTACCTCGTCGACATCGTCGAGCCCGGCGGTGGGGTCGACGACGATGCCCATGGTGCGGCCGTCGGCCGGCCACTGCCTGCCCACCTGCGACAGCGCGGGGCTGGGCGCGGGGTCGACGAGCGGCACGGTCGGCTCCGGCGCGGGCAGACCCAGCCCGGTGGCGACCTCCGCGCACAGCACCGGGTCGATGTTGGCGAGGCACTGGAGCTGGCGTTCCCGGATCGCCTGGTGGAAGCACTTGCCCAGCTCGAAGGTGTAGGCGCGGACGATGTGCTCCTTCTCGACCGGCGACATGCTCAGCCAGAACAGGCGGACCTGGCTGTAGTGGTCGTCGAACGAGGCCGGGTTGGCGCGTACCTTGGGCGCCTCCGTCACCGTCACCGGCACGTCGACGAACGCGCCGTCGGTGTCCCCGGCCGGGAAGGGGTTGCCGCCGTCGAGCGAGTTCGGCCGGTACGGTGCGACCCCGGCGTGGACGGCCTGCTGGTGGAAGCCGTCGCGCAGCATGTCGTTGACCGGGGCGTGCGGGCGGTTGATCGGGACCTGCGAGAAGTTCGGCCCGCCCAGCCGGGTGAGCTGCGTGTCGACGTACGAGAACAGCCGGCCCTGCAACAGCGGGTCGTTCGTGACGTCGATGCCCGGCGGCAGGTGGCCGACATGGAAGGCGACCTGTTCGGTCTCGGCGAAGAAGTTCGTCGGCGTCCGGTTGAGCGTCAGCTTCCCGACCGGCTGCACCGGTGCCAGCTCCTCCGGCACGATCTTCGTCGGGTCGAGCAGGTCGATCCCGGCGAAGGTCTCCTCGGGGGTGTCGGGGAACACCTGGAGGCCCAGCTCCCACTCCGGGAAGGCGCCGGCCTCGATGGCGTCGTAGAGGTCCCGGCGGTGGAAGTCCGGGTCCACGCCGCCGAGCAACTGCGCCTCCTCCCAGGTCAGGGAGTGCACGCCCAGCTTGGGCTTCCAGTGGAACTTCGCCAGCGCCGTCTCGCCGGCGGCGTTGACGAGCCGGAACGTGTGGACGCCGAAGCCCTCCATCATCCGGTACGAGCGCGGGATGCCCCGGTCGGACATGTTCCACATGGTGTGGTGCTGCGCCTCGGTGTGCAGGGAGACGAAGTCCCAGAAGGTGTCGTGCGCGCTCTGCGCCTGCGGGATCTCCCGGTCGGGGTGCGGCTTGCCGGCGTGAATGATGTCGGGGAACTTGATGGCGTCCTGGATGAAGAAGACCGGCATGTTGTTGGCGACCAGGTCGAAGGTGCCCTCGTCGGTGTAGAACTTCGTCGCGAAGCCGCGGGTGTCGCGGACCGTGTCGGCCGAGCCGCGCGAACCGAGGACGGTGGAGAACCGTACGAAGACGTTGGTCGTCCTGCCCTTCGCCAGGAAGCCGGCCTTCGTCACGCCCTCGGCCTTGCCGTAGGCCTCGAAGACGCCGTGCGCGCCGGCCCCACGCGCGTGCACGACGCGCTCGGGAATGCGCTCGTGGTCGAAGTGGGTGATCTTCTCGCGCAGGTGGTGGTCCTGCAGCAGGACCGGACCGCGCGGCCCGGCCTTCAGCGAGTGGTCCGTGTCGCGCAGCCGCGCCCCCTGCGACGTCGTGAGGAAGGCGCCCTGCTGACCGTTCGCCGTCGTCGGCGCGCCGGTCGCCGCGCCGGTCGGCGTACGGGTCTCCGGGGCGCCCTGTTCCTTCTTGGGCGGCAGCGGATCGTGTGGCGTCGTCGGCTCCTCGACGGTTGGCGGGGCGCTGCCCGGCGCGCCGGGCACGTCCGAGGTCAGCGCGTCGGCCACCTTCCCGGCTGCGGCCTCCACCACGTCCTTGACCGCCTTGGCGGGCTTGCTGGCATCCATCTGGCGAGTTCCTCCACGAAAACGGTGTTGAGCAGGCGTCCTGGCCCGTACCCCGAGGCGGGCGGCGGAAACGGGGACGCGCCGGCGGCCCGCCGGCTCGCGTATCGTCCGCCCGTGAGCGCCGAACTTCTCGACGACTTCGTGCGGGCGGACCGCGACCGTGCCCTGGGCACGTACGGCATCCACGTCCACCGCGAGGGCCACCCGCCCGTGGAGCACCGCTTCCGGCCCGACGACCGGGTGAACGTGTACTCCGTCGCCAAGACGTTCACGTCCGTGGCCGTGGGGCTGGCCGAGGCGGAGGGGCGGCTGAGCCTCGACGACCGCCTCCTGGACCACCTGCCCGAGCTGCGGCCGATCGCCGCCGACGGGCTCGGTGCCGTCACGCTCCGGCAGTTGCTGACGATGACCAGCGGCACCAGCCACCGCTGGTTCGCCGACGAGCGGATCACCGCCGCCGACCTGCTCCACGAGATCGTCGCCGCGCCGCTCGCCGCCGCGCCGGGGACCCGCTTCGCGTACACGGGTTCGGGTCCGTACGCCCTCGGCCGGGTGGTCGCCCGGGTCGGATGACGGGGGAGCGGGTCGACACGAACGCCGTCACGTACGGCGAGCCGTACACCCACGGATACGGGTTGGGCGTGTGGCTCGACCGGGCCGACACGTACCGGTTGGACGGCCGCTACGGCCAGTACGTGGTGGTCAGCCCCGCGCGCCGGGCCGCCGTCACGGTGACCGCGCACGCGGAGCGCGACGAGGAACTGCTCACCGCGATCCACGAGCTCGTCGTCGCGCGGTGCTGACGCGCCGGTGCCGTCCACCCGGCGGGCGGACGGCACCGGCCGTGGTGGTCAGCAGCGTGGCACGCCGGGAATGAAGCCGTCGTGGCCGGTCAGGACGTACGCGTCGGAGACGTACCGGTTGGTGCCGATCCGGTCCCAGACGTTGCTCGTGCCGTAGGGGCCGGTCACCGTGGTGCCGACGGCCTGGCAGTAGATGCTGACGTTCGCGCCGTCGGCGACGGAACCCACGACGGCGTAGCCGGTGCCGGGCCCGGAGCGCACGTTGAGGCTCACCCCCTCGGTGTTCACCGTGCCGGAGCCGACGCCGGTCTGCTGGTTCACCAGCTGCATGTAGTACGACCAGTTCCAGTTCGGGCCCGGGTCGGTGTGGGTGGCCCCGGGGACCTCGTGGTGGCCGATGATGTGCGCCCGGGTCTTGGGGATGCCGTACTTGTTGGCGAGGCTGCGGGTGAGCGTCGCGGAAGCCCGGTACATCGCGTCGGTGAACCAGGCCGCGTTGTCGACGTACCCCTCGTGCTCGATGCCGATGGACTGGGTGTTGTAGGTCCAGTTGCCGGCGTGCCAGGCGATGTCCTTCTCCCGCACCGACTGGGTGACCGCCCCGTCTGAGGAGCGGAACGTGTAGTGCGCGCTGGCCTGGGCGGCCGGGTTCTGGAACCAGCTGATCGAGCCGGCGTAGCTGCCCTGCGTCACGTGGATGACGATGTACCTGACGGAGTGGCTGGTGGGTCGGCTGGCCACCGTGTAGTTGCTGGTGCTCGCCGGCGCCCACGCGGCCGGCCCGTAGTCGGTGCTGAGGATCCCGACCCCGTCCGACGCGTCACCGGGCAGGTCACGCTCCGGGGCCACCTGGCGGCCGGGGACCTTCGCCACCCCGGCGTGGCCGGTGTCGAAGCCGGCGCCGAGCAGGTCGTAGACGGCGTCCGCGTAGAGGCGGGCGAGCGCCGGGCTGGCCGCGCCGCCGTAGCGGGCGACCGCGGCGTACCACTCGTCGACGTCGTCGCGCTCGGCCGCGGTCAGGCCGGCCTGGTCCGCGTAGGAGCGCAGGACGGCGGCCGCGCCGGCGATGTTCGCGGCGGCGTCGGCGCGCAGCGCGGCACGGCTGAGCCCGGTCAGCGTGGCCGCCTCGTCCAGGGTGCGCAGCTTGGGGTTGCTGGCCAGGTGCATCATGCCGTAGCCGCCCGCCGCGCTGGGTGCGCCGCCGTGCCCGTCCAGGCGGGTCTCGGCGTAGCCGAGGGCGACGAGCAGGTCGCGGGGGACGTCGTACCGGCCGGCGGCGGTGTCGAAGGCGGTGGCCAGCCGGGCAGCCGCCGGTGGGGCCCCCTCCGGGGCGGCCGACACCGGCGCGGCGGCCAGGGCTGATTCGGCAGTCAGGATCAGGGTCGCGGCCAGCATGGCGCTGAGCAGCCCACGCCTGCGTCGCGCGGCGAGTCGAGCAGTCATCTGCACCCCTCACAATATTCGCCAATGTCGATGAGGATCGGCGGGTGGCGGTAACGTACACCGCGACGGACGGCGATGTAAATGCCTTCCGTGGCGGTGCGGCGGGGTGGCGGAAACCTTCAATCCGGGTAGGCCGGGCGCCTCCGGTGGAACTGCGGCGCCGGGTGGACGGGCGGGAAGCAGTCGGCCCCGACCGGGGCGGGGTAGGGCCTGGCGGGTCCGGTGCCCGCACCGGTATGCTCCCCGCCGATGACGACTTCCTCTCTCACCAGATCGGAGGCCCGGTTCTCGCAAGGTGAGTGCTGATGCACTCCCGAGCCGCGAGTCCGGACCTTCGTCCGTCCTTCTGGCCGCACGTGCGCGAGTTCGCCGTGCCGCCGTCCATGATCGAGGTTGCCACCGCCCGTCGGGCCGTCGGGGACTGGGCCGGGGCGTGCGCCGCCGCCCGCGTCGACGCCGACGTCGACCTGCGCTTCGTGGCCCGTACCCACGGTCGGGAACTCGCCGACCGGCTCCGCGCCGACCTTCGCCACCTGGCTCCCGACCTGCTGCGCTGGCATCTACCGAGGATCGCGCCCGACGGGCTGCTCCGCCCCGGCCTGACCATTGCGCTGGCCCGCTACGACCGGGGCGGACGCCCCGCCGACGCGGTGCACCTCGTGGTCCGTACGCCACCGGCCTGGGCCGACGCCGGTCAGCGGTTCAGCCTGGCGCTGTGGGACGGGTCCCGTTCCGGCTCCGGGCCGTGTCGCCATCCGCACCCGCACCCCGACCGCCGGTTCCGCCTCGACCTGCACCGCCACCTGTGGGACGCGCGGCGGGCCGGTGAGCTGCGCGTCCGGTCGGGGGCGGACCGGCCGCCTGAGGACGGCCCCTGCGCCGTCCTACCGGAACCGCTGGCGACGGCCGGGCGACGGCGGGGCTGGGCGGTGCAGCGGTGGTCCGCCGAGGCAGCCATCCTGCTGCGCGCCGAGGGGCGGGCCGCTGGCCCGGTCGTCGTACGGGTCGGGGCGCGCCGCCACCTGCTGCTGGAGGTGGCGGCGGCCGGAGACGGTCCCGGCCCGCCCGAGGTGCGGACCGCGTCGTCGCCCTCGCTAAGCCGCGTCGGGACGCGCGGGTCCACGCCGGTGTTGCCCGACGCCGCGACCTGGGTGTCGCCGGACCTGGAACTGCTCCGCACCGGGTCGATCGACGCCGGCCGGCTGCATCCGCTGGTCGCGTCGGCCCTGGCACCCGGCCGCCCGGCGGGGACCGCGCCCCGGACGACGGACCGGGCGGGACAGCCGGGCCGGGTGCGGTGCCGGGGAGCCTGGCACCGGATCGGCCTGGCCGGCGGGACGCTCGTCGCGCTGGACCACGACCCGGCCGAGGTGCGCCGGGAGGAACTCCTGGCCGCGTTGACCGGCACCCCGCTGCCCTGCCTCCAGGCGATCGACGAGGCGCACCGCCACCCGGAGTGCCTCCCCGAGGTCCGGGCCCGCCTGGACCACGGCGACACCGCTGGCGCGCTCGCCGTCGTCGAGGCCCTGCTCGGACCCGACGCGCGGGTGCGCGACGGGGCGCTGCGCAACGAACTCGAGACGGCCGCACTGCGGCGGGTCACGTACGGGCTGTTCCGGGCGGGACTGGCCGGGACCGGCCCCGGCCCCGCTGCCGCCGAGCGTCGCCGTACCCGCGACCGCCGCTCGCGTCCGCGTCACGGAATCGCCCGCTGACCGAGGGCCTTGGCCCCGCACCACCTCGCTCTTCCACCCGCCACGAGAAACCACAGGTGATCACCATGCCCCTTGCCGTCGACCGGACCCCCGACCCGCAGCTCGCCGTCGCCGCCGAGCTGCTCTCCCTGTTGCGCGACACCACCACCGAACCCCGATCCGACACGCAGCTGGAGGCACTGACCCTGGCCGTGGCCGCCGACCTGCCCGTGCTGTTGTGGGGTGAACCGGGGATCGGCAAGACCGCTGCCCTGACACAGCTCGCCGAGGCGCTGGACCTGCCGCTGACGACCGTCGTCGCCAGCGTCCATGAGCCGTCCGACTTCTCGGGGTTGCCGATCGTCGGCGACGACCCGGCGACGCAGGGCGTCCCGATGGCGCCGCCGGACTGGGCCGTACGCCTCGTCCGCGCCGGCCGCGGGCTGCTGTTCCTGGACGAGCTGTCCACCGCCCCGCCGGCCGTCCAGGCCGCCCTGCTCCGCCTCGTGCTCGAGCGACGGGTGGGCGCGCTGCGGCTGCCGCCCGGGATCCGGATCGTGGCCGCCGCGAACCCCCGATCCTCGGCGGCCGACGGCTGGGAGCTGAGCCCACCCCTGGCCAACCGCTTCGTCCATCTCCAGTGGGTCCACGACCACGAGGTCGTGGTGCGCGGCCTGGGCGGGACGTGGCCCCGGACCGCGCTGCCCCGGCTGTGCCCCGACAGGTTGCCGGAGGCCGTCACCTTCGCCCGGCGCGCGGTGTGCGGGCTGCTGTCGGCCCGCCCCGCGCTCGTGCACCGGCTGCCCGGCAACGAGACCCGCCGGGGCGGCCCGTGGCCCTCGCCCCGTAGCTGGGAGATGACCCTGCGCCTGATCGCCTTCGCGACCGCGGCGGGCACCTCCCGGGAGGTGCTCTCGATGCTGGTGCGGGGCACGGTGGGCGACGGCCCGGGGCTGGAACTGCTCGCCAGCATGGACCGGATGGACCTCCCCGACCCCGAGACGTTGTTGGCCGACCCGGCGGCTGCGGTCCTGCCCGAGCGGGGCGACCTGCGGCAGACCGTGCTGGACGGCGTGGTGGAGGCCGTCCGCGGGCGCCCGGAGAGGGGGCGCTGGGACGCCGCGTGGGCGCTGCTGGTCCGGGCGCTGGAAACCGGCCCGCCGGACCTGGTGGTCGTTCCCGCGAGCACGCTCGCCGCCCTGCGCCGCGAGGACTGGGACGTGCCGGCGGCGATCGAACGGCTCGCCGGGGCGGTGTCGGTGTCCCGGCGAGCCGACCAGGCCCGGCTCGCCGCCGCGGGGAGCGGCCGGTGAGCCCGGGCCCGGGGACGCTGGACCGTGAGAAGCTCTTCGCCGCCCGGCTGCACGCCGTCCGGGTCCGGCCCTACCTGGCGTCGGCGCTGTTCGCCCTGCACCTGGTGGAGTCCCGCCGGGTGCCGACGATGGCGGTGGACCGGCACTGGCGGTGCTACGTCTCCCCGGTGTTCGTGGACCGGACCCCGGTCGAGGAGCTCGCCGGGGTGTGGGTGCACGAGGTCTCGCACCTGCTCCGTGACCACCACGGGCGCAGTGACCGGGTCGCGCGGGAACGGGGACTGACCGGGCCGGGGGAGCGGCTACGGATGAACATCGCCGCCGACTGCGAGATCAACGACGACGTGTTCGGCGACGGGTTGACCCGGCCCGACGGCGTCGTGGACCCGGCGACGCTGGGGCTGCCCGAGGGGGAGCTGATGGAGGACTACCTGCGACAGTTCCGGCTCGGGCCGCGCACGCAGGGGCTGGTCTGGCTGGACTGCGGCAGCGGCGCCGACGGGGCGGAGCGGGAGTGGGACCTGGGGCCGGACGGCGCGCAGGGCCTCAGCGCACAGGAACGCGACGCGGTGCGGTTCCGGGTGGCGGAGGGCATCTCCGGGCGTCCCGGGGACGTCCCGCAGGGCTGGCGGAGGTGGGCGGAGGAGGCGTTCCACCCGCCCCAGCCGTGGCGGGACCTGCTGGGGGCGGCGATCCGCTCGGCGGCCTCCGGCGCGGGCGCGGGCGAGGACTACACGTACGGCCGGCCGGCGCGGCGGTCCGCCGGGGTTCCCGGCGTCGTCCTGCCCAGCCTGCGGCGCAGGCCCCCTCGGGTCTGCGTGGTCGTCGACACCTCCGGGTCCGTCAGCGACGCCGAACTGGGCAGCGCGCTGCTCGAGGTCGCGGCGATCTCCCGCGCCGTGGGCGGCCGGCGTGACCTGGTCACCGTGCTGTCCTGCGACGCGGCGGCCCGGACCGTGCACCCGCTGTGCCGCGCCGAGGAGATCCCCTTGGTGGGCGGGGGCGGGACGGACCTGCGTACGGGCTTCGCCCGGGCGTTGCGGACCCGGCCCCGCCCGGACGTCGTCGTGGTCCTGACCGACGGGCAGACGCCCTGGCCGGCCGCGCAGCCGCCCTGCCGCACGGTGGTCGGGCTGTTTCCCCGCCGGCACACGTACTCCGGATCGTGGAACGAGGACGATCCCGACTACGTGCCGGACGCGCCACCCGAATGGGCGCGGGTGGTGGTCATCGGGTAGGCACGCACGCCGGGGCGGCGTCACGAACCGCCGAGGCGGGGCATGACCGGGCGGACCTCGACCGGGGCGCCCGGCCGCCCGCCCGCGCGCGAGCGGTACTCGGGGACGCCCACGCAGGTGAAGAGCAGCGCCGCGAGGTCGTCCGGCTCGCCCAGCAGCCCCGGGACGTCCGAGTCGAGGAAGGTCATGCCCGAGGCGCCCGCGCCCAGGGCGTACGCCGCGAGGTGCAGCCGGCCCTCGACGAGCCCGGCGGCGAGCTGGGCGTCGCGGTAGGCGCGGTCGTCGAGGGCCGACAGCGGCGCGGCGGCGACGACGACGTAGGCGGCGTCGCCGGCGAGCGCCTGGTCCAGGCAGACCCGGAGCAGCTCGTCGCGCAGGTCACCGGCGCGCAGCGGCGTCGAGAGGTCGGGCCACCGGTAGAGGCCGGGCGGCACCCCGTCGACCCCGTGCACGGCGACCCAGTGCGGCACCGGCACGCCGCGCAGGGCCGCGGCCAGGGGCCATTCCAGCAGGGCGCGCGGCAGCGTCCGGGACCTGTCCATCCGCCGCTGCGAGCCGCGCCGGCGGACGACCTCGTCGAGCGGGTCGGACGGCGGGTACGCCGGCAGCGGCTCCGCCGACGGCCAGGGCGCGCCGAGCACGTCCCGCTCGCCCGCGCGCTGGGCGGCGGTGCACAGCGGCAGCTCGACCGGGGGCAGCTCACCGGGGAGCGCCGGCCCGGTGGGCCCGATCGCCGGATCGCCGTCGCCGAACGACAGCAGGGCCAGCGGGTACTCGTGCACCCCGTCCGCGCCGACGAGCGTGCGCACGGTGGCGTCCGGGAAGAGCGACCGCAGCCGCGGCGACAGGCCGGCGCTGTCAGCGGCCGCCGACAGTTGGGCCAGCAGCGTGCCGGCGTCCCAGTAGAGGTGTCGCCAGCCGCGCTCGGCGTAGCGCCACCCCGTGCGCCACGGCACGCCCGTGACCACCAGCGTCGTGACCGCCCCGGTCGCGGCGGGAGCCACCTGGACGAGCGCGTGCCGCCGCGCGTCGTACCAGTGCACGCCGTCCGGCACCCCCGCGACGCCCCGGGTGCTCGCGTAGACCTCCAGCGGAAAGCGCGCCCCGGCCGAGCCGGCGGCGCGGTAGAGGAAGGGGCGGCCGTTGCGCTCGGCGGTGCGCACGACGCCGGCGCCCAGGAAGAGCACGCGGCCCAGCTGCGCCGCGTCGAGGGGCTGCGCGGGGGACGCGACGCCGGCCAGCACGGCGGTCGCGGGGACGCCGGGGTCGGGCAGGTCGCGCGGCAGGGCGAGGACGGCCAAGCCGTCCGGGTAGCCCTTCATGGGCGGCGGCAGGGTCTCGGGGTCGTTCGGGACGAGGTCGTGGCGGACGCGCGGATCGTCCACGGGCACGTCCCACTCGCGGCTCGGCTCGTAGGACGTCAGCCGGTGCAGCAGCCCGGCGCCGGTGTCGAGGTCCATCCGGCCATCCTGCCAGCGCGGAGCGCCGGGCGGTGGCCCCGCAAGCGGTCGCGGGTCGGTGCGGGGACCGCCGGGCGGCCGGGGTGGCCGGCGGAGCCGCCGCCGGCCACCCCGGACGGTCCGGCTCAGATGCGGGCGCCGACGTCCGCGCCGTTGGCCGGGCGCAGGAAGGAGGAGGTGGGGATGGCGCCGTCGGGCGTACGGGGACCGGTGATCGTGGCCGGGTCCGTGCTGGCGAGCGCCCACGTCCCGCCGAGGTTCCACGAGTTGCCGGAGCCGGTGGAGCCGCCGAGCGACACGTCGGTGGTGTTGCCGACCGCGAGGTTGCGGGTGAGCACCGAGGTGGAGCGCGAGACGTTGAAGCCGTCCCTGCCGTTGTCCCAGGCGGTGTTGCGTTCGAAGACCAGCGAGCCGGGGTTGCCGTTGTCGATGAAGCCGCCGGCCGAGTTGCCCCAGGCCATGCTGTTGCGGGTGACGTGGGCGACCGCCGGACGCGGATCCGTGCCGCCGCCGTTCTTGAAGCCGTTGCCGTCCCCGGTGTAGTCGGGCAGGCCCCAGTAGTTGTAGCCGTTGTCGTAGGCGACGCTGCCCTCGACGAGCACCGGCGACAGGAACAGCCAGGCGTCGAAGCCGTCGTCGGCGTTGCGCCACAGCCGGGCGCCCCGGACGACGTTGCCCGTCCCGGAGCCCTCCTTGATCGCCAGGCCGTCCGCGCTCTCGCCGTTCTTGCGCGGGTCGCGGTTGCCGTAGCTGTCCAGGTCGACGATGTGGTTGCCCGACGAGGCGCCCTGCAGGTGCAGGCCGGTCTCGTAGTTGTCCCGGGTGACCAGGCGCTCGTAGCGGCCGTTGTTGGTGTCCACCCCGAAGATGCCGTACGGGCCGTTGACGATCTCCAGGCCGACGAACCGCCACCAGTCGCCCTCGACGTGCAGGGCGCCCCGGTCGGCGCGGGGGATCGAGGATCCCACGGCCCCGGGCGTGTACGGCATGTTCTCGCCGTCGATGACCACGCGCTCGCCCTGGTGGGCGGTGAGGGTGATCGGCTGGGACTGGCTGCCGTCCTTGAGGATCTTGATGGTGCTGGTCGGGGCGTAGGTGCCTCCGCGCACGACGATGGTCCCGCCGGGCTGGACCAGGTCGTGGGCGCGCTGGATGCTCCGCAGGGGCTCGGCGAGGGTGCCCGGGGCGGCGTCGTCGCCGTTCGTGGCGACGACCAGGGTGCCGGCGGCCGGTGGCGGTGTCGTCGGGGGCGGCGGTGTCGTCGGGGGAGCGGTGGTCGGGGCAGGGGTGGTCGGCGGGGTGGTCGGGCCGGTGCCGCCGGAGCTGACCACCACGTCGTCGAAGCTCGCGCCGGCGTGGGCGGTGACCAGCGCGATCCGCCCGGCGCCGGTCAGCGTGGCGTTCGCGTCGCCGACCCGTACGCCGTCGACGAATCCGCGCACGGTGCTGCCGGCGGCCTCGATCCGCAGCGTGTGCCACGCGCCGGTGGAGCCGACGCCGGCCGCCGAGCCGAGCACGGTGATCGCACTGCCGTTGACGGCCTGGAGTTCCGCGCGACCGTCGGCCAGCAGCGACAGCCGGTACATCTTCGTGGAGCTGCTGGCCCGGGCGGCGATGGCGACGAGACCGCCGCTGCCGTACGAGGCCGGCTTGACCCGGGCCCGTACCTCGTAGTCGGTCCAGCTCGTCTGCCCGGCGAACATCCGGGCCAGCTCGCTGCCGGTGTTCGACTGGCGGAGTACCGGCGAACCGTCGGTGGTCACCGACCAGGTTCCGCCCGACTTCGACCAGCCGCCGCTGTCGCCGTCGCCGAAGTCGTCGGAGAAGAGGGTGGCGGCGTGGGCCGTCGAGACCATGGTCGCGGCCAGGGCGAGCGCGGTCGCCGACACGCCGACCGCGGCGACCGCGCCGCGGGTACGTCTGATGCGCCTGTCACGCACGGGGGTCCTCCTGGTGCGGTACGGGAGCGGTCGCGGTCGGCCGGCGGCGGCGGTGCCGCCGACCGGCGGGGGCCGGACCACGCGGGAAAGGGCTTTCCCTCTCGTGACGCTAGGGCCGCCCGGACATCGACGTCAACGTTCGTCGATTGCAGGAATGTTGCACCCGGGCGCCGCCCGGCGGCGCCTCTCAGCCGCTCTCCACCTCGGCGGCGTACTCGCTCAGCGCGATCCGGTTCGGCAGGCCCGTCTTGCCGAGCAGGCTGGACACGTGCCGTTCCACGGTGCGCGGGGACAGGTGCAGCCGGCCGGCGATCTCCCGGTTGCTCAGCCGCCCGACCAGCAGCCGCAGCACCTCGAACTCCCGCACCGTCACGCCCACCGACCGCAGGCCGGAGGGGATGTCGCCCGCACCGGAGCGGCGCTGCGTCATGCGTACGCCCGCCTGGCGCAGCAGGGCCCGGCAGGCGCTGGCCACGGCCGGCACGTCGCTGCGGTGGAAGTGCTCCTCGGCGGCGCGCAGCCACTGCACCGGCGTGCCCCACCCGTCGGCGAGGGCCGACTCGCACACCAGCCGCAACGCGAGGTGCCGGCCCATCGCGTACGGCGCCCCGGCCCGCATCGCCTCCGCCGCCGCCTCCGCCGCCTCCTCCGGCCGACCGGACCGGCCGAGCAGCACCGCCTTCGCGAAGAGGGCGAACTGCAGGTCCCAGCGCAGCCTGCTCGCCGAGTCGCCCTGCACCGCCTCGTACGCCGGCCAGCCGGCCTCGCCGGACGTGACCTGGAGCAGCAGGTGCAGGCCGTGCCGGCCGGAGAGGTGGAAGACCGTCGGGCTCTGCGCCTCGGCGTGGAACGCGCGGGCCAGTTCGTCGAGGGCGCGGGGCCGGTCCTCCTCCAGCAGCGCGCAGAAGGCCCTGGCCAGCCCGTGTACGCGGGAGGCATGCAGGGCCTGGTCGCCGCTCCACCGGCGGAACTCGGCCAGCGCGTGTTCCATCTCCCGGCGCCGCCCCTGGTGTGCCGCGAGCACGGCGCTGACCAGCAGCACGTACTGGGTGGTCTCCAGCAGCTTCAGCCGGGTGGTCGCGGCCAGCACCTGCTGGACGAGGGCACCCGCGGTGTCGAAGTCGCCCCGCAGCACCGCGTGCAGGGCGAGGCTGGCCTCCGCCTGGTGGCGCGCGGTCACCGCGCCGGCCTGGGAGGCCCGTTCCCGGGCCTGTTCGAGCCGGTCCAGCCGCGCGTCGCGCAGCGCGTCGTCGTTGCCGAGCCGGATCAGTGCGTGGATCTCCCAGATCGGCAGCCGGTGCTGCGCGGCGATCGCCAGGGCCCGTTCCAGGCACCGTGTCGCCTCCGCCGGGTCCCGGTGCCGGATCAACGCGCCGAGCAACTGCCAGGCCTGGCAGGCCACCACCGGCAGGGGGACGGTCTCGGCGACGGTGGCGGCCCGGCGGGCCAGCGCCTCGGCGGTGGCGAGCTGGTCCTGCCCGGCGGTGTCCAGCACCAGGTGGGCGGCGACCACGTCGACCGGCGCGGTGTCCTCCGCGGCGGCGTCCGGGCCGAGCAGGGCGCGCGCCTGCTCCACCTGTGCCAACCCCTCGGCCGAGCGGCCGGCGACCGTCGCGGCCCAGGCCAGCCGGGTGTGCAGCTGCGCCCGCCGGCGCGGATCGACGCCACCGATCTGGTCGAGGGTGCTGACCGAGGCGAGCGCCCGCTCGACCAGTCCTGCCTCCGCCAGGGCGTGCAGCAGGGCTTCGAGGGCGGCCGCCCGGGCCACCGGGTTCTCGCCGAGCAGGCCGATCGCGCGGTCGAGCAGGGCGACCGCGGTGGTGGCGCCGCCCTGCGCGATCGCCCGCCGGCCCGCCTCGGTGAACAGTCGGCCGGCCGCCTCCGGGTTGTCGGCCTCCAGGTGCAGCGTGGCCGACACCTGGCACCATTCGCCCGGCAGGCCGGGGAAGACCGCCGCCACCGCGTCGGCCATCCGCTGGGCGAGCCGGGCGCGGTCGGCGGGGCCGAGGAGACTGAGCAGCGCCTCCCGGGTCAGCCGGTGCCGGAAGGCGTACCAGTCGGTGAGCTGGTCGTCCACCGTGACCAGCCGCCCGGCGACGTCGCCGCACAGGTGGTCGAGCACGTCGTGGTCGCTCAGCCCGGTGGCCGCCTGCACCACGGCCAGCGGGAACCGCTGGCCCAGCAGCGCGCCCATCGAGAGCAGCTCCCGGGCCTGGGGGCCGAGCTGCTCGACCCCCTGCGCCATGCCCCGCGCCAGGGTGCCCGGCAGGGCGGCGGGCAGTTCCTCGGACAGCCGCCAGCCCTCCGGGCCGCCGATCAGCAGCGCGCCGTCGACCATGCCGGCGACGAGTTCCTCGATCAGGAAGGGGTTGCCGGCACTGCCCGTCGAGACGAGGGCGTGCGCTGCCGCCGGCACCTGCTCCGGGTCGGCGTCGAGGCAGGCGCCGACCATCTGCCGCAGCGCGTCGTCGTCGAGCCGGCCCAGCTCGATGAGAGTGCACTGACCGCGTTGGGCGGCCGAGCGGGCGATCGTCGACGCCGCGCAGGGCTCCGCCCTGATCGCCCCCAGCAGCAGGGTCGGTTGCAGGGCGAGGTTGTCGATCAGGTACTCCAGCACGGTCAACGTCTCCGTGTCGGCGTCCTGGAGGTCGTCCAGCAGCATCAGGCAACCCCGCCCCGCGCCGGCCACGCCGGTCAGCCGGAGGACGGCCTCGGCGAGGATCACCAGGGACGCGTTCTCCTGGTCGGCGGGCGGCCGGCCCCAGTCGGGGACGAGCCGGCCGAGGATCGGGCCGTACGGCCCGAGCACGGTGGGGTCGACCGGCCCGGACCGCAGCAGTGACAGCAGCGCCTCGGTGAGGGGTCGCAGCGGCACCGCGGTGCCGATCGTGCTGCCCCGGCCCCGCATCACCCGCATGCCCGCCGCGGTGGCCAGCTCCGCGACCCTCGACGCGAGGCGGGACTTGCCGACGCCGCTCTCGCCCACCACGAAGACCGCGCCGCCCCGCCCCGCCCGCGCCGATTCGAGGCTGTTCAGCACCGCGCGCAGTTCGGCGTCCCTGCCGATGAACTTCGAGGAGCGGTACACACTGCGCACGCTATCCGAGGAGGCAGGCCTCGCCCAACGCGGTGCTGTCGACGCCGGTCCCCCGAACGGCTACTGCTCCGTCGTCACATCGGCTTCTCGGGGCAGCAGGTCGTCAGCGGCGCGGCGTCCGCCGCCGCGCCGGCGTCACCGACGAGACCGCCGATCACCATGCCCACGGGCACGACCAGGCTGGCGAGGGCCGCCGCGCGGATCCCGAAGGTCACGACGGGCTGCAGCCACATCGCCCCGGCCGGGTCGTCGACGGGCGCCGCTGAGTCGGTCTCGTCGACACGGCACGGGGGGAGCTGGTTCTCGGACAACTGTCATTCCTCCTGTTGGTGACTTCGTGGGTCGTTTCCGGAGCTGGCGGCTCCTCTGGAGATCGTCGTCGGTCGCCCGGCGGACCTCAACCCGAGGTGCGCGGTTCAGGGGTCGGTTCCAGCAGCAGCACCGACGGCACCGGCCCGGCCCCGGAGAGCCGGAGCAGCCCGTACCCGATGCCGGCGAGGCCGGTGAGCAGACCGGGGGTGGGCACGTTGCCCGGGGTCCCGCAGGACGCCCCGTACCGGTCGACGGCGTCCAGGATCCGGCCGGCACGTCGCCGGGCCGCGCCACCGTCGAGGACACCCGTCGCCTCGGCGACGCCCAGCTCGCCGTGGCAGAGGCTGAGGTCGTCGAGCAGCGGACGGTCGGTGAGCAGGCGTACCGCCTCGTCGGGGGCGAGGGCGTGGTGGGCGAGCGTCAGGCCGGCGGCGCCGCGACACCAGCCGTACCCCGCCGCCCCGTCGCCGCCGGGGGTGCCGGCCCGGCGCAGCGCGCGCCGGCCCGCCCGCGCGTACCGGGCGCCACCGGTGCGGGCGTGGCGGCCCAGCGCCCAGCCGATGCCGGCCACCCCGTCGGCGAAGCCCACCCCCGTCGGCAGTTCGTCCCGCTCGATCGCGTCCACGAGCCGGTCGGCCCAGCCCCGGGCGAGTGACGCCGCCGGCGCGTGGCCCAGCTCGGCGTGCACCGCGTCCATGGCGGCGAGACAGCCCGCGCCGCCGTCGGCCCAGGCCACGGCCGCCGAGCCCGCGCTGGCGGCGGCGGCCAGGTCGACCGCCGCGCGGGCCTGCCCGGCGAGCCCGGGGTCGGCGAGCAGGGTGGACAGTCGGGCGAGCCCGTACGCGATGCCGCCGAGGCCGTACAGCCCGCCGGGGCCGATCGCGGCGACCAGGTCCGGGCGCGCGCCGAGCAGCTGGAACAGCCCCGGCACCCCGGCGACGGCCCGGCGGGCCAGCTCGGCGTAGCGGGCGGTGCCGGTCACCGCGGCGAGCTGGCCGAGGAAGAGGGCGACCCCGAGGTGCCCGTTCGCCAGCCCGGCCCCCATCGGCAGGACGAGCCACTGCCGGTCGTCGACCAGCTCCAGGCCGAGCCAGTTCACCCGGTCCGCGCCGGTCACGCTCCGGGTCTCGATCTCGTCGGCGAGCGCGCACGCCGTGGCGAGCAGGCGTTCCGGCGACGCGGCGGCGTCCGCGACCGACCGGGACGTCGGTGCGGCGGCGTGCCGGCCGTCGACCGGGCGACGGGTCGCCAGCGTCGCCGCGACGATCCACTCCTGGTGCCGCCGGTCGGCCTCGCCCAGCGCGGCGATCTTGCCCAGCGCGGCGTCGAGCCCGCACCGGGCCAGCGGCACGGGCAGCGGCTCCCCGTCCCCGGCGACCCGGGCGGTCCGGCTGCCCGGAGTGCCCTCGAACAGCGGGACGTCGCCCGCCCACAGCGCGGCGACCTCGTGCCGGGGGAACTGGGCGAGGAAGGGGTGTCCGGCCACGCTGGACCAGAGCACGCCGAACGCGCGGTCCCGCTCCAGCGCATCGCCGAGCACGTCCGGGTGGGTGGTCTCGGTGAGCAGGGTGTGGTACGCCGACGTGGGCCGGGCGACCAGCCGTACCGGGACGTCGGCGCACGACGCGACGAGTTCGGTGAACTCCCGGCGGTGCACCCGGATCGTCTCGTACGCCTGCCGGAACCCCTCGCGCAGCGCCGGCTCGTGGGCACCGGGATCGACCAGGGCGTCGCCGACGCGGGGTCGGTTGCGGCCGCCGGCGAAGTCGACGGCCCGCCGGGTCAACCGCATCCGGTCGGTGCCCGGGTCGGCCCAGTCGAGCGCGCTGACGGGTGCGGTCCCGCCCCGGTCGCCGCCGACGCCGGACAGGTCCATCGCCCCCTGGTCGCCCACGACGATCACCGGTATCAGGCCGGTCCGGTGCACCGAGGCGGTCAGCAGGTCCGCGGCCGGGTCGCCGGTGCCCACCGGCTCGCCCAGCGCGGGGTGGAAGAGCGTCTCGGTGTCCACCACGACCGGCGTGTCGCCGGCGGCGATCAGGTTCTCGTAGTGCATGTCCGTGGCGTGCAGGGCGTGCAGCAGCGCGACCAGGGCGCCCTGCCGGCGGTAGAACCCGTCCGCCTGCCCCGGGTGGCGCAGCGCCGTCGCGTCGACGTACGCCGACCAGCCGTAGCCCGGTCGGGTCAGGGCGGCGACCCCGCGCAGCCCCAGCCCCGGCGCCCGCTGCTCCAGCCAGTCGACGAACCCGGTGAAGCTGACCTGGGAGGCCAGGTCGCGCGGCTTGTAGACGACGCGCCGGCCGTCCGCGAAGCGCAGCACGCTGGTCGTGCGGCCACCGGTGTGGGCGTCGCCCAGGTTGCTGTCGACCGCGACCAGCGGGCCGGGGTCGTCGCCGCCGAGCAGGGTGCCCACCAGGTCGTCGCGGTCGGCGACGAACCGGGTCAGGAGTTCGAGCCCGGACCGGGCGGCCGCCGTGGCGGCCTGCGCCAGCAGGCGGGCCAGCACGGGATAGCGGTCGACCAGCTCGGCCAGCCCGGCGGGGTCGCAGAGCTGGGCCACGAAGTCGGCGAAGCGGGCCCGGCCGTCGGCGCCGGCGAGCCGGCCGGCGGCCCGGCGTCGGTGCAGCTCCGAGACCAGCGTGCGGGCCGCGACGGCGAGCAGGCGGCGACCCAGTGCGGCGGCGAACCGGTCGGTGAGGGCGGCCAGGTCGACCGTCCTCTCCGTCGCGATCCGACGGGCCCCGACGAGAAACCGGTCGGCGGCGATTGCCACGAACGGTTGCAGGGGCGCGGTGAGGGCGGCCCGCCAGTCCGCCTCCTCGGCCGACCGCCAGTCCGCCTCCTCGGCCGACCGCCGCGACGCCGCCGCGGCGGCCAGGGCCGCCTCGACGGTCTCCGCCCACGCCGGGCGGGTCGTCCTGGCGGCGAGCGCGGCCCGGTCCTCGGCCAGCAGGTCGCGCAGCCCCGCCTCGTCCAGGCCGACCTCGGCGAGCCGCGCCCCGAGGCCCGGCCCGTGCCCGTCCCACCACCGGTCCAGCCGCCGGCCGGCGTCGTCCGCGTCGTGCGGTGCGTCGGCGGAGCGTCGGCCGGGTGCGCCCGGCGCGCGTTCGTGCAGCGCGAGCCCCGAGGCCCACCAGTGCGGGGCCAGCCGTACGCCGGAGCAGGCGTGATCGGTGGCGCCGGCCAGGGGAGTCGAGGTCACCGTTGCACGGTGCCAGAGCGGGGCGCGGAGTTCATGAGTGGAAACTACTCACATTCATGCCCCATTGCTGGCCACGCCGGTGCGCGCGGACCCGCCCGGGTCCGCGGGCGGCGGGACCGGCCGGGCCGGCGGCGGCTCCTCGCCCCACGTGCGACCCGCCCCATCCTAGTCACGATCGGTGATCAATTGAACGGCCAGCGTGACGTCGCCGGGAAATTGAGTGCCGCCCACGCATGTGGACGCTGCCGGCGCCGATGAGTCTTCGGGCGACTGTTCTACCCGGGGCGGCGTGATGAACGGAGCCAGGATGGAGTTTCGGGTACTCGGGCCGGTGGGGGCCTGGAAGGGTGAATCGGAGGTGGCGCTGGACGGTGCGAAGCAGCGCACCGTGCTCGCGGCGTTGCTGCTCGCCGCGGGGCGTACCGTGCCGGACACCCGGCTGTGCGAGCTGCTCTGGGGGGAGCGCCCGCCGGCCACCTTCGCCGCCCAGCTCTACAACTACGTCTCGCGGCTGCGCAAGTACCTCGGCGCCGAGGTGGACATCGTCCGGCAGTGGTCGGGGTACCAGATCCGCACCGGTGCCGCCCGGCTCGACCTCGACGAGTTCGAGCGCCTGGCCGAGGCCGGTCGGGAGGCACTGCGCGACGGGCGGTACGCCGAGGCCGCCGAGCGGCTGCACGCCGCCATGTCGCTGTGGCGCGGCCCCGCGCTGTCCAACGTGACCGAGCACCTCGTGACGGCCGAGTCGCACCGGATGGCGGAGCTGCGGATGGCGGTCCTGGAGAGCCGGATCGAAGCCGACCTGCGGCTGGGACGCCACGTCCGGCTGGTCTCCGAGATCACCCAGCTCGTCGCCGAGCACCCGCTGCACGAGGGGCTGCGGGGCCACCTGATGACCGCCCTGCTGCACTGCGACCGGCAGGCCGACGCGCTGGCCGCCTACCACGAGGGCCGCCGGGTGCTCGCCGACGAACTGGGCGTCGACCCGGGGCCGCTGCTCACCGAGGCGTACCGGTCGATCCTCGCCGGCCCGCCGGCCCCGGCGGTCGTCGCCGAGCCGAGCTGGCACGGCGTGCGGCCCGCGATGCTCCCGCCCGGCGTCGGTGACTTCGCCGGCCGGGAGGAGGAGCTCAACGGGCTGCTCCGGGTGCTGACCGCCGAGCCGAGGGCCTGCCCGCCGGTCGCCGTGGTCACCGGGATGGCCGGCGTCGGCAAGAGCACGCTCGCCCTGCACGCGGCCCACCTCACCCGGACCGCCTTCCCCGACGGCCAGCTCTACGCCGACCTCGGCCGCGCGCGGGGCAACGCCGTCGAGCCGTACGACGTGCTCGGCTGGTTCCTGCGCAGCCTCGGCCACGCCGAGTCGGCGATCCCGAAGGGGCTCGACGAGCGGGTCCGGCTCTACCGCAGCCAGCTCGCCGGCCGGCGGCTGCTGGTCATGCTCGACGGCACCGCGGGCTACGAGCAGGTGAGCCCGCTGCTGCCCGGCGACCCCGGCTGTCAGGTCATCGTCACCAGCCGGCTCCGCATGCCCGAGCTGGCCGGCGCCACGTCGATCGAGGTCGGCACCCTCGACCGGGGGCAGGCGCTCGCGCTGCTCGGCCGGATCATCGGGGCGCAGCGGGTCGCCGAGGAGGCCGACGCCGCCGGCCGGATCGTCGAGCTGTGCGGTCGGCTCTCGCTCGGCGTCCGGGTCGCCGGATCCCGGCTGCTGGCGCGCCCGCACTGGTCGCTCGGGTACCTGGCGGACCGGCTCGCCGACGAGCGGTACCGGCTGGACGAGCTCCGGCTGGGCTCGATGGACGTCCGGGAACGGCTGGACAGCAGCTACCACCAGCTGGCCGACCTGGGCCAGCTCGCCCTGCGCCGGCTGGCGCTGCTGCGTACGCCGGCCTTCCCCAGCTGGTGCACCGCCGAGGTGCTGGGCGTGTCCCGGCACGCCGGCGAGGAGGTGGGGGAGAACCTGGTCGACGCCCGGCTGCTGGAGATCGTCGAGTCCGACGGCGGCCGGCGGCAGCGGTTCCGCTTCCACGACCTCGTGCGCGTCTTCGCCCGGGAGAAGGCCGACCAGGCCGACCGGGTGCTGGTGGCGGGCGCCGGGGCGCTGAGCGCGGTGGGGAACTGACCCGGCGACCGGCGGCACCCGGGGCTCCGGTATAGATGGTGCATGACCGTCGTCTGGGGCATCACTGTCGACTGCGCCGATCCGGCGCGCCTGGCCGCGTTCTGGCGCGAGGCCCTCGGCTACGTGGAAGCCCCCGTGCCGGAGGGCTTCGCGAGCTGGCAGGAGTGGCTGATCCGCTGGGAGGTGCCGCCGGAGGAGTGGAACGACGGCGCCTACCTGGTCGACCCGCGGGGGGTGGGGCCGAGTGTCTCGTTCCTCAAGGTGCCCGAGCCGAAGGTGGCCAAGAACCGGTTGCACATCGACATCAAGGCGGGCGGTCGGGACAATCCGCAGGAGGTTCGGTGGCCCCGCGTCACCGAGACCGTGCGGCGGCTGAGCGGGGCAGGCGCCACGGTGGTCAGTCAGGACGTGGTGGGCGGCGTCCCCAGCCACGTCGTGATGGCCGATCCCGAGGGCAACGAGTTCTGCGTCGTGTGACCCGCGGTTCAGCGGTGCCTGCGCCCACTCGTCCACACGGGTGCCCGGCCTGAGGCGACCCGCCGCGTTGTAGAGAAGATATAGCAGGTCGTCGCATGGTGGCCGGGTGAACGCCCTGACTACGGCCGACTGCGCGACGGCCGTCCCCGTCGACGTGGAGCACGTCGCCCCCGACACGATCGTGGCCCGAATCCGCCCCGACCTCAACGATCCGGTCTTCGCCGGCCACTACCCCGGATTTCCGCTGCTGCCCGGGGTCCACATCTTCGAGTTCGTGCACCGGGCGGTCCGCGCCGCGGCCCCCGAGCTGACGCTGGCCGAGATCGTCAGCTGCCGGTTCCTGCTGCCCTTCCGGGGCGACGACGAACTCGTCGTGACCATCCGCCGCAGCGGCGACCTGTGGCGGGGCGAGGTCGCCGCCGCCGCAGTGCCGGTCGCCGAGGTGCTGCTGCGCTACGCGAGCGAGGAGTGCGCACCATGATGGGGATCGAGGAGATCAGGCGGATCATTCCGCACCGGCCGCCGATGCTGCTGGTCGACCGGGTCACCGAGCTGGTGCCCCGCCGGCGGCTGGTGGGCTCGCTGACCGTCACCGGTGACCGGCCGCTGCCGATGTCGCTGCTGCTGGAGTCCTGGGGGCAGGCGGCGCTCGTGCTCATCCGGCACGACCGGCCGATGCCGGACGTGCTGACCGACGGCGTGCCGGTGGCCGGGGTCTTCGAGCGCATCCGGTTCGGCCGGCCGGTGCTGCCGGGGGAGACGGTGGAGCACCACGTCACCATGACCCGGCTGGTCGCCGACACCGCCTTCGTCACCGGCGAGAGCGTCGTCGGGTCCACCGTGGTGCTGCGGGTGGGCCGCCTGGTCGGTGCGATGCGGTCGGTGGAGTCCCTGCGCGCGTCCCTCGACGCGGCGACCCGGGAGTCCCACCCGGCGGTCCCCGCGCAGCCGGCCGAGCCGGCCCCGGTGGCGTCCGGGGCGGCGCGGTGAGCGCCGGTGGGCGGCCCGTCGCCCTGGTCACCGGCGGCTCCCGGGGGATCGGCCGGGCGGTGGTGCTGCGGCTGGTCCGGGACGGCTACGACGTGGCCATGTGCTACCAGTCCAGCAAGGACGCCGCCGACGAGGTCGTCGCGGAGGCGGCCGGAGACGGCGGGCGCGTGCTGGCGCTGGCGGTCGACGTCGCCGACCCCGCCGCGGTGCGGAACTTCGTGTCGACCACCGAGCGGGAGTTGGGCGACCCCGAGGCGGTGGTCACCGTCGCGGGGATCATCCGGGACCGGCCGCTGGCCCTGATGGCCGACGCCGACTGGCGCTCCGTGATGGAGGTGAACCTCGACGGCACCTACCACGTCTGCCGCGCGGTGGTCCGCCGGATGATGCGCCGGCGCAGGGGGTCGATCGTCACGGTCTCCTCGGTGTCCGGGGTGGCCGGCAACGCGATGCAGACGAACTACTCCGCCTCCAAGGCCGGGATCATCGGCTTCACCAAGGCGCTCGCCAAGGAGGTAGGCCGGTACGACATCCGGGCGAACGTGGTGGCGCCCGGCTACGTCGATACGGACATGATCGCCGCCCTCTCCGACGAGCTGGGCGCGATCGCCCGGGACCGGGTGGCCCTGGGCCGGCTCGGGCGTAGCGAGGAGATCGCCGACGTGGTGGCGTTCCTGCTCTCCTCCCGGGCGTCGTACCTGACCGGTCAGGTGGTCACCGTGGACGGCGGCCTGTCGATGTGACCGGCCGCCGGCCACGGCCGGCGGCCGGCCTCGGGTACCACGGTCCGAGCAGCCGGGTCAGGATCTCGGTGCGGTAGGCGTCCGCCCCGACCAGGATCCGGGCCCGGTTGCGGGCCACCCCGCGCAGGATGACGCGGGCGGCGTGCTCCGCCGTGACGTCCACCGAACGCTCGAAGTGCTCCCGGACCGCCTGGTAGTCGCGCAACCCGTCGTTGCGGGCGTTGCGCATGATGTTCGTCCTGATCCGGCCGGGATGTACGCAGCTCACCCCGACCGGCACCCCGTCGGCCCGCAGTTCCTGCGCCACCGCCTCCGTGAAGCCCCGGACGGCGAACTTGGCGGCGTTGTACCCGCTCTGCATCGGCGCACCGGCCAGCCCCAGCACGCTGGAGACGTTGACCAGGTGACCCCGCGACGCCGTCAACAGCGGCAGGAACGCCCGGGTGCCGTGCACGACTCCCCAGAAGTCGACGTTCATGACCCATTCGAGGTCTTCCCAGGCCCCGTCGGAGACCGAGGCGAGCAGGGTCACCCCGGCGTTGTTGACGACCAGGTCGGCGCGGCCGAAGTCGCCCTCGACCCGCTCGGCGTGTGCCAGCACCGCGGCGCGGTCCGACACGTCCAGCCGGTATCCGCGCACCTGGCCGTCGCGGCCCGCGCAGCGCCGTACGGTCTCCCGCAGCCCCTCGTCGTCCACGTCGGAGACGGCGAGCAGGGCGCCCCGGGCGGCCAGCTCGACGGCGAGCGCGCGGCCGATGCCCGAGCCGGCGCCGGTGACCACCGCCACCCTGTCAGTGAAGTCTCTCATCCTGGACCTTCTCGATCGGCCTTCGGGCCTCGGCGGTCCGTGCCCGGCGCAGACTTCCGCCGCCGGCTATGGCATTCCTATGCCGCGTCGATATGTAGAGAAGCTATGAGGCGGCTGCCCGAGCCTTTCTCCCGGCAGTCCTCGACACGGCTGCCGGCCGGGTTGACGAAGGGAGAACGATGTCGAGCATCTTCGGTTCGGCGATCACCGGGCTCGGCGCCTATCGGCCCACCCGCGTGGTCACCAACCCGGACATCGCACTGCGTACGGACGTGACCACGGAGTGGATCGAGGAGCGCACGGGCATCAAGACCCGGCACGCCGCCGGTCCCGGGGAGACCGTGCCGGTGATGTCGGCCGAGGCCGGCGCGAAGGCGCTGGCGATGGCGAACGTCGACCCCTCCGAGGTCGACCTGCTCATCCTGGCCACCGCCACCAAGCGGGACCGGATCCCGGGCGGCGCGCCGGAGGTCGCACACCGGATCGGCATCCCCGCCACCGGCGCGTTCGACCTGAACGCCGCCTGCGCGGGCTTCGCCTACTCGGTGTCGGTCGCGTCGAACGCGGTCCGGCTCGGCGAGGCGCGCAACGTGCTGGTCGTCGGCGCCGAGCACCTCACCGAGTTCATCGACCCCGAGGACCCGGCGACGTACGTCATCTTCGGCGACGGCGCGGGCGCCGCGGTCATCTCCCGCTCCGGGACCGAGGGCATCGGCCCGGTGGTGTGGGGCAGCGACGGCCGGCGGGCCCCGATCCTCGGCACCAAGTGGGCCAAGGACGGCAAGGAGTACGCCTCGATGAACGGGCCGCTGGTCTACCGGTGGTCCACCAAGAACATCCCCCCGGTCGCCCGGGAGGCCTGCGCCCGCGCCGGAATCGACCTGTCGGAGATCGACTGGTTCGTGCCGCACCAGGCGAACCTGCGGATCATCGAGCAGCTCGCCGAGATCCTGGAGATCCCCGAGGAGAAGGTCGCCCGGGACGTGATCGACACGGGGAACACCTCGGCGGCCTCGGTGCCGCTCGCGCTGAGCCGGCTGCACGAGAGCGGCCGTACCAAGCCCGGCGACAAGGCGCTGCTGCTCGGCTTCGGCGCCGGCCTCGCCTACGCCGGCCAGATCGTCCGGATGCCCTGAACACCCTCCCGAAAGGACACTGACATGACCGTTGACCAGGTGGCCGCCGACGTCGAGCAGCTGACCCGCAAGCTGATGACCGAGGAGCAGGACCGGCCGATCTCCGCCGACGACACCTTCGTGGACCTCGGCCTCGACTCGCTCAAGCTGGTCGATCTGCTCGGCGCCGCCGAGATGCACTTCGACATCGAGGTGCCGGACGAGGAGGTCGGCAACTTCGTCCGCGTCCGGGACCTCACCGACTTCGTGCTCGGCGCCAAGTGAACGCCGGCGACGGGGACACCCGGGAGCTGTCCGTCGGTCAGGCCGCGCAGTGGGCGCTGTACCGACTCGCGCCCGAGAGCTCGACCAGCAACGTGGTGACGGCCGTGCTCGCCGAGCCGGTCCTCGACACCGACGTGCTGCGGGCCGCCCTCGTCGCCGTGCAGGCTCGGCACGACCTGCTCCGGTCCCGGTTCGCCGAGACCGGAGCGGGGCCGGTGCGGCTCGTCGACCCCGCCGGCTCGGGCGCGATCGAGGTCCGCGACGTCGGCGACGTGGACGACGAGACCCTGCGTACGCTCATCCACGCCGTCGGCGAGCAGCCGCTCCGGCTCGAACAGGACGGCCCGCTGCGGGCGGTGCTGCTGCGCCGGCCCACGGACTGCGCGCTGGTGCTGGTCATCCACCACATCGCCACCGACGGGCTCTCCCAGTACCTGATCTGGCGGGACCTCGGCGACGCGTACCGGGCGGGTCGGGGCGGGGACACGGTGGACTGGCCGACGCGGCCCAGCTACGACGAGTTCGTCGCCCGCGAGCAGGCCATGCTGGCCGGGCCGCGGCGCGCCGAGCTGGCCGAGCACTGGGCCCGCACCTGCGCCGGCGCCACCGCCGCCACCCTGCCCACCGACCGGCCCCGCTCCGCCACCCGCTCGTACCGCGGCGCGTCCGTGGCCCGGATGCTGCCGGACGACGTCGCCCGGCAGGTACGCGCCACGGCCGCCACCCTGGCGGTGACCCCGTTCACGGTCCTGCTCGGCGTCTTCGAGGCGCTGCTGCACCGGTGCACGGGGCAGGGCGAGTTCACCATCGGCTGCCCGGTCTCGCTGCGGCGGGGGCGGGCGCTGCGGGAGGTCGTCGGGATGCTGGTGAACCCGGTCGTGCTGCGGTCGTCGTTCACCCCGGGCACCACCTTCGCGACGGCGATCGCCGCCGCGGGACGCCAGCTCTCGGAGGGCGTGGCACGCGCCGCCTACCCGTTCCCCCTGGTCCAGGCGGCCCGCCGGGACCGGGACCCGCTGGTGCGGGTCACCATCACGCTGCTCACCCGGCAGCACGGCGACACCCTGTCCGACACGAGCAACGGATTCGTCGGGCACCGGGTCCGCCAGCTGGTGGTGCCGTACGACGAAGGGCAGTTCGACCTCGCCGTGACGGTGCACCAGCTGCCCGACCTGGCCCTGCGTACCGAGTTCAACTACGACCGGGACCTGCTCGACCGCGCCACCGTCGAGCGGCTCTTCGACCAGTACCTGGCCCTGCTCGGCGCGGCCTGCGCCGACCCGGCCGCGACGGTGGCCGACGCCCGCCTGGCCGGCGACGTCGACGAGCGGATGCTGCTCGAACTCGGCATGAGCTGAGCACCCCGGTCATCCGGCGCCCGTCGTCGACGGGTGCCGCACAGCGCCCGCACGGCGGATGCGGGCGACCTTCCGTCAGCCCGGAGAGGGGGTTGAAATGGATCAGGGAATTCTCTCCACGGTCGGCAACACGCCCCTGGTGCGCCTGGACCGGTTGTTTCCCGAATTTCCCGCCCGGGCGTACGCGAAACTCGAACAGTTCAATCCGGGCGGGAGCATCAAGGACCGGGCCGCGCTGAACATGCTGCGCGGAAAGATCGAATCCGGCGAACTGGTGCCGGGACGGTCCGTGGTGGTGGAGTCCAGCTCCGGCAACCTCGCCATCGGCCTGGCCCAGATCTGCGCGTACTTCGGGATCCGGTTCATCTGCGTGGTGGACCCGAAGACCACCCGGCAGAACCTGGCGGTGCTGGCCGCGTACCAGGCCGAGATCGACATGATCGAGCACCCCGACCCGGTGACCGGCGAGTATCTCGCGGTCCGGCGCCGCCGCGTGCGCGAGCTGGTGGAGACCGTGCCCGGCGCCTACCGCCCGGACCAGTACACCAACCCGCTCAACGCCCGGGCCCAGCGGCAGACCATGGCCGAGATCATGACCGAGCTGGACGGCCGGGTCGACTACCTGTTCTGCTCCACCGGCACCTGCGGCACCCTGGTCGGCTGCGCCGACTACCTGCGCGAGAACGGCCACCGCACCCGGATCGTCGCGGTCGACGCCGTCGGCAGCGCGATCTTCGGCCACCCGCCCGCGCCCCGGCTGATCCCCGGGCACGGCGCCTCGGTGGTGCCGCCGCTGGCCGCCAACGCCCGGCCGGACGAGGTGCTGCACGTCTCCGACCTCGACTGCGTGGTCGGCTGCCGGTTGCTGGCGGTCCGGGAGGCCATCCTCGCCGGCGGATCCTCCGGGGCGACGGTGGCCGCGCTGCGGCGCCGCATGGCCGACCTGCCCGCCGGGAGCACCAGCGTCCTGATCTTCCCGGACAACGGCGACCGCTACCTCGACACCATCTACTCCGATCGCTGGGTGACCGAACAGTTCGGCGAGGTCAGCCACCTGTGGAAGGGCGAAAAATGCTGATCATCGGCCATGCCGTGGTCCGGGACGTGCTCGACGGCGACGAGGCCCGGGTCATCGACCTCGTCCGGCAGGCGTACCTCCTGCACGAGCAGGGCCGCACCAGCGTGCCGCACTCGGTCTTCCTGCGCTTCCCCGACGCCGCCCGCAACCGCATCATCGGCCTGCCCGCGTACCTGGGCTCCGATCCGCCGGCCGCCGGCATGAAGTGGATCTCCTCGTTCCCGGCCAACATCGAGCGGGGCCTGGACCGCGCCAGCGCCGCCATCGTGCTGAACTCGCTGGAGACCGGCCAGCCCGAGGCGGTGATCGAGGGATCGGTCGTCTCCGCCCGGCGCACCGCGGCCGGCGCGGCCCTCGCCGCGCAGCTGCTGACCGCCGAGCGCCGCCCGGACGGCCTGGCGCTGATCGGCTGCGGGCTGATCAACGAGCAGGTGCTGCGCTTCCTGACGGTGGCCCTGACCCCGCCGGCCTCGCTGGTGCTGCACGACACCGACCCGCGCCGGGCCGAGGCGTTCGCCGCCCGCGCGGCGGCCCTGCTGCCGGCCACGACGATCAGCGTGGCGGCGAGCGCCGAGCAGGCCCTGGCCGCCCACCGGCTGGTCTCGATCGCCACCACCGCCAGCGAACCGCACCTGGAGCTGACCGCCTGTCAGCCGGGGAGCGTGGTGCTGCACCTGTCGCTGCGGGACCTGCACCCCGAGGCGATCCTGGCGGCCCGCAACGTCGTCGACGACCCCGACCACGTGTGCCGCGAGCGGACCTCGCTGCACCTGGCCGAGCAGCTCACCGGAGGCCGGGACTTCATCCACACCACCATCGGCCGGCTGGCCGGCGGTGCGGCGCTGCCCCCGGGCGACGGACCGGTGGTGGTCTCGCCGTTCGGGTTGGGCGTGCTGGACATCGCGCTGGCCGAACACGTCCGCCGCACGGCGGCCCAGCGGGGCCTCGGCGTGCGGATCGACGACTTCACACCCGTACCGGCCGCCGCCGTGGCGACCGCGCGACCCACGAGGGAGAGAACATGAGCGACGACGACCGCAGCTACCTGGTGGTGCTCAACGACGAGGAGCAGTACTCGATCTGGTGGAGCGACCGGGCGCTGCCGGCCGGCTGGCGGGCCGAGGGCACCGAGGGCACCCGGGACGAGTGCCTCAGCCGGATCAACGAGCTCTGGACCGACATGCGGCCGAAGAGCCTGCGCCTGCGCATGGACGGCGCGTCCGTCTGACAGGCCCACGGCAGGCGTGACCCCCGGCCGTCCGCGATCGACCCCCCACCCCGGAGGAGCACCCCGATGAGCACCCCTCTGTCCACCCTGCCGGCCGCCGGAGCGGGCACGGTCGATCCCGTCGTCCTGCCGGACCTGATCGCCCGCCAGGCCGCGGCGACGCCCGACGCGACCGCGGTGCTCGCCGGCGACGTACGGGTCGGCTACGCCGAACTCGACCGGCGCGCCAACCAGCTCGCCCAGCACCTGGTCGGGCTGGGCGTCGGTCCGGAGTCGACGGTCGGCGTGTACCTGCGCCGGGGGGTCGACCTCGTGGTCGCCCTGCTCGGGGTGTGGCGGGCCGGCGGCGCGTACCTGCCGCTGGACCCGGCGCACCCGGTGGACCGGCGACGGTGGATCGTCGCCGACACCGGGGTGGACGTCGTGCTCACCCAGACCGACCTGCGCGACGACGCCCTGGCCGGGCCGTCCCACGTGGTCTGCCTGGACGCCGACCGGGCGCGGATCGCGGCCGGACCGGACACCGCGCCGGCAATCCGCATCGACCCCGACAACGCGGCGTACGTCATCTACACCTCCGGGTCGACCGGCCGTCCCAAGGGCGTGGTCGTCACCCACGGGGCCATCGGCAACCGGGTGGCCTGGACGGTCCGGCAGCACGGCCTGTCGCCGGCGGACCGGGTGTTGCAGAAGACCGCGGTGAGCTTCGACGCGGCCGGCTGGGAGTTCTTCGCCCCGCTGATCTGCGGGGCGACGGTGGCGCTCGCGCCGGACGGCGCCGAACGCGACCCGGCGGCGCTGGTGGCGGCGGTCGTCCGGTCCGGGGCGACCGTGCTCCAGGGCGTGCCCTCGGTGCTGCAACTGGTGACGGAGGAGCCGGACTGGCCGAGGTGCACCACGCTGCGGCTGGTCTTCTCCGCCGGCGAGCCGCTGCACGCCGAGCTGTGCCAGCGGCTGGCGGTGGCGCCCGGGACCCGGGTCTGGAACACCTACGGCCCGACCGAGTGCGCCATCGACGTGACCGCCCAGCAGGTCGACCTCGCCCAGCGCACCGGGCCGGTGCCGATCGGCCGGCCGCTGGACAACCTCCGCCTCCAGGTGCTGGACGCCAACCGGCGGCCGGTGCCGATCGGCGTGGTCGGCGACCTCTACGTGGGCGGGGCCGGGCTCGGCCGCGGGTACCTCAACCGGCCCGACCTGACCGCGGAGCGGTTCGTGCCGGACGAGTACGGGCCGCCCGGCGCACGGCTCTACCGCACCGGCGACCAGGTCCGGTGGCGCTCGGACCGGAGCCTGGAGTTCGTCGGCCGTGCCGACGACCAGCTCAAGATCAATGGGGTACGCATCGAGCCGGGCGAGGTGGAGGCCGCGCTGGCTGCCCACCCCGACGTCCGGCGGGCGGTCGTCGTCGGCTTCGCCGAGCCCGGCGGCAGCCCCCGGCTGGCCGCGTACGTCGCCAGCCGGCGCCCCCTGAGCAGCCCGGAGCTGCGGGCCTTCCTGACCGACCGGCTGCCCGACGCCCTGGTGCCGGCCGTGTTCGTCCCGGTGGCGGAGTTCCCGCTGACCACCGGCGGGAAGGTCGACCGGGCCGCGCTGCCGCCCGTCGAGACCATCGACCGCACGGCCTACCTGGCCCCGCGCACCGACGCCGAGCGCCTGGTCGCCCGGCTCTGGCAGGAGCTGCTCGACGTCGACCGGGTGGGGGTGCACGACGACCTCTTCCAGCTCGGCGGGTCGTCGCTGGTGACCGTCCGCCTCGCCAGCCGCCTCGCCGCCGAGTCCGGCGTGCGCATCGAGCTGAGGGAGCTGCTCGCCGCGAGCACCGTCGAGGCGCAGGCCGCCCTGCTGACCGACGGCGACCCCGCGACGCCGGCGGTGGTCCCGGTGCCCCGCACCGGCGCGCTGCCGCTCTCCCCGGCCCAGCGGCGGCTGTGGCTGCTGGACCAGCTGCACCCAGGCAGCCCCGAGTGGGTGGTGCCGCTCTACCTGCGCCTGCCCGGCTCGCTGACCCCCGACACCGTACGGGCGGCGCTGACCGCGCTCGAGGCCCGGCACGAGGCGCTGCGCACCCGCTACCTGACCCACGACGGCGAGCCGCACCAGCGGATCGACCCGCCCGGCCCCGTCGACCTCACGATCCGTGACGCCGCCGAGGTCCCGCTCGTCGACCTCGTCGACGCGCAGCTCGGCCGGGGCTTCGACCTGCGCACCGGGCCGCTGTGGCGGGCCACCCTGGTCACCTCGGCCGGGGCGGACCACCTGCTGCTGGTGGCGCTGCACCACATCGCCTCCGACGCGACCACCGCCGGGGTCCTGGAGCGGGACCTGCGGGAACTCTGCGCGGCCGGCGCCGCCGGCCGGGAGCCCGACCTGCCGGAGCTGACGGTGCACTACGCCGACTACGCGGCCTGGCAGCGCGGGTACCTCACCGACGACCGGGTCGAGCGGGAGCTCGGCTTCTGGCGCGAACACCTGGCGGGGGTGCCTGAGCTGACCCTCCCGCTGGACCGGCCCCGGCCGGCCGAGCGCGACCCGCGCGGGGCGCACGTCGAGTTCGAGGTGCCGGCGCAGCTCGCGGAGAAGCTGACCGCGCTGGGCCGGCGCTGCTCGGCGACCCCGTTCATGACCATGCTGGCGGGCTTCGCCACGCTGCTGGCCCGCTACAGCGGGCAGTGGGACGTCGCCGTCGGCGCGCCCACCTCCGGTCGACGCCCCGCCGAGGCGGAACAGATTGCCGGGGTCTTCCTCAACCCCGTGGTGGTGCGCTGCACCCTGGACCCGGCAGCCCCGTTCGAGGCGGCCCTGCGGGCCGTGCGGTCCCGGACCCTGGCCGCCCTCGCCCACCAGGACCTGCCCTTCGAGCGGGTGGTCGACGACCTCGTCGACGTCCGCGACCTCTCCCGCACCCCGCTCTACCAGGTGATGCTCAACGCCCAGGAGGGCGGCATCACCGGCCAGTCGACCGACGACGAGGCCCTGCTGGACGCCCTGCGCCGGGCGGCCCGGATCGCCAAGACCGACCTCACGATGCACGTCTGGCCCCGCCCCGACGGCACCCTGGCCGGCAGCCTGGAGTACGCCACCGCCCTGTTCGACGAGTCGACCGTGCGGCGGATGGCCGAGCACTTCGTCCGGCTGCTCGCCGCGGCGGTGGCCGAGCCGGGCACCCCGCTCGACGACCTCGACCTGCTCTCGCCGGGCGAGCGCCACCTGCTCCTGCACGAGGTGCACGGGCCCACCGTGCCCCGCTCCGCCGCGACCGTCTGCGACCTCTTCGAGGCCCAGCGACGCCGGACGCCGGACGCGGTGGCGCTGCGGCACGGCGACCTCACCACCACCTACGCGACGTTGGACGACCGGGCCAACCAGTTCGCCCACCACCTGCGGCGCTCGGGCGTCGCCCGGGGCGCGGTGGTGGCCGTGCTGCTGGACCGGGGCGTCGACCTGGTCGCGGCGATCCTCGGCGCCTGGAAGGCGGGCGCGGCCGTGCTGCCGCTCGACCCGTCGTACCCCGCCGAGCGGATCGGGCACATGCTCGCCACCGCCGGCGTGGAGCTGGGCGTCACCCAGGCGGCGTACGCGCCAAGGTTCACCGTGCCGACCCTGCACGTGGACACCCACCGGCTGATGGTCTGCGCCGGCCCCACCCACCGGCCGGACCGGGACACCGACCCGGAGGAGACGGCCTACGTGCTGTTCACCTCCGGGTCGACCGGCCGCCCCAAGGGCGTGGCGCTGCCGCACCGGGCGGTGTCCAACTTCCTCGCCTGCGCCGTCGAGACCGAGGCCCTGGGCGACCGGGGCGCGCGCGGGGGACGGGGCGACGGCGCGCCGCTGTTCACCACCATCGCCTTCGACCTGTCCATTCCCAACCTGTTCAGCCCGCTGGTCTCGGGTCAGGCGGTGACCCTGCTGCCCGCCGCCCTCGACATCGCCGAACTGGGCGCCCTGCTCGTCAAGGCCGGCCCGTTCGACCGGTTCATCATGACCCCGCCGCACCTGGAACTGCTCACCGAGCAGCTCGACGACGAGCAGGCGGGTCAGCTCTCCGGCCTGATCTGGACGGCCGGCGCGGCGCTGCGCAAGGAGACCGCCAACCGGTGGCTGGACCGGCTCGGGCCGGGTGGCCTCACCAACAGCTACGGGCCGACCGAGACCACCGTCATCATGACGGCCCACCCGGTCGAGACGCCGCAGACCACCGACATCGTGCCGATCGGCCGGGCGATGGCGAACACCACCGTCCGGGTGCTCGACGACGCGCTGCGGCTGCTCCCGGTCGGGGTCGTCGGCGAGCTGTACATCGGCGGGGAGTGCCTGGCCACCGGGTACGCCGGCCGGCCGGACCTCACCGCGGAGAGGTTCGTGCCCGACCCGTACGGGCCGCCGGGCAGCCGGCTGTACCGCAGCGGGGACCTGGTCCGGATGCGCCCCGACGGGGTGATGGACTTCGTCGGCCGGGCCGACGACCAGGTGAAGGTGCGCGGCTACCGCATCGAACTCGGCGAGATCCGCGCCGTCGTCGAGGAACACCCCGGGGTGACCCGGTGCGCGGTCGTCGTCCACGAGGAGCGGCTGGTCGCCTTCCACCGGGGCGAGGCGCCCGACCTGGCCGCGCACTGCGCCCGGCTGCTGCCCGACTACATGACGCCGAGCCTGCTCGTGCCGGTGGCCGAGATCCCGCTCAACGCCAACGGCAAGGTGGACCGCGCCGCCCTGCTCAACCTGCTCTCCGACGCCGTGTCGACCGGCGCCGCCGGCACCGAGGACGGCCTCGTCGCGCCGCGCACGGTCGTCGAGGAACGCCTCTGCGCGATCTGGAGCGACCTGCTGGGCGTGCCCGTCGGCGTACGGCACAACTTCTTCGCCATGGGCGGGCACTCCGTGCTGGCGGGCCGGCTGGTCGCCGGCCTCCAGGAGGAGTTCGACCTCGACGTGTCGCTCCGGCTCGTCTTCGAGCACCCGACCGTCGAGGCGATGGCGGGCGCGGTGGAGGACCTCATCCGGGCCGAGGTGGACGCGCTGTCCGACGCCGACCTGACCGAAGACCTGCGGCAGACCAAGGAGCACCAGGCATGACCTCGACCGCGAACCAGCCCAACCTGCGCGAGTCGCTCGTCCAACGCCGGCTGGCGGGCCGGGCCGCCGGTCGGCGCGCCGGGATCCCGACCGTCGACCGCTCGGGCGACCTCCCGCTCTCCTTCGGCCAGCAGCAGATGTGGTTCCTCAACCGGCTGGACCCCACCAGCCCGGAGTACCTGGTCTCCTCGGCGCTGCGGCTGCGCGGCCCGCTGGACCGGGCCGCGCTGGCCCGGGCGTGGGACGCCCTGATCGCCCGGCACGAGATCCTGCGCACCCGGTACGCGATGGCCGACCTGACGCCGGTGCAGGTCGTCGACGAGCCCCGCCCGCAGGAGCTGCCGCTGGTCGACCTCTCCGGGGTGGCCGGGTCCGAGCGCGACGACCGGGTCGCCGAGGCGACGGCCGAGCTGACCGCCACCGGCTTCGACCTGGCCACCGAGTGGCCGGTACGGGCGACGCTGCTGCGCCTGGACGAGGCCGAGCACCTGCTGGTGCTGGTGCTCCACCACATCGCCTGCGACGCGCCCTCCACGGCGGTGCTCCTCGGCGACCTGGCCGAGCTGTACGGCGCGTACGTCCGGGGCGAGTCCTCGCCGCTGACGCCGCCGGCCGTGCAGTTCGCCGACTTCGCCGCGTGGCAGCGCGACCGGCTGCGCGGCGAGCCGCTGGAGCGGCACCTGGAGCACTGGCGCGACCGCCTCGCCGGCATCGCCCCGCTGGAGCTGCCCGCCGACCGGCCCCGGCCCCGCGTGCGCGACTGGCGGGGCGCGTCGGTCCCGTTCGCGCTCTCCGCCGACCTCTCCGCCGCGCTGCGAGAGATCGCCCGCGGCGCGGAGACCACCCTCTTCGTCACCCTGCTCACCGCCTTCCAGGCGCTGCTGTCGCGCCACACCGGCCGGACCGACATCCCCGTGGGCAGCGTGACGTCCGTGCGCGACCGCGCCGAGCTGCGCAACCTGGTCGGGTACGGGATCGACAACCTCGTCCTGCGGGGCAGTTGGACGGGGGACCCCACCTTCGCCGACCTGCTGCGCGGCACCCGCGCCACGGTGCGCGACGCCTTCGCCCACGCCGACGTGCCGTTCGCGCTGCTGGTCGACGAGTTCGAACCGGAACGGGACCTGTCCCGCACCCCGCTCTACCAGGTCGCCTTCACCCTGGGCGACGACGCTCCCGGCGGCGCCTGGCCGGCGGGCCTCGCCGCCGAGACGCTCTGGCTGCCCACCCGGGTCGCCAAGGTCGACCTGCAACTGCACGTCGTCGAGGGCGCCGACGGCCGCCTGCGCGGGCACCTGGAGTACGCGACCGCGCTGTTCGACGACGCCACCGTGCGGCGGATGGCCGACCACCTCGGCCGGCTGCTGGAGCACGTCGGGGCCGACCCGCACGCCCGGATCTCCGAGCTGCGCATCCTCGACGACGCCGAGCTCGCGGCGGCGACCCCCGCCCCGGCCCGCCCCGCCACGCCGGTGACCGGCACGGTGCACGGCGTCTTCGCCGCCACCGCCGCCGCCCACGCCGACGCGACCGCCGTCGTGGACGGCGCGCGACGCTGGACGTACGCCGAACTGGACGCCACCGCGAACCGGCTGGCGCACCACCTGCGGGCCCTCGGCGCCGGCCCGGAGCGGCTGGTGGCGGTCTGCCTGGACCGCCGCGCGGAGCTGGTCTCCACCCTGCTGGGCGTGCTGAAGTCCGGGTCGGCGTACCTGCCGGTGGAGCCCGGCGTCCCCGCCGACCGGCTCGACTTCATGCTGACCGATGCCGCGGCGCGGATCGTGGTGACCACCGAGGCCCACCGGGCGCGGTTCGCCGACTTCGACGGCGTCGTGGTGGTGCTGGACGACCCCGGGCACGCCGGGGAGATCGCCGGGCGCCCCGGCACCGACCCGGGCGTCGCCGTCGACCCCGAAAACCTGATCTACGTCATCTACACCTCCGGGTCGACCGGCCGCCCCAAGGGCGTGTACCTGACCCACGCCAACGTGCTGCGCCTGACGACCGTGGCGCAGGACGACCTCAACTTCGGCCCCGCCGACGTGTGGCCGCTGTTCCACTCGTACGCCTTCGACGTGTCGGTGTGGGAGCTGTGGGGCGCGCTGCTGCACGGCGGCCGGCTGGTGGTCGTGCCCCGCGAGGTCACCCGTTCCCCCGGCGACCTCCTCGACCTGCTGGTCGAGGAGCAGGTCACCGTGCTCAACCAGACCCCGACGGCCTTCCGCGGCCTGGTGGGGCTGGCCCGCGACGGCGACCCCCGCGTCGACCGGCTCGCGCTGCGCGCGGTCATCTTCGCCGGGGAGAAGCTGGAGTACGGCGACCTCGGCCCCTGGGTGGCCCGGCGCGGGCTGGCCGCGCCCCGGCTGCTGAACCTCTACGGGATCACCGAGATCACCGTGCACGCCACCTACTACGAGGTGCGCCCCGACGACCTGACCGGCACCGCCAACCCGGTCGGCGTCCCGCTGGCCGACCTGAGCATCCACCTGCTCGATCCGTACGGCAACCCGGTCCCGGTCGGCGTCACCGGCGAGATCCACGTCGGCGGGCCCGGCGTGGCCCGGGGCTACCTGAACCGGCCCGAGCTGACCGCCCAGCGGTTCGTGCCCGACCCGTTCGGCCCGCCCGGCGCCCGCCTCTACCGCAGCGGCGACCTGGCCCGCCGGCGCGCCGACGGCAGCCTGGAGTTCGTCGGCCGCATCGACGACCAGGTGAAGATCCGGGGCTACCGGGTCGAGCTGGGCGAGATCGAGGCCGCCATCTCGGCCCTGCCCGGGGTGCGCGAGGCCGTGGTCGTCGTCCGCGAGGACACCCCCGGCGACCGGCGGCTGGTGGCGTACTCGGTCGTCGACGAGCAGGCGGAGCTGCCCCGGCCGGGGCAGGTGCGCGCGGCGCTGGCCCGCACCCTGCCCGAGTACATGATCCCGTCGGCGTTCGTCCCGCTGGCCCGGCTGCCGCTGACCGTCAACGGCAAGCTCGACAAGCGGGCGCTGCCCGCACCCGACCGGGCCGTCACCGCCACCGACCGGCCCTACCTGGCGCCGCGTACGGAGGTGGAGGCGCGGCTCGCCGCGATCTGGGCCGAACTGCTCGGCCTGGAGCGGGTCGGCGTCGAGGACGGCTTCTTCGACGTCGGCGGCGACTCGATCCGCGCCGTGGCGCTCGCCGCCGCCATCCGGGCCGCCGGCTTCGACGTGCAGGTGCGCGACCTCTTCGAGCGCCGCAGCATCGCCGAGCTGGCGGAGTTCCTCACCGGACGCCCCGCGCCGGCCGCGCCGGAGCCGGCCGCCGAGCCGTTCGCGCTGATCTCCGAGGCCGACCGGGCCGCGCTGCCCGACGGCGTCGTCGACGCGTACCCCTGCACGCAGGTGCAGCTCGGCATGCTCGCCGAGATGCTCGCCGACGAGCACAACCACTACCTCAACGCCACCACCTACCGCATCCCCGACGCCGGCGAGTTCTCGCTCGACGCGTTCCGGGAGGCCGCCGCGCTGCTGGTGCGGCGGCACGAGGTGCTGCGCACCTCGTTCGACCTGACCGGCTACTCGGTGCCGATGCAGCTCGTGCACGCCACCGCCGAGATGCGGGTCGGCATGGACCGGGCGCAGGCCGCCGACCGGGCCGGCCTGGAGCGGGAGCTGCGCGACTTCATCGCCGCCGAGCGGGCCGACATGTTCGACCTCGGCGAGCCGGCGCTGTTCCGGCTGCACGCGCGCGTCTGCGCCGACGGGAGCTGGTGGCTCACCCTCACCGAGTGCCACCCGATCATGGACGGCTGGAGCTACCACTCGCTGATGATGGAGCTGGTCGGCGCGTACCACCGGATCCGCGACGGGCTGCCGGTCGAACCGCGCCCGGCGCCGCCGGTGCGCTTCGCCGACGCCGTCGCCGCCGAGCTGCGCTCCACCGGCGAGGGGACGGACCGCGCCTTCTGGCACGACCGGGTCGCCGGCCGGGACCGGTTCGTGCTGCCCGAGGGCTGGGGCGACCCGACCGCCGCCGACGGCGCCCAGTACGACCACTGGGTGCCGCTGCACGACCTGGAGCCGGGCCTGCGGGCGCTGGCCCGCCAGACCGGCGTGCCGTTCAAGTCGGTGATGCTGGCCGCGCACCTGAAGGTGATGAGCCAGCTCACCGGGTCGGGGTCGTTCTTCACCGGGCTGGTGTCCAACATCCGCCCCGAGGTCGCCGGCGCCGACCGCGTCTACGGCATGCACCTGAACACGGTGCCGTTCGTGCACGACGCGGGCGCGCGGACCTGGCGGGAGCTGATCGGGCGGACGTTCGCCGGGGAGCTGGAGCTGTGGCCGCACCGCCGGTACCCGCTGCCGGTGCTCCAGCGGGAGGTCGGCGACGGCGGCCGGATGCTGGACGTCCGGTTCAGCTTCCACGACTTCCACCAGATCGACACCGACGAGATCGACTACGCCGACTCGATCGACGACAGCCCCAACGAGTTCCCGCTCGGCGTGATCAGCCGGCTCGGCTTCCTCACGCTGGAGGCCAACCTGCGCCACCTCGGCGTGCCGCAGGTCGCCCGCCTCGGTGGCATGTACCGGGCGGTGCTGGAGGCCATGGTGGCCGACGTGGACGGTGACGCGTCGGTGGTGTGCCTGCCTCCGGGTGAGGTGTCGGTGGTGCTGGCCGACGGGGCGTCGGCGGTGGCGCCGTTGTCGCGTTCGGTGCTGGCCGAGTTCGAGGCGCGGGCGGCGGAGACGCCGTCGGCGGAGGCGGTGTCGGTGCCGGGCGGCGCGGGGATCGACTTCGCGGGGCTGGACGCCCGGGCCGGGCAGGTCGCCCGCTGGTTGGCCGCCCGGGGTGTGGGTGCCGGTGCGGTGGTGGGTGTGCTGCTGGACCGGGGCGTCGAGTTGGTGGCGTCGATGCTGGGGGTGTGGAAGGCGGGTGCGGCGTTCGTGCCGGTGGATCCGTCGTACCCGCCGGGCCGCATCGCGGCCATGCTCGCCGACGCGGGCGCCCGGGTCGCGATCACCTCGCAGCGGTACGCCGACCGGTTCGCCCCGGTCGACGTGGAGGTCGTGCGCGTCGAGGACATCGGGGAGACGGACGTTCCCCTGCCGGTACGCGCCACGGGTCTCGACGAGTTGGCGTATGTGATTTTCACGTCGGGGTCGACGGGTCGGCCGAAGGGTGTGCAGGTGTCGCACCGGGGGTTGGCGAATCATGTGCG
>NZ_JBEYEU010000036.1:0-42340 GCF_040634035.1 Micromonospora sp. NPDC007220 | reverse complement strand
ACCAACGACGTCTACGTAGGACTCTCCACCGGCACCACCTTCAACCCCAGCACCAAATGGCACGACTTCTTCGGCCTCAACGGCGAAACCACCCTGTGAGGGTGGCTCGAATTCCTACGTAGCGGGTCCGGGGCAGGAGGCGCCGAGTCTCGGACGACCGTGAATCGGCGGTGGTGCGCGGACTGAACGAGGCGAGGGCCTCCCGAGACGATGTCACCTCGGGAGGCCCCGCGCTGCGGATCAGATGCCGCACGAGACCCTGGCACCCCCACCGGAGAGCAGATCGCTTCGGGACCAGCCCGACACGCCGGTCGCGCGGTTGTGCAGGTAGGTCCAGCGGGCGCCGTCGTGCCCGGTCCGCCAGCAGCGGAACGTCGCGGTCTGGCCGGGCTGACCCTGGCCGCGCGAGGTGCAGTCGGAGCCGGGCCCGGTGCGGATGTTGATGCCGGTCCCGGCGAACGTGCCGTTGACCTGCGGCTCGAAGCTGGCGATCCCCTGCGGGCAGGACGCTTGGGCCGGAGCGGCCACCGCCAGCACGGCGGCGCTGCCCAGCATGACGGCGGCGATCGAGATGCGTACGAGTCTCATGCGGATCTCCCTTGACGACGTGACGGAACTGTCAGCTCCGCCGGTGGATGCGGGATCAGAAGTGGGGATCGAGACCGCTACCCCAGGTGTACGAACCGGTGGCGGACAGCTGGAAGTCACATTGGATGTGGTACGACCAGCCGCCGTCCTCCTCCGTGAGATAGCTGTGGTGCCGGTAGGTTCCGACGCTGGGAACGCCGGGCCAGAGCTGGTCCGTCCAGGTGTACGTGCCGGGCAGGATGCGGCCGGTGTAGGTCTGGCACGGTGCCGATGTGGGGAACGTCCACCAGCCGTAGGTGCCGTCCCGCAACGTGATCTCGCGGCTGACCGATGCGATCGGCATCCCGCTGTTCGGCCTGGCTTCCAGGCGTTGGTTCTTCTGGTTGTAGGCCACGTCGGCGGCCTGCGCCGTGCCGGACACGACCGGCAGCATGGCGAGGGCCAGGACCACGGCGGTGACCCGGCAAAGTTTCCTTGCCCACAAGCGCATAATTTCCCTTCTCAGTGCTGTCGCTTCGGATGAGCCGACTACCTGAGACGAGACTGCCCGCCGCATCCACTCATGTCGCTGTGGCTGGGCGCACAGGTGTTTAGTCTCCGTGCACGGTGCGGAACCGCTGGCGGAACTCGGTGGGCGATTGGCCGTAACGGGCGCGGAACGCCTGACTGAAGTGCGCGGCGCTGGTGAAACCCCACCGGGCGGCGATCGCGTTGATCGTACGGGCGGCGAGCCGGGGTTCGGCGAGGTCGCGTCGGCACCGTTCGAGGCGCTGTTCGCGGATCCAGCCGGCGACGGTGTGCTCCTCCCGCTGGAACAGCTTGTGCAGGTAGCGCACGGAGATGTGGTGCGCTGCGGCGATCATGTCCGGGGTCAGGTCCGGGTCGCCGAGATGGTCCTGGATGAAGGCGCGGATGCGGGCGGTCAGCGCCCGCCGGCACGTGTCCGCGGGGACGATCCTCCGGGTGTCCAGCGCGTCGGCCAACGCCGCGATCAGCACGTCGAGCGTCAGGGTGGCCAGCCGCGCGGTCTCGGCCGGGGTCAGCTCGTCCATCTGGTCGGCGAGCTGTAGCAGGAAACGCGACGACAGCGCGCCGACGCCACGGGCGCCGGGAATGCGGACGGCGCTCAGTTCACGCAGTTCCCGGGGAGGAAACGGCAGCAGCGCCCGTGGGAAACGCAGGAGCAGCATCCGGCTCGTCGAATCGTCCGGCCGGAGTTCGGCCACGTACGGACGCGAGGTGTCGTAGAGCACGAGATCTCCGGCGCCGAAATCGGCGCGTCTGCCGTCCTGCGTCAGCGTGCCGCTGCCACTGACCATGCAGCTCACCTTGAACACTTCCGGGTCGGCCTGCCGGATCAGCCGGGGCGTGCGGCGCACCGAGTGCGCCATCGTCGTCATCAGGGTCGCCTGCACCGGGCCGAACTCACTGATGCCGACCCGCGCCTCGAAGCCGGTCTCCGCCTGCCGTTGCCGGGCCAGCTCGTACGGCACCCAGAGCTTCGCGCTGACCTCGCGCCAGAAGGCGAACCGGTCACCCGGCGAGACGTCGGCAGTGCTGACAACGTCCATCGACCAACCATAGTGACCGACACGGCCGAGCCCATCCGATGAACCGCCCAGCGGCCACCCCGTACTCGCCGAAGGAACCCCGGCCGGACGCGCAGCCCCGCCCCGGACGCGGGCGGTCGGGGCGGCGGACGGCGCGGTCAGCGGGCCCGTCGGTTGGCGCGCAGCGCGCCCAGGAGCACGCCGGGGGTGGCCAGCGAGCTCGGGTGCGCAAGCATGGAGACGACCTCGTTGAAGCGCCGGGCGGTCGGCACGTCGGTGACGGTCGCCGTGACGATCTGCCTGCTGGCCCAACTGGAGAGCCGGTAGCCGCGCGGGTAGGGCCCGTCGACGTGCGGCAGCGCCAGGTCGGCGGAGGTCGACATCGACCAGGCGACGTCGACCACGACCTTCTGCAGGGCGAAGAACCGGCGCGCGGGCGCGCCCAGGTCCGGGCCCGACCGCAGGTACGCCGACAGGCAGGCCGCGTGCAGCGCCGCCGCCGTCATCCCCTGCCCGTACACCGGATTGAACGACGCAACCGCGTCGCCGACGCTGACGAGCCCGGCCGGCAGGCGCCTCAGCCCGTGGAAGTCGCGTCGCCGGCTGTCGGCGTGGCGGTAGGTCTGCACCTCGCCGAGCATCTCGTTCGCGGCGACCTCGCCGAACTCCGGCGGGAACTCTTCCCGCAGCCGGCGGACGAAGTCGTCCGCCGTGCGCCCCGGGCGGTTGGCGCCGTAGCCGGCCATCATGGCCATCCACCGGCCGTCCTCCACGGCGAAGAACGCGGCGCCGGCCACGTCCGACGACATCCTCGCGGTGTGCAGTGCCAGGACGACCGTGGCCTCCGGTTCCGCCTCCGGACGCCGGAACAGCGCGGTCGCGTAGTTGAGGTCCACGGTCATCCGCCGCAGCGCGGGCCGGTCCCAGCCGGCCTGCTCCAACCACTCGGAGAGCCTGCTCGAACGTCCCATCGCGTCCACCACGAGGTCACCCGACTCGACGCCCGTCGCCCCGCCGGTCTCGCAGTGGACGCCGGTGACCACGCCGCCGTCGCACACCAGACCCGTGGCGCGGGCGGTGACCGTCTTGACGTTGGGCAGCCGCAGCACCTGCTCGCGGATCAGCCCCTCCAGGAGGGGCCGGGTACCCGCCAGGCTGTCGGCGTCGTCGGGTACGACGACCTTCAGCCGGCCGTCGAGGTAGTTCCGCCTGGCCGCCGGTGGCGCCTCGATCGCCCCCTGGGCCACGGCCCGTTCGCGGAATCCCGGAAACAGGCGTTCGAGCTGGAGGAAGCCGCCGGGCAGCAGCGCGTGCAGCTGCGATCCCTGTGGCACGCCCGGCCGGCCGCCGGTCACGTGTGGATCGTCGCGGTCGACGATGACGACGCTCTCCGCGTAGTCGGACAACACGCGGGCCGCCAGCAACCCGGCGACGCTGCCGCCGACCACGACGGCCCTGCCGATGACCGGCGACGGCTGGTCGGGTGGCCGCACCGCGTTCAGCGCGGCGAGGACCCGGGCCGGGGACAAGGACATCGTGCTCTCCAAGGGGTACGAGGTGGGGGCCTTCCCGCATGCCTGCCAGAGATCGGTGTGTGGGTGGACCGGCGGGGCGGACCGGACGGCACGACGTCCGACGATCGTCGCACAGACATCGGCCACCTTCGAGCAGGTTCGCGGGGTGTCCGGGCGGGTCAGCCGCCCGTCCGCGCCAGGATCTCCGCAGCCGCCCGCTCGCCGGCCTCGATCGCCCCGTCCAGGTAACCCGCCCACCGGGTGGCGGTCTCCGTGCCGGCCCAGTGCACCCGTCCCATCGGCTGGCGCAGCTCCGGGCCGTAGCCGCACCAGGAGCCGGGGGTCGGCGCCCCGCAGAAGCAACCGCGCGTCCACTCGTCCGCCGACCAGTCGTACTCGACGAACTCCTCGGGCCGCCGGGCGGCCGGGCCGGCGACGGCGGCGAGGGCGTCGAGCAGGCGCGCCCTGCGGTCCCGCGGCGGCATCCGGCGCAGCGCGTTCGCCTCCGGGCCGTAGCTGAACGCGGTGAGCACCCCGCGCGGGGAGGCCGGGGTGCTGTTGTCCACCGTCTCGGTCACCGGCCCGGCGAGGCAGAACGCGACGCCGGAACGGCCGTCGGCGCGCCAGAACGGTTCCGGGTAGACCGCGTGCACCTTGATCGCCGAGCCCATCGGCATCCGCTGGGTGAGCGCGTCGCGCAGGGGCGGTAGCGGTGGGTCGTACCGGATGCGCCCGGCCAGCGTCGGCGGCACGGCGACCACCACCGCGTCCGCCTCGACGCGGTCGGTGTCGGTGTGCACGACCACCCCGGCACGGTCCTGCGCGATGGCCCGCACGGGCGCGGACAGCCGCACCGCGTCCGGGCCGAGGGCGGCGGCCAGCGCCTCGGCCAGCACCGGCGGTCCGCCGACGATCCGGTCCTGCTGCGCGCCGCCGACCATCGCGAGCAGCGCCCGGCTGCCGCCGCCGGAGCGCAGGTAGAACGCCAGTTGGAGCACGGAGATCTCGTCCGGGCCGGCGGCCAGCAGCCCGCCCGCGAGCAGCCGCCCGAGGTACCGGGCGGTGGCCGGGTCCGGCGCGGCCGTGCGCAGCCAGCCGGCCAGCGTCGTACGGTCCCACTCGGTGGCCTCGGCCCCCGCCCACGGCGCGACCGGGTCGACCCGTTCGGCGTACGCGTCGAGCAGATCGAGGACCCGCGCGGCGGCCTCGGGGGCACCGGCGTGCCGGCCGTCGGGGAAGATCACCGGCGACGCACCGTGCGCGGCGGACGGGAAGGTGGCGATCCCGTAGCGGGCGAGGAGCCCGTTGACCCGGTCCTGAGTGGGGCCGACCCACTGGGCGCCCAGGTCGAGCTGGGTGCCGTCGGCCAGCCACCGGGTGAGCACCCGCCCGCCCACCCGGTCGCGCGCCTCCAGCACCCGCGTCCGCACCCCGGCGCGGGCCAGCGCGAGCGCGGCGGCCAGCCCGGAGAAGCCGGCGCCGACCACGACGACCTCGGTACCCATGCGGCGGCATACCCGTTTACGCCGCCGCCATGACCGCGACGCCGGATCGCGGCAGCCGGCGGAGCGGCGTGCAGCCCCGGCGATCGGGCGGGTCGACCGCCGGCCGTCGCGATGCGCGTCGATCGTCGGCATCGAGACACGTGAGCGTGCGGGGCTGCGCGGTCGGCCCCGGACGGGCCATCCTTGTCCGGTGCGGTGTCGCCCGTCCTACGACGGTGGGTGCGGCGCGCGGACCGGAAGTCAGTGAAGGACACGAAGGAGGATGCCGTGCGCTACGTCGACGGCCCGGCGGTCGAGTGCGACCTGCACGTGGCAGCCGATCCCGCCCGGGTGTGGGAGCTGGTCACGGACATCGAGCTGCCCGCGCGGTTCAGTCCGGAGCTGCGCCGGGTGCGCTGGCTGGACGGCAGCCAAGGGCCGACGCTCGGCGCCCGGTTCGAGGGGCACAACCACCATCCGGCGCTGGGCGAGTGGCGCACCATCTCGCACGTCGTGCGGTTCGACGCGCCACGGGTCTTCGGCTGGGTGGTGCTCGACCCGGACGACCGCTTCGGCGGCGGCCCCACCGACCTCGACCAACCGGGTGCCACCTGGCAGTACCGCCTCACCGCCGAGGGCGGCGGGTGCCGGCTGTCCCACTCCGTGCGGATCGGCCCCGGCCGCACCGGGCTCAGCCTGGTCATCGACCGGGCCCCGGAGAACGAGGAGCAGGTCATCGCACGCCGGCTGGACGCCCTGCGGGACGCCATGACCGGCACGTTGCAGGGCATCCGGGACCTCGCCGAGCAGCCACGCTGACCACGGCGTCGGCGGGCTGGACGGCGCCGGCGGGTGAGCCACTCAACCCCGACGGGCGTCGCCTGCCGGCCCCGGCGGGAAGGTGCTGAAGCGTTCCGCGAACGCGCCGTACACGGGTGTGCCCGACAGGTTGTCGCGGATGGCGAACACCACCCGGTCGAACCGGTCCACCATCCGCAGCGCGTCGGCGAAGGCGTCCGCCACCGTGGCGGGGTCGTTGCGGAACACCCCGCACCCCCACGCGCCCAGCACGATCGTCCGATGCCCGTGCGCGGCGGCCACCTCGAGCACCCGCCGCGCACGCCGGCGCAGCACCGCCGGCACGTCGGGGGCGTGCGCGGGCTGGTTGCGCACGATCGCGCCGAGGTTCGGCGCCGCGGCGGTGAGGAAGGACGTCTGGTACGCCACGTCGAGCAGCCCGCCCTTGTCGTCGCGGAACACCGGCACGCCCGGGGAGTAGATGACCCGGTCGCTGTACCGCAGGTCGCGTTGGCCGCGGTGGAACGCGTAGAAGTCGGGCGCGGCGAGCAGGCACGGGTAGAGCGCCGACGATCGTGCGACGCTCTCCTCCTGCGCCTTCGCCCCGCCGAGGAACCCGCCGCCCGGGTTCTTGGCCGACGCGAACACCAGACACGCCGCATCCGGACCGAGCCGGCGGGCCGCCTGCAACGTCGACTGGTACGTCACCTCGACGTCGCCGGCCCCGACCCGCGTGTCGCCGATCGTGAGCGTCCCGTCGGGAAGGTGGTGGCGGGTGCCGGCGACCGCGGCCCGCACCTGCGCACCGATGACGACCTCGTCGCCGGCGCCATTGCGGTACCGGCCCGACTCGGCGATAGCCACCGTCTGTCGGGCGATCTCACGAAGGCGGCTGCTCACCGGCGCACCCGGCGCATCCGCCGGCAGGGGGCGTGCACAGCCAGCAGGCTAGGCCGCCACCCGTTCCGCCGACAACTGCTTTCCGAGCCCGCTCAGTGCGCTGCCACGACCACCCCGTCCGGCTCCAGGCCGGCGAGCCGGGACGGTCGCACGACGACGAACAGGACCGCCGTCGCGGCCAGCATGCCCCCCGCGACGACGACGGACATGGCGACCGCGCCGGTGCCCAGGACGCCCACCAGGGGTGCGGCCAGCGCCCCGACGCCGAACTGCACGGCGCCGAGCAGGGCGGAGGCCGTGCCGGCCGCCTCGCCGTGGCGGGACAGGGCCAGGGCCGGCGCGTTCGGCATCGCGAGGCCCGCCGCCGCGAGCACCACCCACAACGACACCAGCAGGGCCGGCAGCCCGCCGAACCCGGTCACGGCGAAGGCGAGCAGTGCCAGTCCGGCCACGCTCCCCGCGGCCAGGGCGACCACGAGGATCCGCTGCGGCGGGTGGCGGCGCAGCAGCCGTACGTTGAACTGGGTCGCCGCGATCAGCCCGACCGCGCCCGCCCCGAAGGCCAACCCGAACTGCTGCTCGTCCAGGCCGTACTGGTCCTGGAAGACGAACGACGACCCGGCGACATACGCGAACAGAGCGGCCATGGCCAGCCCGGCGACCAGGACCAGGCCCACGAACGTGCGGTCGCGCAGCAGCGCGCCGTACACGCCGATGGTCGCGACCACGCCGCCGCGCCGGCGCCGCTCGGCGGGCAGCGTCTCGCGCAGGCCGAACGCGGCGACCACCACGAGCAGCACGCCGAAGGCGGCCAGCGCCACGAAGACGCCGCGCCAGTCCGTCCAGCGCAGCAGCCCGCCGCCGAGGGTCGGCGCGAGGATCGGCGCCGCCCCCATGACCAGCAGCAGCCGGGAGAGCAGCTTCGCGAAGGCCGCACCGTCGAACAGGTCGCGGACGACGGCCATCGCGACCACCGAGGCCGCGGCGACGCCGAGGCCCTGCACCACCCGCAACGCGCCGAGAACCGCGATGCTCGGCGCGACGACGCAGAGCAGCGACGCCACGACGTGCAGCGCGATGCCGGCGATCAGCGGCGCGCGCCGGCCGACGGCGTCGGACAGCGGGCCGATCAGCAGCTGGCCGAGGGCGAGGCCCGCCAGCGTGCCGGTGAGGGTCAACTGGACCGCCGCCGACGTGGTCTGGAATTCGTCGACGATCGTGGGAAGCGCGGGCAGGTACATGTCGATGGTCAGCGGACCCACCGCGATCAGCGACCCGAGGACGAGGACGAGCCGCAGGCGTTGCCGGGGGCTCATCAGGTCACCGGGCGTCAGCGGGGCTGCCGGCCCCTGCGGGGCGTCGACGGCGGCCGTCATCGGCTCGCCGCCGGCCGGTCGGTGGGCAGCCGGGCTGGGAAGAGTGCAGGAGTCACATCTGGCTCCAAATCCGGATCCGGTGATCTCATTCCCGCCGGGCGGCGAGGTAACGGAGTTCACAGTCGGGCGGCGGCGGCCGAACGGCGATCGGAGCCGCTGCGCGCGGCCGGGTCCCGCCGGTCGGGCCCTCGCGCCAGCACAATGTTGTCACCCGTGGCAGCTAATCTGCGCGGGTGTGGGAAACGATGGTGCGGAGCGACCCCGATGGCTGACGCCGACGACGTCCGGCACCTGGCGCTGGCGCTGCCGCACGTGGTCGAGATCGACAGCGAGGGCTTCGACTTCCGGGTCGCCGACAAGGGGTTCGTCTGGTCCTACCCCGAGCGCAGACCCGGCACGTCGCGCCTGATCCGGACGGACGTCGCGGTGCTCTACGTCGGCGACGAGGCGGAGAAGCAGGCGTTGCTCCTCGGCGAGCCCGAGGTCTTCTTCACCACGCCCTCGTACGAGGGGCTGCCCCTGGTCATGTTGCGGCTGGCGCAGGTGGACGTCGACCGCCTGACGGAGCTCGTCACCGACGCGTGGCGGATGCGTGTCCCGGGCCCGCTACTCAGCGACGTCGACGGTGGCACCGGTCCCGGCTGAGGCTCCGTCGCGACACCGTTCGACACGAACCCGCCAGTAACATAAGCGCGCCCCGGGCGCATCACCCTCCCACGAAGTGGACGGCCGCAACACATGCCGGGAAACGATCACGGTTGTGTCAGGCGTTTTGGCTGGTCAACGCCGCAACATCGTCCGTTCGCCGAACGGATTCGGACCCCTGACCTTTTGATCCACAGGCACGAGGGTGGACACTGCCGAAGGTGCCGCCGCGTCGCGGCCCGCGCATCATTGGTCTAAAAGGAGGGCTCGATCGGTGTTCAGTCGTGTCGCCATCGTCAACCGTGGTGAGGCCGCCATGCGGCTCATCCACGCCGTACGGGACATCGCCGCGGAGACCGGGACACGGATCGAGACCGTCGCCCTGCACACCGACGTCGACCGTACGGCCACCTTCGTCCGCGAGGCGGACCTGTCCTACGACCTCGGTCCCGCGTCCGCGCGCCCGTACCTCGACCTGAAGGTGCTGGAGCGCGCGCTGGTGGAGAGCGGGGCCGACGCCGCGTGGGTCGGCTGGGGCTTCGTCGCCGAGGACCCGGCGTTCGCGGAGCTGTGCGAGAGGATCGGCGTCACCTTCGTCGGACCGAGCCCGGACGCCATGCGCAAGCTGGGCGACAAGATCGGTGCGAAGCTGATCGCCGAGGAGGTCGGCGTACCGGTCGCGCCGTGGAGCCGTGGCGCGGTCGAGACCCTGGACGCCGCCCTGGCGGCGGCGGCCGGGATCGGCTACCCGCTGATGCTCAAGGCGACCGCGGGCGGCGGCGGGCGCGGCATCCGCGTGATCACCAACGAGGCCGAGCTCGCCGACGCCTACGAGCGCACCAGCCAGGAGGCCGCGCGGGCGTTCGGCAGCGGCGTCGTGTTCCTGGAACGTCTGGTCACCGGCGCCCGGCACGTCGAGGTCCAGGTGATCGCCGACGGCCAGGGCACCGCGTGGGCGCTCGGTGTCCGCGACTGCTCGGTGCAGCGGCGCAACCAGAAGGTCATCGAGGAGTCGGCGTCGCCGGTGCTCGGTCCTGAGCAGACGGCCGAGCTCAAGACGTCGGCCGAGCGGCTCGCCGTCGCGGTCGGCTACCGCGGCGCGGCGACCGTCGAGTTCCTCTACCACCCCGGCGACCGGCTGTTCGCGTTCCTGGAGGTCAACACCCGCCTCCAGGTCGAGCACCCGATCACCGAGTCCACCACCGGCTTCGACCTGGTCAGGGCGCAGCTGCACGTGGCGTCGGGCGGGCGGCTCGAGGGCGAGCCGCCGGTGGAGCGCGGGCACGCCATCGAGGCCCGGCTGAACGCCGAGGACCCCGACCGCGACTTCGCGCCCTCCCCCGGCCGCATCGCGCGGCTGGACCTGCCCGCCGGGCCGGGCATCCGCGTGGACACCGGCGTCAGCGAGGGCGACACCATCCCCGCCGACTTCGACTCGATGATCGCGAAGATCATCGCGTACGGCCGCGACCGCGACGAGGCGCTCGGCAGGCTGCGCCGGGCGATGGCGCAGACCACGGTGATCATCGAGGGCGGCGCGACGAACAAGAGCTTCGTGCTCGACCTGCTCGACCAGCCCGAGGTGATCGACGCCAGCGCGGACACCGGCTGGATCGACCGCGTCCGGGGCGAGGGCAGGCTGGTCACGCACCGGCACTCCGCCGTCGCGCTGGCGGCCGCCGCCATCGAGGCGTACGAGGAGGAGGAGCGCGTCGAGCGGCAGCGGCTGCTGTCGACGGCGTTCGGCGGCCGCCCGCAGGTGCAACACGAGAGCGGCCGGCCGCTGGACCTCAAGCTGCGCGGCGTCGACTACCGCGTGCGCGTCGCGCGGGTCGGCGCACACCGGTTCCGCGTCGGCGTCGAAGCGGGCGGCACCGTACGCACCGCCGACGTCGAGCTGGACCGCTTCGACCGGCACACCGGGCAGGTCGTCGTCAACGGCACCCGCTACCGCCTGCTCATCGGCACGCACGGGCCGATCCACCTGGTCGAGGTGGACGGCGTGGCGCACCGGGTCACCCGCGACGAGGGCGGTGTCCTGCGTTCGCCCAGCCCCGCGCTGGTCGTCGCCACGCCGTTGAAGGTCGGCGCCGAGGTCGAGGCGGGCGCGCCGGTGCTGGTGCTGGAGAGCATGAAGATGGAGACGGTGCTGCGGGCGCCGTTCAAGGCGCGGCTGAAGGAATGCGTCGTCTCCGTGGGCACCCAGGTGGAGACCGGCGCGCCGCTGCTGCGGCTGGAGCCGCTCGCCGACGACGCCGAGGCCGGGGAGACCGCGGCGACCGAGTCCGTCGAGCTGGACCTGCCCGAAGCGCCCGCCAGGATCCCGGCGCGGGAGCGCGCCACGCGCGGCCAGGAGGACCTGCGCAGCCTGCTGCTCGGCTTCGACGTCGACCCGCACGACGAGCGCCGGCTGCTCGACGACTACCTCGCCGCGCGCCGGGCCGCCACCGAGGACGGTCACCGGCCGCTGGCCGAGGAACTCGGCCTCATCGACGTGTTCGCCGACCTCACCGAGCTCAGCCGCAACCGGCCGACGGGCGAGGACGGCGGCGGCGCCGGCCACGTGCCGAGCGCCCGCGAGTACTTCCACACCTACCTGCAGTACCTCGACGTGGACCGGGCCGGGCTGCCGGCGACGTTCCAGGCCAAGCTCGCCAAGGCGCTCGGGCACTACGGCGTCACCGAGCTGGAGCGCTGCCCCGAGCTCGAAGCCGCCGTGTTCCGGATCTTCCTCGCCCTGCAACGCGCGTCCGCCGACGCCACGGTCGTCGCGACGCTGCTGCGCGCCTGGCTGCGGGAGCCGCCGCCGGACGAGTCGCTGCGCGAGCCCGCCGGTCTCGCGCTGGAGCGGCTGGTGGCCGCGACGCAGGTCCGCTTCCCGGTGGTCTGCGACCTCGCGCGCGGCGTGGTGTTCGCCTGGTTCGCCCAGCCGCTGCTGCGCCGCAACCGCGCCCGCGTCTACGCCGACGTGCGCCGGCACCTGCGCCACCTCGACGCGCACCCGGACGCGCCGGACCGCGCCGAGCGCGTCGCCGAGATGGTGCGCTCCACCGAGCCGCTGGTGCGGCTGCTCGGCCAGCGGCTGGTCCGCGACGACGTGGACAACGCGGTCATGCTGGAGGTGCTGACCCGGCGCTACTACGGCAACAAGGACCTCAACCGCGTACGCACCAGCGAGGTCGAGGGCTGCACGTTCGTGGTCGCCGAGCGGACGGGCTCGTGCGTGGTCTCCGCCGCCGTGGGCTTCGACGCGCTGGGCAGCGCGCTGCGCGGCCTCGCGGAGCTGGCGAGCGGCCACGACGCCATCGACGTCGACATCTATCTGGCGTGGGAGAACCAGCCGGCGGACTTCGACGCGATGGCGGCGGCGCTGCACGAGGTCGTCAGCGCGCACCCGCTGCCGCACCAGGTCCGCAGGCTCACCACCACCGTCGCGGGCCGCAGCGGCGCGGTGATGCACCACCACTTCACGTTCCGCCCGTCGACCATCGGGATGATGGAGGAGCGGCTGATCCGCGGCCTGCACCCGTACATCGCGCAGCGGATGCAGATGGAGCGGCTGAGCAAGTTCGACCTCACCCGGCTGCCGTCGTCGGACGAAGAGGTCTACCTCTTCCAGTGCGTGGCGCGGGAGAACCCGTCGGACGACCGCCTCGTCGCGTTCGCGCAGGTGCGCGACCTGACCGAGCTGCGCGAGCACGACGGGCGGCTGGTGGCGCTGCCCACCGCCGAGGACGTCCTCGCCACGTGTCTCGACTCGATCCGTCGCGCGCAGTCGCGGCGGCCGTCGAGGAAGCGCTTCAGCACCAACCGGATCGTGGTCTACGTCTGGCCGCCGAGCGACCTCACGCGCGCGGAGCTGGAGATGATCGCCCGGCGGGTGCTGCCCACGACCGCGGGCGCCGGGCTGGAGGAGATCCTGTTCATCGCGCGGCAGCGCGACCGCCGGACCGGCGAGCTGACCAAGATCGCCGTACGCGTCTCGTTCGACGCCACGGGCGGCACCGCGCTGACCGTCGGCGAGCCGTCGGACGAGCCGGTCGAGCCGCTTGACGACTACCGGCAGAAGGTGCTGCGCGCGAGCAGCCGCAACGCGGTCTACCCGTACGAGCTGACCGCCCTGCTCGGCACCTTCGTCGAGCACGACCTCGACGACGACCACGCGCTGGTCCCGGTCGAGCGGCCGAAGGGGCGTAACAGCGCGGCGATCGTGGCGGGCGTGGTGACCACGCCGACCCGGCGGCACCCGCAGGGCGTCACCCGGGTCGTGCTGCTAGGCGACCCAACGAAGGCGCTCGGCGCGCTGTCGGAGCCGGAGTGCCGCCGCGTGATCGCCGCGCTGGACCTGGCCGAGCGGATGCAGGTGCCGCTGGAGTGGTACGCGCTGTCCGCAGGCGCCCGGATCTCCATGCAGTCGGGCACGGAGAACATGGACTGGGTGGCCGCGGCGCTCAAGCGGATCGTCGAGTTCACCCAGGACGGCGGCGAGATCAACATCGTGGTCGCGGGCATCACCGTCGGGGCGCAGCCGTACTGGAACGCCGAGGCGACGATGCTGATGCACACCAAGGGCATTCTGGTGATGACGCCGGACTCGGCGATGGTGCTCACCGGCAAGCAGTCGCTCGACTTCTCCGGCGGGGTCTCGGCCGAGGACAACTTCGGCATCGGCGGCTACGACCGGGTGATGGGCCCGAACGGGCAGGCGCAGTACTGGGCGCCGAACCTGGCCGCGGCGCGGGACGTGCTGATGGCGCACTACGAGCACACGTACGTCGCGCCCGGCGAGCAGGGGCCGCGGCGGGCGCGGACGACCGACCCGGTCGACCGCGACGTCTCCGCCTTCCCGCACGTCGTGGCGGGCAGCGACTTCACCACCGTCGGCGAGATCTTCTCCGCCGAGGCCAACCCGGACCGCAAGAAGCCGTTCGACATCCGGACGGTGATGCGGGCGCTCTCCGACCAGGACCACCCGGTGCTGGAACGGTGGGCGGGCATGGCCGACGCGGAGACCGTGGCGGTGCAGGACGTACACCTCGGTGGCATGCCGGTGTGCCTGATCGGCATCGAGTCACGGTCGGTGCCGCGGCGCGGCTTCCCGCCCACCGACGGCCCGGACACCTACACCGCGGGCACGTTGTTCCCCCGGTCGTCGAAGAAGGCCGCGCGGGCGATCAACGCGGCCAGCGGCAACCGGCCGCTGGTGGTGCTGGCGAACCTGTCGGGCTTCGACGGCTCGCCCGAGTCGATGCGCAATCTCCAACTGGAGTACGGCGCCGAGATCGGCCGCGCGATCGTGAACTTCCGCGGGCCCATCGTGTTCTGCGTGATCTCGCGGTACCACGGTGGCGCGTTCGTGGTGTTCTCGAAGGCGCTGAACCCGAACATGACCGTGCTCGCGCTGGAGGGCTCGTTCGCCTCGGTCCTCGGCGGCGCCCCCGCCGCCGCGGTGGTGTTCTCCGGCGACGTCAACGCCCGCACCGCGGCCGACCCGCGCGTTCGGGAGTTGGAGGCCCGCGTCGCGGCGGCCTCCGGCACCGAACGCGCGGCGTTGACCGCGGAGCTCGACGAGCTGCGCTCGTCGGTGCGCGTGGAGAAGCTGGGCGAGGTGGCCGCCGAGTTCGACCGGGTGCACAACATCCGGCGCGCGGTCGAGGTCGGCTCCGTCGACGCCGTCATCCGCGCGGCGGAACTGCGCCCGCGCATCATCGACGCCATCGAGGGCCGCCTGCGCTGACGCGGCGACGCGCCACGGCGAGGTCCTCGCCGTGGCGCGTCACGCCGTCCGTCCCTCCGGGCCCTGCCGACCGTCGACCGGCAGCGGATATCGAGAAAATATGGCCGACGACGTCAGCCTCACCGCGATGGACCGATCTCGCGGTGAGGCTGATGTTCTTCATGGTCGATCTTGATGTCGTGGACCGCCTGCTCGGAGCACCGCCGGACCTGCCCACCTGGCGGGTCGCCGACATGGCCAACCGCAAGGGGATCCTCGCCACCTGGCTCTCCTCCGCGGTGGCCCGGGGTCTCGAGCTCAACGAGGCGGAGGGCGCGTACCTGCGCCGGTGGGAGCGGCGCGTCGAGACCCTCCACGCGACCGGCGCCGAGCTGGCCGGCCGGTACGGGGCGACGGTCCTCAAGGGCCCGTGCATCGCCCGGCACTATCCCCGTGGGCTACTGCGGCAGTCGGGAGACGTCGACCTCTTCGCCCCCAACCAGGACGTCCTGTGGTCCTGCGTACGGGATCTGGTCGACCGTTGGGGGGCCGTACCTCAGGCGGTCAGCATCCTGGAGGGGCTCGACGAGCCGCACGTCGGCGTGGCGATGAAGTGGCCCGCGACCGAGCCGCACCTCGACAAGCCGATGGGCGCCGACGTCACCACGTTCACCTTCGCCGGCGACCTTCGTGGCGTCCCGGTGCGCGTCGCGCCGGTGGAACAGGACGACCTGTGCGGGCTCTTCGCCGTGGCCGAGGAGCGGTTCCAGCGCAAGTTCCGGATCAAGGACCTGCTGGACCTGCTGGTCCTGGCCGAAGCCCTGGAGCAGCGGCTGGGCGACGACCTGACCGAGGTGATCTGCGAACACGCAGTGCGCCTGGCACTCGCCCCCGAGCTGCGTCAGCTCGTCGTCCGTACGGATGAGTGGGTGAGCGTGTCCGAGCGCTGGCGGCGCACCGCCGACGCGCTCCGGCCGCTGGCGCGCCGGGAGAAGGACATGCGCCGCCCCGGCCGGCAGGGCGTACACCGGCTCAGTTTCGGATTTCCGCTCGACGAGCGGCCCGGCGCCGCCTCCCGTGTGGACGTCCACCGCAGGGCCGGCAGCAGCCTGGTGACGACGCCGGTCGGCACCTGCCTGCTGACAGAACGGCTGGTCGTGAACGAGGACGAGCTGACGGACGCCCTCGAACACGCCCGGTCTCTGACCACCACCAGTTGAGAGGAGGTGCACAGATGCGTCACATCATCCTGGGTTCGTTCCGCGTCAAGCCGCGGCCGTCCGCCGCCGCCAAGTAGCAGGTAGTTCCGGTGTGGTCCCCGGCCAGTGCAGGCCGGGGACCACAGCGTCGGATCCCCCACCGCGTGACGACCGGACGCACCGGCGGACGGGTCCCCCGTCAGCTCTACCGCAGGACGCCCTCGTGCAGCGCCCGCAGCACCGCGTTGGTGCGGTCCCGGGCGCCGAGCTTCAGCAGGATCGCCGACACGTGGTTCTTGACCGTGCCCTCCGCGAGGAAGAGCAGGCCGGCGACCTCCCGGTTGGTGTAGCCCTCGGCGACCAGCCGCAGCACGTCCAGCTCCCGCTCGGTGAGCTCCTGCGACGGCGGGGCGCTCACCCCGACCGGGGACGGCGCCGAGCGGATGGCGCGCAGGAGCCGATCGGTGATCGACACGGCGATGAGCGTTCCGCCCGCGGCGAGGGTCTCGACCGCCCGGGTCAGCTGCTCCAGCGTGACGTCCTTGAGCAGGTAGCCCCGCGCCCCGGCGCGCAGCGCGTCGAGGACGAGGGTGTCGTCGTCGAAGGTGGTGAGCACCAGCACCGGCACGTCCGCCCCGCGCTCGCGGAGCCGTCGGAGGACCCAGATGCCGTCCCGGCGCGGCATGCGCAGGTCGAGCAGGACGACGTCGGGCCGGGTCGCGTCGATCGCGGCCAGGGCGGCCTCGCCGTCGTCGGCCTCGCCGACCACCTCGATGCCCGCAATGTCGAGCAGGGTGCGGATGCCCTGCCGGACCAACGTCTGGTCGTCGACCACGACCACCCTGGTCATGTCGCCTCGGCCGCGCGGGCCGGCCGGATCGAGCATGCCGGTCACCGGGCCGGCATCCGGGCGGTCACCCGGAAGCCCGCGCTGCCGTCGTACGCGATCTCCCCGCCGAGTGCCGCGAACCGCTCCGCGAGGCCCCGCAGGCCGTTGCCGGGGACCACGCCCCGCGCGCCCTGCCCGTCGTCGACCGCCGTCAGTCGGATCGCCGCACCGTGGCGGACGATCGTGACTCGCAGCTCGCCCGCGCAGGCGTGCCGCAGGGTGTTGGTGATGATCTCCTGTACGGCCCGCACGAGCGCCGCGGTCTGTTCCTCGTTCGGCTCGACGTCCTCGCCCACCTCGACCGTCACGTCGAGCCCGGGGATGTCGCGGCCGACGTCGCGCAGCGCCTCGGCCAGGTCGGCGGCAGACCCGGCGCGCAGCGCGCTGACGGTGTCGCGCACGTCGGCGAGCACCTCCCTGGCCACCCGGCCGGCCCGTTCGACGTGCTCCCGCGCCGGGTCGCCCGCACGGTGCCGGGCCGCCTCCAGCTCCAGGGTGAGGACGGTGAGCTGGTGACCGAGCAGGTCGTGCAGCTCACGGGAGATGCGCAGGCGTTCCGCCGTGCGGGCGGACCCGGCCAGCAGCAGGCTGGCCGCCCGCAGCTCCACGTGTGCCCGGGCCAGCTCCCGGCGGTGCTGCTGCTCCCGGCGGACCGCGGTCACGCTGAACGTCGTGGCGATCTGGATCAGCCCGTAGAACACCCCGGACACGAGCGGCGCGACCGGGTCGTCGTGGACCCGGCCGACGGTCAGGGCGATCACGGCCGTGTTCAGCGCCACCACCAGCAGGTTGACCGGCAGCCGGAGGGTCTCCGGTCCGAGCGCGGCGATCACCACCAGCAGGATCGGCAGCATGCCGGCGCGGGGGGCCGTCGCGACCACGCCCCAGCCGGCGACCACCGCCGCGCCGTAGGCCGCCCACCTCGTCCGGGGTGCTCCCCACTCGGCCACGGCGCCGAGCGACGCGCCCAGGGTGACGACGAAGAGCCCCACCCACACCGGTGCCGGGATGTCCGGCTCGACCAGGCCGAGCATCACCGGCGACCCGACGCCCACGCACACGACGAGCATCACCAGGCCGGACCACTCATCGAGCCCGAGCCGCCGCATGCGGCAACCCTAGCCGCCGCGGCCGGCGAGCCACGGGTGCCGAAAGTCATGGGCGGCGGGGCTGACCTCCGGCACAGGCGGCGGGCGGTGGCCCCGACCAGCATGGAGGGCATGAGCCAACCCGCCATCGAGGTCGAGAACCTGCACAAACGGTACGGCGACGTCGTCGCCGTCGACGACGTCAGCCTAACGGTGGCCCCCGGTGAGGTGCTGGGCGTCCTGGGCGTCAACGGGGCCGGCAAGACCACGATGATCGAGCTGATCGCCGGCCTGCGGGTCCCCGACCGGGGACGCGTCCGGGTGCTCGGGCGGGACCCGCGCCGGGACCGCGCCGCCGTACGTCAGGTGCTCGGCGTGCAGTTGCAGCAGGCCGAGCTGCACGCGGCCCTGACCGTCGGTGAGCTGCTCGGCCTCTACCGCAGCTTCTACCCCGATCCGCGCCCCGCCGACGAACTGCTCGACCTGGTCGAGCTGCGGGGGCAGGCCCGGACGCGGTTCGAGAAGCTCTCCGGCGGACAGCAGCAGCGCCTCTCCATAGCCCTCGCCCTGGTCGGCCGACCGCGGGTGGTGATCCTCGACGAACTCACCACCGGGCTGGATCCCCGTGCCCGCCGGCGCATCTGGGCGGGTGTGGAGGGGCTGCGCGACGAGACCGTGCTGCTGGTCAGCCACGCCATGGACGAGGTCCAACGGCTCTGCGACCGGGTCGTGCTGCTCGACGCCGGCCGGATCGTCGCCCTGGACACCCCGGCCGGGCTGGTGGCCCGGGCCGGCGCCGCGAACCTGGAGGAGGCGTTCGTCCGCCTCACCGGCAAGGAACTCGTCACGGAGGAGGACGCATGAACGAGGTGACCGTACGACGACCCGGGCCGGGCTCGTGGCTGACTCTGATCGGGTGCGAGGCGAAGATGGTCGTCCGGGACACGGCCGGGCTGGTCGTACCGATCGGGTTGCCGCTGTTGATCCTGGTCATGAACGCCGCTGCCGCCGGTGACCAGGAGGTTGCCGGCGGGCGCTCGGCGCTGGACCTCTTCGTCCTTCCGCTGGTCTTCACCATCGTCCTCGCCACGATCGGCATCGTGAACATGCCGAGTTTCCTGGCCTACTACCGCCGCAGCGGGGTGCTGCGCCGGCTCGCGGTCACCCCGGCGTCGCCGGCGATGGTGCTCGTCGCCCAACTGGTGGTGAGCCTGGCGCAGGTGCTGGTGGGGATCGGGCTGGCGTACGCCGTCGCCGTCGTCGGCTTCGGCGCACGCCCGCCGGCCGACGTCGGCATGGCGCTCGCCGTGGTCGGGCTCTCGGTGGCCGCGATGTACGGGCTGGGCCTGATCGTCGCCTCGGTGGCGCCCACCCCGAACTCGGCGGTCGCCATCGGCCTGATCGCCTTCTTCGCCCTCGGGGCCGTCGGCGGGTTGTTCGGCGGCGCCGCCTCCCTGCCGGAACCGGTGGCCCGGGCCGCCTCGTGGCTGCCGTTCGGCGCCACCGTCGAGGCGCTCTCCAGCGCCTGGGCGGGGGCCTCGGTCGACGCGTCGAACCTGGCGGGTCTGGCGATCACCGCAGTCGTCGGTGCGACCGTCGCCGCGCTCCTGTTCCGCTGGAACTAGTGCGTGGGCGCGGCGGGCGGCCCGGGACCGGCCCGCCGCGCCGGTTCAGAAGGCGTACAGGTCCAGTGCGATCCCGTCCGAGCCTCCGGAGTGGCTGACCGCGACCCAGTCGTCCCCGGCGCCGGCGAGCCAACCGGCGTACCGGCCGAGCTGGCGACCGGTCGACACGTCGTGGACGAGCACGACCGGTCGTTCCTGCACCGCGCCGCTGACCGCCACGAGGCGTCCGGTCACGCTCGACCGCCAGCTCGCCGAGGTGCCGGACAGTCCCGGATCCGGCGCGCTCCACCGCGTCGCGCCGGTGGCCATGTCGAGCAGGGCCAGCTCGCCCTCGTCGGCGGTGCGCCGCACCAGCACGGACCGGTCGTCCCCGTCGATCGGTACGCCGGGGGCGACGCCCTCCCACCGCGTTTTACCGGTCCGCAGGTCGATCATCTGCGGCCGGCCGGCGTCCGTGACCGCGACGAGCCGGGTGCCGGCCCCGATCAGGGTCAGCCCGCTGCGGTCGTGCGCCAGTCGCTTGGCACACTCGCCGTCCTCGCGACGCCCGCTGAAGACCTCGCCGAACCAGCCTCCGGCGCCGGTGGCCGCGTCGACGGTGGCGATGCTGACGGTGCACCGCCGGTCGTCCCGGGGCGGATCGTGGTCGGTGGTCACCAGCAGGTTGCCGGCCACGAAGCCGTGCCAGGCCCGGCTCGGCAGGCGTCCGGCGCCGGCCTTGCCGGTGGTGGGTGCGACGCTCGTGTAGGTACGCCCGTTCAGCCGCACCGACACGTACCGCTGGGTGGGCGCGGCGTACGGCGCGCGGACGCCGAGCGCCTCGTCGCTCACCCGGGCGAACCGGTCGGCGGGCAGTTTCCACAGTTGGCGACCATCGCGGACGTCCCGGGCGATGACGACGCACTTCGCGGACTGTCCGGTGCCGACGCACTCGCGGTCGTACACGACCTGCTGCTGGACGACGACGTCCTGGGTGTCCTCGGTCCGCCAGCGGGTGGCGCCGGTGGCCGCGTCGAGCACCTCCAGCAACCCTCCGTTGCTGGCGCTGAGCACGATCAGGTCGCCGGCGACCGCGTACTGGTAGGCCATCGGGAACGGGCGACGCCAGCGGTCCTGCCCCGTCGCGCGGTCCACCGCCCGCAGTTCCCGCCCGTCCGGCACGACGACGACCTGGCCGAGCTGCGTCAACGGCTGGTCGAGCCGCCTGGCCGTCACCGACCAGGTGGGCTCCGGGCCCTCCCCCTCCGCTCCGGTCCCGCCGCCGCGCAGGCTCTCCTGGGTCACCGCGATCCCCGGCGCCGGCCGCTCGGGCGGCTCCGCCCGTGGCGCGGTGCAGGCGGCGAGCCCGACGAGCACGCTCAGGGCCGCCCCTGCGACGCACGAACGGGGCGGGCGGTGCGACGGTGACAACGGTCTCTCCCTCGATCGGTGGCAGAGCCCACCATAGGATCCGCCCGCACCCCACGACCTGGGGGTGGCAGCGGAGAAGGGCCAGTCCCGGCGGGACTGGCCCTTCTCGACGATCAGCGCGGTGCGGTGCTCAGCTGACCGACTTGTTGTAGCTGTCGATGGCGCCCTGCACGCTCGCCGCCGCGTCCTTCATGGCCTGCTCCGCCGGCTTGCTGCCCACGATGGCCGCCTCCAGGCCGTCCTCGGAGGCCTTGCGGGCCTGCGGCATCACGCCCAGCAGGCAGCCGGCCGACGCGACCGACGGCGGCAGCGCGTGCAGCTGGTCGACGGCGGTGCGGAACTGGGGGAACTTCGCCATCCAGTCCTTGTCGATCTGCTCGTCGAGCGCCTTGGCGTTGATCGGCACGTACCCGGTGCTGGTGTGCCACTTGGCCTGCTCGACCGGGCCGGAGGCGAACTTCACGAACTCCCAGGCGGCCCGCTTCTCCTTGTCGTTGTGGCCGACGCCGTTGATCCACAGCGACGCGCCACCGATGATCGGTCCGCCCGTGGACGAGGCGCTCACCTTCGGGTACGGGGCGGTGAGCACGGTGAACTTGCCCTTCGCGGCGTCGACGTAGCCGCGCAGCACGCTGGTGGACTCCAGGTGCATGGCGACCGTGCCCGACTTGAAGGCGGCCTGGGCGTCGTCGGTCTTTCGGCCGGTGTTCGTCGCGTAGCCGCCCTTCACCAGGTCCGTCCACCACTGCGCGACGCGCACGGCCGTCTCCTGGTCGAACTGCACCTTCGTGGCCAGGCCGCTGCGCCCGTTGCCCTTGTCGCAGTACTCCTTGCCGTCGGTGGCGAGCAGCTGCTCCACCAGCCAGCCGTAGATGGCGGCGTTGAAGCCGTACTGGACGGTCTTGCCGCTGGCGTCCTTGACCGTGAGCTTCTTCGCCAGCTCGCCGATCTCGTCGAGGTTCTTCGGCGGCTTCGTCGGGTCGAGCTTGGCCCGCTCGAACGCCTCCTTGTTGAGGTACAGCAGGGGCGTCGAGGAGTTGAACGGCATCGACCAGAGCTTGCCGTCGACCGAGTAGTAGCTGGCGATGTTCGGCTCGATGTCGCCGGCGTTGAAGCCGTCCTTCTCGATGAACTTGTGCATCGGCACGACCTGCTTCGAGTCGACCATGAAGCGGCTGCCGATGTCGTAGATCTGCACCAGGGCCGGCGTGCTCTTCTGCTGCACCGACGCCTTGTACTTCGCGATCGTCTCGTCGTAGCTTCCCTGGAAGACCGCCTTGACCTCGACCTTGCCGCCGCTCTGGGCGTTGAAGTCGGCCACGAGCTGATCGACGGCGGTGGCGTTGGCCCCCTTCATCGCGTGCCAGAACTCGATCGTGGTCTTGTCCGTGGCCTTCTCCAGCACCTCGGCGCCGGGCGCGTCGAGCGCGCCGCTGCCGCCGTCGGTGCCGGACCCGGAGTCGCCGCAGGCCGTGAGCGCGGCGGCGGCCACGACGGCGACGAACGCCGCCGCGGTCCGACGGAGCCGAGGTCTTCTCATTGCTTCTCCTTCTCGATGGTTCAACGCAGCGCCCCGGCGGTCAGCCCGCGGACGATGTAGCGCTGGCCGAAGATCACGACGGCCAGCGTGGGAAGCAGCGACAATGCGACGCCGGCGAGGACGAGGCCCGGCTGCGCCGCCTCGGCGTCGTTGAGCTGGGAGATGCCGATCTGCAGCGTCTGGAACTCGGTGTCGCGGATCAGGATCAGCGGCCAGAAGTACTGGTTCCACGCCGAGAGGAAGACGTAGACCCCGACCGCCGCGATGGAGGGCTTGGACAGCGGCACGATGACCCGCCACAGCAGCCGCCAGTGGCCGCACCCGTCGATCACCGCGGCGTCGCGCAGCTCGGTCGGGAACTGCAGGAACGCCTGCCGCAGCAGGAACGTGCCGAACGCCGAGGCGAGGAAGGGCAGCACCAGGCCGAGGTACGTCAGCCCGCCGCGCGTCAGGCCCCAGTCGGAGATGGCCAGGTAGTTGGGGATGATGATCGCTTCCCACGGCACCATGAGGGTGGCGAGGAAGAGGCTGAACGTCGCCGCCTTCGCTGGCAGGCGCAGGAACGCGAAGGCGTACGCGGCGAAGATGCTGGTGACGACCTGCGCCACGGTGATGATCCCGGCCTGCACGGCGGAGTTCGCGTAGAAGCGGCCGAGCGGCACCGAGCGGAACACGTCGGTGATGTTCTGCCAGTGCAGCGCGCTCGGCACCAGCGCGGGCGGATAGGTCGCCAGGTCGCCGGGGCCCATCACGGCGCCGACGAACCCGTAGTAGACCGGGAACAGCACGGGGATCGCGGCCAGGCCGAGCACGACGTAGACGGCGACCCGGCCGAGGTTGAGCTTTTTCATCGGTAGTGGACCCGCCGTTCGAGGACGCCGAATTGGACGGCCGTGCAGCCGAGCATGATGACCAGCAGCACGACGGCCTGCGCGCTGGCCGCGCCGAAGTCGGAGGAGCCGAAGGCGAACGCCTTCTCGTAGATCGAGTAGACCAGCGTCGTGGTGGCCTGGTCCGGCCCGCCCTTGGTCAGGATGTGGATCTGCCCGAAGCTCTGCAGGGCGTGGATCGTGGACACCACGACGAGGAAGAACAGCTGCGGGGAGAGCAGCGGCACGGTGATCCGCGTCGCCAGCCGCCACCCGGTCGCGCCGTCCAGCCGCGCCGCCTCGACCACCTCCGGCGAGATCGCCGAGACCCCGGCGGAGAGCACGAGGATGTTGTAGCCGAAGTTCATCCACACCGTCGCGGCACAGACGGCGGGCAACGCGATCGACGGGTCGGTGAGCCAGTTGACCCGGTCGAAGCCGAGAGAGCCGAGCAAACCGTTCGCCACCCCGATCGCCGGGTTGTAGATGACGGCGAAGATGACCGACGCGGTCGCCACCGAGAACGCGAACGGCAGGGCGAACGCGGTGCGCAGCGCCCGTACGCCGCGGATGCGTGCCTCCAGCAGCAGCACCACGAAGAGCGCGCCCAGCACGGCCGGCACCACCGAGAAGAGCGTGAACAGCGCCGTCGTGGCCAGCACCTTGCCGAACTCCCCGGACAGCATGTCCCGGTAGTGCGCCGCGCCGACGTACTCCGACGCGGCGCCGAAGATGTCGTTGCCGTGCACGGAGAGGTAGAGGGTCCGCCCGAGCGGCCAGAACACGAACAGGGCGAAGACCCCCACCGAGGGCAGCAGCATCAGCCACGCGAGACCGGACTCGCTGAAGCGTGCGCGCCGCACCTGTCGGGCGGTGGAGGGCGTGGATTCTGAGGTCAGGGAGCGGTCGCCCGGTGGCGCGCCGACGGTGGCAGGGGGAGGCACCGCAGCACCCTACCAACGACATTGAGGGATAGACATCATTCGGGCGGGATGTGCCGTCAGCGCGGGGGCAGGAGCCGCGAATATCTCGGCTCTTGACGCAAACGGGCAGCCCGGGCGTGGTCGAGCCCCTACGGTCGGTTGTCGACACCGCGTCCCGACACCACCGGCCCGAGGAGCCAGACCATGCAGACGATCGCGGCCGGTGGCCCGCAACGTGCCCGTTGCGGATTGGACGCGCCGCGGGGGGTCCGGCCCGGTCCCACCGATGCCGAGCACCCCTGCGGTACGTGACCGTGCCGGCAGGCCACTCCGACGATCACGGCGACCGCCACCGCCGGCCCGAGGACGGACGTGCGTCCGCGCGGAACCGGCGAGAGAAGGATTCCCGCCTCGACGACCTCACTCACCGGCTCGACAAGCCGATGGGGATCCTCGGCGTGCTGTTCCTGCTGCTGGTGCTCGTACAGTCGTTCACCCACGACGAGGCACTCAGCAGCGTCCTCACGGTCGCCAGCTGGATCCTGTGGGCCGTGTTCGTGGCGGAGTTCGTCCTGCGTGCCTGGCTGGCCCGGCACCGTGCCCGGCAGTTCTGGAGGCAGAACTGGTGGCAGGTGATCTTCCTCGCCGTACCCTTCCTGCGGTTCGCCCGCGCGGCCATCGCGCTTCGGGCGGCCCGGGGAGCCGGAGTGGTCGCCGCCGCCGTCCGCGGCTCCCGCTCGGCGGGCCGACTGCTCACCGACCGGCTGGCCTGGCTCGCCGTCGTGACGGTGACGGTCATCGTGACCGCAGGGCAGTTGCTGACAGTGACCGGCGCCTACCGGAACCACGGGCAGGCCCTGCACGACGCCGCGCTCACCACCATCACCGGTGTGCCGCTCGGCGCCACCGACACGTTCGCGCAGATCCTCGAACTGGTGCTGGCCGTCTATTCCGTGGTGGTCTTCGGCACCCTCGCCGGCGCCCTCGGGGCGTACTTCCTCAGCCACGGGCGCAGTGCGGACGAGCCCGTACGGCAGGGCCCGGAGCCGGAGCGGTGAGCGACACGGAACCTCCAGTGGCGAGTACCGACGCCGACGCCACTGCGCGGGCGGTTCCGAGCCTCGCGCTCTCATTCATCGGTAGCTATCTATAATTCCGCCATGAGTGGTGGTTCCCGGTCGCTGGCCGGCAGGCGCGTCCTCGTCACCGGCGGCGCCCGCGGGATCGGTGCCGCGCTGGCCCGTCGGTTGCACCAGCGGGGCGCCAGCGTCGCCGTCGTCGGGTCGGAGCCCGAGCTGCTGGCCGACGTGCCGGCGGCGTGCGGCGACGCCCCGTGGAGCAGCTGCGACGTCCGCTCCCGGGCCCAGGTCGACGCCGCGGTCGAGATGGCGGTGGACCGGCTCGGCGGGCTCGACGTCGTCGTGGCCAACGCGGGGGTCGCCGCCCAACTGCCGCTGGTCGGCGGCGACCCGGACGTGTTCGAGCGGACGAACCCCGTCAACGTCCTCGGCACCTACTACACCCTGCGCGCCGCGGCCCCACACATCAGCCACCGGAGCGGCTACGCGCTGGTGATCGCGTCACTCGCCGCGGCGGTGCACGCGCCGCTGCTCGGCGCGTACCGAGCCCGGCACTGCCGGGCTCGACGCACGATTTCACCGCCTGGGGAATGTCCCCGATGGTGGAACTCGGGGGCGGCTGCGGACAGGTAGAGGTGTGACAGCTGAGATGCGGGTCCGGGTCCGGGCCGGAGACACCGATGCGTTCGGTGAGCTCTTCGATGAGCATGCCGATGCGGTCTATCGGCATGCGGTGTGGAGTGGGGATGATCCGGTTCAGGCCGAGGATGTGGTGTCGCTGACCTTCCTTGAGGCGTGGCGAATTCGCGAATCCTTGCATCCGGATGGAGACAGCCTGCGGCCGTGGCTGCTCGGGATCGCCACCAATGTGCTGCGCAATCGCAGGCGGGCGGCGCGCCGGCACCGGGAGGCATTGCGGCGATTGCCCGTACGCGACACCGTCCCGGACTTCGCTGACGAGGTGGTCGCCCGGATGCACGATGCCGACCAGGTGGCTGCGGTCATGGCGGGACTGCAGTCGCTGCGCCGGGCGGACCGGGAGGTGTTCCTGCTCTGCGTGTGGTCGCAACTGGACTACGCGGCGGCGGCCGAGGCGCTGGGCATACCCGTCGGAACGGTGCGTTCGCGGCTGTCGCGGGCCCGGACCCGGCTGCGGGTGCTGGCACAGCAGGAGATGACGCGTACCCGAATGATCCCCGTCGAGCAGGGAGAGTACCGATGAGCGAGCCCACCGCCCCCCAGGTGCCGGCCATGTCGGCGTTGCGCCGGCAGGCGCTGCGGCATCATCTGATGAACGAGATCGAGCGGCCGGCCCGCCGGCCACGGCGGATGCTGGTGCTCGCGCCCGCGGCCGGCGTGCTGGCGGTCGCGGTTGCGGCCGGGGCGATCGCCCAGCCGTGGGCGCCGGACAGCGCGCCGCTGATCGTGACGGTCGAGCAGGGCGAACGCAGCGGCGCGACGTTGTTGCTCAACCGGATGGCCGCAGCGGCCGCCGACACGCCGGACCCATCGACGGGCGAGGGAGAGTACGTCTACATCAGGAGCCGAGCTGCGTTCGCCGAGTTCGGTGACGGCCCGGCGCGGTTGCAGCCGGTGCACGAGCGGGAGATCTGGATCCCGCGGAACGAACGCGGTGACGGCTTGCTCCGCCAGCCGTTCCTCAACGTGCCGATCATCGGTGTGATCCCGGAGCGGGAGACGCTCACGGACGTGACGCCGAACGCGGCACTCGTCGATCTGCCCAGCAATCCGGACGCCCTGCTGGAAAAGCTCTACCGGGAGCGCGACGAGCGTGGCAGAGGCAACAGCCGCGACGGCGCGGCGTTTACCGCGATCGGCGACATCCTGCGCGAGTCGCTGGTACCGCCACAGACGACTGCCGCGCTCTACCAGGCCGCGGCGAAGATTCCGGGGATCGAGGTGGTCCGCGGGGTCACGGACGCGGCCGGACGGCGGGGGGTGGCTGTCGCGTACACCGAGCGGAGCCAGCGCAAGGAGTGGATTTTCGATGAACAGACGTACGAGTACCTCGGTGAGCGCAGTTACCTCGTGGCGGACACCGCCGACGGGCCGGCGGGGACGGTGCTGGGCACGACTGCGGTGCTGCAGCGAGCGGTGGTGTCGAACCTCGGACAGCGCCCAGAGAGGTAGCTGCCCAGCAACCGGTGCAATCGATGTTCTTGCGAACCACTCACGAATTGCAGGACCGGCTCGCACCATGTTGCGAAACGTCCTACTCGTGGTTCAGATCGCCTTGCCTGACTCCTCAACCCTGCCCCGGCACAACGCCTCGGCTGCTAGCGTTCGGCGCCATGTGGACGGAGGAGATCGTGGCCGGGCGTCCGGCCTGGCGGCACACCGCGTCGGGCGTGGTGTTCCGTGAGGTGCCCGGCGGCACGTTCCGCATGGGTCTGTCCGACGCGGAACTGGAGGCCGTACGCGCCATCGAGCGCAGCGGTGAAGTCGAAGACACGGTCGAGCCCTTCTTCGCCGCAGCCACGGACGCCCAGCCCGTGCGGGAGGTGCGGGTCGCACCGTTCCTGATCGCCCGGCACCCGCTGACGGTCACGCAGGTCCGGCACTGGCTGCCCGACTACGAGGACGACTACGCCGACGAGGACACCACGACAGCCCGCCTCGAGGGCGACCTCGACGACCTGCTTGAGGCCCTGCCGTTCCGGCTGCCCAGCGAGGCCGAGTGGGAGTACGCGGCCCGCGCCGGCACCACCACGCTGACGTTCCGCGGCGACGACAAGCCCGACGAGGACCAGATCCTCGACGACTTCAGCGACGAGGAGCGCACGGCCGGCGGGGAGAACGCCTTCGGTCTGGCGGCGATGGGCTCGGCTGGCGAGATCTGCGCCGACGTGTGGATCCCTGGCTTCGTGGACGCGCCGGCGGATACCCGGCCACGCACCGGCGACGGGCCCCGCGTCGTACGCGGCGGCGCCGCCGACCTCCACCCGTGGCAGGGCTGCGACGAGTGGCTACTGCTGCTCTCTGCCACCCGGTACGAGCACTCCCAGTTCACCGCGGTCCGCCCGGCCGCACCGCTGCCGTCCCGGTAGGCCGCGTCCTGGCTGGCCGACGGATTCGCGAAGAAGCCCACAGCCGTACGCCCGTCGACCGTGGGCCGCGACGGCACCATCCTCGTCGTCCGCGCCGCCGAACGGCGGCGCTGAGCACGCCGCCGGCAACACCCCGAGATGTACGCGGAGCCCGCGCACGCAGCCAGCCGTCACTCCTCGGCGTCGGACGATTCCTCGTCGGGCGGCAGCACCGACACATCCGGGCGCAGCGGGGCGGGCGTGGGCAGGGCACCGAGGCCGACACGTTCCAACTCCTTGTGCAGGCTGCCGCGCAGTTCCTTCACCACGTCCTCCCGGGCCTGCCGATAGGCCAGCTGCGCAGCTGCACGCGCCGCGTGACCTGCATGCCGGTAGCCACCCCACCACTCCAACCGCCGATAGGTCCCGTTCTCATTCCTGATACGTACGACCCAGAAGGTCGAGCCGTGCTTGCGCACCGTCCAGTAGCTGCCGTCGGCGGTGTAGCTCCCGTATGCCATGCCCCCAACCTATCGATCGTCCACACTTCAGGCCTCAGCCGTCTGTCTACAGTGGATTGCTCGCTACGCTGACCAGGATTGCAATTCAGCCAATTCCCGAAAGGAAAGCAAGGCGGCGGTCACCGAAAGGGGCACGGCCGGATCCGCCATGAGTCGGAAGATGCCCCGCCATTGCAGGACCGTCGAGCACCACGGCAGATGCCGCAGCAGGACAACCTCAGCGGAACACCACGCAGCGCCACCGATTGGTAGCGTGACGGCGACACCGACCGGTCGGCGTCGATGCCCTGGGGAGGGTCAGGCATGTGGGCGGACGAAGCCGCGCTGGACGCGGCAACGCGCCGGCTCGACGACTGGGAAGCGTCCATCGCGGACCGGGCGGCCCGGGCCAAGGAGTTGGCTCCGCGGGTGCAGGCGATGAGGGGCACGGCGACCAGCCCCGATCGGACGATCGAGGTCACCGTCGACTCGTCGGGCCTGCTGGTCGACCTGCGGCTGGACGAACGCACCCGACAGCACTCCGCGGCGCACACCGCCCGGCAGATCCTGGCGACCACCCGAGCCGCTCACGCCGACCTCCTGAGCAGAATCACTGAGGCGACCACGGGCGTCCTCGGTGCCGAGGATCCGACAGCGGTGGCGCTTGTCGAGTCGTACCGCCGCCGGCTGGCTCCCGACCGGGACACACCGGATGCCCGGCGCTGAGGGCATCCAGGTCGACCCCGACGACCTGACCCGCCACGCCGCGCGCCTCGACCGCCGCGCCGACAGCCTCGACACCGCCCGCCAGGCCGGCCAGCACGTCCGGTTGGGAGCCGAGGCGTACGGGCGGCTCTGCGCGATCATGCCGGCGCTGCTCGACGGCCTCCAGCAGACCCTGGTCCAGGGCATCGGCACCGCGGCCGGCTCGGTGCGCGACACGGCCGACAGACTGCGGACCGGCGCCGACCGCTACCGTGCCGCCGACACTCGGGCCGAGCGGTCGCTACAGCGGACACGGTACAAGGAGTGACCACCAACCCGCTCCTCGCCACGGCCGCCGAGACCCCACCCAGCGCCTGGGCCGGCATCTGGATCTGCGAAGACATCGAGCTCATCGCCCAGGGCGTCCGCAACGGCAGCTGGATCGACGGCACCCTCGGCGTCGTCAGCGCCGGACTGGACGCCCTCGCCTTCGTCTCCGATCCGGTCGGCGCGCTGCTCCAGTACGGCATCGCCTGGCTGATCGAGCACGTCAAGCCGCTCAGCGAGGCACTGGACTGGCTCGCCGGCGACCCGGCGCAGATCACCGCCCACGCCCGGACCTGGCGCAACGTCGCCGCGTCGCTGCGCAAGGAAGCCGCCGACCTGGGCGCCGCCGTCCGCACCGACGTCGCGAGCTGGGGTGGCGGCGCCGGCCCCGCCTACCGGGCCTGGGCCGCCGAGCAGCAGCAGGCCATCGGCGGGCTGGCCCAGGGCGCCGACACCCTCGCCGCCATCACCGAGGGCGCGGCCGGCCTGGTCGCCGCCGTCCGGCTGCTGGTCCGCGACGCCATCGCCACCTGCGTCTCCCGGCTCATCGTGTACGCCGGCGAACTGGTCGTCACCGGCGGGTTCGCCGCGCCACTGGTGGTGGAGCAGGTGACGACGTTGGTGGCGTCGTGGGCGGCGCGGATCGCGCGGCTGCTGCGAGGGCTGCTGGCGAGCCTGCGTCGGTTGATGCCGGAGATCCGGCGGCTCGGTGACCTGATCGAGAAGCTGAAACAGGCGCTGGGCCGACTTGGACGGTCGGGGGCCGAACCAGACGCCCTGAATCGGGTACGTCGGAGGGGGTCCGGGCCGCGAATGCCCATGACGATGGAGTCAGTGCACGCCATCGCCGCGAAGTACGGCATCGACCTGTCCGGCGTACGGCTGACGATCAACAACCGCCTCTCAGGTCTATGCGGTGTCACCCGCGCGGATCTCTCGGTGATGCTCTGCCGGGAGGCATTCCGCAGCGAAGAGGACCTCGCGCGCACGCTTGCCCACGAGCGCTTCCACGTCTCCGAGCTTCGAGAGGGCCGTCCCTATCCCACGAAGGAGCACGACTTCGAGGCTTTCGAGGATCGCGCCTATGCTCACGAAGAGCAGTGGTGGAACAGCCACCCGGTCAGGCCGGAGGGAACCGACTGATGGCCACCTTTGAGCAGTGGCTCGACGCCTACGAAATCGTCTACCGAGCCCTGCCCGCCGCGTCGGACCAGCCGTGCCCGAACTGCCGCCGGCAGGCTCTTCGGCTTGTTTTCACCGGGCCGCCCGGGTCTGGGTACGGCTATGCGTCCTTCTGGTGCGACGCCTGCCTGGAAGGAATTCATCTCTCGCGGGTGCCGGTCCCAGAGGGAGTCGTCGCGCGCTCCCTCGCTGATGCGCCGGAAACGCGTCGACCCACCATCCCCAACTACCGCGTGGTCAGCTAGCGATTTCGACTCAGGGTGAACTCCGATGACGCTCACAACACAGGTCAGCGAGTGACCGGGGGCGGCACTTCACCGGACACTGGCCTATTGGCTCACCGGGGCAGGCGGCGGGAGCAGGGGCCGTCGTGGTCGGCGCGGAGCAGGCAGCGCCGACCACCAGGCATCCGCAGGTCGCAAAAGACCCGGTGACGCACGTGCTGGTTGTCCTCTTCCGAAACGGTGATCTCCCCCGGGTCGGCCTGCGGCAGCACCAGCAGCCAACGGCTGATCACCCGAGCCAGCCGCTGCGCGGCCGGCAGGTCGGCGGCGGCGACGGGCAGGTGAATGACGTACCGCTGGGTCATGCCTCGTGTCCCCGGTCGGTGCGGGCGCGGGCCTGCTCGGACTGCCAGCGGCGCAGCGCGTCCTTGATGACGGCGGTCTCCCGGCGGCTGGCGGCCAGGGCGGCGTAGACGTTGGCCATGTCGCCGGCGACGCGGTCGAGGAAGTCGTAGACGTCGGCCGGTTCCAGGCCGCGGCGTCCGAGCCCGACCGGCTTGAAGCGGCGCTCGCGCACCTGCCACGGCAGCAGACTGGTGTACGCCGAGGAGCGGTAGGTCGCTCCCGGTCGCTGGTTGCGGACGCTCATCTGCTGCCTGCCTCTCCCTCGTGGAATGGAAGGGGTGGCCCGTCCATCCTCCCCGCACGCACGGGCCACCCCGCCCTGCCGCCGCAGCTTCGATCAGCGGTACGACACCAGGGCCTGTGGTCATCCTGTGACGGTGCGCAGCATCGAAGCAACGTTCCACACCAGAATTCTCCCCAGAAGTATTGACTTTCTTTGCCGCCACCGATAGCTGTTACATGGCAAGGTGACGCAGCGTTGCGCGGTGGAATCAGGGAGTGTCCGGGTGACCGAGGATGTCGGATCGACCGTGCCGCGCCGGCAACTCGGCCGGCTGCTACGCCAGTACCGCACCGAGGCGGGGGTCACCCTCGACGCCGCCGCCGAGGCCCTCGAATACAGCCGGCAGAAGATCTGGCGGATCGAGTGCGGCATGGGCCCGGTCCGGGTGCTCGACGTCAAGGCCATGTGCGAGCTGTACGGGGTGTCCGCCGAGATGACCGAGGCGATGCGCGGGCTCGCCACGGAGACGAAGTCCAAGGGCTGGTGGCACGCGTATGGGGACGCGGTCCCGAGCTGGTTCGAGCTGTACGTGGGCTTGGAATCCGCCGCCGCCCACCTCCGCCGCTACGACGAATCGCTGATCCCCGGAATCCTTCAGACCAAGGAGTACGCCCACGCGCTCTACGGTCTTAGCGGGCGGTTGAGCGGCGAGGAACGCGAGCGGGCGGTGCAGGTTCGACTTCAGCGACAGGCACTTCTTATCCGACGGCTACCGGCGGCACCCCGACTTGATGCCGTGCTGTCGGAGGCGGTGCTCCGACGGGTCCTCGGTGGCCCCGAGGTGATGAGCCTCCAACTCGACCAGCTCATCAAGCTCTCGGACCTTCCCAACGTGTCAGTCAGGGTGCTGCCGTTGGGAGCGGGCCCTCAGCCTGGCGCGGTGGCCGGGTCCTTCGTCGTCCTCGACTTTCCACCGACTAAACAGGGCCGCGCCGCCCCGGAACCATCGGTCGTATACAGCGAGTCCCTGACCGGAGCGCTCTACCTCGACAAGCCAGAAGAGCTGGCCGCCTACGACCGCGTTTGGAGGGGCCTGGATGCGCTCGCCCTCGGCGAGGCAGAATCGAGAGACATGATCAAGCGGCTCATCGGGGAGATGCGACATGACTGACCTGACCGGCGCCGTCTGGCGCAAGAGCACCCGCAGCGGAGACAACGGCGGCGACTGCGTCGAGGTCGCCACCAACCTTCCTGGCGTCGTTGTCGTCCGCGACTCCAAGAACCCCGCCGGACCGGAGTTGACCTTCGAACCGGCAGCGTGGTCCGCGTTCACGGCCGCCGCCAAGAGGCGGCCTGATGACCGACAATTCTGATCGCTTCTCGCTCGGCCCGTCATAGGTTACTCGTGGTGCATCGACCATCCGCATCAGCTCATGGACCTGCCCTCGCTGTACCACTGCAAGAGATCCGTGAGGGTCGTGCGCGAATGGAAGTACTTCAAATCCTGGGCAACGGCAGTGAGCTGCTCGCGGAAGTCCACATGCGCGCCCATCTCGGGATCCTCCGAGGTGCCTCTGGCATAGAGGGCCGCTCCGCCAGTAGCTGCCACAGCGCCGACCAAGTTTGCTCGCGTTGCACCCGTCGCACTTCCCTATCGTTCATCAGTCCGCTGGTCGCCGAGTCGCTGCCCGTCCCTGGAGGCGTCGTCCACCCGCAGCATTGTCAGTTCGACAAACCGCGATGCGTTAACCTGCGGGCCAGCACGATTCGGCGCAACTGGCGTACGCCGAATTCGAAGTCCTCAATGTCGCTCGGCCCGACGCCTTCGTTCAGTTCGGCATAGGCAGCCAAGGCTTCGTCGAGTGCGTCCAGAACGGCACTCTCGGCACAGGCAGCGTCTGCCTTGTCGTCCGCGGTCGCCAGCGGGGATCCCCACGGACTGCCCGGCTGCTGGGAGGCGGCGTCCGCGAAGATGAGCTGCTCGACCTGTTCCGGCGTAACACCCAGCTCGTCAGCCCATCCGCTCAGCAGCGCCAGATATCGGCGGTAGTGCTCTACCTGCCAGTTCAGACTCACTGCAAAGGCCGCATGCCGCCACAGCCAGCGCTGCACCAGACGATCGAGCACCAACGCCGGTGCCGCAGCCCGGCTGCAGAAATAGAGATACTTGGTCGCGAAGGCGACGCCGAGGTAGCGCAGCCGGTTGTCCTTCAGCCAGGCGAAGGCTTCAGCCCCGCCGCCTCCGCGTACTCGCAGAGCCGCCTCACGGAGCACGGCTGGCGCACCGGGGTTCTCCCGCAGTACGCGGGCCGCCCGGAACGCGCCGTATCCGATCGGCCCGTATCCCCACACCATCGCGGTGACGAACGCCTGGACCGCCTCGGCATCGCTGTCGGCGGCGTGGCGCCCTCGCTGTGCCACGCCGGCGCGGTCAATCTGGTCTGGAAGTTCGGCGAGAAGATCGTGGTGATCCGGCAAGGTCGCCTGCCATGTGGACCGGTTCCATCTCATTGCGCCTTGCGGTGGACGTCCAGCGGCGTTCCAGCTGACGAACAGTTCCCGGAGGCGATCCGGTAGGTCGGGGACAGTGTTGTCGGCCGTCACGTCATGCTCCAGTCTTCCTTGGGCAGGGTGTCTGCCCGACGATCGCCCAACGGGTGAAACGGTGGCAGGGGCGAGAGCGAGGGGCAGGGCAGGGCAGGGCGTCAGACCTCGGTCTGCGTGGCCTGCCCGTAAAACCAGCGGAGATGCTCGATCAGTGCCTCGCGCACCTTGAGGTCAACGAGGACGCTGAGGAGGAAGCCGGGACGGAGCGCCAACTTCGCGGCCGCGATCTTCACGCCGGGCAGCTCGTTCAGCCGCTGACGGAACTGCTCCCGCAATGCTATGTCGTCGAACGGGGCCCGGGTGCTGAGGTGCTGGAACACGATCTCGCATTTGCCGCTCGGATAGATCGTCGCAGGCCAGAGGTTGCCGCGCTCGTGGTCCTTTCCGCGCGCCATCATGAAGCACGAGGTCTCACCGCCGGAACCGTAGAGCAGCATGCCGCCCATACCTGCCCAGGCTTCGAGCACCGCAACCGTGCCGTGCGCGACCTGCGCGTCCTGAAGGTCCGTCAACTGCTCGAGGAACCGGTCGTCCAGCGAACTGTTGCGCCGGGACCGCGGTCGGAGAAGCTGGTCGGGCCCGTCCTGCTGCGGCATCCCAGCGAGTTGCGCCAGTTCCTCGACACCAATGCGCTGCGCCTGGCTGGCCCGACCGTACTTGTCGAACTCGACACCCTCATCCCGCAGCAAATCGTGCGGGGAGTCGGTGCGGGATGGGTCGAGCCAGCGGAAGTTCGGCGCTATCGCACCCTCAGCCTGGAGCACTCGGTGCGCGTTCGGCGCCGGGTGGTTGGCCAGGCGAGAGCCGACGGAGACAGGGTGACTGCCGATCAGCGCAGCCAAATCACCGTATGCGGTCCAGGAGCCGGCGGGCAGCGCGGCGAGCGCCGTGTTCATGACGTCCCAGGGCACCTCGGATTTGTTGCCCGCCTCCTCGGTAGGCCCGGGCCAGGTGGCGATGATCCGTTCGGCGAGCGCATCGGCACGGGCGTGGATCTCGGGACGTCCCCAGCGCTTCTGGTCGGCGATCTCCCGGTTGAGCGCGATCCCGCTCTTGCCCAGTTGGGCCCGCTTGACCAGGAAGGAGCTGTTGCTCAGTTCCGCGTTGTAGCCGGTCAGGGTCAGGTTGCCCAACGTGTGAACCAGAGCCTCGTGTACCTCGGCGAAGCTCTCCTCCCCCTGCAGGTCCTCGCTCAGCATCTGCCGCCATTCCGCAGTCGGGCTCTGCGGCATGACATGTTCGATGGTCAGCGATGCTGGCGAGACCGGTTCCTTACTGCCGTGCGCCTCCTCCAACCACTGAAGGACGAGCTTGCGCTGGGTCGCGCGGCCGTTGAGGTAGAACGGATGGACCGCACCGACTCTCGGAGGCTGGTGTCGGTGGCGTAATACTTCCGGCCGACCGACAGATACGCCCGCACCGCCTCGTCAACCGGCAGGTCCTTACGCATGTCGGTGACGATGCGCAGCAGGACCCGGTTGATACTCGCGGTGGCGCGGCCGATCAGCAGGCGCCGGACGAAGTAGCTCTCGACGCACAGCATCGCCGAGGCGATCTGGTCGGAGGTTGCCGTCCCCTGCTTGCGGCGGTCCAGCAAATGCAGCAGCAGCGGCAACACGGTAGTCGTGTCCCACGCGTTGAGTCGGGCCAGACGTCGCCGCACCTGTGGGTCCTGCTCCTCCTCGGGGTGCAGGATGATCCGCAGGAGAGCACCGAGACGGCAGAACCGGCGGACCTCAGCCTCGATTTCCGCTTCAGTGTGCAGGCCGTTGAGCCGTGCCTGCTGGCCGACGTAAGTGTCTGTCTGCTTCACCTCGGGGTTGCGGTGCACCAGGTCGAGCCAGAACAACTGCTCCAGTTCCCCGGCGTCCAGCTGCTTCTGCAGCGGGAACCACAGCGAGTCGTAGACCGCCTCGCCGCGGTTCGGCAGACGCATGAACAGATAGTTGCGCAGCAGGTCGGCCTGAGTGAGCTTGAGGCCCGTGTTGTTGAGTGACTCGAAGATCCGATAGACGTTGTCGCCGGCCTGTGCCACCACCGAGACCAGCGCCATCCCCGAGATGACGGCGTCCTCGACGCGTTCGATGTCCATCGGGTCGTCCGGGTCATCGACCGCGACGAGCTGGGCCGCGAAGAACCGATACGCCGCGCCCACTTGGTCACTCCCGCCGGCCTGCGGCGTCGCTTCCAGACACGCCTCGTAGGCGGCGCGATCGGCCTGGGTGGGGACGAGCTTCAACCGATGAGCCGGCTTGTACTTGTTGATCAGGTACTCCTGATCTATCCGGTCCCGATGGTCCGGGTCCTCGTGCTTGGCCCGGTGGTCGCGAATGGCGCAGAGTAGGATCGACAGGGTGGTCAGCCGCTGCTGGCCGTCCACCACCAGGAACTCGGAGACCGAGGGTCCATGCGTGGGGCTGGGGGCGAGCACCAGGGAGCCTATGAAGTGCGTGAGGTTAGGATTCTCGGCCCGCTCCTCGGCCAGCTTGCGGATGTCTTCCCAGAGGCGCTTGAGCTGGGAGTCTGTCCACGAGTATGTCCGCTGGTACAGCGGCACCCGATACTGCTTCGCGCCCTCGAGTAGCTCCCGCAGCGTTGTCTCGTGTGCCGCAACCATGCAACCGGCTCCTCGTCTCTCCACCGTTTCCGACCCGCCAACACGTGCAATCCACAACGGGCGGAGCAGCCCACAATAGGCGGGGACCGAAGCGTTGACTCATGATCTTTCTGTCGGTATTGCGACACGCGTCGGCCGGATACCACCATGATGAGGATCTTGCATGAGGTCCTCCTCCGAACAGGCCGGGCCAGCCGCCAATCAGCATCTTTATGTGGACGACTGACCGCTCGAGGTGAACCCTCCCGTGAGGCAGGAATCAAGCAAGGCGAACGCCCTAGCGGCCGACAGCTCCGCGCGCGGCGCCGAGCTGGTTCGAGCTGTACGCCGGCCTGGGATCCGGCACCGCCCACCTCCGCCGGCACGAGTCGTTGATTCCGGAATCCTTGAGACCAAGGAGTACACCCACGCTCTCTACCGTCTCGGCGGAAGGCTGAGTGACGAGGAGCACGAGCAGGTAGTCCAGGTCCGACTTCAGCGGCAGTCCCTACTCGTTCGACAATTGCCGGCGGCTCCTCGACTTGATACACCTGGTGTCGGAGGCGGTGCTCCGGCGGAGCATCGGCGGCTCGGTAGTCATGGGTGCTCAACTCGATCAGTAGCTTGCGGCGCCTGCGTCGAGGTGGCGACCAACCTCCGCCACCTCGTCGCCGTGCGCGACTCCAAGGACGAGCGCGGTGCTGTCCTGACGTTCGCACCGGCCGCCTGGGCGAGGTTCGTGACGGTGACGCGCATCGGCTTCGACAAGGAGCAACGAGACTGATCTGACGGAGGGCAACGCCTCCTCACTTTGGCGGCAGCCCGATGCATTCGTCGCGGCGGCCTTCCCCGATCAGAGGGTCGCTACCTCTATTCGGTAGCCGCCCGTCCACCCTGATCGGTCGCCAGTGGGCCAGTCAGCCACTTTGGACCCACGGCGTTGTCGTCGACCCGACAGTGATCGAATTCGTCACGGCTACCTCAGTACCGTTCACAGGACTCGCGCGGTGGGTGCCGCGCGGACTACCTGTGGGGACAGAAGCATGACCGATCCTGGCCACCCGAGCCAGAACCAGCCGTATGCAGGCCAGCCCGACAACGGGCCCCCGCCCTACGGCCCGCCGCCGACTGCGGCGTATCCGGCCGCGCCGGCTCGACGGAAGCGGCCGTCCTGGCTGATTCCCACGCTCATCGGCCTCGGCGCCATGGTTGCGCTGTGCTGCGGCGTCGGCATGGTCGGAGCGATCCTCGGCGACTCCGAGCCGGCAAGCGTGTCGTCGAGCGCGGAGCCGACCGCCGCAGCGGCTGACGCCTCCCCGGCCAAGTCGGCGCCCGCACCGTCGGCCGCCGCGACCCCGCCGGCCGCGGCTCCGGCGAAGCCGAGCCCGGCGAAGCCGACCGGCCCGAAGGTGTACCGCGTTGGTGACAAGGTTCGCGGCGGCGACTTCGAGTTCACCGTCAACAGCGTCAAGTGCGGCATCTCGCAGGTGGGCGACTCCTTCCTCAACCGTAAGGCCCAGGGCACGTACTGTCGCGTGAGCATTTCCGTCAAGAACGTCACCAAGTCGGCTCACCTCTTCCACGCCGACGGCACGGTGACCGTTCAAGATGCCGCTGGCCGCGAGTACGACGCCGACGGCACAGCCGGGATGTACGGCAACGACGATGCCCGCGGTTTTCTCGACGAGATCAACCCTGGCAACTCCGTACGCGCCAACGTCTTCTTCGACGTGCCCAAGGGCACGAAGTTGAAGACCATCACCTTCGATGCGGGACTCTTCACACTCGCCGAGGACGCGGTAGTCAGCCTGTGACAGATCGGTCAGGTCCCGTGGTTTACGGACCTGACCGTTCTGCGTTCGTCGTCGCCGCCGACCTGATCGACTTTCCCATGGGCTGCCCGGCGCCACGACGTATGACGAGTCACGCCTGGCATGGAAGGATCACGCGAATGGATCTCCTGACGGCACGCTTACGTGCGTTCGCGGACGAGCGCGATTGGCAACAGTTCCACACGCCCAAGAACCTGGCCATGGCGCTTGCCGGCGAGGTGGGTGAACTGCTCGCCGAGTTCCAGTGGCTGACGCCCGAGCAGGCCGCTGAGGTCATGTCCGAACCGGAGGCCGGTGCCCGGGTCAAGGCCGAGATCGGCGACGTCATGGTCTATCTGACACGACTGGCCGACGTGCTCGATATCGACCTCGTCGAAGCTGCCATGACCAAGCTCGACGAGGTGGCTGTCCGCTATCCGGTGGAGCGGGCGAAGGGCTCGGTCGCGAAGCCTCAGTCCTGATTGTGGCGATGAGTTGATCTCTTCGCTACAGTCCCCTCATACAGGCGCGTAACGACGGGCTTCCGGCTGTGGCCAGACACGCCCCCCATGCGCACGATCATTTCGTGCTGCCCGGGGGCAAGTGTTGTCAGCGTTCCGTACCTCCGCCGATGGTCTGCTCCGACTGGCCACCAACGGCACTTTGGCCGACCGGATCGCCGAGAGCCTCCGTCACCACGTGAGCCCGAGTGAACGGCGCTCCTGGTCGCGCAGCCTCCTGGTGCTCGGTCAGGATCTCGCCGACGCGGGGTTGGGGCAGGTCGAGGTCCTGGTCGAGTACCAGCTTCCGCTGACGAGCAAGCGTGTGGACGTCGTACTCGCCGGCGTCGATCCGGGGACCGCCGAGGACTCCTACGTGGTGGTGGAGCTGAAGCAGTGGTCCCAGGCCGAGTCCTACGAGGGCTCGGACCGACTCGTCCTGGTCGAGCACGCCCGAGGCCCGCGCCTACACCCGGGCGTGCAGGTCGGCGACTACTGCGAGTACCTCACGGACTTTCTCGGTGTCCTCGCCGACCGGCGCAATCCTGTGCGGGGTGCCGCGTACCTGCACAACGCCGTCGACCGCGACGTCAACGATCTGTTCGCGCGCCGTCCCACAGAGCAGAGCCGGATCTTCACCAAACAACGTCGCGGCCAGTTCCTCGACTACCTCCGCATGCACCTCGCACCCGCTCCGGGCGCGGCCGCAGCGGACCGTTTCCTCACCAGCTCCGTCCGACCCAGCAGGCACCTTCTGTCGTACGCGGCCCAGGAGCTGAAGGAACGGTCGCACTTCACGTTGTTGGACCGCCAGCGCTTGGCGTACGAGTTGGTCCTGCACGCGGTGGAGCGGGCCCGGTCGGCGGAGCGCAAGTCGGTCGTGGTCGTCGCCGGGGGGCCGGGCAGCGGCAAGAGCGTGATCGCCCTGTCGGTGCTCGGCGAACTGGCCCGACAGAACCGATCAGTCATGCACGCCACCGGCTCACGGTCGTTCACCCAGACGCTGCGCCGGTACGCCGGCAAGGGATCAACCCGAATCAAGAATCTGTTCGCCTACTTCAACAGCTTCATGACAGCGGAACGCAATGGGTTCGACGTGCTGATCTGCGACGAGGCGCACCGGATCCGGGAGACGTCGGTCAACAGGTTCACGCCCAAGGCAAAGCGCGACAAGGCCCGTCCGCAGGTCGACGAACTGATCGCCGCCGCACGGGTGCCGGTGTTCCTGCTCGATGAGCACCAGGTCGTGAAGCCAGGAGAACTCGGCAGCGTCGACGTCATCTCCCGATATGCCGAGCAACTTGGCTTGGAGGTCGAGGTGGTCTCGCTTCACGACCAGTTCCGCTGCGGCGGCAGCGAGGCGTACGAGAAGTGGGTGCTTGACCTCCTGGGCCTCGAGGGTGGCGAGCCGACGGTCTGGACCGGCGACGGCCGCTTCGACCTTCGGCTCGCTGACTCGCCGGAGGAGTTGGAGGCGTTCCTCGCCGGGAAACAGGCCGCCGGGGAAACGGCACGAATGTCGGCGGGATACTGCTGGCCGTGGAGCGATCCGCGACCGGATGACACCCTCGTTCCTGATGTGCAGGTGGGCAGTTGGGCCCGGCCGTGGAACGTCAAGAGCGACCGCAGCGTCGGCGAGGCGCCGGGCAGCGCGTTCTGGGCCACCGACCCCCATGGATTCGGCCAGGTGGGCTGCGTCTACACCGCCCAGGGCTTCGAGTACGAGTGGTCGGGCGTCATCATCGGCCCGGATTTGGTCGCCCGCGACGGAAAGTTGGTCACCCGACGTTCCGAGTCGAAGGACCCGGCGTTCCGCAGCCGCAAGACGCTCAGTGATGTCGAGGCGGACCGGCTGATCCGCAACACCTACAAGGTGCTGATGACCCGGGGCATGCGTGGCACGCTGCTCTATTCGACCGACCCGGAGACGCGGGAGTGGCTGACTTCGTTGGTCCGCGTGAAACGGGGTTTGGAGACGGTCTACGAAGCCACGTCGTCCGCCGGAGGCTTCGGATCGCACTGAAGCGCTGCTCGCGACGGTCGCACGTGAGGCCCCTTGTCCACCCTCCGTCAGGGCAGTACGGCCACGGCCTGAATCTCGATGAGCAGGTGCGGGTGGGGTAGCTGGTGGACGGCGACGGTGGTGCGGGTGGGGCCGGTGGCGTCGAAGTACTCGGCCCAGACCTGGTTGTAGCCGCCGAAGTCGTTCATGTTGACGAGGTAGGTGGTGACCTGCACGAGGTCGGTCAGGTCGGCGCCGACCGTCTTCAGCAGATCTTGGATGTTGTCGATGACGGCCCTGGTCTGCGCGCGGATGTCCAGGTTCGTCGTGCCCAGCTCGTCGACCTGCACGCCGGCGAAGGTGTTGTCGGGGCGGCGGCTGGAGGTGCCGGAGACGAAGACGAACCCACCGGCGACCTTGACGTGCGGGAACGCGCCACGGGGTACGGCCTTGCCGGCCACGACGTGCGCCCGCACGCCCGTGCCCTGGTTCGCGGACATGCTGTGGCTTGCGGGCGTGCCCTGGTTCGGGGTCATGCCGCTGCTCTCAGGGAGGTGGTGCCGAGGTGTTCGACGACGGCGCGGACGTGGGCGCCGGGTTTCAGGGGCACGGCGGCGGTGGCGGCGCCGGCGAGGAACACCCAGCCCTCGCGCAGCCGTACGCCGTGGCGTCCGGCGAGGCGGATGCCTTCGTCGAGGGCGCGGCGGGGGTCGCCGAGGATCGCGGCGGTCGAGCCGACCTGCGCCACCCGTCCGTCGATCTCCAGCAACACCCCCAGGTTGTCCAGGCCGTCGGGCACCGGCGACCAGGCGCCGATGGTGAAGGCGGCGGCGGAGGTGTTGTCGGCGACAACGTCCGGCAGGGAGAACGTGAAGTTGGCGTACCGCGAGTCGATGACCTCGATGGCGGGGGCGACCGCGCGTACGGCGTCGGTGAAGTCCCCGACCGGCTCGCCCGGTTCGGGGAGACGGTCGAGCAGGAACGCCACTTCGGGTTCGACGCGGGGGTGGATGAACCT
>NZ_JBEYEU010000035.1:0-42704 GCF_040634035.1 Micromonospora sp. NPDC007220 | reverse complement strand
TGGCGCGCTGGTTGCTGGCCAACGGGGCCGGTGAGGTGGTGCTGGCCTCGCGGCGGGGTCCGGCGGCGCCGGGCGCGGCCGAGCTGGTGGCCGAGTTGGGCGCGGTGCGGGTGGTGGCGTGCGACGTCACCGACCGGGCGGCGGTCGACGCCCTCGTGGCGGACCTGCCGGCGCTGACCGCCGTCGTGCACACCGCCGGGGCGTCCGGCGGCACCACCCCGGCGTACGAGGTGACCGACGGCGAGCTGTCGGAGACCCTGGCCGGCAAGGTGCTCGGCGCCGTGCACCTCGACGCCGCCTGCCGGGGCCGGGACCTCGACGCGTTCGTGGTCTTCTCCTCAGTCGCCGGCGTCTGGGGCGGCGGCGGGCAGGCCGGCTACGCGGCCGGCAACGCCCTGCTCGACGCGCTCGTCGCCGCCCGCCGGGCGGCCGGCCTGCCCGCCACCGCCCTGGCCTACGGCCCGTGGGCGGAGGACGGCATGGCCTCCGGCGAGACGGCCGACGGCCTGCGCCGCCGCGGGTTCAGCCCGCTCACACCCGACGCCGCCGTCGCGGCGCTCGGCCGCTGGGTGAACGCCCCCGAGGCGGCCCCGGTGATCGTGGACGTCGACTGGGCCCGGTTCGTCACGGCGTTCACCGCCGCGCGGCCGAGCCACCTCTTCGACCGGGTCGCCCCCGCCGTCACCGAGGAGCCGGAGCGGCCGGAGAGCGCCGCCGCCACCGACGGGCTGCGGGCCAGGCTCGCCACGCTGCCGGCGACCGGCCAGGAGGCGCTGCTGGTCGACCTCGTCCGCGCGGAGGCGGCGGCCGTCCTCGGCCACCCCACCACCGACCAGGTGCCGGCCGGCCGGGCGTTCCGGGAGCTGGGCTTCGACTCCCTCGCCGCCGTGCAGCTGCGCGACCGGCTGGGCCGGGTCACCGGCCTGACCCTGCCGTCGACAGTGGTCTTCGACCACCCGTCGGCGGCGGAACTGGCCCGCTTCCTGCGTACCGAAATCGTCATCGGCGCGGACGGCGGACCGGCCACCGGCGGCGTGGCCTCGGCCCGGCCGCCGGCGGACGAGCCGATCGCGATCGTCTCCATGGCCTGCCGCTTCCCCGGCGGGGTGTCCTCGCCGCAGGAACTGTGGCGGCTGCTGGCCGACGGCGTGGACGCGGTGACGCCGATGCCCACCGACCGGGGCTGGGACCTCGACGCCCTGTTCGACAGCGACCCGGAGCGGGTCGGCACCAGCTACACGCGCAGCGGCGGCTTCCTGCGGGACGTGGCCGGCTTCGACGCCGCGTTCTTCGGGATCAACCCGCGCGAGGCCCTCGCCATGGACCCGCAGCAGCGGCTGCTGCTGCACACCACCTGGGAGGTCTTCGAACGCGCCGGCATCGACCCCCACCGGGTGCGTGGCTCCGCCACCGGCGTCTTCATGGGCACCAACGGGCAGGACTACGCCACGCTGCTGCTGGGCGCCCGCTCCCAGGTGGAGGGCTACCAGGCGACCGGCAACGGCGCGTCGGTGGTCTCCGGCCGCCTGGCGTACTCGTTCGGGCTGCACGGCCCGGCGGTCACCGTCGACACGGCCTGCTCGTCGTCGCTGGTGGCACTGCACCTGGCCGCGCAGGCCCTGCGCAGCGGCGAGTGCGACCTCGCCCTCGCCGGCGGCGTGACGGTGATGTCGACCCCCGGCGCGTTCCTGGAGTTCTCCCGGCAGCGCGGCCTCGCCGCCGACGGGCGGGTCAAGGCGTTCGCCGAGGCCGCCGACGGCACCGGCTGGGGCGAGGGCGTCGGCGTCCTGCTGCTCCAGCGGCTCTCCGACGCCCAGCGCGACGGCAACCGGATCCTCGCCGTCGTACGGGGCAGCGCCGTCAACCAGGACGGCGCGAGCAACGGCCTCACCGCGCCGAACGGGCCCGCGCAGCAGCGGGTCATCCGGCACGCGCTGGACAACGCCGGCCTCACCCCGGGCGACGTGGACGTCGTCGAGGCGCACGGCACCGGCACCACCCTCGGCGACCCGATCGAGGCGCAGGCGCTGCTGGCGACGTACGGCAGGGACCACTCCGCCGAGCGGCCGCTCTGGCTCGGGTCGGTGAAGTCGAACATCGGCCACACCCAGGCCGCGGCGGGCGCCGCCAGCCTGATCAAGATGGTGCTGGCCCTGCAACACGAGGTGCTGCCGGCGACCCTGCACGTGGACGCGCCGACCCCGCACGTCGACTGGACCTCCGGCACGCTGGCGCTGCTCACCGAGGCACGGCCGTGGACCACCACGGACGGGCCGCGCCGGGCCGGCGTCTCCTCGTTCGGAATCAGCGGCACCAACGCGCACGTGATCATCGAAGAGGCCCCGCAGCGGCCGGCACCGGTCGCCGCCGACGGGGAAGGGCCCGAGGCGACCGTCGGGCACGGCGACGCGCGACGCGACCACCGCGCCGTGGCCCTGCCGTGGCCGGTCTCCGCCGCCGACCTGCCCGCGCTGCGCGAGCAGGCCGGCCGGCTGGCCGACCGGGTGGCGACGGACGACGACCCCGCCGACCTGGTCGCCTGGGCGCTCGCCGACGGCCGGGCCCACCTCGGCCGGCGGGCCACCGTGGTCGCCGCCGACCGGGAGACCCGGCTGGCCGCGCTGCGGGCGCTGGCCGGCGGGGAGGACCACCCCGCGCTGGTCACCGCCCGACGGCACGGCGGCGGCCTCGCCGTCCAGTTCTCCGGCCAGGGCGCCCAGCGTCCCGGCGCCGGCCGGCAGCTGTACGACACGTTCCCCGTCTTCGCGGCGGCCCTCGACGAGGTCTGCGCGGCGCTGGACCACCAGCTGCCGCAGCCGCTGAAGCCGGTGCTGTTCGCGGCCGAGGGCAGCGCCGAGGCCGCGCTGCTCGACGAGACGGTGTTCACCCAGGCGGGGCTCTTCGCGCTGGAGGTGGCCCTGTTCCGGCTGGTCGAGTCGTTCGGGGTGGTGCCCGGGCACGTCGCCGGGCACTCCATCGGCGAGATCACCGCCGCGCACGTCGCCGGGGTGCTGTCCCTCGCGGACGCCGCCACGCTGGTGGCCGCCCGGGGCCGGCTCATGCAGGCCCTGCCCGCCGGGGGCGGGATGCTCGCCGTCGCCGCCGACGAGGCGGCCGTGGTCGAGTCCCTCGCCGGGCTGACCGACCGGGTCGGCGTCGCCGCCGTCAACGGCCCCACCGCCGTGGTGCTCGCCGGGGTCCTCGACGCCCTCGACGGGCTGGAGCGGACCTGGCGGGAGCGCGGGGTGCGCACCCGCCGGCTGCGGGTCAGCCACGCGTTCCACAGCCCGCTGATGGAGCCGATGCTGGCCGAGTTCCGCGCCGTCCTCGACGGGCTGACGTTCGCCGCGCCGCTGCTGCCGATCGTGTCGAACCTGACCGGGCGGCTCGCCGGGCCCGACGAGATCCGTACGCCCGACTACTGGGTGCGCCACGTCCGGGAGGCCGTCCGGTACGCCGACGGGATCGCCGCGCTGCGCGACGCGGGCGTCGACACCTTCCTGGAGCTCGGCCCGCAGGCGGTGCTGACCGCGATGACCGCCGGCCTGCTGCCCGGCGACGACGACGGGACGGCCGTGGCGGCGCTGCGCGCCGGCGTCGACGAGCCGGCCGCCCTGCTCGCCGCGCTGGCCGTCGTGGACGGCACCGGGCGGGACGTCGACTGGGCGGCGGTGCTCGCCGTGCTGGCCGGCCCCCGTCCGGATGCCCGCCGGCTGCCCGAGCTGCCCACGTACGCGTTCCGGCCGCAGCGCTACTGGCCGACCCTCGACGCGGCGCCGACGCCGGCCGCCGACCCGGTCGACGACGCGTTCTGGCGGGCCGTCACCGACGGCGACCTGGGCCGCCTCGGCCTCGACCCGGACCAGCCGATGCGCGAGCTGCTGCCGGAACTGGAGTCGTGGCGGCGCCGCCAGCACCTCGACGGCACCCTGGCCGGCTGGCGGTACCGGGTCACCTGGGAGCGCCGGGCGCTGACCGGCACCGACCCCGGCACGTGGCTGGTGGTGGCCCCGCCGCACCAGGTCACCGACCGGGTGCTCGCCGCCCTCACGGCCGGCGCCGCCACGGTGCACCTGCTGACCGTCGACCCGGCCACGGCCACCCGCGACGGGCTGGCCGCCGACCTCGACCGGCTCGCCGCCGCGCACCAGCCGACGGCGCTGCTCTCCCTGCTGGCGCTGGACGAGGCGCCGCACCCGGAGCAGACCGCGCTGCCGACCGGCCTGGCCGCGAACCTGCTGCTCGTGCAGGCGCACACCCGCCGTTCCGGCCCGCCCGTGCCGCTGTGGCTGGCCACCGCCGGCGCCGTCGCCGTGGACGACGAACCGGTCGTGCACCCGACGCAGGCCACCACGTGGGGCCTCGGCCTCGTCGCCGCGCTGGAACACCCCCGGCACGTCGGCGGAGTCGTCGACCTGCCGGCGGGCCCGGCCGAGGCGGCGTACGCGGCCCTGGCCGCAGCCCTGGTCAACGTCGACGGGGAGGACCAGCTCGCCGTCCGGGAGGCCGGCGTGCACGCCCGACGCCTGGTCCGCGACACCGGGCGGCCGGCGACGGGCGGCGGGTACCGCCCGAACGGCACGGTCCTGCTCACCGGCGGCACCGGCGCCCTCGCCCGGCACACCACGGACTGGCTGGGCCGCCAGGGCGCGGAGGTGCTCCCGCTGGCGGAGCCGGCGACGGGCAAGCTCGGTGACCTGATGGAGCAGCTCGCCGCCGAGAGCCGGCCGGTGACGGCGCTCGTGCACGTGCCGGCGGAGACCGGGTCGGTGCCGCTGGCCGAGCTGACCCTCGCCGGCCTCGCCGCCGACCTGGCCGCCACCGTCGGCGACGTCCCGAGGTACGCCGACGAGCTGGCGCACCGGCCGCTCGACGCGTTCGTGCTGTGCACCTCCACCACGGGGGTGTGGGGCGCGGGCGGCCGGGCCGGCCAGTCCGCCGGCGACGCGCTGCTGCACGCGCTCGCGGCGAACCGGCGGCACGGCGGACTGGCGGCCACCGCGGTGGCGTGGGGCCCGTGGAGCGACGATCCCGAGTCGGCCGAGCAGGCGCAGCTGCGCCGGCGGGGCCTGCCGGGCCTGCCCCCGGAGCTGGCCGTCGAGGCGTTCGGGCAGGCGCTGCGCGCGGAGGCGGGGCTGATCGTCGCCGACGTGCGCTGGGACCGGTTCGTGCCGACGTTCGCGTCGATGCGGCCGTGCCCGCTGCTGACCGGGGTCCCCGAGGCGGGCGCGGCGATGCCCGCCGACGACGACCGCCAGCCGGCGGACGACGAGGCGGCGACCGCGCTGCGGGAGCGGCTTCGGCCGCTGAGCCCCGGCGAACGGGAGGGCGTCCTCGTCGAACTCGTGGGCAACCTGGCGGCGGCCGTGCTCGGCCACCCCGGGGGCGGGGGGCTGGAGCCCGACCGGGCGTTCCGCGAGGTCGGCTTCGACTCGATGACGGCCGTGGAGCTGCGCAACCGGCTCCGTGCCGCCACCGGCGTCCAGCTGCCCGCGGGCGTGGTGTTCGACTACCCGACGCCGGCGGCGCTCGCCCGGCACCTGCGCGACCAGCTGGTCGAGGACGGCGCCGCCGCGGCGGCCCCGCTGCTCGCCGAGCTGGAGCGGCTCGACGGCGTCTTCGCGGCCGACGCGCCGGACCGGCTGACCCGGCAGAAGCTGCTGGTGCAGTTGCAGGCGTTCGTCGCCCGGTGGGGCGACGAACGTGGTCCCGTCGAGGAGAAGCCGGCCACGCACACCCTCGACGACGCCACCGATGCCGAGATCTTCGATTTCATCCACCGCGAGCTGGGTGGCCCCGGGGGCAGCCTGCCGGGGCTGTAGGAACGGGTTGGCGCGACCGTCGTCGGCGGTCGCGCCGCCCGTGGTCGGGCGGGGGTGCCGCACCCGCCCGGCCACGGCCCGCAAGGACGGTGCGCCGGAGCGTTCAGCAGGCCGCCGGCGCTGACGCTTCGGACCTCGACCAGGGCGTTGTGGTCAGAACACGAGTTCCTCGGCCACCAGTGACCTCTCGCGGAGCAGCTCCTCGTCCCGGTGCGGCACGGCGTAGCGGCGTTCGCGGATCAGCGCCAGGAACTCGTCGGGGAGGGCCACCCGGTGCCGGTGGACGTGGTACGCCAGGTCGTCGCGCCACAGCCAGTCACCGTCGGTGCGGATCGTCGACCCGTTCATGATCTGTCGCGTCGAGTCGAACGGGTCGTCGGCCAGGTCCATCATGTCGATGAGGACGTATCCGCCCCTGAGGTAGCGGACGACCTCGTCGACATCCGGCAGCTCCTCGGCGGAGACGTTGTCGAAGATGCTCTCCTGGACCAGGTCCAGGCCGACGGGTCCCAGCTCGCGGAACATCCCGGCAAACCGCAACGCCGGCTCACCCATCGCTCCTCCCGCCGGGATAGAAGGTCACCCACTGGCCGCCGTTCCTAATCCGAGGAACCTGCCCCGCTGGACCATACCGGTTCACACCGACCGCGTCGGTGGGTGCCATGACCGTCACCCCCAGCGCGTCCGCGACCTGCTGGGCCGGCGGCGCGACCCCCGCGTCGGGCGCCACGGTGCCCGAGTGGCAGGACACCAGGCGCACCGGGCCGCCGCCGTAGTGCGGATTGCCGCGGATCGCCTCGGCGATCTGCGCCGGGTGGGTGTAGTTCGAGGGATGGCCGGCACCGTCCGCCCCGACGACGCCCGGGCGGAAGAGCCCGTTGCGCTCACCATGCACCACGACGTCGTGGTAGCCGGGCTCGGGCGCGACGGCATCGAAGTTCCGCAGGGTCGACTCGTCGTAGCCGATCGCCGTGGCGCCGGGGCGGTGGTAGACCGGGTCGCCGCCGGCGAGGTGCGAGTCCGGCGGCCGGGTCGGCGACTGCGGGTGCGTGCGGGCATCGGCCCAGTCCGACCTGCGGCCCATCGGATCCGTCGTCGCCGGTATTCCCATGAGGGCGTTGAGCACCTGTGGGAAGAACACGGCGAACGCCGTGTAGCCGGCGAGGGCGGCAGCACCGAGCACCGCAGCCGCGGCGATGCCGACGGCGGGGACCGCTCCGTAGCAGCCGGCGAGGCCGTCGGCCATCCCGCCACAGTCGATGGGTACGCCCTCGGCCAGCACCTCGACCGACACCGCCGCAGACATGGCCTCCCCATCCGAGCGTCGGAATCGAGCCACCTGAAGGCGTGAGCGCGTGCACCTGGGGGACCGTCGCTTCGGGTTAGGCTAGGTTAACCCACCACCGTGGACGGAGGAAGCCGTGTCAGACGGGGCCGCGCCCACGGGAGACGGGGCCGCGCCCACGGAAGACGACCTTCCGGTGCGCGTAATGACGGTCCTCGGCCTGATCGCGGTGATCGTCCTCCTCGCCTCGGCCGGCGTCCTGGCCGTGTCCTGGCCGAGCACCCCACAGCGTTCTCCCGCCTTGGCGATCCGGCTGCACGCGTACGACCTGGCGACCGCGCGCATCGTCGATCGACCGCAGAAGAGGTTCCGAGAGGGGCAGATTCCGGCCGCCACGATCGACGAGGGTGTGGCCGGGGCAGCAGCCACGCGACCCGCGCGGGCGAGCTGGTATGACGTCTTCGGCCACCGGACCAACAGCGTGGACCTGCCGGATCTCGACGACCTGCGGGCCAAGCCGGTGCCGTTGAGCGCCACCTCCGCCGTACCCGCGGGGACCTACCAGTTCGTGTTGGCCACCGTCCGGGGGAACCGGGCGGAGGAGGTGCTCGTCTGGGTGCACGTGGAGATCGAGCGGTGACGGAGACGACCACGCAGCCGAGCGGCGCCCCGCCGCCCCGGTCGGTGGACCGGCCGGTGGCACCGGACCCGGTGGTGGCGGACCCGACGGCGCCGGCTGCGTACCGGCTCGACCGGCTCGGCGCCGCGCTCACCACCGGCGAGGCGTTGCTGGTGATGATCGCCGTGGCGTCGCTGGTCGCCGTCATCCGGGACGACGGCACCGGGGTACGCGTCCTTGGCATGGTCAGCCTCGGGGCCGCCGGCGTCTCGCTCTTCGTCGCCTGCATCGCCGCCGTCGTCGTCGCCATGACCTCCGCCACGGGTGCCTCGCCGCGTGGCCGCTTCAAGACCTGGGCCTTCGGCGGTGCGCTGGCGTTCGCCGCGCCGGCCCTCCTGATCGTGCTTCTCACCCTCCTACAGGTGGGAATCGCCTGGCGGGGCGCGCTGCTGAGCATCCCGACGACCCTCTTCGCGCTGTGGACGTTCCGCCGGATGCAGCGCAACCGCAAGCCACCGTGGCGACTGGTCGTGGCCGCCTTCGCCTGGGGCCTGTTCGTCGCCGCCTACTTCGCCCAGATGGTCGAGGGCATCCTGCACGTCGTCATCACGGCAGAGCTCATGCCGGGCACCGCGGCGATCGTCAGTCACGCGGCCGCCGCCGCGGTCCCCGAGGAACTGGGCAAGGGCGCCGGGGTCCTCGTGGTCGTCCTGCTCGCCTGGCGGCGCGTCGACGGCATGCTCGGTGGCATCGTCATCGGCGCCTGCGTCGGAATCGGCTTCCAGTTCGCCGAGTCGATGTCCTACATGACCGGGGACTTCGGCGCCGTGCTCTACCAGCACTGGTACCGGCAGGTCACCGGGCTCCTGGTCAGCCATGCCACCTACACGGGGATCATCGGCGCCGGCATCGGACTCGCCATGCAGTTCCGCGACTGGCGACGGCGGGCGGTCTGCGTTGGCAGCGGCTTCGCCGTCGCCATCGCGGCCCACCTGATCTGGGACATCTTTGCAATGGGCCGCCTGTACTGGGAGTCCGACAATTCCACGCTCCAGTTGTTCGTTGTGCAGCCGCTGAACCTCATCGTGCTCAAGGGGCCGGCGTTCGCCATCCTGCTGTTTCTCATCGTCATCGCTCTGCGCCAGGAAACCAGGTCACTGCATCGGCAGCTCCGGGGTGAGGCGTGCGACCCGCGCGGCGCGATCACCCGGACCGAGGTGCCCGTACTGGTGAATCCGTCGCTGCGTCTCCGGATGCGGCTACAGGCACTCCTGCGTGGTGACCGTCCGGCCTACACGCGGATGAAGCGTCTGCACTCCGCGCAACTGGACCTGGCATTCGCCAGATGGCGCCGCCACCGGGGCGACCCGCCGCCGCCGGGGACCGAAGACACGCTGCGGCAGCGGATTCGCGATCTGAGGACGGAAGCCCCTCCGGTTCCGCCGGCCGCCGGCCAGCGGTAACTCAGGCCCGGGCAGGAGATTTGGCCGTCCCTAGTGGAGCTGTGCCACACTGCCCGGGTGACGCTGCCTCCGACGTCCGACGTGCCTGACGACCAGGGTGCTACCCCACCGGGACCCGGCAACGCGGCGCCACCGCCACCGCCACCGCCACCGGCATCGCCACCACCGCCACCGCCACCGCTGCCACCGGCGCCGCCGCCGAAGAACAACGGACCTCTCATCATCGGTGTCATCGCCGGGGTGCTGGCGCTGTGCCTGCTCGGGACCTGCGTGGTCGCGGCCGGTGCGCTGGTCGTCGCCAACAGGGGCGACGACGGCCGGCCGGTGGCCGTCGCGGACGGAACCCCTCCCGTGCCGTCGCCGACGACACCCCCACCACCGTCCACGCGGGAGACGTACGCTCCGCCGGAGCCGCCGCCCACGACCGAAGCGGCCCCACCACCACCGCCGCCCGCGAAGATCGGGCAGTGCATCGTCGTCAGCGAGGACGGCGACTTCCTGGGTGTCGGCAACTGCAACGGCACGCGGGGCACCTATCGGGTGGTGTCGGTGGACTACGACCAGGGCGCGTGCGCTGATCCCAAGTCCGCGTACATCGGGGAAGACGGCTACCGCCTGTGTCTCGAGCGCCATCTGGTGCGCAACTACTGCTACAAATTCCCGAAGGGCAATGGCTGGATCGTCGGCGCGTCGAAGTGCAAGGCAAAGGGCACGGTGCACATCGTCGACATCGTCCCAGGGGCGGCCAACGACAGAAACTGCACACGGGACTACCGGTGGAACCGCTGGTACCGGTTCACGCATCCGACTGTCGTCTATTGCGTGATGCAGTACTAGTGGGTTTCCGTGACAATCCCGCTGCTGCGGCTCGGGCCATTGGTCTGGTGACGACGACAGTGCCGGTGGCTTCGCAGCACGTGTGACGGCCCATTCCGCGGCGCGTCGCAGGCGGTAGTCGACGGCGGTTCACGCGGGGCGGCCGCCCACCGCTGGATTTCTCGGCCTTCCGGTGGGTGTCCTGGCCGCCCTGCCCGGGATGCTTGCGGCCCTGCTCGCAGGCGAGGCGTGTCCCGGCGGTCGACCGTCCCGGGGCCGCGGGCCAGCCCGTGCCCCGGTGGCCACGCCACACCGGCGCCGAACCAGCGGTACGAGGTCCGCCACGGCGCGTACACCTCGGGCTCATCCCGCCCCGGGCCCGGTCCGGACCGTCGGATGGCCGGCATCGAGGTGGTCGGCGAGCCGGACGACGGCGGGGACGGCCCACCGGACCCCGTCGACGATCTGCCGTTTCGTCCGATATGGCGGATGCCCTCGGCCCGGCACCCGCAGGCCGGACGAGCCGCAGCCTCGCCCACCGGGCGTCGTGCACGCCAGGCCGCCTCGCAGCCGCTACCCTGGCGCCAGGTCTCCGGTCGGTCGTCGATTCCCTCGGCCGCTAACCGATCTGCCGGAGCGCCGCTCTTATCGATCACCGCCACGCTGGGCCCACCTCCCCGCCCGGCAGTCCCTAACGAAACACGGGCTAGGGGCACCCGTAGGGGCACGCTAGGGGTTGTGACCGCAGTCCGGCGACAATTACCTTTCGTCCGGCGCGTAAGACCTGGTGGGGGCTGAAACGCTTTTTGTCTGGCAATTCGTGGTCGGCTGAATGGGCTTAGATCTTCGCGGCTTGTGGCGTCTGTGGACGGTATTGGGCCGCCTGTTTCTTTCCGGCCCGAAGAGGTGGCGTCAATGGCGACTGAAGATACGCTCCGGGAGTACCTGAAATGGGTGACGGCGGACCTTCACCAGACCAGGAGGAAGCTCGGCGAGCTTGAGGCGGCCAACCGGGAGCCGATCGCCATCGTCGGCATGGCCTGCCGGTTCCCGGGCGGGGTGAGCTCGCCCGAGGAGCTGTGGGAGCTCGTCGACTCCCGCCGCGACGCCTTCTCCGCGTTCCCCGCCGACCGCGGCTGGGACCTGGCGCGGCTGTTCCACCCGGACCCCGACCACCCCGGCACGTCGTACGTCGCCGAGGGCGGCTTCATCGACTCCGCCACCGAGTTCGACGCCGCGTTCTTCGGCATCTCGCCGCGCGAGGCGCTCGCCATGGACCCGCAGCAGCGGCTGCTGCTGGAGGCCGCCTGGGAGGCGTTCGAGCACGCCGGGCTCGACCCCTCGGCGCTGCGCGGCCACCAGGTGGGGGTGTTCGCCAGCACCACCGGCCAGGACTACGTGGGCCTGCTCCAGCAGCCGCCGCCCGGCACCGAGGGCTACATCCTCACCGGCACCGCGGCCAGCGTCGTGTCCGGCCGGATCTCGTACGCGCTCGGCATCGAGGGCCCCGCCGTCACCGTCGACACCGCCTGCTCGTCGTCGCTGGTCGCCCTGCACCTGGCCTGCCAGGCGCTGCGGCAGGGGGAGTGCACCCTGGCGCTCGCCGGCGGGGCCACCGTCATGTCCACCCCGTCCGCCTTCATCGGCTTCAGCCGCCAGCGCGGCCTGGCCATGGACGGCCGGGTCAAGTCGTTCGCCGCCGCCGCCGACGGCACCGCCTGGGGCGAGGGGGTCGGCCTGCTGCTCGTCGAGCGGCTCTCCGACGCGCGGCGCAACGGCCACCCCGTCCTCGCGGTCGTGCGCGGCAGCGCGGTCAACCAGGACGGCGCGAGCAACGGGCTGACCGCCCCCAACGGCCCGTCCCAGCAGCGGGTCGTGCTCCAGGCGCTGGCCAGCGCCCGGCTCGCGCCCGAGCAGGTCGACGTCGTGGAGGCGCACGGCACCGGCACCACCCTCGGCGACCCCATCGAGGCGCAGGCGCTGCTGTCGACGTACGGGCAGGGCCGGCAGCCGGACCGGCCGCTCTGGCTCGGCTCGGTCAAGTCGAACATCGGGCACACCCAGGCTGCCGCCGGCGTGGCCGGGGTGATCAAGATGGTGATGGCGCTGCGGCACGAGACCGTGCCGGCGACGCTGCACGTCGACGAGCCCACCCCCAACGTGGACTGGACGGCCGGCGCGGTGTCGCTGGCGACCGAGCCGCAGCCGTGGCCCGCCGGGGAGCAGCCCCGCCGCGCGGGCATCTCCTCCTTCGGCATGAGCGGCACCAACGCCCACGTGATCATCGAGGAGGCGCCCGCCGCCGACCCGGCCCCCGTGGACGCCCCGGACGGCGCCGCCGCGACCGATCCGGTCGCCGTGCCGGCCGCCGCCGACACCGCCCCGGTCGACGGGGCCGGCCTCGTGCCGGTGCTGGTCTCCGCCCGCGACGCCGGGTCCCTGGCCGCGCAGGCGACCCGCTGGGCCGACTGGCTCGACGACCGCCCCGAGCTGCGGCTGACCGACGTCGGCTGGTCGTCGGCGCGTACCCGGGCCAGCCTCGAGCACCGGGCCGTGCTGCTCGCCGCCGACCGCGCCGGCCTGGCCGACGGCCTGCGCGCGCTCGCCACCGGCGGCGACGCCCCGGGCCTGGTCACCGGCGCCGGCCCGCGCGGCGGCAAGCTCGCGTTACTCTTCTCCGGCCAGGGCGCGCAGCGCAGCGGCATGGGCCGCGAGCTGGCCGCCGCGGTCCCCGTCTTCGGCCGGGCGCTCGCCGAGGTCTGCGCCGAGCTGGACCGGCACCTGCCCCGCCCGCTCACCCCGGTGCTCTTCGCGCCCGAGGGCGACGAGGCCGCCGGGCTGCTCAACCAGACCCTCTACACCCAGGCCGGCCTGTTCGCCGTCGAGGTCGCGCTGTTCCGGCTCCTGGAGAGCTGGGGGATCGTCCCGGACGTCCTGCTCGGCCACTCGATCGGCGAGCTCTCCGCCGCGCACGCGGCCGGCGTGCTGTCGCTGCCCGACGCCGCCACCCTCGTCGCCGCCCGGGGCCGGCTGATGCAGGCCCTGCCGGCCGGCGGCGCGATGCTGGCCGTCCAGCTCCCCGCCGACGCCGTCCGGGCCGCCCTGGCCGGCGTCGAGGACCGGGTCGCCGTGGCCGCCGTCAACGGGCCCACCGCCGTGGTCGTCTCCGGCGCGGCCGACGCCGTCGAGGAACTCGAACGCCGCTGGGCCGACCAGGGCGTACGCACCAGGCCGCTGCGGGTCAGCCACGCCTTCCACAGCCCGCTGATGGAACCCATGCTCGCCGAGTTCGCCGCCGTGGTGCGCGGGCTGGAACTGCACCCGCCGACGCTGCCGATCGTGTCGAACCTGACCGGCACGGTCGCCGACCCCGACGAGATCCGCACCGCCGAGTACTGGGTGCGGCACGTGCGGGAGGCCGTCCGGTTCGCCGACGGCGTCGACCAGCTGCGCGCCCTGGGTGTGCGTACGTTCCTGGAGGTCGGCCCCAGCGGCGTGCTCACCGCGCTGGCCCGCGACGTCCTGACCGCCGCCGGCGCCGACGACGACACCGCCGCCGTGGCGCTGCTGCGCCGCGACCGCCCCGAGCCCGCCTCCGCCCTCACCGCCCTCGCCGAGCTGCACGTCGGTGGGGTCGAGGTCGGCTGGGCGGAGCTGTTCGCCGGCGCCGACACCGCGCGGGTGCCCCTGCCCGCGTACGCCTTCCGCCGGCAGCGCTTCTGGCCCGAGCCGCCGCCCGCCGCCCCCGACACCGTGTCGGCGGACGGCGACGACGAGTTCTGGACCGCCCTGGAGCAGGCGGACGTCGACACGCTGCGCGGCGAACTGGGCGACGACGACGAGCAGGTCCAGGCGCTGCTGCCGGCCCTGCCCGTACTCACCTCCTGGCGCCGCTCCCGGCGGGAACGCTCCCTCGTGGACGGCTGGTCGTACCAGGTGACCTGGCAGCCCGTGCCGGTCGAGGACGGCGACGGCCCGGCGGGCCGCTGGCTGGTCGTGCTGCCGGCCGACGACGCGCCGGCGTGGGCCGACGGCCTGGCCGGGCTCTTCGGCGACGACGAGCCGCTGGTGCTGCGCGTCGGCGCGGCGGACCTCGACCGCGCGGCGCTCACCGCCCGGCTGCGGGACCTCCTCGACGGCCGGCCGGTCGACGGCGTGCTCGCCGTGGTCGCCGGCCAGGACCGGCTGCTGGCCGAGCACCCCGGCGTGACCCTCGCCGCGGCCAGCACCCTCGCCCTGGTCCAGGCGATGACCGACCTGGACCTGGTGGCGCCGCTGTGGTGCGTCACCAGCGGCGCGGTCGCGGCGGCCCCGGGCGACCGGGTCGCGCACCCGTTGCAGACCGAGGTCTGGGGCCTCGGCCGCGCGGCGGCCGTCGAGCAGCCGCACCGCTGGGGCGGCCTGGTCGACCTGCCGGCCACCGTCGACGACGCCACCACCCGGCGGCTCGCCGCCGTGCTGGCCGGTCACGTCGGCGAGGACCAGGTGGCCGTCCGGCCCGGCGGGACCTGGGCCCGCCGGCTCACCCCGGCCCCGCCGGCGGCGGACGAGCCCCCCACCGGCGACTGGTGCTCCGGCACCGTCCTGGTCACCGGCGGCACCGGCGCCCTCGGCGGCCACGTCACCCGCTGGCTGCTCGGCCGCGGCGCCGGGCGGGTGGTCCTGGCCAGCCGCCGGGGCACCGCCGCCCCGGGCGTGGCGGACCTGGTCGACCGGTACGGCGCCGACGGGCGGGTCACCGTCGCCACCTGCGACGTCACCGACCGGCGCTCCGTGGCGGACCTGGTGGACGCGCTGCCCGACCTGACCGCGGTCGTGCACGCCGCCGGCACCGACCAGCTCACCCCGCTGACCGACACCACCCTCGACGAGTTCTCCCACGTCGTCGCGGGCAAGGTGCTCGGCGCCCTGCACCTCGACGCCTGCCTCGCCGAGCGCGACCTCGGCGCGTTCGTCATGTTCTCCTCCATCTCCGGCGTGTGGGGCAGCGCCGGGCAGTGCGCCTACGGCGCCGGCAACTCCCTGCTGGACGCCCTGGCCGTCAACCGGCGCGACCGGGGCCTGCCGGCCACCGCCGTCTCCTGGACGGCCTGGGGCGGCGAACACGGCATGGCCGCCGAGAACGTGGCCACCGAGCAGCTCAACCGGATGGGCCTGCCGCCGATCGACCCGGAGAAGGCGCTCGTCGCCCTCGACCGGGCGCTGCGCCGCCCGACGCCCTGCGTGACCGTCGCCGACGTCGACTGGAGCCGGTTCCACCCCGCGTTCACCGTGGCCCGGCCCAGCCCGTTCCTGGGCGGCGTGCCGCAGGTGCGGGCGCTCGTCGCGCAGGAGGAGGAGGCCGCCGCGCCCACGGGCGGGGTCGCCGCGCCGCTGCGCCACCTCGCGGCGCTGCCGGCGGCGGAGCAGGAGCGGGAGCTGCTGCGGCTGGTCAACGAGCAGACCGCCGCGGTGCTGGGGCACGCCACGCCCGACGAGCTGCGCGGACGCCCGTTCAAGGACCTCGGCTTCGACTCGCTGACCGCCGTGGACTTCCGGGGACGGCTGAACGCGGCCACCGGCCTGCGGCTGCCCACCACGCTGGTCTTCGACTACCCGACCCCCGCCGAGCTGGCCGCACACCTGCGCGAACTGGTCTCCGGCGCCGCTCCGGCCGACGCCCCGCAGACCGTCGTCGTCGACGCCGACGAGCCCGTCGCGATCGTCGGGATGGCCTGCCGCTACCCCGGCGGCATCGACGGGCCGGAGGCGTTCTGGCGGCTGGTCGCCGACGGGGTGGACGCCATCTCGCCGTTCCCCACCGACCGGGGCTGGGAGATCCCCGAGCCGGCGGAGGGGACGCACCCCCCGGCGGGCGGCTTCCTCTACGACGTGGCGGACTTCGACCCCGCCTTCTTCGAGATCTCGCCCCGCGAGGCCCTCGCCATGGACCCGCAGCAGCGGCTCGCCCTGGAGACGTCCTGGGAGGCGCTGGAGCGGGCCGGGGTGGACCCGGCGACGCTGCGCGGCACCCGTACGGGCGTCTTCGTGGGCGCCTCCACCTCCGGCTACGGCACCGGGCTGACCGAGGTCCCCGAGGGCGTCGAGGGCTACCTGATGACCGGTGCCGCGCACAGCGTGATCTCCGGCCGGGTCGCGTACGCCCTCGGGCTGGAGGGACCCGCCGTCACCGTCGACACCGCCTGCTCCTCGTCGCTGGTGGCGCTGCACCTCGCCGGGGCGGCGCTGCGGCGCGGCGAGTGCGACCTGGCGCTGGCCGGCGGCGTGGCCGTGATGGCCACCCCCACGGCGTTCCAGGAGTTCTCCCGCCAGGGCGGCCTCGCCTCCGACGGGCGGTGCAAGTCCTTCGCCGCCACGGCGGACGGCACCGGCTGGTCCGAGGGCGTCGGCATGCTGCTCGTGCAGCGGCTCTCCGACGCCCGCCGGCAGGGCCGGCGCATCCTCGCCGTCGTACGCGGCTCCGCCGTGAACTCCGACGGCGCGTCGAACGGCCTGACCGCCCCCAACGGCCCCTCCCAGCAGCGGGTGATCCGGCAGGCGCTCGCCAGCGCCCGGCTGGCGGTCACCGACGTGGACGTCGTCGAGGCCCACGGCACCGGCACCGTCCTCGGCGACCCGATCGAGGCGCAGGCGCTGCTCGCGACGTACGGGCAGGACCGGGGCGACGCGGGCCCGCTGCTGCTGGGCTCGGTGAAGTCGAACATGGGCCACGCGCAGGCCGCCGCCGGCGTGGCCGGCGTGATCAAGATGATCCTGGCGATGCGGGAGGGCACCGTCCCGGCGACGCTGCACGTGGACGAGCCGTCGCCGCACATCGACTGGTCGGCCGGCGACGTGGAGCTGGTGACCCGGTCCCGGCCGTGGCCGGCGGTCGACCGGCCCCGCCGCGCGGCGGTCTCCTCGTTCGGCATCTCCGGCACCAACGCCCACGTGGTCGTCGAGCTGCCCATCGACGCGCCCGCCGACGCCGAGGCGGCCGACGCCCCGACGCCGCTGGCCGCTGGCGCGGAGGCGCGGGAACACGCCGCCGGGCTGGTCGCCGCCGACGTGGTGGTGTGGCCGGTCTCGGCCCGTTCGACCTCGGCCCTGGCCGCGCAGGCGTCCCGGCTGGCCCGGCACCTGCGGGCCCACCCCGGCCTCGCCCCGGCGGCGGTCGGCTGGTCCCTCGCCGCGACCCGCTCGGCGTTCGACAGGCGTGCCGCGGTGCTCGGCGCGACCCCCGGCGAGCTGCTGGCCGGCCTGGACGCGCTCGCCGCCGGCACCCCGGCCGGCAACGTGCTGACCGGCACCGTCGCCAACCACGGCGCCGGCCCGGTGTTCGTCTTCCCGGGCGCCGCCCCGGCGGGCGCGGCGGCCGGACTCGTGGGCCGCTGTCCGGTCTTCGACGACGCCCTCGCCGAGTGCCGGCAGGCCCTCGCCCCCTGGGTCGACGTCGACCCGGCCGCCCTGCTGACCGGCGCGGACGCCTCCTGGGGCGAGCGGCCGGAGCTGGCCCGGCCCGTGCTGTTCGCCGTCGGGGTGGCGCTCGCCGCCGTCTGGCGGCACGCCGGGCTCACCCCGGCCGCGGTCGTCGGCGACGGCGACGGCGAGGTCGTGGCCGCCCACGTGGCGGGCCTGCTGTCCCTGTCCGACGCCGCCCGGACGGTGGCGCTGCGGGCCCGGGCCGCCGCGGGCGAGCTGGACCCCGACGGTCTCCGCGTCGCCCTGGCGGGGCTCGCCCCGCAGCCCGGGACCGCCCGGCTGGCCTCCACGCTCACCGGGGACTGGGCCGACGCGGCCACCCTCGGCGCCGACCACTGGGCCGACCTCCGCGCCGACGCCCCGGCCGATTCCGGGGCCGCGCACCCGGCCGGTCCGGGCACCGACGAGGCGGCCCGGCCGGAGCAGCTCGACGCCGCCCTGCGCGCCGCCGTCGGCGCCGGACACGTGACCTTCGTGGAGATCTCGCCGGAGCCGGCGCTGACCGACCGGGTCGCCGCCGTCCTCGACGCGACCGGCGTCACCGGCCACGTCCTGGACACCCTCGCCGGGTCGGCCGACGCAGCCACCCGGCTGCTGACCGGCCTCGCCACCGCGTACACCCTGGGTCTGACGGTGGACCACCGCCGGCTGCTGCCCGAGGCCGAGCCGGTCGACCTGCCCACGTACGCCTTCGACCGGAACCGCTACTGGCTGGAGCGCACCGGCGCGCACCGCTCGGTCCTGCCCGCCGTGGGCCTCGACGTGGTCGACCACCCGCTGCTCAGCGCGGTGGCCGACCTGCCCGGCGACGAGGGGCTGCTGTTCACCGGCCGGATCACCCTCGCCACCCACCCCTGGCTGGCCGACCACGCCGTGCTGGGCACGGTGCTGCTGCCCGGGACGGCGCTGGTGGAGCTGGCGTCCTGGACCGGCCGGCAGGCCGGCGCGGCGACCGTCGCCGAGCTGAACCTGGAGGCGCCGCTGGCGATCCCCACCGAGGGAGGAATCGACCTGCGGGTCCGCGTCGGCCCGCCGGACGAGACCGGGCACCGGCCCGTCGCCATCCACACCCGGCGCGACGACGACACCGGACCCGACGGTTCCCGCGCCTGGCAGCGGCACGCCTCCGGCCAGCTCGCCGACACCGTCGACCCGGAGCCCGCGCCGGCTGCCGTGTGGCCGCCCGCCGACGCCGAGCCGATCGCCCTCGACGGGCTCTACGCCCGGCTCGCCGCCCAGGGCTACCACTACGGCCCGGCCTTCCGGGCGCTGCGCGCCGCCTGGCGGTCGGGCCCGGACATCCTCGCCGAGGTCGCCCTGGACGCCGACGCGTCCACCGACACCACGGCCTTCTCGGTGCACCCGGCCCTGATGGACGCGGCGCTGCACGCCATCGGCGCCAGCGCCACGGCGGGCGCCACCGACGCCACGGCCGGCGACCCCGCCGGTGGCGCGTCGGGCGCCGCGGGCGGCCCCGACATCCGCCCGGGCCTGCCGTTCACCTGGTCGGGCGTGACCATCCGGCCCACCCGCGCCCGCGAGCTGCGGATCCGGCTGCGCGCCACCGACGCCTCATCCGTGGCCCTGACCATCACCGACACCGGCGCCACCCCGGTCGCCTCCGTCGACGGTCTGGTCCTGCGGCCCATCTCCGGCGAGCAGCTCAGCGCCGCCCGCCGGTCGGCCAGCCGGTCCCTGCACCGCCTCGACTGGGTCGCCCCCGCCACCGGCCGCGCCGACGGCACGTCCCGGCTCGTCGCCCTCGGCGACGACTGGCCCGGCGCCGACCGGCACCCGGACCTCTCCGCGCTGGTCGCCGAGGTGCGCGCGGGCGGTCCGGTGCCCGACGCGGTGGTGGTGACCTGCGTCGGACCCGCCGCCGACGAGCCGCACCCGGCCCGCCAGGCGCACCGCGTCGCCCACCGCATGCTCGCGCTGGCCCAGCAGTGGCTCGCCGAGGAGTCCCTCACCGCCGCCCGGCTGGTGGTGGTCACCCGCGGCGCGGTCCGGGTCGACCCGGACGAGCGGATCGCCGACGTGCCGGCCGCCACCGCCTGGGGCCTGCTGCGTTCCGCCCAGTCGGAGAACCCCGACCGGATCGTGCTCCTCGACGTCGACGACGACGCCTCGGCCGCCGCGCTGCTGCCGGCGGCCCTGGCCACGGGCGAACCCCAGCTCGCGGTACGCGCCGGCCAGCTCCGGGTGCCCCGGCTGGCCCGGCTCGGCCCGCCCCCGGCCGAGGCGTCCGGCCCCGACCTGGCCGCCGGCACCGTCCTGGTGACCGGGGCGACCGGCCTGCTCGGGCGGCTCGTGGCGCGACGGCTGGTGACCCGGCACGACGTACGGCACCTGCTGCTGGTCAGCCGCAGCGGGGCGGACGCCCCGGGCGTCGCCGCGCTGGTCGACGAGCTGGCCGGACTGGGCGCCACCGCCCGGGTGGTCGGCTGCGACGTCACCGACCGCGACGCGCTCGCCCTGCTGGTCGACCAGATCCCCGCCGACCTGCCGCTGACCGGCGTGGTGCACGCCGCCGGGGTGCTCGACGACGGCGTCCTGCCCGCGCTCACCCCGGACCGCTTCGACACCGTGCTGCGCCCCAAGGTCGACGCGGCCTGGCACCTGCACGAGCTGACCGAGAAGCTGGACCTGGCCGCGTTCGTGCTCTTCTCCTCGGCGGCCGGCCTCTTCGGCGGCCCCGGGCAGGCCAACCACGCGGCGGCGAACTGCTTCCTCGACGCCCTCGCCCAGCACCGGCGCGACCGGGGACTCCCGGCGCTCTCGCTGGCCTGGGGGCCGTGGGTCAACGACACCGGCGACGGCCAGACCGGGCACGTCGACGAGGCCCGGATGAACCGGGGCGGCTTCGTGCCGCTCGGCGCCGACGAGGGCATGGACCTGTTCAGCGAGGCGCTGCGCTTCGCCGAGCCGGTGGTCGTACCGGTCAACCTGGACCTCGCCCTGATCGGCCGGCACGGTCCGGCGGCGGTGCCGCCGGTGCTGCGGTCGCTGGTGCGGCCGGCGACGACCGGCGCGGCCCGGGCCGCCGAACGCGATCCGGCCGAGGCGCTGCGGGAGACCCTCGCCGCCACGGCGGAGGCCGACCGCGACCAGGTGCTCTCCGACCTGGTCCGCACCCACGCCGCGGCGGTCCTCGGCTACGCGTCGATCCGCTCGATCGACGTCGAGCGCGGCTTCGTCGAGCTGGGCTTCGACTCGCTGACCGCCGTCGAGTTCCGCAACCGGCTCAACGCGGCCACCGGGCTGCGGCTGCCGTCCACGCTGATCTACGACCGGCCGACCACGGCCGCGCTGGTCGAGTACCTGCGGGGCGCGCTGCTGGCGGAGCGGAGCACCTCCGCGCTGACGGTGCTCGGCGAGCTGAACAAGCTGGAGCACGCCATGCGGGCGGTGGCCTCGGCCGACACCGACCGGGCCGCCGTCGGCGCCCGGCTGCGTGAACTGCTCTCCCTGTGGACCTACACCGAGTCCGGTGCGGACTCCGCCGCCGACGAGGGCGCCAGCCTCGAGTCGGCCTCCGCCGAGGAGATCTTCAGCCTGCTGGACGAAGAGTTCGGCTCGGCCTGATCCGGCATGTCGCACACCTCGAACCCCGATACGGAGTGGCCCGATGCCCACTGAGGCAGAGTTCCTCGACTACCTCCGGCGTGCGACTGCCGACCTGCGCGACGCGCGTCGGCGGGTGCGCGAGGTGGAGGCCAAGGACCGCGAGCCGATGGCCGTCATCGGGATGGCGTGCCGGTTCCCGGGCGGCGTGTCCAGCCCGGCCGAGCTGTGGGACCTCGTCGACCGGGGCGGCGACGGGGTGGGCGACTTCCCGGCCGACCGGGGCTGGGACCTGGAGCGGCTCTTCAACGTCGACCCGGACAACCCGGGCACGTCGACCAGCAGCCAGGGCGGCTTCCTCTACGACGCGCCGCAGTTCGACCCGGGCTTCTTCGGCATCAGCCCCCGCGAGGCCCTGGCGATGGACCCCCACCAGCGGCTGCTGCTGGAGACCTCCTGGGAGGCGTTCGAGCACGCCGGCATCGACCCGCAGCGGCTGCGCGGCAGCCGGACCGGCGTCTTCGCCGGGGTGATGTACCACGACTACGCGTCGCGGGTGCTGGACCTGCCCGACGGCGTCGAGGGCTACATCGGCACCGGCAACTCCGGCAGCGTGGTGTCCGGGCGGGTGGCGTACACCTTCGGGCTCGAGGGCCCGGCGGTCACGGTGGACACGGCCTGCTCGTCGTCGCTGGTCGCCGTGCACCTCGCGACGCAGGCGCTGCGCCAGCGCGACTGCGACTTCGCGCTCGCCGGCGGCGTGACGGTCATGTCCACCCCGGGCACCTTCGCCGACTTCTCCCGCCAGCGGGGCCTTGCCTCGGACGGCCGGTGCAAGTCGTTCGCCGCCGCCGCCGACGGCACCGGCTGGTCCGAGGGCGTCGGCGTGCTGCTGTTGCAGCGGCTCTCCGACGCCCGCCGCGACGGCCGGCGCATCCTCGCCGTGGTCCGGGGCAGCGCCGTCAACCAGGACGGCGCCAGCAGCGGGCTCACCGCCCCGAACGGCCCGTCGCAGGAGCGGGTGATCCGGCAGGCCCTCGCGAACGCCCGGCTGTCCCCGGCCGACGTCGACGTGGTCGAGGCGCACGGCACCGGCACCACCCTCGGCGACCCGATCGAGGCGCAGGCGCTGCTGGCCACGTACGGGCAGGACCGGGGCGAGGGCGGGCCGCTCTGGCTGGGCTCGGTCAAGTCGAACCTGGGCCACACCCAGGCCGCCGCGGGCGCCGCCGGACTGATCAAGATGATCGAGGCGATCCGGCACCGCACCATGCCCGCCACCCTGCACGTCGACGAGCCGTCCCCGCACATCGACTGGTCCGCCGGGCAGGTGTCGCTGCTGACCGAGGCACGCCCGTGGTCGGGCACCGACCGGCCGCGCCGGGCCGCCGTGTCGTCGTTCGGCATCAGCGGTACGAACGCGCACGTCATCCTGGAGGAGGCGCCCGTCGACGACGCCCCGTCCACGGACGAGGCCCCGACCGCCGCCGACGCGCCGGTGGCGCTCCCGCTCGCCCCGGTGTTCCTCTCCGCCCGTACGCCCGAGGCGCTCGCCGGGCAGGCCGGCCGCTGGGCCGACCACCTCGCCCGCGTCGACTCCCTGCGCCCGCTGGACGTCGCGGCCTCCTCGGTCAACCGCGCGGGGCTCGAACACCGCGCGGTCGTCCTGGCGGGCGACGCGGACGACCTGCTCGCCGGGCTGCGGGCCCTCGCCGCCGGCGAGCCGACCGGCGCCGTCACCACCGGCGCGTCGGCCCCGCGCGGCCGGGTGGCCTTCCTCTTCTCGGGTCAGGGCGCGCAGCGCGCCGGCATGGGTCGCGAGCTGTACGCGGCCTTCCCGGTCTTCGCCGCCGCCCTCGACGAGGCGTGCGGGCACCTCGACCCGCTGCTGCCGCGCGCGCTGCGCGAGGTGCTGTTCGCCGGGGCGGGCACGCCCGAGGCGGAGCTGCTGGACCAGACGGTCTTCACCCAGGCGGGCCTGTTCGCCGTCGAGGTGGCCCTGTTCCGGCTCGTCGAGTCGTTCGGGGTCGCGCCGGACCTGGTGGCCGGGCACTCCATCGGCGAGATCGCGGCGGCGCACGTGGCGGGCGTGCTCTCCCTGGCCGAGGCGTGCGCGCTGGTCGCCGCGCGGGGCAGGCTCATGCAGGCCCTGCCGGCGGGCGGCGGCATGCTCGCCGTGGCGGCCGACGAGGCCGCCGTTGCCGCCTCCCTCGCCGGGCTGCCCGGCCGGCTGGACGTGGCCGCCGTGAACGGCCCCGCCGCCGTGGTGGTGGCGGGCGACGTCGAGGCCCTCGACGAGGTCCAGCGGGTGTGGTCCGAGCGGGGCGTGCAGACCCGCCGGCTGCGGGTCAGCCACGCCTTCCACAGCGCGCGGATGGACCCGATGCTGGCCGAGTTCGCGGCCGTCGCCGAGGGGCTGACGTTCCGGCCGCCGACGATCCCGGTGGTGTCGAACCTGACCGGCCGCGTCGCCGACGCCGACCAGCTCTGCGACCCGGGCTACTGGGTGCGCCACGTACGCGGCACCGTGCGCTTCGCCGACGCCGTCGACTGCCTGCGCGCCGAGGAGGTCGACACCTACCTGGAGGTGGGGCCGAACGGCGTCCTGACCGCCATGGCGCAGAACTGCCTCGCCGAGCGGGCGGAGGAGGACACCGCGCCCCTGCTGGCCCCGGTGTCGCGCCACGACCGGCCTGAGCCGCAGGCCCTCCTGGAGGCCCTCGCGCTGCTGCACGTGCACGGCGTGACCGTCGGGTGGGCCGACCTGCTCGACCGGGCCGGCGGTCGGCACCTGGACCTGCCGACGTACGCCTTCCAGCACCAGCGCTACTGGCTGGAGCCGGCGGGCCGGTGGACGGACGTCTCCGGGGCTGGCCTCGGGGCGGCCGGGCACCCGCTGCTCGGCGCGGCCGTCTCCGTGGCCGGCGAGGACATGGTGGTGCTGACCGGCCGCCTGTCCACGTCGACGCACGCGTGGCTCGCCGACCACTCGGTCTCCGGCGTGGTGATCGTGCCGGGCGCCGCCCTGGTGGAGTTGGCGGTGCGGGCGGGCGACGAGGTGGGCGCGTCGCGGGTGCGGGAGTTGACCGTGGCCGCGCCGCTGGTGCTGCCGGAGGCCGGCGCGGTGCGGGTGCAGGTGCGCGTCGGCGCGGCCGACGACGCGGGCACCCGGTCGGTGACCGTGCACTCCCAGCCGGAGGAGACCGTCGACCCGGAGTGGGTCCGGCACGCGGAGGGCGTGCTGGAGCCGGCGACGGCCGACGAGCCGGGCGTGGGGGAGTGGCCGCCGGCCGGCGCGGCCGAGGTGGACGTGGCGGGCTGGTACCCGGCGCTGGCCGAGCGCGGCCTGGCGTACGGGCCGGTGTTCCGGGGGCTGCGCCGGGTGTGGACGACCGGCGGCGACGAGGTGTTCGCCGAGGTGGCGTTGCCGGACGAGGTGGCGGGCGACGCGGCGGGCTTCGGGGTGCACCCGGCGCTGCTGGACGCCGCCCTGCACCCGATCGGGCTGCTGCCCGGTGCGGAGGGTTCGGGCGGGGCGCGGGTGCCGTTCGCGTTCGAGGGTGTGCAGGTGCACGCCTCGGGTGCGCGGGTGCTGCGGGTGCGGCTGTCGCGCGCGGGCTCGGCGGTGCGCCTGGTCGCGTGCGACGAGTCGGGTGCGGCCGTGGTGTCGGTGGACTCCCTGGCGCTGCGGGAGCTGACCGGGGTCTCGTCGTCCCCGGACGCGTCGGCCCGGTCGCTGTTCGAGGTCGCCTGGCAGGCCCAGGAGGTCACCCCGGCCGGGGACGTCTCCGGGTGGGCGCTGGTGGGCTCGCCCGCCGCCGCCGACCTGCCGGCGTTCGCCGACGTCGAGGCGGTGACCGCGGCCGCCGCCGGATCGTCGGGCGTGGCGCCGCGCCTGCTGCTGGTGCCGGCGGGCAGCCTGCGCCGACCCGACCGCGTCGGGACGGGGACCCTTCCGGTCCACCGTGGGGCGCACGACGAGGACGCCGACCTGCCGGCGGACGCCGCCGACAACGACCCCGACGCGGTACGCGCGGCGACCACGGCCGTGCTGGCGACCGTCCGGTCCTGGCTGGCGGCGGACGCGCTGGCGGAGTCGCGGCTGGTGGTGGTGACCCGGGGCGCGGTGTCGGTGGGTGCCGACGACCGGGTGTCCGACCTGGGCGGTGCGGCGGTGTGGGGTCTGCTGCGTTCGGCGCAGTCGGAGCACCCGGGTCGCATCGTGTTGGCGGACGTCGACGGTGACGTGGATGCCGGGCTGCTGGGTGTGCTGGCCTCGGTGGCTGACGAGCCGGTGGCGTTCGGTGGTCAGGTCGCGGTGCGTGCGGGTGGGGTGTTTGTGCCGCGTCTGGTGCGCGCGGTCGCCTCGGCGTCGGTGGAGGCGCCGGTTGTGGGTGGCGGTGCGGTGCTGGTGACCGGTGGTACGGGTGCGTTGGGTGCGCTGGTGGCGGAGCGCCTGGTGTCGGTGCACGGCGTGCGGTCGCTGGTGCTGGTGTCGCGGCGCGGTCCGGAGGCTGCGGGCGCTGGCGAGCTGTCGGAGCGGTTGTCGGCGCTGGGTGCGTCGGTACGGATTGCCGCCTGCGACGTGACGGACCGGGACCAGGTCGGTGCGCTGGTCGCCGAGGTCACCGCCGGGGAACGCCTGGCGGGCGTGGTGCACACCGCTGGTGTCCTCGACGACGGGATCGTGGAAGGGCTGACGGCCGAGCGCCTCGCCGGAGTGTTGGCGCCGAAGGTGTCGGCGGGTTGGTTCCTGCACGAGGCGACGGCGTCGCTGGATCTCGACTTGTTCGTGGTGTTCTCGTCGGTGGCTGGGGTGCTCGGCTCGCCGGGCCAGTCGGCGTACGCGGCGGGCAACGCGTTCCTGGACGGGTTGGCGGTCCACCGGAGGCAGCTCGGGTTGCCGGCCGTCAGCCTGGCATGGGGCATGTGGGACACCCCCGGCATGGGCGCGTCCCTCGATGAGGCGGACCGGGCGCGATCGACCCGGGGCGGCGTCACCGCGATGAGCGCCGAGACCGGGCTGCGGCTGTTCGACGCCGCCCTGACCGCCGACCGGCCGGCCCTCGTACCGGCCGTGATCGACCTGACCGCCCTCCGGGCCGCGGCCGGCGCCGGCCTGGTGCCGCCGATGCTCCGCGCCCTGGTCGGTACGACCACGACGCGCCGCCAGGCGGGACAGGGCACCACCTGGGCGACCCGCGTCAGCGGCCTCGCCGCCGACGAGGCGCGGGCCCAGATCGACGTGCTGGTACGCGGCCTCGTCGCGCAGGTGCTCGGGCACGGCGGCGCGGAGGCCGTGCCGGCCGACCGGGCGTTCCGGGAGCTGGGCTTCGACTCGCTGACCGCCGTCGACCTGCGCAACCGCGTCAACGCGGCCACCGGCCTCCGGCTGCCCTCGACGCTGGTGTTCGACTACCCGACGCCCCAGGCGCTCGCCGCCCACGTGCACGCCGAACTGGCCGGCGCCGCCGCCGGTCCCGCCGCGTCCGGGGCGCGGGCCACGGCCGGATTCGACGAGCCGATCGCCATCGTCGGCATGGCCTGCCGCTACCCGGGCGGCGTCGAGACGCCCGACCAGCTCTGGGCGCTACTGGCCGCCGGCGGCGAGGGCATCGGGGAGTTCCCCACCGACCGCGGCTGGGACCTGGAGAGCCTGTTCGACCCCGACCCCGACCACCCCGGCACGTCGTACACGCGCCACGGCGGTTTCCTCTACGGCGCCGGCGAGTTCGATCCCGGCTTCTTCGGCATCTCGCCGCGCGAGGCCCTGGCGATGGACCCGCAGCAGCGGCTGCTGCTGGAGGCGTCGTGGGAGTCGTTCGAGTCCGCCGGTCTCGATCCGCAGCGGCTGCGGGGCAGCCGGACGGGCGTCTTCGCCGGCGTCATGTACCACGACTACGCCTCCCAGCTCATGGAGCTGGCCGACGAGGTGGAGGGCTACGTCGGCACCGGCAACTCGGGCAGCGTCCTGTCCGGCCGGGTGGCGTACACGTTCGGCCTCGAAGGCCCGGCCGTCACCGTCGACACCGCCTGTTCCTCCAGCCTCGTGGCGCTGCACCTCGCGGCGCAGGCGTTGCGCTCCGGCGAGTGTGATCTGGCGTTGGCCGGTGGCGTGACGGTGATGGCGACGCCGGGGACGTTCATCGAGTTCTCCCGGCAGCGGGGCCTGTCGCAGGACGGCCGCTGCAAGTCGTTCGCCGCTTCGGCCGACGGCACCGGCTGGAGCGAGGGCGTGGGTGTCCTGCTCGTGCAGCGGCTCTCCGACGCCCAGCGGGAAGGCCGGCGCATCCACGCCGTCCTGCGGGGCACGGCCGTGAACCAGGACGGCGCCTCGAACGGCCTGACCGCCCCGAACGGCCCGTCGCAGCAGCGCGTGATCCACCAGGCCCTCGCGAACGCCCGCCTCACCCCGGCCGACGTGGACGCCGTCGAGGCGCACGGCACCGGGACCACCCTCGGCGACCCCATCGAGGCGCAGGCCCTGCTGGCGACGTACGGGCAGGAGCGTCCGCAGGACCGGCCGCTGTTGTTGGGGTCGGTGAAGTCGAACATCGGGCACACGCAGGCGGCTGCCGGTGTGGCTGGTGTGATCAAGATGGTCATGGCGATGCGGCACGGCCTCGTCCCGGCGACCCTGCACGTGGACGAGGCGTCGCCGCACGTCGACTGGACGGCCGGGGCGGTGGCCCTCGCGACGGAGCCCACCCCGTGGCCGCAGGTCGGCCGGCCGCGTCGGGCGGCGGTGTCGTCGTTCGGCATCTCCGGCACCAACGCCCACGTGATCATCGAGCAGCCGCCCGCCGAGCCGGTCGAGGCACGCGCCGCCGACCGTCCGCGCGCCGGCGTCGTACCCCTGGTGCTCTCCGCCGTGGACGCCCCGGCGCTGCGCGAACAGGCGGCCCGGCTGGGCGCGCACCTCGCGGCGCACCCGGAGCTGGCCCCGGCCGACGTCGCGCACGCCCTGGCGACCACCCGGGCCGCGTTCGGGCACCGCGCCGTCGTCCTCGGCCGCGACACCGTCGGCCTGACGCGGGCCCTGGAGTCGCTCCGCCTCGGCGAGGCCACCCCCGACACGGTCACCGGCACCGCGCTGCGCGGCGGCGACCCGGTCCTCGTCTTCCCCGGCCACGGCGACCCATGGCCCGCCACGGCCGTCGAGCTGCTGGACCGGGCGCCGGAGTTCGCCGCCTCGATCGCCGCCTGCGAAGCGGCCCTCGCACCCCACGTGGACTGGTCGCTCACCGCCGTGCTGCGCGGCGCGGACGGCGCCCCGCCCGCGACGGACACCTGGGTGACGCACCCCGTCCGGTGGGCCGTGGCGGTCTCGCTGGCCCGCTGGTGGCGCTCGCTTGGCGTCCGGCCCGCCGCCGTGGTCGGGCACGCCCACGGCGAGGTCGCGGCCGCCTGCGTGGCCGGCGCGCTGTCGCTGGAGGACGCGGCGAGGACGATCGCCCTCGGCAGCCGGGCCGACGCCGACCCGGGCGCGCTGGCCGGGACCACCCTCGGGGCGGCCGAGGTGCCGCTGTACTCGGCGGCGACCGGCGGACGGGTCGACACCGACGGCCTCGACGCCGCCCGCTGGTACCGGGGGCTGGCCGACGGCGTCGACGTCGACCCGGTCGTGCGCGCCCTGCTCGACGAGGGCCACCAGGTCCTCGTCGAGGCCGCCACCGGGCCCGTGCTCGCCGCCGGAATGCGGGAGATCGCGCAGGGCGTCGACGACGCCGTCGTGGTGGCCGCCGACGACACCGACGCCGGCGGTTGGCCCCGGATGCTGACCGTCCTCGCCGGGCTGCACGTGCACGGCGTGCCCGTGGACTGGACGGCCGTCCTGGGCGCCCGCACCGGCCCGCCGGTGGAACTGCCGACGTACGCCTTCCAGCGCCAGCGGTACTGGCCGCAGGCGCAGGTCACGACCGGCCCCGCCCTTGCCGGCCAGGACGAGGCGGACCGGCACTTCTGGGAGGCCGTGGAACGCGCCGACCCGCAGGCGTTGGCCGCCGCCATGCGGATCGACGAGACGGCGGCCCGGTCCCTCGACCCCGCGCTGCCGCTGCTCTCCTCGTGGCGCCGACGCCGCCGCGACGAGTCCACGGTGGACTCGTGGCGCTACCGGGTGACCTGGAAGCCGGTGACCGTCGCGCCGGAGGTCACCCTGTCCGGCGCCTGGCTGCTGCTGGTGCCGGCGGACGGCGCCGCGCGCCCCCTGGTCGACGGCGTCGCCCGGGCCCTCACCGAGGGCGGGGCCGAGGTCGTCCGGATCGACGTGCCGGGGACGGACCGGCAGGCGCTGGCCGAGCGGCTGGCGCGCACCGGCGCCGTCGCCGGCGTGCTCTCCCTGCTCGGCCTGGACGACGTCGCGCACCCGACCCACCCGGTGGTGCCGGCGGGACTCGCCGGCACGTACGCCCTGGTCCAGGCCCTCGGCGACGCCGGGATCACCGCCCCCCTGTGGTGCGCCACCACCGGCGCGGTCTCCACCGGCCGGGCCGACCCGCTCGACCGCCCCCGCCAGGCGATGCTCTGGGGCCTCGGCCGGGTGGTCGCCCTCGAACACCCGGACCGCTGGGGCGGCCTCGTCGACCTGCCCACCGAGCTGGACCCCCGGGACCGGGGCCGCCTCGTGGCGGTGCTGGCCGGCGTCGACGCCGAGGACCAGCTGGCGCTGCGCCCCTCCGGGGTGTTCGCCCGGCGACTGGTCCGGGCCCGCGCCGAGCGCACCGCGACGGGGGACTGGCGTCCCGCCAGCGGCGCCGTCCTGGTCACCGGCGGCCTCGGGTCGATCGGGGCCCAGGTGGCGCGCTGGCTGGCCCGCGAGGGCGTCGGCGAGCTGGTGCTGACCGGCCGCCAGGGCCCCGCCACGCCCGGCGCCGACGAGCTGGCGGACGAACTGCGCGCCGCCGGCGCCACCGTCACCGTGGCCGCCTGCGACGTCGCCGACCCCGCCGCCGTGCGGGCCCTCGTCGAGCGGCTCGCCGGGCAGGGCACCCGCATCGGGGCCGTGTTCCACACCGCTGGCGTCGCCCACGCCGCACCGGTCGCGGCCACCGACGTGGCCGACCTCGCCGACGCCCTGCGGGCCAAGGTGGCCGGCGCGGTCAACCTCGACGAGGTGTGCGGCGACGAGCTGTCGGCGTTCGTGCTCTTCTCCTCCGGCGCGGGCGTCTGGGGCGGCGGACACCAGGGCGGCTACGCCGCGGCCAACGCCTTCCTCGACGCGCTCGCCGAGGACCGGCGCCGGCGCGGCCGGGCCGCCACCGCCGTCGCCTGGGGCGCCTGGGACGGCGGCGGCATGGTCGACGCCGAGGGCGCCGCCGACCAGATGTTCCGCTCGGGCGTGCGGGCCATGCGCCCCGACCTCGCGGTCTCCGTCCTGGCCGAGGCGTTGGACCACGGCGACACCACGCTCACCGTGGCGGACATCGCCTGGGACCGGTTCCTCCAGACCTACACGCTGGCCCGCCCCCGGCCGCTGATCGCCGACGTCCCGGAGGTGGCGCGGCTGCTCGCCGCCGGGCAGCGCGACGGCGACGGGCCCGACGCGGCCTCGCCGCTGCGCGGCCGGCTGGCCGGACTCGCCGCACCGGAACGGCGCCGCGTCCTGCTCGACCTCGTCCGGGTCCACGCGGCGGCGGTGCTGCGACTGTCCTCGCCGCAGGCGCTCGCGGCGGACCGGTCGTTCCGGGAGATCGGCTTCGACTCGCTCAGCGCCGTCGAGATGCGCAACCGGCTCGCCGAGGCGGTGGGGCTGAACCTGCCGGCGACCCTGGTCTTCGACCGCCCGACGCCCGACGCCCTCGCCGAGCACCTGGCGACCCGGCTCACCGGCGACGACACCCCGGCGGCCGAGCCCGTGCGGGCCGCCACCGCGCTGGACGAGCCGATCGCCATCGTCTCGATGAGCTGCCGCTACCCCGGCGGCGTCGCCGGCCCGGAGGACCTGTGGCGACTCGTCGCCGAGGGGCGCGACGGCATCGCGGAGTTCCCGGCCGACCGGGGCTGGGACCTAGCGGCGATCTACGACCCCGATCCCGACCGGCCCGGCACCTCGTACGTGCGGGAGGGCGGCTTCCTCACCGACGCCGCCGGCTTCGACGCCGCCCTGTTCGGCATCTCTCCGCGCGAGGCGATGGTGATGGACCCGCAGCAGCGGGTGCTGCTGGAGAGCGCCTGGGAGCTGTTCGAGCGGTCCGGCACCGCGCCGGCCGACATGCGGGAGACCAACACCGGCGTCTTCGTCGGCACCAACGGCCAGGACTACGCGACGCTGCTGATGGCCGCCCGGGTCGAGACCGAGGGCTACCAGGCCACCGGCAACGTCGCCGCCGTCATCAGCGGTCGGCTGGCGTACCACTTCGGGTTGCAGGGCCCCGCCGTCAGCGTCGACACCGCCTGCTCGTCGTCGCTGGTGGCGCTGCACCTGGCCTGCCAGTCCCTGCGGCAGGGCGAGTGCGACGTCGCCGTCGCCGGCGGCGTGACGGTGATGGCCACCCCCGGCCCGTTCCTGGAGTTCGCCCGGCAGCGGGGGCTGGCCCTCGACGGCCGGTGCAAGTCGTTCGCCGGGGCCGCCGACGGCACCGGCTGGGGCGAGGGCGTCGGCCTGGTGATGTTGCAGCGGCTCTCCGACGCCCAGCGCGACGGCCGCCGGATCCTGGCCGTCGTGCGCGGCTCGGCGATGAACCAGGACGGCGCCAGCAACGGGCTGACCGCCCCCAACGGGCCGGCGCAGGAGCGGGTGATCAGCCAGGCGCTGGCCAACGCGCGGCTGACCGCCGCCGACGTGGACGCCGTCGACGGGCACGGCACCGGCACCCGCCTCGGCGACCCCATCGAGGCGCAGGCGCTGCTGGCCACGTACGGGCGGGACCGGCCCGCCGACCGGCCGCTGCTGCTCGGCTCGGTCAAGTCGAACATCGGCCACACCCAGGCCGCCGCCGGCGTCTCCGGCGTGATCAAGATGGTGATGGCGCTCCAGCACGACCTGCTGCCGCCCACCCTGCACGTGGACGAGCCCTCGCCGCACGTGGACTGGTCGGCGGGCGCGGTCGCGCTGCTGACCGAGGCGCAGCCGTGGCCGGAGGCGGACCGGCCGCGCCGGGCCGGCGTGTCGTCGTTCGGGGTCAGCGGCACCAACGTGCACGTCATCCTCGAACAGGCGCCCGCCGCCGCGCCGGCCGACACCGGGACGCCCCGGCCGGCCGACGGACCGCCGGTGCTGCCCTGGGTCGTCTCGGCCGACGCCGCCGGCAGCCTGCGGGCCCAGGCGGCCCGGCTGGCCGACTGGCTGCCGGGCACCGCGACGCCCGCCGCCGACGTGGCCCGGGGACTGGCCACCGGACGCTCCCCGCTGCGGCATCGCGCGGTGCTGCTCGCCGCGGACGCCGACGCCGCCCTCGCCGGCCTGCGGGCACTCGCCGCCGGCGAGGAGCACCCCGGACTCACCCGGGGCGTCGCCGAGCCCGGCGGCGCGCTGGCGGCGCTCTTCTCCGGCCAGGGCGCCCAGCACGCCGGGATGGGCCGTCGCCTGTACGAGACGTTCCCGGTCTTCGCCGCGACGGTCGACGAGGCGTGCCAGCACCTGGACGCGTACCTGCCGCAGCCGCTGCGCACGGTGCTCTTCGCCGAGCCCGGCACCGCCGAGGCCGACCTGCTCGACCAGACGGCCTTCACCCAGGCCGGGCTCTTCGCCGTCGAGTTGGCGCTGTTCCGGCTGCTCGAACACTGGGGGATCCGGCCCGACTTCGTGGCCGGGCACTCCGTCGGGGAGATCAGCGCGGCCCACGTGGCCGGGGTGCTCGACCTGCCCGACGCCTGCGCGCTCGTCGGCAACCGGGGCCGGCTGATGCAGGCCCTGCCCGCCGGCGGCGGGATGCTCGCCGTCGCCGCGCCCGAGGTCGACGTGCTGCGGGCGCTGGACGGCACGTCGGGACAGGTCGCCGTCGCCGCCGTGAACGGGCCGGCCGCCGTCGTCGTCGCCGGGGCGCAGGACGCGTTGACCGAGCTGGCGGACCACTTCGCCGGCCTCGGCGTGCGTACGAAGCGGCTGCGGGTCAGCCACGCCTTCCACAGCCCGCTGATGGAGCCGATGCTCGCCGACTTCGCGGCCGTGGCGGCGAGCCTGTCGTACGCCCCGCCGACGGTGCCGCTGGTGTCGAACCTGACCGGCGCGGTCATCGACGCCGAGCAGCTCTGCACCCCCGACTACTGGGTCCGGCACGTCCGCGAGGCGGTCCGCTTCGCCGACACCGTCACCCACCTGCACGCCCACGGGGTGACCCGGTTCCTGGAGATCGGGCCGGACACCGTGCTGACCGCCCTGACCGCCGACGCGCTGCCGGCGGACGCCCCGGTCATGGTGACCGGCGTGCAGCGGCCCGGCCAGGACGAGGTGGCCACCCTGCTCGGCGCGGTGGCCCGACTGCACTGCCACGGCGTGGCCGTCCGCTGGTCGCGGCTGCTGCCCGGCGCCGGTCCCGTGGACCTGCCCACGTACGCGTTCGACCACCAGCGGTTCTGGCCGACCCTCGACGCGGCGCCGGCGCACACCCCCGCCGCCGCGCCCGACGACGTCGACTCGGCGTTCTGGCGGGCCGTGGCGTCGGGCGACGGCGACGCGCTCGCCGGCCGGCTCGGCCTCGACGCGGACCGGCCGCTGCGCGAACTGCTGCCGGACCTGGACCGGTGGCGGCGCCAGCAGCAGGAGGACACCCTCGCCGGCGGCTGGCGCTACCGGGTCACCTGGCGCCCGCAGGCCCTCGCCCCGGGTGCCGTCGACGGCACGTGGACCCTGGTCCACAGCGGCACGGACCAGCCGGTCGTCGACCGGCTCGCCGAGCTCGTCACCGCCCGGGGCGGCACCGTGCGGCAGCTCGCCGTCGACCCGGCCACGACCGACCGCACGGCGCTCGCCGCGCAGCTGGCCGGCGCCGCGCCGACCCGGATCGTGTCGCTGCTCGCCCTCGACGAGCGACCGCAGCCCGACCGGCCCGCCGTGCCGCTGGGCCTGACCGCGAACCTCGCCCTGGTGCAGGCGGTCACGGACGCCCTGCCCCCGGTGCCACTCTGGCTGCTCACCCGGCAGGCCGTCGCCACCGCCGACGGCGACCCCGTCGTCCGCCCCGCCCAGGCCACCACGTGGGGCCTCGGCCTGGTGACCGCGCTGGAACACCCCCGGCACTGGGGTGGCCTGCTGGACCTGCCCGAGACCCTGACCCCGGCCGCCGCCGAGCACGTCCTGGCGGCGCTCACCGCCGCCGGGCACGAGGACCAGCTCGCGGTGCGCGACTCCGGGACGTACCTGCGCCGGCTGGCCCGCGCGCCCCGCGCCGAGGCGGCGGCCGACTGGCAGGCGCCGGGCACCGTCCTGGTCACCGGCGGCACGGGCGCCGTCGGCCGGTACGCCGCCGCCTGGTTCGCCCGGCACGGCGCGCGGCGACTGCTGCTGGTCAGCCGGCGCGGCGCGGCGGCCCCCGGCGCGGACGAGGCGGTGGCGGAACTGGCCGCCCTCGGCGCCGAGGCCCGGGTGCTGGCCTGCGACCTGGCCGACCGGGACGCGGTCGCCGAGCTGGTCCGTGGCCTGCGCACCGACGGCGAGACCGTGCACGCGGTGGTGCACGCCGCCGGGGTGGGCCGGCTCAACCCGGTCGCCGCGGTGACCGGGGCGGAACTCGCCGACGTCGTCTCCGGCAAGATCGCCGGCGCCCGGCACCTCGACGAGTTCCTCGACCCGGAGCCGCTCGACCTGGTCGTGCACTTCTCCTCCATCGCGGCCGTCTGGGGCGTCGGCGACCACGGCGCGTACGCCGCCGGCAACGCCTTCCTGGACGCCTGGGCGCAGTCCCGGCCGGCCGGGGGTCCCCGGCACCTCTCGGTGAACTGGGGGCCGTGGGCCGGCGGCGGCATGGTGACCGACGCGCACGCGGCGGCCATGAGCCGGCGCGGGGTGTCCCTGCTGGACCGGGAACCGGCGATGGCCGCCCTGCGCGCCGGCCTCGACGGCGACGACACCGCCCTCACCGTCGCCGACATCGACTGGGACCGCTTCGCGCCGGTGTTCGCCTCCGCCCGGCCCCGGCCGCTGATCAGCGAGATCGCCGAGGTGGCCGCCCAGGCCGCGGCGGCGCGGGCCGACGCCGAGGACGGCGACCAGGTCGCCGGCGAGCTGCGCAAGCGGCTCGGCGAGCTGTCGCAGGCCGAACAGGCACGGCTGCTGGTGGACCTCATCCGCACCGCCGCCGGCGAGGTCATCGGCCACGACAGCCCGTACGCCGTCGAGGCCGGCCGGCCCTTCCGGGACCTCGGCTTCGACTCGCTGACCGCCGTGGAGCTGCGGGGCCGGCTGGCCCGCTCGACGGGGCTGAGCCTGCCCAGCTCGGTGGTGTTCGACTACCCGACGCCGCAGGCGCTGGCCGAGCACCTGCGGGCCGAACTGCTCAGCGAGGCCTCGGTGGAGGCCCTGCCGACGCTGGCGGAGCTGGACCAGTTGGAGAGCGCCCTCGCGCTGCGCGACCCGGACGACATCGGCCGGGTGCGGATCACGATGCGGCTGCACAGCCTGCTCGAACGGCTCGGCACCGCCGAGGAACGCCGGGAGGAGACCGCCGAGGTCGCCGACCGGCTGCGGGTGGCCAGCAACCAGGAGCTGTTCGACCTCATCGACCAGGACCTCGGGCTCTCCTGAGCCGCCCGGGGACCTGTGGTGTCACGAGAAAGCGAGATGTCATGGCGGACGAAGAGCGGCTGCGCGAATACCTGACGCGGGTCGTCGCCGAACTTCAGCAGACCCGCCAACGGCTGCGCGAGGTCACCGCCGAGGAGTCCGAGCCGGTGGCGATCGTGGCGATGAGCTGCCGCTACCCGGGCGGCATCAGCTCGCCCGAACAGCTGTGGGAGTTCGTCTCGTCCGGCGGGGACGCCATCGGCGACTTCCCCACCGACCGGGGCTGGGACCTGGAGCGGCTCTACCATGCCGACCCGGACAACGCCGGCACCTCGTACACCACCTCCGGCGGGTTCCTGCACGACGCGGGGCGCTTCGACGCCGCGCTGTTCGGCATCTCGCCGCGCGAGGCGGTCGCCATGGACCCGCAGCAGCGGCTGCTGCTGGAGACCACCTGGGAGCTGTTCGAGCGGGCCGGCATCGCCCCGCTGTCGCTGCGCGGCAGCCGCTCCGGCGTCTTCGTCGGCACCTCCGGCCAGGACTACGCCGCCGTGCTGCACCGGGCCCCCGGCGTCGAGGGGTACGTGCTGACCGGCACCGCCGCCAGCGTGGTCTCCGGCCGGCTGGCGTACACGTTCGGCCTCGAGGGCCCGTCGGTCACCGTGGACACCGCCTGCTCGTCGGCGTCGGTCGCCATCCACCTCGCCTGCCAGGCGCTGCGTCAGCGGGAGTGCGGCCTGGCCCTGGCCGGCGGCGCGACCGTGCTGGCCACCCCCGGCCCGTTCGTCGAGTTCTCCCGGCAGCGTGGCCTCGCCGCCGACGGCCGGTGCAAGTCCTTCGCCGCGTCCGCCGACGGCACCGGCTGGTCCGAGGGCGTCGGCATGCTGCTGCTGGAACGGCTCAGCGACGCCCGCCGCAACGGCCACCCGGTGCTCGGCGTCATCCGCAGCTCGGCGGTCAACTCCGACGGCGCGTCCAACGGCCTGACCGCCCCCAACGGCCCGTCCCAGCAGCGGGTCATCCGGCAGGCCCTGGCCGGCGCGAAGCTCACCCCCGACCTGGTCGACGTGGTCGAGGCGCACGGCACCGGCACCACCCTCGGCGACCCGATCGAGGCCCAGGCCCTGCTCGCCACGTACGGCCGGGAGCGCGGCGACGCCGCGCCGCTGCTGCTCGGCTCCATCAAGTCCAACATCGGCCACACCCAGGCCGCCGCCGGCATCGCCGGGGTGATCAAGATGGTGGAGGCGATGCGGCACGGCGTCGTGCCGGCCACCCTGCACGTCGACGAGCCCACCCCGCACGTGGACTGGGCCACCGGCGCGGTCACCCTGGTCACCGAGGCCACGCCGTGGCCGGCCGTGGACCGGCCGCGCCGCGCCGCCGTCTCCTCCTTCGGCATGAGCGGCACCAACACCCACCTCATTCTCGAACAGCCCGAGCCGGCCCGCGTCGAGGCCGACCGGCCGGAGCCGCCCGCGCCCGCGCCGGTGCTGCTCACCGGCCGCACCCGCGCCGCGCTGCGCCACCAGGCCGGGCGCTGGTCGCGGTACGTCGCCGACGACCCGGACGTGCGCCCGGCCGACGTCGCCTGGACCTCGGTGGTCTCCCGCTCGCCCCTGGAACACCGGGCGGTCGTCCTCGCCGACGACCGCGATGGCCTGCTCGCCGCCCTGCACGCCCTCGCCGACGACCGGCCCGCCCCCGGCCTGGTCACCGGTGCCGCCGCCGAACGCGGCGGGGTCGCGTTCCTCTTCTCCGGCCAGGGCGCCCAGCGCGCCGGCGCCGGCCGGGAGCTGTACGAGACGTACCCCGTCTTCGCGGAGGCGCTCGACGAGGTCTGCGCCCACCTCGACCACCGGCTGCCCCGGCCGCTGAAGCCGCTGCTGCACGCCGAGCCCGGCACCGACGAGGCGGCGCTGCTCGACCAGACCGTCTTCACCCAGGCCGCGCTCTTCGCCGTCGAGGTGGCGCTGCACCGGCTGCTCGGCTCCTGGGGGCTGGCCCCGGACATGGTCGCCGGGCACTCCGTCGGCGAGCTGACCGCCGCCCACGTCGCCGGCGTGCTCACCCTCGACGACGCCTGCGCCCTCGTCGCCGCCCGGGGCCGGCTCATGCAGGCCCTGCCCGCCGGCGGCGCGATGCTCGCCGTCGCCGCCGACGAGGCCCGGGTCGCCGAGTCGATCGCCGCGCTGACCGACCGGGTCGCCGTCGCGGCCGTCAACGCCCCCGGCGCCGTCGTCGTCTCCGGCGACGGCGCGGCCATCGACGAGCTGGCCGACCTCTGGACCGGCCGGGGGGTGAAGGTGCGGCGGCTGCGGGTCAGCCACGCCTTCCACAGCCCGCTGATGGAGCCGATGCTCGCCGAGTTCGCCGCCGTCGCCGCCGGCCTCGACCTGCGCGCCCCCACCCTGCCGGTGGTGTCCAACCTGACCGGCGAGCTGGCCGACCCGGCGCAGCTCACCGACCCGAACTACTGGGTGCGCCACGTCCGGGAGGCGGTCCGCTTCGCCGACGGCGTACGCACCCTGCGCGCCCACGGCGTCGGCACCTTCGTGGAGGTCGGCCCCGACGCCGTCCTCACCGCCGGCATCCAGGAGACCCTCGCCGAGGCCGAAGCCGGCGACGCCGCCCCCGCCGTGGTGGTGCCGGTGCTGCGCCGGGACCGCCCGGACCGTCGCGCCCTGCTCGCCGCCCTCGCCCAGCTCCACGTCGCCGGCACCCCGGTGCGCTGGGCGGATCTGCTCGCCGACCGGCCCGGCCGGCTCGTCGGCCTGCCCACCTACCCGTTCGAGCGGCAGCACTACTGGGTGCCGGCCGAGGCGCCCGCCGACGAGGCCACCGCCGGCGGAGCCGGCGCGCTCGACCGGCGGTTCTGGGCAGCCGTCGAACGCGCCGACCTCGACGCGCTGCGCGACACCCTCGCCGTCACCGACACCGCCGCCGCCGAGTCGCTGCGTACCCTGCTGCCCGTCCTCGCCGACTGGCGGCGGCAGCGGCAGGAACACTCGGTGCTCGACGGCTGGCGGTACCGGGCCGACTGGCAGGTGACCGGAGAACCCGCCCCCGCCCGGCTGGCCGGCACCTGGCTGCTGGCGCTGCCCGCCGGCGGCGCCGACGACCCGGCGGTGCAGACCGTCCGGGCCGCGCTGACCGGCGCCGGCGCCGACGTGCTGCCGCTGACCGTGGAGCCGGACGCCGACCGGGCCGGCCTCGCGGCGTCCCTCGCCGGCACCGACCCCGCCGGCGTCGTCTCCCTGCTCGCCGCCGAGCCGCCCGCCGCCGACAGCACCGCCCTGCCCGGCCTGGCGGCCACCCTCGCGCTCGTGCAGGCGCTCGGCGACGCCGACCTGGCCGCGCCGCTGTGGCTGGTCACCCGGGGCGCGGTCGCCGCCGCCTCGTACGACCGGCTCACCGACCCGGCGCGGGCCGCCGTCTGGGGCCTCGGCCGGGTGGTCGGCGTCGAGGCCCCGCACCGCTGGGGCGGCCTGGTCGACCTGCCGCCGGAGCCCGACGACCGGGCCGCCACCCGGCTCGCCGCGATCCTCACGGGATCGACCGGCGAGGACCAGCTCGCGGTACGCGGCCCCGGCGTCTTCGCCCGCCGCCTCGTGCGCGCCGCCCTCGGCGACCGCCCGCCGGCGCGCCGCTTCACGCCCACCGGCACCGCCCTGATCACCGGCGGCACCGGCGGACTCGGCGCCCGCGCCGCCCGCTGGCTCGCCGCCGCCGGAGCCGAGCGCGTCGTGCTGGTCAGCCGGCGCGGACCCGACGCCCCCGGCGCCGCCGAGCTGGAGGCCGAGCTGACCGGCCTCGGGGCCCGGGTCACCGTCGCCGCCTGCGACATCGCCGACCGGGCCGCCCTTGCCGACCTGCTCGACCGGGTCGAGGCCGAGGGCCCGCCCGTGCGCACCGTCCTGCACACCGCCGGCATCGCGCAGGCCACCCCGCTGGCGGAGGTCACCCCCGCCGAGCTGGCCGAGGTGACCGTCGGCAAGACCGCCGGCGCCGCCCACCTCGCCGACCTCCTTGCCGACCGGGAACTGGACGCCTTCGTCGTCTACTCGTCCATCGCCGCCACCTGGGGCAGCGGCGGGCAGGCCGGGTACGCGGCAGGCAACGCCTACCTCGACGCGCTGGTGCAGCGGCGGCGGGCCGAGGGCCGGGCCGGCACCGCCATCGCCTGGGGACCGTGGTCCGACGGCGGCATGCACGCGGCGGACGCCGAGCGCAACCTGCGCCGCCGGGGCCTGCCCGCCATGGACCCGACCGTCGCCATGGGCGCGTTGCAACAGGCCCTCGACCACGACGACGTCACCGTGACGGTGGCCGACGTGGACTGGGCCCGGTTCGCCCCCGCGTACGCCTCCGCCCGCCGCCGGCCACTGCTGGAGGGCGTACCGGAGGCGCGGGCCGCCCTCGACGGCGGCGTCGCGGTCGACGACGGCGACGAGGGCCCGGCGGCGACCCTGCGCCGGCGGCTCGCCGGGCTGGCCCCGGCCCGCCGCGAGGAGGCCGTCGCCGACCTGGTCCGGGAACTCGCCGCCGACGTGCTCGGCCACGACGGCGGGGCGGCGGCCATCCCGGCGACCACCGCGTTCCGGGACCTCGGCTTCGACTCGCTGACCGCGGTGGAGCTGCGCAACCGGCTCGTCGCCGCCACCGGGCAGGCGCTGCCCACCACCCTGGTCTTCGACCACCCCACCCCGGTCGTGCTGGCCCGGCTCCTGCTCACCGGCCTCTTCGGCGCCGACGCCGACGCCGGGCCGGCCCCCGTCGCCGCCCCGGCCGCCGTCGACGACGACGAACCGGTGGCCATCGTCGCCATGGCCTGCCGCTACCCCGGGGGCGTCGACGACCCCGAGCGGCTGTGGCGCCTCGTCGCGGACGGCGTGGACGCCATCGGCGACTTCCCGACCGACCGGGGCTGGGACCTCGACCGGCTCTACGACCCCGACCCGGCCAACCCCGGCACCACCTACACCGACAAGGGCGGCTTCCTCGACGGGGCGGCGGAGTTCGACCCGGGCTTCTTCGGGATCTCGCCGCGCGAGGCGGCGGCGATGGACCCGCAGCAGCGGTTGCTGCTGGAGGTCTCGTGGGAGGCGGTCGAGCGGGCAGGGGTTGAGCCTGGGGTCCTACGGGGTTCGCGAACAGGGGTGTTCGTGGGCACGAATGGTCAGGACTATGGGGCCCTGCTCATGGCTGCGGGGGAGCAGGCCGAAGGGTTCGGGGCCACGGGCAACGCCGCCAGTGTGGTGTCGGGTCGGGTGGCGTACGCGTTGGGGTTGGAGGGGCCGGCGGTGTCGGTGGACACGGCGTGTTCGTCGTCGTTGGTGGCGTTGCACCTGGCGGTGCAGTCGCTGCGGCGCGGCGAGTGCGACATGGCCCTCGCCGGCGGCGTCACGGTCATGGCCACCCCCGGCACCTTCTTCGAGTTCTCCCGGCAGCGTGGGCTGGCCGCCGACGGCCGGTGCAAGGCGTTCGCGGCGGCTGCGGACGGCACCGGCTGGGGCGAGGGCGTCGGCATGCTGCTGGTCGAGCGGCTGTCGGACGCCCGGCGCAACGGCCACCGCGTCCTGGCGATCGTGCGGGGCAGTGCCGTCAACCAGGACGGTGCCTCCAACGGGTTGACGGCGCCGAACGGCCCGTCGCAGCAGCGGGTGATCCGGCAGGCCCTCGCGGGTGCCCGGCTGGGCACCGCCGACGTGGACGTGGTCGAGGCGCACGGCACGGGCACGACGCTCGGCGACCCGATCGAGGCGCAGGCGCTGCTGGCCACGTACGGGCAGGGCCGCGAGGGGCACGAGCCGCTGCTGCTCGGCTCGATCAAGTCGAACCTCGGCCACACCCAGGCCGCCTCGGGCGTGGCGGGTGTGATCAAGATGGTGCTGGCGATGCGCGAGGGCGTGGTCCCCGCGACGCTGCACGTGGACGAGCCGTCCCCGCACATCGACTGGTCCGCCGGGGCCGTCGAGTTGGCGATCGAGTCGCGGCCGTGGCCGGCGGTGGAGCGGCCGCGCCGGGCGGCGGTGTCGTCGTTCGGCATGTCCGGCACGAACGCCCACGTGATCATCGAGCAGGCCGACGAGCCGGAGGCCGTCGCCCCCGCCGTGGCCGGCCCCGGACTGGTGGCGTCGGGCGTCGTGGCGTGGCCGGTGTCGGCGCGGTCGAAGGCCGCCCTGGCGGGCCAGGCCGCCCGCCTGGCGGAGTACGTGCGTGAGCGCGGCGAGGTCGATGCGGCGGCGGTGGGCTGGTCCCTCGCCGCCACCCGGTCGGTGTTCGACCAGCGGGCCGCCGTCGTCGGGTCGAGCCTGGAGGAGTTGCTGGCGGGGCTGGACGCGCTGGTGTCGGGGGCGCCGGCCGGCAACGTCGTCGCAGGCACCGCCACGCCCCACGGGGCGGGTCCGGTGTTCGTGTTCCCGGGTCAGGGTGCGCAGTCGGCGCGGATGGCGGCCGGTCTGGTGGGTCGTACGCCGGTGTTCGACGCGCGGCTGGCGGAGTGTCAGCGGGCCCTGGCGCCGTACCTGGACGTCGACCTCGTGTCGGTGCTCACCGGTGACGACGAGTCGTGGTTGGCGCGGGTCGAGGTCGTGCAGCCGGTGCTGTGGGCTGTCGGCATGGCGCTCGCCGCCGTGTGGCAGCACGCCGGGGTCACCCCGGCGGCGGTGGTCGGTCACTCGCAGGGTGAGATCGGTGCGGCGTGCGTGGCCGGGATCCTCAGCATCGAGGACGCGGCGAAGGCCGTGGCGCTGCGGTCGCGGGCGCTGACCGTGCTGCGGGGCACCGGCACCATGGCCTCGGTCGACCTCTCCGCAGAGGCGGTCGCGGAGCGGCTCGGGGAGTTCCCCGGCGTGGGTGTCGCGGCGGTCAACGGCCCGTCCACGGTCGTGGTGTCGGGTCCGCCGCAGCCGGTTGCCGACCTGGTCGAGTCCTGCCAGGCCGACGGTGTGCGGGCCCGGTTGATCCCGGTGGACTACGCGTCGCATTCGGCGGCGGTGCAGGAGGTGGC
>NZ_JBEYEU010000034.1:0-43752 GCF_040634035.1 Micromonospora sp. NPDC007220 | reverse complement strand
TTTCCTCTGCCGGCATCCTCTCGCGGGGGCGGCGGGCGCCCCCCCCCCCCGGCCCCCCGCTCCCCCCGTCGGTCCCCCCGCTCCCCCCGTCGGGTTCCCCGGTTTTCCGCGCCCCCCGTCGGTCCCCCCGCTCCCCCCGTCGGGTTCCCCGGTTTTCCGCGCCCCCCGTCGGGCGCCGGTCAGGCCCCGGTGACCGCGCGCACTCGGCGCCGCGTGCCCATCAGCACCACGCCCGCCAGCAGCAGGCCGACCGCCATGGTGACCAGCATCGGGCTGGACTCCCCCGGCAGCAGCCCGGCGAGCGACCGCGAGGCGCTGCCCAGCACCAGGTAGAGCCCGGCCCAGGCCGCCGCGCCGAGCGTCGCGCAGCCGAGGAAGCGCGGGTACGACATCCGCAGCCCGCCCGCCGCCAGCGGCAGCAGCGCGTTGAACACCGGCAGGAAGGGTGCGACCAGCACCATCCGGCCGCCCCCGCGCTGGAGCATCCCCTCCGCCGCCGCCCAGCGTGCCTCGCCGATCCAGTCGCCGAGGCGGCTGTGCCGCAGGCGGTCGCCGTACCGGCGGCCGGCGAGGAAGCTCAGCGACCAGCCGGCGAGGCAGCCGGCCACCACCACGGCGAAGGTGGCGGCCCCGGTGGTCGGGCCGCCGACGCCCATCGCGGCCAGGATCGCCACGTCGCCGGGGACCAGCACCCCGAGCAGCGGTACGGCGTCGAAGAGCATCACCACCCCGAGCACCCCCATGAGCAGGGTGGTGGGGAGCTCTCCGATCTGGGTCAGCCAATCCGCCATGCCCGTACGCTATGGCCGCCCGGCCACCCGGGGCATCGGGTCCGGTCCCCCACCGCCCCCTGGTATCGGGCTCGGGGTCGACCCTGAGAGCCCGGGGTCACCGGGGGCGCAGCACCTGCACCCGGCGCACGGTCGAGTCCACGGAGGGCTCGGTGGTCGGCACGGGGTAGCTCGCCACCGTCGCCAGCACGCCCGGCGGCAGGTGGCCCCGCCCGGGATCGCCCACCAGCACCTCGGCGCCGCCCGCGGCGGCCCGTCGCAGGAAGGGCAGCACCCGCGCCGCCATCGTCGCGTCGTAGAGCACGTCCCCGGCCAGCAGCAGGTCCACCCCGTCGAGATCGCTGTCGAGCAGGTCGCCGCCGGTGGTCGCGACCGTCACGTCGTTGGCCCGGGCGTTGACGGTGACCGCCGCGACCGCGTACGGGTCGATGTCGTTGGCGACCACCCGCTCGGCGCCGGCCAGCGCGGCCGCGATCGCCACCAGGCCGGACCCGGCGGCGAGGTCGAGCACCCGGCGGCCGGCCGCGAGGTCGGGGTGGTCGAGCAGGTGGCGCGCGAGGGCCTGGCCACCGGCCCAGACCGAGGCCCAGTACGGCGCGGGCAGGGCGTGCCCGGCCTGCGCCTCCATCCGGGCCCACCAGACGATGGCGTCCTCGGCCAGGTGCAGCCGGACCTCGGGGACGAACGGGATCCGCACCAGCCGGAGCCGGTCCAGCCCGCCCCCGGGAGCGTCGATCTCCCGCTCGATCTCGGTCAGCGCGTCGGCTGTGGCACCCTTCATCGGGGCAAGCATGCCCCAGCCGACCTCGCTCCGCCCGGCTTTCGCGTCGCCGCGCCGAGAGTTCGGCCAGCGAATCGGGGTTCGGCCGGTTACTCTCGGGGTGGCACCGGGCGATCATCGGTCGACGACCGAGGTTCACCCGCTTTGGAACAGGGAGAGATGCATGGCAACCGGCACGGTTAAGTGGTTCAACTCGGAAAAGGGCTTCGGCTTCATCGAGCAGGATGGCGGAGGGCCGGACGTGTTCGTCCACTACTCGGCCATCGCGTCGAGCGGTTACCGGGAGCTGAACGAGGGCCAGAAGGTCGAGTTCGAGGTGACCCAGGGTCAGAAGGGTCCGCAGGCGGACAACGTCCGTCCGCTGTAGATCCCGTGCCGGTGGCGGCGGCCGACTGACGGCCGCCGCCGCAGCGCGTATTCAGGGCCGCTTCGGCGCGACGGGCAGGTCCCGTCGCCGCCGTAGCGGCCCGATCAGCAGGATCGCCGGCGTGAGCGCGAGCCAGGCCGTCATCACCGCGATCGCGGTGCCGGCCCCGTAGGCCGCGCCGATCGTCCCGGCCAGCACGGCGGCCAGCGGGATCATGCCGTAGTTGAGCATCTGCATGCTCACCGTGACGCGGCCCAGCAGTTGGTGTGGCGTGTAGGTCTGGCGGAAGCTCCCCTTGAGCACGTTGCCCACCGCCACCCCGAGGCTGACCAGCATCCCGCCGATCGCCGGCAAAGCGAGTCGGCCGCCGGGTCCGGCGAGCGGGATCAGCAACGCCGGCGGCCCGGTGAACACCGCCGCCAGGAGCATGGCCCGGGCGGTGCCGAGCCGACGGCCGAGCAGGGTGGCCGACAGCGCGCCGACGATGCCGCCGAGACTCATCGCCGCGACCAGCGCGCCCACCGGGGCCGGCGCGAGTCGCGCCTCCCGGACCAGGAAGACCACCAGGACCGCCTGGTAGCCGACCAGGCCGACGTTGCTGGCGGCCCCGAAGGCCGTGAGCACCCGCAGGTACGGGTCCCGGGCGACGAACCGGATCCCCTCGCCGATCTCCCGCCGCAGCGACCGCGCGGGCCCGACGCGCTCGGGACGCCGCTCGACGGTACGGATGCGCAGCAGGCAGGCGGCGGAGAACAGGAAGCTCAGCGCGTCGAGCAGCAGCGCGGTGACGGCGCCGGCGACCTGTGCGACCACGCCGGCGAGACCGGGGCCGAGCACGTAGCTCGCGGTCTGGGTGGCCTGGAGCTTGGCGTTGCCCTCCGGCACCTGCTCGGGGCGCAGCAGCACGGGCAGGTAGACCTGGTCGGCCGTCTCGAAGAAGACCCGGGCCAGGCCGGCGCCCAGCGCCACCACCAGCAACTGCGTCACGGTCAGCACGCCGAGCACGGCGGCGGCGGGGACGCTGAGGAACAGCAGTGCGGAGACCAGGTCGCAGGCGATCATCACCGGCCGGCGCGGCAACCGGTCCACCCAGGCCCCGGCCGGCAGGCCGACGAGCAGCCACGGCAGCCAGGCGGCGGCGGTGAGCACCGCGACGCCGAAGGTGCTGGCGTCGAGCACGGTCACCGCGACCAGGGGCAGCGCCACGGCGGTGACGTTGCTGCCGACGGCGCTGGCCGTCTGCGCGGCCCAGAGCAGCCGGAAGTCCCGGTGCCGCAGCAGCCCTCCCCGGGACGCCGCCGCTGCCGCCGGCCGACCGGCGGGCCGTACCGCCGGCCCGGTCGCGGGGTCGGCGCCCGGGCGGGGCGCGTCTGCCGGCGGGGCGGCGGCGGTACCGGTCGGCGGGGTGGTGCCGGCGGGCGGCGTCACGGCGTGGCCGGGATCCCGTAGGCGAACAGGAAGACCGGCTCGCGTTTCCGCCCGTCGTCGGGCACGTCCCGGTCGCCCCACCGGGCGAGCACCTCGTTCAGCTCGCCGGCCAGCTGGGCGAGTTCGGCATCGGTCAGGTGCAGCCAGCGGTCCGTGGAGAACGGTCCCTGCGACCAGGCGGCCCGGCTGTCCTCGTCGGTGGCGTGCCAGGCGCGGGCGAGGGCGACGTGCCGGTCCAGGTTGAGCGAGGTGGCGGCGTCGGCGACGGCCCGGGCGGCGGGGTCGTCGAAGTCCGACTGGGACCAGCGGACACCCCGGGTGACCAGGCGCCACCAGCGTTCGCGCCGGTCGCGGGCCAGCTCGGGCGCCTCCTCGACCAGTTCGGCGCCGGCCAGCACCTTGAGGTGGTGGCTGACGTTCGCCGGCGCCTGCGCGGTCCGCTCGGCGAGCAGGCCGACGGTGGACGGGCCGTGCACCTTGAGCACGTCCATCAGCCGGCGGCGCAGCGGATGGGACAGCGCGGCGAGCACCCGCGAGTCGGTCACGTGGCGTACGTCGGGGTTCGTCATGCCGCCAGCCTGACATCGGCAACGGCAGTTGCGCAACACCTATTGCGCAACTGCCGTTGCCGATTCCCTCGTCACGCCCGGCCGCCCCGGCGTCGCGCGTCCGTCGGCCCGCCGGGCCTGAACGCGCCCGCCGGACGCGCCGTGGTCAGGCCGCCAGGCGGCGGGCCAGTTCGTCGGTGACCTGCTGGGCGATGGTGGGCGGGATTGCCTCCGCGATCTGCTCCGGCGAGAGGCCGGCGAGCACACCGGCGATGATCGCCTGCTCGTCGCTGAAGTCGCTCTCGGACAGGGCCTTGACCTGGGCGACCAGGGCCGGGTACGCCTGCGCCATCGCGAGCAGGAGCATCAACGGCGACTCCGCCAGCGGCGGCGTCAGCAGACCCGGCGTCCCGACGGGCGAGATCAGCCAGTTGCGCAGGTTCTCCAGGTCGGCGAGGACCTGGCCGACCGTACGGGTGGGCGACCCCGTGTTGTAGACGAGCTTGTCGGTCTGTTCCATGTCGGACTCCTCTGCTGGCGGTGCGATCAATCCGATGGTCGTCAGGTAGCGGCGGAACAGCGGGGTCTGGTCCCGGTTCGCCTTGATCGAGTCGCGGAAGAAGCTGAAGTGGGTGTGCCACAGGTGGGAGCTGTCCCCGCTCGTCCGCTTGCGCAGGCGGTCCCACCGCCGGACGACCTTGCCGTCCGGGGAGTAGATAATCTCGCGGAGGTCCCGGCTGTCCGGGGTGCCCGCGGTGCACTGCGCGACGCACCAGGTGGAGAAGCTGCGGAGGTCGTGCGCCCGTCCTGCGACGACGACCCGGAAGAGGCCGACGTCGAGCGCCGCCGCGTCGAGGGTCAGGCCGGAGGAGTCCCGGGGCGATTCGACGACGGAGTAGTCCCTGGGCACCACCCGGTCGGAGCCGCAGTGGTAGCCGCCCCGGTGGGCGGGGTCGCCGACGATGCCGACCTCGGCGGGTTCGAGGTCCTGTTCGCGGACGGTGTCGGGGTCGACGTTGAGGTGGTCGAGCAGCAGGCGGCGGACGGCCAACAGGTTTTGCGGTGCCCGCGTCATGGGTTCCCCCTCGGGGACGGGTTCGGGGTCGGGCACGACAGTGACACCACGTAGGCGGCGCGGAAGCCTCACGCGCGGGCCCGACCGGCTGGTGCACGGCGTCGGGCAGTGGCCCAACCATAGCCCTGTCGATTGACGAATGCCCAGCTCAGGGCAGGTTCTTTCCGCCGGCGGAAACCTGCGACCTCGACGGCATGATCGGTACGACCACAGCGGACGGACACTGTGGATCGTGCAGGATCTCCCGCCATCCGGCACGCAGGGTGACTGCCGTGCCGAGGGGCTCGCCGGTGCCGGGGTTGCGCGCGTAGCGGGGATGGGCGCCGCCGGAGACCTGCACCCGCAGCCGGTGTCCCGGCGCGAACCGGTGCGCCGTGGGCCAGAGCTCCACCGGCACCCGCACCACGCCGGCCCCGTCGGCGGGGAACCGACCGGGCGCGACCCGGACCAGGCCGTCGCAGACGTTCCAGGACCGGCCGCGCCGGTCCACGTCGCACAACCGCACGAAGACGTCCAGGTGAGACAGCTCGCTGCGCAGGTGGATCTCGGCGCGTACCGGACCGATCACCTCGACGGGCGCGTCGAGCGGGGCGCTGGTGAAGGTGAGCACGTCGGGCCGGGCCTCGACCGGGCGGTTGTCCACCGGCCCGGCCCGCTGGGCGACCAGCAGCGGCCCGCCGAGGGAGGGCGTCGGGTCGGCCGGGTCGTAGTGGAAGCCGTCCGGCGCCGACGGGACCGGCGCGGCCGTGCTCAGCCCGCCATCCGGGTGCAGGTGCCACGGGGTCGGCACCGCCGGCGGCGGCCAGTCGGGCAGGTCCCGCCAGCTGCCACCGGCACCGCCGACGTGCACCCGCACGGGGGCCGCCGCGCCAGCGCCGGTCGGCCGCCCGGCGAGGTGGGCGTCGAGGTGGTCCAGCCCGTCGCGCAGCGCGGCGAGGAAGAGCCCGGGGCTGCCGTGGGTCCACGGTCCGACGGTCAGCCGGGGCCGGGCGCCGGCCGCGCGCAGCGCCGCGAAGTCGCGCAGCTGGGCCGGCAGGAAGATGTCGTGCCAGCCGCTCACCATCGCCACCGGCGCGTGGACCTCGGCGATCCGGTCGCCGAAGACGCGCGTACGCCAGTAGCCGGCGTCCGGGGTGTGGTGGCGCAGCCACTCCTGGAAGAACGGCACGGTGACGCCGGTGGCCACCCGGTCCGCCTCGGCCAGCGGCAGGTGGGCCAGCGCCGCGACCAGCCGGGGCTGGCCGCGCTTGAGCTCCCACTGCCGGGCCAGCCACGGCACGGTCTGCGCCTGGAGCAGCTCGGCCCAGGTGAGCACGGTGTCGAGGGCGAAGGACTCCCCGGCGTACGTCGAGTCGCGGGTGCCCGAGGCGGTCACCACCGCGACCATCGCGCGCAGCTCCTCCCCGGCGTCGGCGGCCAGGGCCCACTGCACGAAGCCCTGGTAGCTGGCGCCGAACATGCCGAACGCGCCGGTCCACCAGGGCTGGCGGCGCAGCCAGTCGAGGGTGTCGAGGCCGTCCTCGCGCTCGTGCACCAGCGGGGCGAAGGTGCCGCCGGAGCCGAACGTGCCGCGGCAGGACTGGATCACCACGTGGAAGCCGCGTTCGGCGGCGAGCCGGCCGAGCAGCCGCATGGGTCCGCCCCGACCGTACGGGGTGCGGATCAGCACGGTCGGCGCGCCGGGCAGGGCCGGGGCGTAGTGGTCGGTGCGCAGCGGCACGCCGTCGCGTACCCGCACCGCGATGCCCCGGGTGAGGGTGACCCGACGGGTGCGCGCGGGCGGCAACCGCAGCGCGGCGGTGGCGAGGCGGGCTGCCAGCCGGTCGAGCACGACGTCAGCCGTTCGCGCGCCGGGCCGGCTCGTCGCGGGCGGCGCGCACCGCGTCCCGGTGCTCCCCCATCGAGGCGGTCATCGCGGTCATGAACCGGTGCACCACGTCCAGCTCGTCGTCGCTGAAGCCGGCCATCACGTCGTCGGTGCGCCGGCCCAGGGGCCGGAAGAACTCCATGGCCAGCGCGGCGCCCCGCTCGGCGTAGTGCAGGAAGACCTTGCGCCGGTCGGTGGTGTCGCGGTCGCGGCGGATGTGCCCGGCGCGTTCCAGCCGGTCGATCAGGGCGGTGACCGAGCCGGACGACAGGTTGAGCGCCTCGCCCAGGCGGCCGGGGGTGATCGGCCGGCCGACCAGCTCGGCGTCCATCACCGCGATCAGCGCCTGGAGGTCCGTGGCGTTGAGCCCGTGCAGGCCGGCGAAGGCGTGCCCGATGTGTTGCGCGTCGACCGAGTAGCGCCGTAGTTCGGCCGAGATCTCGGCGACCAGTCGCTCGCGGCGCGAGTCGCGCCGCCGGTACATGCCGTGACCTGCCACGTCGGTCGCCGCCTCCCGCCCATCCGTTCCGGTTGCAGCATAACTCAGCAGTCGATAATCTCGTTTATCAAGATACTCGACGCCCGACCCTTTGCGTCGTTCGCGAGGTCTTGACCGTCGAAGGAAATCCGTCGAGAGACCGTGAGGGCATCCGAATGTCAGTGTTCACCCGCGTGGCGCGCGGGCGGCTCGCCGCGTGGCTCACCGTGGCCGCCGCGATCGTGTTCGGGGCGGCCGTCTTCGTGCTGCCCAAGCCCGACAACCCGGCGGCCGTCTCCGCCACCGGCCTGTCGGTGGAGTGGCAGTCGACCCAGGTGGAGCGCCTCCAGGACCAACTGCCCTCCCGCGACGTCCAGCCGGCGATCGTCGTGGTCAGCCGCGCCGACCGGGCCGCCCTCACCGAGGCCGACCGCGCGGCCCTGACGGGCCAGTCGGGTGACCTCAACCAGTTCGCCGTCGGCGGTCGCGTCAGCCCGCCGCAGGTCTCCCCCGACGGCACCGTCGCGCTCGTCGCCGTGCCGCTGTCCACCGCCGGCGGGCAGGAGGCGGTCGCGGAGCGGATCGACCAGCTCCGCGCGTCCCTGGACGACGCGCCGGCGGGGTTGACCGTGGAGGTCACCGGCGGGCCCGCGTTCGCCACCGACCTGACGAAGGTCTTCGCCGGCGCCGACACCACGCTGCTGGCCGTCACCGCCGGCGTCGTGGCGCTGCTGCTGCTCATCACCTACCGCAGCCCGTTCCTGTGGATCGTGCCGCTCGTCGTCGTCGCGGCGACGGAACAGCTCACGCTGCGTGCCCTCGACACGGTCGTCCCGGCCGTCGGCATCAACCTGCCCGGCGGCGCCGTCACCGGCATCGCCAGCGTCCTCGTCTTCGGCGCCGCCACCAACTACGCGCTGCTGCTCATCGCCCGCTACCGCGAGGAGCTACGCCGCGAGGAGGACCGCTTCGTGGCGATGCGCGCCGCGCAGCGGCGGGTCGCCGAGCCCATCCTCGCCAGCGGCTCCACCGTCGTCCTCGGCGTGCTCACCCTGCTGCTGTCGGAGCAGGAGCTCAACCGCGCCCTCGCCGTGGCCTGCGCGACGGGCGTCGTCCTCGCCATGCTCTCGGCGCTGTTCGTCCTCCCGGCGGTCCTGGTGATCTTCGGGCGCGGCCTGTTCTGGCCGTTCGTGCCCCGGGTCGGCGGGGAGATCCGCGAGGGCCGGCTGTGGGGCCGGCTCGGCGCCGCCGTCGAGCGTCGTCCCGTGCCGGTCGCGCTGCTCGCGACGCTGCTGCTCGCCGGGCTCGCCCTCGGCGGGCTGGGCATCCGCACCGGCCTGTCGGAGACCGAGCAGTTCCGGGTCAAGCCGGAGGCGGTCGCCGGCGCGGAGACCCTCGCGCGGTCCTTCCCCGCCGGCACGACCCAGCCGGTCGCCGTGCTCACCACCCCTTCGGCGGTGCGGGCCGTCACGGACACCGCCGCCGGGGTCCCCGGCGTCGCCTCCGCGCGTCCCGGTGAGGCCGGCGCCCAGGTCGCCCAGGTCGACGTCGTGCTCGAGGCCGAGCCCGGCACCGCGGCGGCGAGCCGGGCCGTCGAGGCCCTGCGGGACGCGGTCGCGGCGGTTCCCGGCTCCGCCCCGCCCCCGGTCGAGGGCGCGCCCGCGTTCGACGGCGCGGTGGTCGGCGGCAACGTCGCGGCCACCTACGACGAGAACGAGGCCAACGGCAAGGACCTGCGGCTGATCCTGCCGATCATCCTGCTGCTCGTCGGCGCGGTGCTGGTGCTGCTCCTGCGCGGCCTGGTCGCCCCGCTGCTGCTGGTGCTCACCGTGATCGCGTCGTTCTTCGCCAGCATCGGCGCGTCGTGGCTGCTCTTCGACCACGTGCTCGACATGCCGGCGCTCGACAGCGGCGTCCTGCTGCTGGCCTTCGTGTTCCTCGTGGCGCTCGGCGTGGACTACAACATCTTCCTCGTCACCCGGGCCCGCGAGGACGCCCGGCGCAGCGGCACCCGCGCCGGGATGCTCTCGGCCCTGCGGGTCACCGGCGGCGTCATCACCAGCGCCGGTGTCCTGCTCGCCGCGGTCTTCGCGGTCCTCGGCGTCCTGCCGCTGATCCTGCTGACCCAGATCGGGATCATCGTCTGCATCGGCGTCCTGCTGGACACCCTGCTCGTGCGGACGGTCCTGGTGCCGGCGCTGGCGTTCACGCTCGGCGACCGCTTCTGGTGGCCGGGACGGGTCGCGCGCAAGCCCGCCGGGGACGGCGACGACGCGCCGACGGGACGCGAGCAGGTGACCACCCGGGACTGACCGGCCCGCGCGAAGGGGCCGTGGCGATGCCGCCACGGCCCCTTCGCGCGCCCCGGGCACGCCGTCCGCTGCGCTGTGAAGGCTGGTGGAGGCGGCCTCGTGCGCGGCTCGGCGATGGCGGAGGCGGCTCACGCGTCGGCGCGGGCCGCCACCGGTTCGGGCTCGGCCACGTCGCCGCCCGCCGCCCTGTCGCGGGTGGCCCAGGCGACCACGAACAACGCCGTCCAGGCCACCCCGAGCAGCACCGCCGTGGCGCTGCCGCTGGCGGTGCTCAGCCCCAGGTAGAGGCGGGCGCCGACGATGCCGACCACGCCGGCCGCCGCGGCCGTCCAGGCGGCCACCGCCACCGGCCAGCGCGCCCCCCGGGACAGCAGCCAGGCCAGGGTGCAGAGGCTGGCCGCCACCACGGCGTTCTGCGTCGGGAACAGGGCGGCGTCCCGGCCGTCCGGCCCGCCCGCCGTCGGCCCGGCCAGGTCGACCACCACGGCCAGCACCACCAGCGGCACGAACGCCCCGACCGTGCCGACCACGCTGAGCAGGTCCGCCCGCCAGGGCCGGTGCCGCCAGGCCAGCACCGCCGCGACGACGGCCACCAGCACGATCAGCGACGATCCGCGCAGCGCCGAGACCACCGCGAGCGTGACGTCGACCGCCCCGGGCGTACGCCGGTCGGCGAACCAGTCGGCGATAGCGCTGTCGAGCACCGCGAGGCCGCTGTGCCGGACCACCGCCCCGAGCACCCAGGCGATGGCGAGCCCGGCCAGGAAGAGCAGCAGCAGGCCCACGACCAGGTTGATCAGCAGCGTCCAGGCCGGCCCGACGTGCATGGCGAGCAGGAAGAACAGCACCCCGTACCGGCCGCTGAGCCAGCGCACCGGCCGCAGCCCCGCCGCCCGGGACGCCAGCGCCCGGGCCGGATCCGGGTTGCGGCCCAGCCACCGCCCCGCCAGCACCACCGCGACCAGCGCGGCCACCAGCACCAGCACCGCGCCGGTGGCCCGCCCGAGCAGCCGGGAGACCGTCTCGTACGACTCGCCGGCCAGGTTGCCGACGAGCACCGAGCCGCCCACCCAGGTCACCACCCCGGCCAGGTTCCACGGCGCGAACCGCCGGTACGGCATCCCGGCCGCCCCGGCCAGCCGGGGCACCAGGGTGCGGGCGAAGGCCACCCAGCGGGCGGTGAGCACCCCGCGCCCGCCCAGCCGGCCGAGCATCGCGTCCGCCCGGCTCCACCGCTCGTGACCCACCCGCGCGCCCAGCCGCCCGGCGCGCAGCCGGGGCCCGTGCCGCCGGCCCGCCCGGTACGCCAGTGTGTCGCCGATCACTGCTGCAAGGATCATCACCAACAGCGCCGGTACGAGCCTCAGCGTCCCCGCGTACGCTAGGAAGCCGACCAGCAACAGGGTCGCCTCGCCCGGCACCAGCAGACCGAAGATCACGGCGGTCTCCCCCGCGACGACAATCGCGGCGATCACATAGATCAGCAGGGGCGGCAGGCCCTGCAGCGAGGTCAGCAGGTCGTGCATCGGGCCCCCATTCCCACGGGGGTCAGCATGCCAGGCGCTGAAACGGTCGGAACATCAGTTTCGGCAGAGATCCGGGTCATCTGGGGGTAACACCCCCCGACGCGTGCCCGGCAACCGCAGACAGGAGTATGGAGGGTATGCAGCTTCGCACCGACCTCCGCAACGTCGCCATCATCGCCCACGTCGACCACGGCAAGACGACCCTGGTCGACGCCATGTTGCGGCAGGCCGGCGCCTACGGCGCCCGCGGCGAGGTAACCGAACGGGTCATGGACTCGATGGACCTCGAACGGGAAAAGGGCATCACCATCCTGGCCAAGAACACCGGCGTGCGGTACATGCCGGCCGACGGCTCCGACCCGGTGACCATCAACATCATCGACACCCCCGGCCACGCCGACTTCGGCGGCGAGGTCGAACGCGGCCTGACCATGGTCGACGGCGTGGTGCTGCTGGTGGACGCCAGTGAGGGCCCCCTGCCGCAGACCCGGTTCGTGCTCCGCAAGGCGCTCAAGGCGCGCATGCCGATCATCCTGGTGATCAACAAGGTGGACCGCCCCGACGCCCGGATCAAGGAGGTCGTGGACGACACCTACGAGCTCTTCCTCGACCTGGACGCCGACGAGGAGCAGATCGACTTCCCGATCGTCTACGCCTGCGCCCGCGACGGCATCGCCTCGCTGACCCAGCCCGCCGACGGCGCGGTCCCCGACGACAGCACCAGCCTGGAGCCCCTGTTCCGCACCCTGCTGGACACCATCCCGCCGCCCTCGTACGAGGAGGAGGCGCCGCTCCAGGCGCACGTCACCAACCTCGACGCCTCCCCGTTCCTCGGCCGGCTGGCGCTGTGCCGGGTGCGGCAGGGCACCATCAGCAAGGGCCAGACGGTCGCCTGGTGCCGCACCGACGGCAGCACCCAGCGGGTCCGCATCTCCGAGCTGCTGATGACCGAGGGCCTGGAGCGCAAGCCGGCCGACTCGGCGGGCCCCGGCGACATCATCGCCGTCGCCGGCATCCCCGAGATCATGATCGGTGAGACCCTGGCCGACGCGGAGGACCCGCGCCCGCTGCCGCTGATCACCGTCGACGAGCCGGCCATCTCGATGACCATCGGCACCAACACCTCGCCGCTGGTCGGCCGGGTCAAGGGTGCCAAGGTCACCGCCCGGATGGTCAAGGACCGGCTCGACAAGGAGCTGGTCGGCAACGTGTCGCTGCGGGTGCTGCCCACCGAGCGCCCCGACGCGTGGGAGGTGCAGGGCCGCGGCGAGCTGGCGCTGGCCATCCTGGTCGAGCAGATGCGCCGCGAGTCGTTCGAGCTGACCGTCGGCAAGCCTCAGGTCGTCACCCGGGAGATCGACGGCAAGGTCTGCGAGCCGGTCGAGCGGCTCACCATCGACGCCCCGGAGGAGTACCTCGGCGCGATCACCCAGCTGCTGGCGACCCGCAAGGGCCGGATGGAGCAGCTGGTCAACCACGGCACGGGCTGGATCCGGATGGAGTGGCTGGTCCCGGCCCGGGGTTTGATCGGCTTCCGCACCGAGTTCCTCACCGACACCCGGGGCACCGGCATCCTGCACCACGTCTTCGAGTCGTACGAGCCGTGGTTCGGCGAGCTGCGCACCCGCAACAACGGCTCGCTGGTCGCCGACCGGTCCGGCGCCGTCACGTCGTTCGCCATGATCAACCTCCAGGAGCGCGGCCAGCTCTTCGTCGAGCCGACCACCGAGGTGTACGAGGGCATGATCGTCGGGGAGAACTCCCGCTCCGACGACATGGACGTCAACATCACCAAGGAGAAGAAGCTCACCAACATGCGCGCGTCGACCTCCGACGAGACCGAGAAGCTGATCCCGCCGCGCAAGCTGTCGCTGGAGCAGGCCCTCGAGTTCTGCCGCGAGGACGAGTGCGTCGAGGTGACCCCGGCCGCGGTCCGCATCCGCAAGGTGGTGCTCGACCAGCAGCTCCGCGGTCGGGCCGCCGCCCGCCGCAAGCACGCCGGCTGACGTACGACGGCAGTCTCCCCCGGAGCCCGGACCGCGCCACGCGGTCCGGGCTCCGCCCGTCACGGCCCCGCCACGCCGTCCGGTGGCGGCCGGCCCAGCGCGTCGACGTCCTCCCAGAGGTCTCCGCACGCGCGGCGTGGGTGCCGCGCCGTCACCTCGCCGCCCCGGACCACGTCAGGCGGGGCGGCGCGGACGTCAGGCCTGGCAGGCGGCGCGGGCCGTCAGCGGGGCAGGCGGCGCGGGCCGTCAGGCCGGGCGGGTGGCGAGGAAGGCGAACAGGTCGGGCACCCGGCCGGACCCGGCCTCGGTGGTACGCACCAGCGTCAGGCCGGCGTCGGTGACCGCGTTGAGCAGGCCGGCCATCGGGACGTGCCAGGCGCCGACGCGCACCCGCACCCCCTGCGGCGACCAGGCCCGGAAGCTGCGCTCCCGGTCGGCGTAACCGCCGTCGATCACGATCCGCGCCGGATCGGAGCGGTCGGCGAACGCCCCGACGAAACACGGATGCACCCCCACGTGCACGAACCGCCCGCCGGGCGCGAGCACCCGCGCCGCCTCGGCGATCACCGCCGCGTAGTCGGGCACGTCGGTGTGCGCCAGCACGCACGCCACCGCCGGCACCGAGGCGTCGGCCACCGGCAGCGCCGCCGCGTCGGCGCGGGCCACCGGCAGGCGCGGTCGGGCGTGCCGCAGCTGCCCGCCGGAGAGGTCGACCCCGAACGGCTGCCAGCCCAGCCGGCGCAGCTCCGCCGCCTGCAGCCCCGTGCCGCAGCACAGGTCGAGGCAGCGGCCGGGGCCAGCGCCGAGCAGGTCGCGAAGCTGGCCGCGAACCCGGGTCATGTAGTCGCTGGACGTGTCGGTGGCGAACGCCTCGTACCAGTCGGCGTGCGCGTCGTAGGCGGCAACCGTCATCCCCGCACCGTACGACCGAACGCCCCGACCCGCTGCCCCGTCGGCGATCCGTTACGGTCAGCCGCATGACCTGGGACGAGCTCGACGCCCATCTGGACGGGGTGCCCGGCACGGTGTCGGCGTACGTGGGGCGGGTCGGCGCGGCCCCCACCTGGACCCGGCACGCCGACGCGACCCACTACGCGGCCAGCACCATGAAGGCGGCGGTGCTCGTCGCGCTGCACCGCGCCGCCGAGGCCGGCGCCCTCGGCCTGGACGCCCCGGTGCCGGTGCGCAACGAGTTCGACTCGGCGCTGCCCGGCGCGCCCCGGTTCTCCTGCGCCCGGCACTACGACAACGACGAGGCGGTCTGGGAGCGCGTCGGCGCCGAGGCGACACTGCGCTGGCTCGCCCACCGCATGATCGTCCGCTCCAGCAACCTCGCCACCAACCTGGTCATCGGCCACGTCGGACTGCCGGCGGTGGCACGGGTGTGGGATCTCGCCGGGGCCCGGCACAGCGTCACCGGCCGGGGCATCGAGGACTTCGCGGCCCGCGAGGCGGGCGTCACCAACCTCGTCACCGCCGCCGACCTCGCCGCGTTGCTCGGTGCGCTGGCGGCCGGCGCGGACACCCCGGGTCCGCTGGCCTCGCCGGCCGGCTGCGCCGCCATGCTGGACGTGCTGTTCGCTCAGGAGCACCGCGAGGACCTGGCCGCCGGGCTGCCCGAGGGCACCCGCATCGCGCACAAGAACGGCTGGGTGCGCGGCGTGCGGCACGGCGCCGGGGTGGTCTTCCCCGACGACGCGCCGCCGTACGCCGTCGTCGTCTGCACCACCACCGACCTCGCCGACGGCGGCCCCAGCGGCGAGGAGGACGACGACGCCTGCCGGCTGATCGCGCGGGTGTCCGCCGCCGCCTGGGCCGCCCGGCGCGACCTGACCTGAGGCCTCACTCCAGCAGGTGTGCCCGCAGCGCCGTCACCACGTCGTCGGTCACGCCGAGGCCGTCGCGCAGGTACGCCCCGAACGACCCGTGCACCCGGCGCACCTCCGCGTACGCGGCGTCCAGGTACTCCTCGCGCACCTCCAGCACCGGGCGCACCGCCTCGACGTTCAGTTCCGGCATCCGCCGCCGCATCGCCTCCAGCAGGACCTCCCGCAGGCTCTCGGTCAGCCGGTTGTTCGCCAGGTAGTCCGCCCGGATCGCCGCCTCGTCCACGCCGAGCGCGCTGAGCAGCAGCACCGTCAACCAGCCGGTGCGGTCCTTGCCCGCCGAGCAGTGGTAGACCAGCGGCAGGTTCTCCGCCTGGGCCGCCAGCCGCACCGCCGTGCCGAAGTTCGCCCGCGCCGACTCCCCGCTGACGAACCAGCGGTAGATCGCCGCCATCGCCGCCGGCGTGCCCTGCTCCGCCAGGCCCGTGTACGCGCCCAGGTCGTGCCCGAGCAGCACCGCCGAGACGTATGTGAAGACGGGGTGCTCGGCGTCGTGCACCGGCAGGTGCACCACCCGCGGCTGGCCGGTCAGCCGGTCCGGCGGGGCGACCGCCGTCTCCGAGTGGTCCCGCAGGTCGACCACACAGGCCGGGCCGAGCTTGGCCAGCACCGGCAGGTCCTCATCGGTCAGCCGACCCAGCGCCGGCGTCCGGATCAGCGCCCCCGGGCGCACCCTCCGGCCGTCGGCGCCGACCAGGCCGCCGAGGTCCCGCGCGTTCGGCGCGCCCACCAGTTCCCATTCCCGCCCGCTCATGCCGGCGCTCCGCCGCGCCGCGTGCCGCCACGAGGCGCCACCGCCCCGCGCCCGTTGATCCGCTCACTCCGCTCGCTCATGCCGGCCTCCCCTTCGCCTGCCCGTGCCCGTATAGGGTGCCGCACATGACGATCGCCGCGGTACGCACCCACCGGCTCTCTGCGCCCCTGCACACGCCGTTCGTGACCGCGCTGCGCCGCACCACCACCGTGGAGACCCTGGTGGTGGAGGTGGTCGATGCCGACGGCCGGTCCGGCTTCGGCGAGGCGCCGCAGGTGTGGCAGGTCACCGGGGCGTCGGTCGCCGGTTCCGAGGCGTGCGTCCGCGAGCTGCTCGGCCCGGCGCTCACCGGCCGCGACGCCGACGACCTGGTGGCCCGCTGCACCGAGGTGCAACGGGCGGTCGTCGGCAACGAGGCGGCCAAGGCGGCCGTCGACGTCGCGCTGCACGACCTGGCCGCGCGGCGGCTCGGCGTACCGCTGGTGCGGCTGCTCGGGGGCACCGCCCTGCGGGTGCCCACGGACGTCACGCTCGCCGCGGGCGACGCGGTGGACCTGGCGGCGGCGGCCCGGCAGCGGCGGGCGGAGGGCTTCGGCGTGCTGAAGCTGAAGGTGGGCACCGACGCGGCCGGCGACCTGGAGCGGGTCCGCGCGGTGCGTGCCGCCGTCGGCGACGGGGTCCGCATCCGGCTGGACGCCAACCAGGGCTGGACCCCGCGCGAGGCGGTCCGGGTGATCCGGGGCGTCGAGGACGCCGGGCTGGACGTGGAACTGGTCGAGCAGCCGGTCGCCCGCTGGGACCTGGACGGGCTGGCCTGGGTCAGCGACCGGGTGGACGTGCCGATCCTCGCCGACGAGTCGGTCTTCGGCGTCCGCGACCTGGTCGAGGTGATCCGCCGCCGGGCCGCCGACATGGTCAACGTCAAGCTCGCCAAGTGCGGTGGCCTGCATCCGGCCCGGACCCTGCTCGACCTCGCCGCCGCGCACGGCCTCGGCACCGTCGTCGGTTCGATGATGGAGAGCCAGGTGGGCATCGGCGCCGCCGCGAGCCTGGTGGGCGCCTACGGCACCACCGCGGTGGCCGACCTGGACGCCGCCTGGTGGCTGGCCTGGTCGCCGGTGCGCGGCGGCCTGCGGTACGACGGCGCGTCCGTCGTGCTGCCGGACGCGCCGGGGCTGGGCATCAGCTCCGTGACTGAAGTAAAGATGCAGACTGCTGGTTGATGCTCGTCGAAAACTTTCATATGGTCGCGGGGACATTGGGCGCGAGCTGGGGGTGGACGTGGAGCTGCAACCGGGCCGGGAGGCCGTGGTCCGGGTCGCGGTCGCGACCCTCTGGAGCTGCCCCGAGGCGGTACGCCCCGTCGACGGCCCCGCCCTGGCCGCGCGTACGGACATCGCCGCCTGGATCTCCGGCATGGACACCGACCAGCAGGTCGGCGACTGCGTACTGAGCCAACTGCTGCTCGGCGAGCGGGTGCTGGTCACCGAACTGCGCCCGGACGGCTGGGCCCACGTGGTGGCGGTCGAGCAGCCGGCCCCCCGGCTGCACCCGCGCGGCTACCCCGGCTGGCTGCCCACCGAGCAGCTCGCCCCCGTGGCCGGCGACCCCGAGGCGGACCCGCTCGTGGTCGACGCCACCGTCACCGCGCTGCGTGACGCGCCGGGGGGCGCCGAGTTGCTCTCCGGGGTGATCCTGGGCACCCGGCTGATCCCGGCCGGGCCGGCGGTCGACGGCTGGCAGCCGGTGCACGCGCCGGGCCACTCCGCGCCGCTCTGGCTGCCCGCCGGCGACGCGGTGCCGGTGCCCACCACGCCCCCGTCGGCCGAGGAGGTGCTGGCCGTCGCGCAGCGCCTGGTCGACGTCGTCTACATCTGGGGCGGGGTGTCGGCGTACGGCATCGACTGCTCCGGCCTGGTCCACCTGGCCTGGCGGCGGCTCGGCGTGCTGCTGCCGCGCGACGCCAGCGACCAGGCGACGGTGACCACGCCGGTGCCGCTGGGCGCGGAACGCCCCGGCGACCTCTACTTCTTCGCCCGCCCCGGGCGGCGGATCCACCACATCGGGATCGTCACCGCCGACCCGCGTCCCGGCGACGACCGGCGGATGCTGCACGCCTGCTACCTGCAACGCCGGGTGCTGGAGGAGCGGCTGCCCGACGAGCGCACCGCCACCCTGGTCGGCGTGCACCGCGTCTGACCCGCGTACGCGACGAGAGGGGCACCCCACCGGGGCGCCCCTCTCGTCGCGTCGCGTACGCCTCAGTGGCGGGCGTCGGTCAGCACCCGCCGCCGGTCGCGGGAGGACTTGACCAGGCTGGCCACGGTGGCCACCGCGAGGGTGCCGAGGATGATCGTCAGTGAGAGCCAGATCGGGATGTGCGGGGCCCAGGAGACGTGCTCGCCGCCGTTGATGAACGGCAGCTTGTTGTCCGCGAGGGCCTCCAGCACCAGCTTGACGCCGATGAAGCCGAGCACCACGGCCAGGCCGTAGCTGAGGTAGATCAGGCGGCTGAGCAGGCCACCGAGCAGGAAGTAGAGCTGCCGCAGGCCCATCAGCGCGAAGACGTTGGCGGTGAAGACCAGATACGGCTCCTGGGTGATGCCGAAGATCGCCGGAATCGAGTCGAGCGCGAAGATCAGGTCGGTGGTGCCGATGGCGATCATGACGATCAGCATCGGGGTGAAGATCCGCTTGCCCTTCGCCGTGTGGGTGGTCAATTTGGCGCCGTCGTAGTCCCGGGAGATCGGCAACGCCTTGCGGCTCCACCGGATCAGCAGGTTCTCGGAGAACTCGTCCTCGTCCGGCTCGCCCTGCCGGGCGAGGTTGATCGCGGTGTAGATCAGGAACGCGCCGAAGATGTAGAACACGAAGGAGAACTGGGAGATCAGCGCCGCGCCGGCCGCGATGAAGCCGCCCCGCATGACCAGCGCCAGCACGATGCCGATGAGCAGCACCTTCTGCTGGTACTGCCGGGGCACCCCGAACCGCGCCATGATGATCACGAAGACGAACAGGTTGTCGACCGAGAGGCTGTACTCGGTCAGCCAGCCGGTGTAGAACTGCCCGGCCGCGCTGGCCCCGGAGGCCAGCCAGACGCCACCGCCGAAGATCAGTGCCAGGGCGACGTAGAAGCCGACCCAGAGGCTCGACTCACGCACGCTGGGCTCGTGCGGCCGCCGACCGACGATCAGCAGATCCACGAGCAGGATCCCGGTCAGGGCGACGAGCGTCCCCGCCCAGACCAGTCCGGACACGTCCAAGGTTCATTCCTCCGGCAGACACGCAACGACGGGCACACCGTACGCCCTTCGTGGACGCGGTGTGCCGGCGACGCTGACTCTGGTGACTGTCGGAGGTCTCTTCCGTCGCCGTCCCCGAGGGGGCGGCGACCGACGGGCCGGGTCGTGCGTCCAGGGATCGGCGCTCGACCGTGCTGACGACTCCGTCGCGGGGGAATACTCCCCTCCTCGCCCGTCATTCTGGCCCACCGCCGCCAGTGGCCGCATCCCGGGTCGTGAGTGTCCTTTCCCACCCCGGCGCATCGATGCCGGTGGGCGGCGGGCATCGAGGCCGGCCGCACCACCCGTAGAGCATCCTAGGAGGCTAGTGCTCCGGATTGGGCGCGACCAGCGGATCGGCGAGCGACCAGCCCTCCGCCAGCACCGCGTCGCAGGCGGCCACCGCCCGGGCCAGTCGCCGCCGGTGCGGGCCGGACAGCTCGACCACCGGCACCCCGCAGCCGGCCAGTTCCGCCCGGAACCGCCCCGTCATCCACGTCCGCAGGTGCTCGCCGTCGCGCAGCCCGTCGTCGTCGAAGGGCACCCCGACGTGGTCGGTCAGCAGGTACAGCGCGGGACGCCGGGACGCCGCGCGTACCCGCGCCGACGTCGACCCCAGGTACCGCTCCTCCCAGACGGCGGTGGCCCGCGCGTCCGTGTCGCAGAACAGCAGCGGGCCGCACGAGCGCGCCGCGGCGTCCTCCGCCGCCTGCTGCTCCCGGACCACCTCGGCGAAGTCGTCGCGGTCCCAGGCCACGTCGAAGACCGTGGCCGCCGGATCCCGCCCGCGCAGCCGGGCCAGCTTCCGCGCGGTCAGCTCCCGGCCGTACTCCGGGACCCAGCGGGTGCCGTAGTGCGCGGCGAGGGCGGCGGCCATCGTGGTGGTGCCGGTCGACTCCGCGCCGACGACCACCACCCGCCGGACGAACCACGCCCGCACCGGCGCGCTGAGCCGGTCCCAGTGGCCCGCCGGGTCCGCGCGCACCGCCGTCCCCGACACGGGCACGCCGCGCCGCCTCGGATCCACGCAGACCGACACCGCGTCGAACCGCCGGGCCAGCTCCTCGCCGTACGCCTCGGAGGAGAAGACGGCGTCCACCGGCGCCCCGCCCAGCGCCTCGCGGAACACCGCGCAGTGCAGGTCCCAGACCGCCGGGTCGGCGTAGTCCACCGGATGGTCGTCGTACCGGCCCACGAAGCGGACCCACGGGGTGGCCGCGTGCACCTCGCGCAGCCAGTCCAGCCGCAGCGCGAGCGGGATCGACTCCCGGCGGGACGGTGCCACCACCACGGTGACGGCCGCGCAGCGGGCGGCGGCGGCCTCGATCAGCGCGTGGTGGCCCGCGTGCGGTGGATAGAACTTGCCCACCACCATCGCGTGCCGGAACTCCGGCGCCGCCGGCCCGGCGCCCGCCCCCGTCGCGCCGTCTGCGGGGCCTATCCCGCTCACGCCGTCGCCGGGGCCGGGCCCGGGGGCACCGGGGTCGGGGCGGCGCCGCGCCGCAGGTCCGCCCGCCACTCGCGCAGCCCGAGCACGCAGAGCCCGAGGAAGATCACGTAGAGGGCCGCGGTGAGGTACAGGCCCTTGTAGGCGTAGAGCGGGATGTAGATCAGGTCGGCGGCGATCCACAGCCACCAGCTCTCCACCCGCTTGCGGGTCTGCCCGTACGTCGCCAGCAGCGACAGCGCGGTGGTCAGCGCGTCCGGCAGCGGCACGGTGGAGTCGGTGGCCCGGTCCAGCAGCGCCCAGAGCCCGCCGGTCAGCACCACGCCCGCCGCCGCCAGCGCCCACCACTCCCGGCGGCCCGTCCGGCCGACCGTCAGCCGGGTGCGCCGCTCGCCGCCGTACAGCCACGCCCACCAGCCGTACAGGCCCAGGCCGACGTAGACGACCTGGAGGCCGGCGTCGGCGTAGAGGCCCGCCGTCCAGAACAGCAGCATCAGCAGCAGCACGTTGGCGATGCCGACCGGCCAGTTGGCGATCCGCTGCCGGGCCACCAGCCAGACGTTGAGCACCCCGGTGGCGAAGCCCAGCAGCTCCGCCCAGGTGGTGCCGGTGCCGGCCACGGTGAACGCCGTACCGGTCAGCCAGTCGATCATTCGCCTCCCCTTTCCGCGCGCCCACCCTAGATCCGCCCGGCCAGCGGGAACAGGCCCCCGCAGCGTCCGGCCCGCACGGCGGCGTGAAAGGCTCCGGGCATGGTGCTTGAGGTCGCGCTCATCGACGTACTGCCGAGACACGAGGACGAGTTCGCCGCCGCGTACGCCAAGGGGCATCCGGTGCTCGCCGGCGCGCCCGGCTGCCGGTCGGTGCGGATGACCCGGGGCGTCGAGTCCCCGAGCCGGTTCGTGCTGCTGGTCGAGTGGGACTCCGTCGAGGCGCACAACGACAACTTCCGCGCCACCGAGCGCTTCGCGCAGTGGCGGGCGCTCATCGGCCCGTACTTCGCCAACCCGCCGCTGGTCGAGCACTTCGTGGACGTGCCGGCCTGAGCTGTCGTACCCCTGCCCTAGGGTGCGCCGTGCACGCGTCGGCCGCCGGTCCCGACGGGCTCGGGGGCGCCGGGCCCGGTTGCCGCGCGGAGATATCCGCTGGCGCCCGGTCGCCGATGCCGGTTGACTGCCCACATGACGCAGCGGGTGGCCCTCGTGACGGGCGTGAGTCGTCGGATCGGCATCGGCGCGGCGGTCGCCCGCACACTCGCCGCGGACGGCTGGCGACTGCTGCTCACCGGGCTGCCGGAGTTCGACGACGCCCAGCCCTACGGCGGCGATCCCGAGGGCGTGCCGGCCCTGCTGGGCGAGCTGGGCGACGCCGGGCACGTCCGAGCCGACCTGCTCGACCCGGCCGCGCCCGCCGGCCTGGTCGCCGAGGCGCTACGCCGGTACGGCCGGCTCGACGCGGTGGTCGCCGTCCACGCCTACTGCACCGACACGCCGTTCGGCGCACTGGATCCGGCCGAGATCGACCGGCACCTGCTGGTCAACGTGCGGGCCACGCTGCTGCTCGCCGAAGCGTTCGCCGGGGCGTTCACCGCCGGATCGGGTGGCCGGCTGGTGCTCTTCTCCACCGGCCAACGCCTCGGCCCGATGCCGCAGACCCTCGCCTACGCGGTCAGCAAGGCGGCGGTGGAGAACGCGACCTTCCAGCTCTCGCCGCTGCTGATGCCACGGGGCATCACCGTCAACTGCGTCCACCCGGGCCCGACCGACACCGGATACGCCTCGCCGGAGGCGCACGCCGAGGTCGCCAAGCTCTTTCCGAGCGGACGCTGGGGCACGCCGCAGGACGCCGCCCGGCTGGTGCGGTTCCTCTGCTCGTCCGACGCCGACTGGATCACCGGCCAGGTGATCGACTCGGAGGGCGGCTTCCGCCGCCACCTGTGAGCCTGGCTCAGCCGGCGGCGAGCCGGTCCAGCGCCACGAGCGTCTCCTCCGGGCCGAGGGCCGCGTCCAGCAGCCAGCCGGTGAGCTGCTCGTAGCGGTCCACGTCGGCGGCCGTCACCAGCCGCACGTCGGTGGTCAGCGCCTCCAGCATCACGGTGCGCGGGTCGGCCGGGTCGGGGAACGAGTAGCAGGAGTACGGCGTGAGCGGCTGCGCCCCGCCCCGCGCGGCGACGCCCCGGGGCAGCAGCCGGATCGTCACGTGCGGCAGGGTGGCCAGCTCGACCAGGTGCCCCACCTGCTCCCGCCACACCTGCGGCGGGGTGTCGCCGGCGTCGCAGGCCGCCTCGGCGAGCAGCGCCGTGTAACGGGGCGGGTCCGTCCGCCGCAGCACCTCGTGCCGCAGCCCCCGGGCGCGCACGTCGGCCTCCACGTCGAGGGCCGGGTCGAGCAGCCGGCCGGCGGCGATCCGCAGCCGGGCGTACGCCGGGGTCTGGAGCAGCCCCGGCACGACGGCGGGCTGCCAGTCCACGATGCTCGCCGCGCCCGCCTCCAGTTCGGCGTAGGTGCGCTGCCGCTCGCCCATCTCCCCCAGCGCCTTCCACCAGCCCCGGCTGGTCGCGGCGTCGCGGGCGATGACGATGAGCGCGTCGCGCTGCGGCGGCGGCACCTCGTAGACGTCGAGCAGGTCGAGCACGTCGGCCAGGTCCGGCCGGCTCTGCCCCAGCTCGATGCGGGACAGCTTCGAGGTGGAGGCCCAACCCAGCCGGTCGCAGACCTGTTCCAGGGTCAGCGCCTCCCGCCGGCGCAGCTGACGCAACTCGGCGCCCAGCCGGGCGCGACGAATGACCGGACTCGTTGGCAACGGCATCCCCAGCCTCCCCACCGAGGGAGAGTAGGGCAGGACGATCACTCAGCGCAATAGCTTGCTCGCGTACCGCAATCAGAGGCCAGGTCGTCGTGGGTCGGCCCGCCCCGCCGACCGGGTCAGGCGGGGCCCGGGCCGCTCACTTCACCCCGGCGGCGTCCATGCCGCGCAGCTCCTTCTTGAGGTCGGCGACCTCGTCGCGGATCCGGGCGGCCAGCTCGAACTGGAGCTCCCGGGCCGCGGCCAGCATCTGGTCGTTGAGCTCCTGGATGAGCTGGACCAGCTCGGCCCGGGCCATCCCCTCCCGCGCGGGCCCGGCGCCGCCGGTACGGGCGCGGCTGCGGGTCTCCTTGACCGGCGCCTTGCCCCGGGAGAGCTGCCGTACGGCTCCGCCGACGCGGCTGTTCTCGGTGTCCTCCGCCTCGCGGTAGATGTCGTCGAGAATGTCGTGGATCTTCTTGCGCAGCGGCTCGGGACTGATGCCGTGCGCCTCGTTGTGCGCGATCTGCTTGTCCCGCCGCCGGTTGGTCTCCCCGATCGCCTCGGCCATCGACGGAGTGATCTTGTCGGCGTACATGTGCACCTGACCGGAGACGTTGCGCGCCGCCCGGCCGATGGTCTGGATCAACGACCGGCCGCTGCGCAGGAAGCCCTCCTTGTCGGCGTCGAGGATGGCGACCAGCGACACCTCCGGCAGGTCGAGACCCTCCCGGAGCAGGTTGATGCCGACCAGCACGTCGTAGTCGCCCTTGCGCAGCTCCCGCAGCAGCTCCACGCGGCGCAGCGTGTCGACCTCGGAGTGCAGGTAGCGCACCCGGATGCCGTTCTCCAGGAGGTAGTCGGACAGGTCCTCGGCCATCTTCTTGGTCAGCGTGGTGACCAGCACCCGCTCGTCGCGCTCGGTGCGCAGCTTGATCTCGTGCATGAGGTCGTCGATCTGGCCCTTGGTGGGCTTGACCACTACCTCCGGGTCGATCAGACCGGTGGGCCGGATCACCTGCTCGACGAACTCGCCCTGCGCCTGCTCCAGCTCCCACGGGCCCGGCGTCGCCGAGAGGAAGACCATCTGGCCCACCCGCTCCAGGAACTCGTCGAAGCGCAGCGGCCGGTTGTCGGCGGCGCTGGGCAGCCGGAAGCCGTGGTCGATCAGCATCCGCTTGCGGGACGCGTCGCCCTCGTACATGCCGCCGATCTGCGGGATGGTCACGTGCGACTCGTCGACGACCGTCAGGAAGTCGTCGGGGAAGTAGTCGAGCAGGCAGTGCGGCGGACTGCCCGGCAGCCGGCCGTCCATGTGCATCGAGTAGTTCTCGATGCCGGAGCAGAACCCGACCTGGCGCATCATCTCGATGTCGTAGGTGGTGCGCATCCGCAGCCGCTGCGCCTCCAGCAGCTTGCCCTGCCGCTCCAGCTCGGCCAGCCGATCGGCCAGCTCGGCCTCGATGTCGCGGATCGCCCGCTCCATCCGCTCCGGCCCGGCCGCGTAGTGGGTGGCCGGGAAGATCACCAGCCCGTCGACCTCCTTGACCACGTCGCCGGTGAGCGGGTTGAGGTAGTAGAGCTTCTCCACCTCGTCGCCGAAGAGCTCGATCCGCACGGCCAGCTCCTCGTAGGCCGGGATGATCTCCAGCGTGTCGCCGCGGACCCGGAAGGTGCCCCGGTTGAAGGCCATGTCGTTGCGCGTGTACTGGATGTCGACCAGCCGGCGCAGCAGCTGGTCACGGTCCAGCTCCTGCCCGACCGCGACCCGCACCGCGCGGTCGAGGTATTCCTCCGGGGTGCCCAGCCCGTAGATCGCCGAGACGGTGGCCACCACGATCACGTCACGGCGGGTGAGCAGCGACATGGTCGCCGAGTGCCGCAGCCGCTCGACCTCCTCGTTGATCGAGGAGTCCTTCTCGATGTAGGTGTCGGTTTGCGGGATGTAGGCCTCGGGCTGGTAGTAGTCGTAGTAGGAGACGAAGTATTCGACCGCGTTGTGCGGCAGCAGCTCGCTGAACTCCTTGGCCAGCTGCGCGCAGAGCGTCTTGTTGGGCGCCAGCACCAGCGTGGGCCGCTGCACCCGCTCGATCAGCCACGCGGTGGTGGCGCTCTTGCCGGTGCCGGTCGCGCCGAGCAGCACGGTGTTGCGGTCGCCGCGTCGGACCCGACGCTCCAGGTCGTCGATGGCCGCCGGCTGGTCGCCGGCCGGCTGGAACTCGCTGATGACCTGGAAGCGGCCGTCGAGCCGGGGAATGTCGAGCGCCATGACCCCAACGGTACGCCGGGGGTCCGACACCGCGGCGCGACTACGCCCGGTCCGTGATCGGCTTCGATATTCGCATTGTGTGGCGCATCTCACCGGACTACGCTCTCCACGTAGGCCGCTCGCGGCGGCCGACCGGGCAGGTGGCCAGGCCGTCACGGCCGGCCCGCCCCCGGCACAGGGGTCGCAGCACCCGGCACTCCCGGCGTGCGCACCCGACGTGGTCGCGCGTGAGGCGCTGACCGGCCGCCGCGAGCGCCCCTGCTCGTCACCCCACGGGGGTGAATCCCGTTCAACCTCCCGTGGAGACCTCCGCCGCCCGCTCCGGCCCGCCTGACCCGCCGCAGGGCCCGCCGACGCACGACGACGCGCACACCGGCGGCATCCCACGAGTGGTGACCGGCCGCCGACGCACCGTCCTGCTGGTGCTCGCGGCCGTGGCCGTGCTCTCCGCCGCCGCGCTGGTCGTGGGGCTGGCGAGCTGGGCGCCCGAGGAGCCGGAGCAGCCGAGGGCGCTGACGGGCGACGAGCGCGAGCGACTGGCCGCGATGCGGGTCACCAACTACCGGGACCTGCGGGCCGGGGTACGCGTGACCGCGGGCACCGGCGCGGCGCGTACCGAACTGGTCGGCTGGGTCGACTGGTCCCGGCCGCTGGTCTACCTCGACGTCGGCGGGCCCGGCGCGGGCGCCGAGCGCGGGCTGCTCCAGGCCACCCCGACGGTGGTCCTGCTGCGCCCCGACCCGACGGCGGTGCCGACCCCCGCGCCGCCCCCGCTGGTGCCGCCGGCGGACCGCTGGCGGCTGCACGACCCGCCCGCCGGGCAGGGGCTGGCCGCCGTGCTCGACCTGCTCTTCCGCCTCGCCTCCGACCGCCCGGAGCCGCCGGCCGACGCCACGCGCCGGATCGGTGGGGCCACGGTCGGGGCCACCCCGGTCGACATCCTCCAGGCACCGCCGCCCGACCCCGGCGTCCCGCCCCCGGACCGGCTCCCCCGCTACTGGCTCGACCACGACGCGCGGCTGCACCGGCTGGAGACCGGGCTGGCCGGCGTCGGCCCGGTGACCGTGCAGCTGAACCGGACCGACCGGCCCACGCTGCGGCCGGTCGACGCCCTCGGCGGCCGTCCCGGGCAGCCCCGCGCCCTCACCGCCGTCGAGCGGGGCCGGCTGGACCGGTTGCCCGCCCGGCTGCGCGCCCGTGGCGGCGCCGCCGTGACCCTGACCGCGCCCGTCGCCGCCGCCACGAACCTGCGCGGAGCCGGCTGGGTGAGCTGGAGCGGGCGGGTTGCGTACCTCACCGTCGCCGACCTCGGCGTGCCGGAGCGCCGGACGCTGCTGCGCGTCGACGGCGCCGGCGTGCGCCGGGCGGAGGTGCCGGCCGCGACGGTCCCGGGCACCGTGGAATCGCCCGGCCGGCCGCCGCTGCCGCCGCCCGCCCGGGGCTGGGGGGCCGACCCGCGGCGCGCGGGCGACCTGGGCCTGCTGCTCGACGCCGCGCTGCGGGCCGCCCGGTCGCCCGGCGGGCGGGGCGCCGCCCTGCGGGTGCGCGGCGACACCGTCGCCGGGAAGACCGTCGACGTGGTCGAGCTGCGCACGTCCCCAGGGCTGCTGCGCTACTGGATCGACCGGTCCGGCGCGCTGCGCCGCCTGGAGCTGCGCACCCGCACCGGCGCCTGGGCCCAGCTCGACCTGACCCCCACCACGGTGCCCCGGCTCGTCCCACCGCCCCGGCCCCCGGCCGGGGGCCGCTGACCGGTCAGGGACGCCAGCCGGTCTGCGCCGCCCACTGCTCGGCGCGCAGGTGCTCCTCGTCGAACCACGGGTCCTTCGCGGTGGTCCAGGCGGCGCTGTCCGGGGCGGAGGCCGCCAGCTCCCGCTTCAGCGCCAGATAGGCCGACCGCTGGTCCGGGTCGGCACGCAGGTGGTCGCGCATCAGCAGCGCGTACCGCCAGCCGGGCGCGTTGGCCGGGCGGACGTGCAGGTGCACGGGGCGGCCCGGGTCGGCGCTGCCGTGCAGCCGCTTCTCCCACCGGCCGCTGCCGGGCGGGCGGGGGTCGTCCCACCACTCGCCGGGCAGGCGCGGGAAGCCCGCCTCCGCGAGCCGTTCGGCCAGCGGTCCGTCCGCGTCGGCGAGGGTCGGGACGGTGAGCTGGATGTCGATCACGTCCCTGGCGGCGAGCCCCGGGACCGCGGTCGAGCCGATGTGGTCGATACGCAGGTCGGCGGGGGCGAGCGCGTGCCGGATCCGGGCGGCCAGCCGCGCGTACTGCTGCGGCCAGGTCGGGTCGGCCTCCATCAGGACGACGTGCTCCGAGGGGGCCGCCCGCCGCTCGCGCAGGTTCGCCTCGTAGGGCCGCAGCCGCTCGCGCCACAGCGCGTCGACGGCCGCGTGCAGGTCGTCGAGGCTGCCGTCGTTGGTCAGCAGCACGTCCGCCGCGCCCCGCCGCCGGGCGTCGTCGGCCTGCGCGGCGATCCGCCGCTCGGCCTCCGCCCGGTCCATCCCCCGGTCGCGGGCCAGCCGCGCCAACCGGGTGGCCACCTCCGTCTGCACCACGACCACCAGGTGGTACGTGGGCGCGAGCCCCACCTCCACCAGCAGCGGCACGTCGTTGATCACGATCGCGTCGGGTGCCGCCGCGGCGGCCAGTTCGGCGGCCCGGGCCCGTACGCGGGGATGGGTGATCGCCTCCAGCCGGCGGCGCGCCGTCTCGTCGGCGAACACCAGCGCGCCCAGCGCCGCCCGGTCGAGGGCGCCCTCGGCGTCGAGGATCCGCTCGGAGAAGGCCGCGACGATCTCGGCCAGCCCTTCCGTGCCCGGCGCGACCACCTCCCGGGCCACCCGGTCGGAGTCGATCAGCACCGCGCCGCACTCGGTCAGTCGCCTCGCCACGGCGCTCTTGCCGGACCCGATTCCTCCGGTCAGTCCCACCTTCAGCACGACGTCAGTCAACCGGATCACCACCGCGCTGCCGGCACCGGGGGCACCCCGGACCGGTCCCTCTGGAGCCGTATCCTAGTACTAGGATAGGCGCGTGGAGTTGACCACCGCCGAACTGACCGTGCTGGGCCTGCTCATCGAACGACCCCGGCACGGCTACGACCTGGAGCAGGTGATCGCGCGACGCGGCATCCGTCAGTGGTCCGACGTCGGGTTCTCCTCGATCTACTACCTGCTCGCCAAGCTGGACAAGCGCGGCCTGGTCCACGTTCCCGAGGCTCCCGCCGCCCCGAAGTCCCGCCACGTGTTCCACGCCACCGCCGAGGGCCGGGCGGCCGCGGCGCGCACCGCGCTGGCGCTCATCGAGCAACCGCAGCCGCTCCGGCACCCGCTTCTCGTCGGCATCGCCAACCTGCCCCTGCTCTCCGACCGGGAGTACGCGCAGGCGCTGCGCACCCGGCTGGCGGGGGTCGAGGCCCGCGTCGAGTCGCTCCGGTCGGCGCAGCAGGCGCAGGCCCCCCTCCCGCACCCGGCGCGGGAGGTCTTCTCGTACTCGCTGAGCCTCCTGGAGGCGGAAAGGCAGTGGCTCGCCGCCCGAGCCCAGGTGCCTGATGACTGACAAGACCGACTTCAAGAAGACGCTCGACGCCTATCAGGCCGGGCGCGGCCAGTTCCGGATCGTGGACGTGCCCGACACGCGGTACCTCATGGTCGACGGCCACGGCGACCCGAACGGCGCACCGGCGTTCACCGGCGCCATCGAGGCCCTCTACCCGGTGGCCTACAAGCTGAAGTTCGCCAGCAGGCGAGACCTCGGCCGGGACTACGTCGTCCCGCCTCTGGAGGGCCTGTGGTGGGCCGAGGACATGGACTCGTTCACCGCCCGGCGCGACAAGGCACGGTGGGACTGGACGCTGATGATCATGGTGCCGGACTGGATCGGCCAGGACCTGTTCACCGCCGCCGTCGAGCAGGCCGGGGCCAGGAACCGCCCGTCACGTCTCGACGAGGTCCGCCTGGCGACGCTGTCCGAGGGGCGGTGCGTGCAGACGCTGCACGTCGGTTCCTTCGACGACGAGGCCGAGGTGCTGGCGCGGCTGCACGGTGAGTTCGTCCCGGGCAACGGGCTGCGGATGGTGGGCAGACACCACGAGATCTACCTCAGCGACTTCCGCCGGGTCGCGCCCGAGCGGCAACGCACCATCCTGAGGCAACCGGTCGCCGCCGCATCGGGTGCGTAGGGCGGCGAGGGCGCGGCGGTGGCGGGCGGCTGCGGAAAGACGGGAGCCCCGCCCCCGGCGATCTCGCGATCGCGGGGACGGGGCCCGTCGTCGTTCAGCGGGTCACTTGCCGCCGGCGAGCTTCTCCCGCAGAGCGGCGAGCGCCTCGTCGGTGGCCAGGGTGCCGGCCGGCTCCTCGGCCTGACGGCTCGGGGCCGCGCTGGTCGAGGTGGTGGTGCCACCACCGGTGACGGGCGGGGCCGGGTTGGCAGCCGCCTCGGCGTCGGCGGCCCGGGAGGTCTGCACCTGCTTGGTGTGGGCCTCCCAGCGCTGACGCGCCTCGGCGTACTGGTTCTCCCAGGTCTCGCGCTGCTTGTCGTACCCCTCGAGCCACTCGCCCGTCTCCGGGTCGAAGCCCTCCGGGTAGATGTAGTTGCCCTCGGTGTCGTACGTCGCGGCCATGCCGTAGAGGGTCGGGTCGAAGTGCTCCTCGCCCTCGACGAAGCCCTCGTTGGCCTGCTTGAGCGACAGCGAGATCCGGCGGCGCTCCAGGTCGATGTCGATGACCTTGACCATGACTTCGGAGCCGACCTGGACGACCTGCTCCGGGATCTCCACGTGGCGCTCGGCCAGCTCGGAGATGTGGACCAGGCCCTCGATGCCGTCGTCCACCCGGACGAAGGCGCCGAACGGCACCAGCTTGGTGACCTTACCCGGCACGATCTGCTGGATCGCGTGGGTGCGGGCGAACTGACGCCACGGGTCCTCCTGCGTCGCCTTCAGCGACAGCGAGACCCGCTCGCGGTCCAGGTCGACGTCCAGGACCTCGACCTCGACCTCCTGGCCCACCTCGACGACCTCGGACGGGTGGTCGATGTGCTTCCAGGACAGCTCGGAGACGTGCACGAGGCCGTCCACGCCGCCCAGGTCGACGAACGCGCCGAAGTTGACGATCGAGGACACGACGCCCTTGCGGACCTGGCCCTTCTGCAGCTTGTTGAGGAACTCGGTGCGCACCTCGGACTGCGTCTGCTCCAGCCAGGCCCGGCGGGACAGGACCACGTTGTTGCGGTTCTTGTCCAGCTCGATGATCTTGGCTTCGAGCTCGCGCCCGACGTACGGCTGCAGGTCGCGCACCCGACGCATCTCGACCAGGGAGGCGGGCAGGAAGCCCCGCAGCCCGATGTCGAGGATGAGGCCGCCCTTGACCACCTCGATGACCGAGCCGCGGACGACCCCGTCCTCGTCCTTGATCTTCTCGATGGTGCCCCAGGCCCGCTCGTACTGCGCCCGCTTCTTGGAGAGGATCAGACGACCCTCCTTGTCCTCCTTCTGGAGGACCAGGGCCTCGATGTGGTCACCAACCGAAACGACCTCGGCCGGGTCCACGTCGTGCTTGATCGACAACTCCCGAGAGGGGATGACACCCTCGGTCTTGTAGCCGATGTCGAGCAGGACCTCGTCCCGATCGACCTTGACGACGGTGCCTTCGACAATGTCGCCGTCGTTGAAGTACTTGATGGTCTCGTCGATCGCGGCGAGGAAAGCCTCCTCGGAACCGAGATCGTCGTGGGTGACCCGGGTGGCGCTCGAGGGGGCCTCGATGCTGCTCGTCATGTGGGCGGTTGCTCCGGTCGGATGGTGTGTCACAGCAGGCTGGTGTGTCGCGGTGACCTGTTCGCGCCAGCGGATCCGTCGCCGGGCACACCGAAAGATCATCGCGTGAGATCATGGATGTGGCTCCGCCAGTGGTCCCGGAGACCGCGCACCTGCTCCCTGCCGAGGCACACGATCCGCGAGCGCATCATCTAGCCTACCCGCTGCATTACCACAGCGTGCAAGCCCTCCCGTCCTCTCGCCGCCTCGTCAGCTGCGAAAGCGGAGATATCGGCAGGAAGGCGCCGCAGGTGTCGCGTCCGTCACAGGGGCATCACCGGTGAACGGTAGCGCCGGGCGCCGTACCCCGCACTCCGGGGGTCGCCCGGCGCACGGCGCGCGCGGGGCTAGCGTGGGCGGGTGGATGACGACAGCCGGGTGACCCGGCGCCGGGTCGGCAACGCCGAGGCCCGCCGGGCGAACCGCCGCTGGTGGGACGCCGACGCCGACGACTACCAGGCCGAGCACGGCCGTTTCCTCGGTGACCTGGACTTCGTCTGGTGTCCGGAGGGCGTGCGGGAGGCCGACGTACGGCTGCTGGGCGACCTGGCCGGCCGGCGGGTGCTGGAACTCGGCAGCGGGGCCGCCGCCGCCGCGCGGTGGCTCGCCACCCAGGGGGCCCGGCCGGTCGCCCTGGACCTCTCCGCCGGCATGCTGCGGCACGCCGCGCTGGCGGCCGGACGCACCGGCGTACGCGTGCCGCTGGTGCAGGCCGACGCGCTGGCGCTGCCCTTCGCCGACGCCGCGTTCGACACCGCCTGCACGGCGTTCGGGGCGGTCCCGTTCGTGGCCGACTCGGCGGCGGTCATGCGCGAGGTGTTCCGGGTGCTGCGCCCCGGCGGCCGGTGGGTGTTCTCGGTGACCCACCCGATGCGGTGGATCTTCCTCGACGACCCCGGCGAGGGCGGGCTGACCGCCGTGCACTCGTACTTCGACCGCTCCCCCTACGTGGAGCAGGACGAGGCCGGTGACGCCACCTACGTCGAGCAGCACCGCACGCTCGGCGACCGGATCCGCGAGCTCGTGGGCGCCGGGTTCCGCCTGCTCGACCTCGTGGAACCGGAGTGGCCCGAGGGGCACGAGGGGATCTGGGGGCAGTGGAGCCCGCTGCGCGGCCGCCTCTTCCCCGGCACCGCCATCTTCGTCGCGCAGAAGCCCGCCGGCTGACCGGCACGCGCCCCGCCCGGAGCGCGCCCGGCCGGGGCCGTCGTTTCGGGGCATCGACGCCGGGTACCCGCGTCGCATGGCCGAGCAGAGCGAGTTCCGCAGCGGTGACAACGTCTCCTGGGCCAGCCACAGCGGCCGGGCGTACGGCGTGGTCAAGGAGAAGATCACCGAACGGACGCACGTACGCGGGCACGCCGTGAACGCGTCGCCGGACGACCCGCAGTACCGGATCCGCAACGACGACTCGGGGCGGGACGTCGCACACCGACCGGAGGTGCTGCGCCATGAGCAGGGCTGACGAGGGCCGGGACACCTACCGGGAGTTCACCGAGGCGGTGAACATGAAGCCGGCCGAGCTGTCGACGTGGCTGGAGACCGACGAGTCGAAGCAGGTCGGCTGGCACAAGGGTGGGCGCTCCGGCGGCGGCGAGTCGGTCGGGCACGAGTCGGGCCGCAAGATCATCGAGCTGCTGCGGCGCAAGCGTGCCGAGCTCTCCGAGGGCGACTACCGGCACATGCGCAAGGTCGTCGGCTACGTCCGCCGGCACATGGCGCAGCGCCCCTCCGGCGACGTCCGCGACACGAAGTGGCGCTGGTCCCTGATGAACTGGGGCCACGACCCACTGAAGCGCTGAGCCCGTCCGCTTGACCCTGCCACTGACGGCAGGGTCCGACGATCCGCACCATGAGTCGAGCGCAACGCAGGATCGTCGTCGTCACCGGTGCGGGCACCGGGATCGGGCGGGCCACGGCCCGTGAGTTCAGCGCCCAGGGGGCGTACGTCGTCGCGGTGGGACGACGGGCCGCGCCACTGGCGGAGACCGCCGCCGGCCACCCCGGCATCGAACCGCTGGTCGCCGACGTCACCGCTCCCGGCGCCGCGGAGCTGATCGTCGGCACCGCCACGCAGCGGCACGGCCGCCTCGACGTGCTGGTCAACAACGCGGGCGTGGCCGGCGGCGGTCCGCTCGGTTCGCTCGCCCCCGAGACCGTCGAGCGACACCTGGCGACGAACCTGGTGGCGCCGCTCCTGCTCACCCAGGCGGCGGTGCCGGCGCTGGCCGACAGCCGGGGCGTCGTCGTCAACCTCACCACGTCGGTCGGGTCGCGGGCCTGGCCGGGCAGCTCGCTGTACGCGGCCGGGAAGTCCGCCCTGGACTCGCTGACCCGCAGCTGGGCGGTGGAGCTCGCGCCGTCCGGGATCAGGGTGGTGGCGGTGGCGCCCGGCGCCGTCGACACCCCGATCGGCGCGCACCAGGGGCTGACGCCGCAGCAGCAGGCCGACGTCCGCCGCTGGCAGGTGGAGCGGACGCCGCTGGGACGCATCGGGCGTCCCGAGGAGGTGGCGTGGGCGATCCTGCGCCTCGCCGACCCGGCGGCCGGCTTCGTCACCGGCGTCGTACTGCCGGTCGACGGTGGCGCCGTGATCGCGTGACGGCGTCGCCCGCCGCACTGGTAGAACGGTGCCCGGAGGTACGGACCATGCTGATCGGCGAGCTGGCGGAGGCCACCGGCACCACCCCACGCGCGCTGCGGCACTACGAGCGGCACGGGCTGCTCGACTCCCGGCGGGCCCACAACGGCTACCGGATCTACGACGAGCGGTCGGTGGGCCGCGTGCGCAACATCCGTCACCTGCTGGCCGCCGGCCTGACGCTGGACGACGTGCGGACGTTCCTGCCCTGCCTGGACGGGGACGTGGCCGCCGCCCCGCCCGCGCCGGCCGGCGTCCGGGTCGCCCTGGACCGCCTCGCGGTGCTCGACGCCCGCATCGCCGCACAGATCGAGATCCGCGACCGGCTGGCCGCGGCCCTGCGCGCGGCGGGCACGGCCGTCCCAGACGTCTGACGACGACGCGGACCCGCCGCCCCTGCCCCGACCACGGCCGTCCCACACCGTTCGACGGCGGCGCGGGTCCTGCCGCCCTCCCCGGGCAGGGCCCGTGCCGGCGCGCGGCGGGCGGCGACCGTCAGTGGTCGGCGCTGTTCCAGTCCCGGCCCTCGCCGACGGAGACCTCCAGCGGCACCGACAGCGGGTGCGCCCCGCCCATCTCCCGCCGCACCAGCGCCTCCAGGGTCTCCCGTTCGCCCGGGGCGACCTCGAAGACCAGCTCGTCGTGCACCTGGAGCAGCATCCGCGAGCGCAGGCCCGCCTCGCGCAGCGCCGTGTCGACGTGCAGCATGGCGACCTTGATGATGTCGGCCGCCGAACCCTGGATGGGAGCGTTGAGCGCCATCCGCTCCGCCATCTCCCGGCGCTGCCGGTTGTCGCTGACCAGGTCGGGCAGGTAGCGGCGGCGGCCCAGGATGGTGGAGGTGTAACCGTCGTGCCGGGCGCGGGCGACGACCTCCTGGAGGTAGTCGCGCACGCCCCCGAAACCGGCGAAGTAGTTCTCCATCAGCCCGCGCGCCTCCTCGGCGGTGATCCCGAGCTGCTGGGAGAGGCCGAACGCGCTCAGCCCGTACGCCAGGCCGTAGTTCATTGCCTTGATCTTGCGCCGCTGGTCGGCGGTGACCTCGCCGACCGGCACCTCGAAGACCGACGAGGCGGTGGCGGCGTGGAAGTCGGCACCGGAGTTGAACGCCTCGATGAGCGCGTCGTCCGACGACAGGTGCGCCATGATCCGCATCTCGATCTGGCTGTAGTCGGCGGTGAGCAGGCAGTCGTAGCCCTCCCCCACCACGAAGGCGCGCCGGATGCGGCGGCCCTCCTCGGTGCGGATCGGGATGTTCTGCAGGTTGGGCTCGGTCGAGGAGAGCCGCCCCGTGGCCGCCACCGTCTGGTTGAACGTGGTGTGGATGCGGCCGTCGTCGGAGACCGACTTGAGCAGCCCGTCGACGGTCGTCTTGAGCTTCGCCACGTCCCGGTGGCGCAGCAGGTGGGCCAGCACCGGGTGCGGGTTCTGCGCGTGCAGCCACTGGAGGGCGTCGGCGTCGGTGGTGTAGCCGGTCTTGATCTTCTTGGTCTTGGGCAGGCCCAGCTCGCCGAAGAGGATCTCCTGCAACTGCTTCGGCGAGCCGAGGTTGAACTCCCGGCCGACCGACTCGTAGGCCCCCTGGGCGGCGGCCTTCACCTCGGCGGCGAAGTGCGCCTCCAACTCGGAGAGATAGTGCGTGTCGGCGGCGATGCCGGTGCGTTCCATGTCGGCGAGCACCCGCATCAGCGGCAGCTCCACCCCGGCCATCAGCCGCGCCGACTGCTCGCCGTCGCGGGACAGCTCGGCGTCGATCGCGTCGGCCAGGTCGAGGGTGGCGCGGGCCTGGAGCATGAGGTTCTGCTCCGCCTCGCCGTCGTTGCCGAGCCCCTCCAGGGTGAGCTGGCCGGTCTCCGGGGCGTCGACCCGCAGCTCGCGGTGCAGGTAGCGCAGGGCCAGGTCGGTCAGGTCGTAGGAGCGCTGGTCGGGGCGGGCCAGGTAGGCCGCGATCTGGGTGTCGCGGAGGATGCCCTCCAGGTGCCAGCCGTGCGCGGCGAACGCCAGCACCGCCGGCTTGCTGTCGTGCAGCACCTTGGGCCGCCCGGCGTCGGCCAGCCAGGCCGCCAGGGCCGCCTCGTCGGTCGGCTCCAGGGTGGCGGGATCGCACCAGGCCGCCGCACCGCCGGCGGTGGCCAGCGCCAGCCCGGTCACCGAGGCGGTGTGCCGACGGTTGGGACCCGTGTCGAGCTTCGCCGCCACGCCCACCGGGGTGTCGGCCGGCGCGTGCGTCTCCAGCCACCCGGCGAGCGCCCCGGGCTCGGTGAGCACCTCGCCGGTCAGGTCGAACCCGGACTCGGCCTCCGGCTCCACCGCCTCCAGGTACTGGTAGAGCCGGTCGCGCAGGATGCGGAACTCGAGGGTGTCGAAGACCTGGTGGACGGCCTCGCGGTCCCACCCCTCCCACCGCGCGTCCTCGGGGCGCAGCGGCAGTTCCAGGTCGGAGACGAGACAGTTGATCTCGTAGTTGCGGATCACGTCGGCGAGCCGCTCGCGCAGGCTGTCGCCGGCCTTTCCCTTGATCTCGTCGGCCCGCGCGACGACCCCGTCGACCCCGCCGTACGTGTTGATCCACTTCGCGGCGGTCTTCGGCCCGACCCCGGGCACGCCGGGCAGGTTGTCGCTGGTCTCGCCGACCAGGGCGGCCAGGTCGCGGTAGCGCTCCGGGGGGACGCCGTACTTCGCCTCGATCGCCGCCGGGTCCATCCGGGCCAGGTCCGAGACGCCCTTGCGCGGGTAGAGCACCGTGATCTGGTCGCCGACGAGCTGGAACGCGTCCCGGTCGCCGCTGCTGATCAGGACCGACATGCCCTGGTCGCGGGCCTGGCAGGCGAGGGTGGCGATGATGTCGTCGGCCTCGAAGCCCTCCTTCTCCACCACCGGGATGCGCAGCGCCGCGAGGACCTCCTTGACCAGGCTCACCTGGCCCTTGAAGTCGGTCGGGGTCTCGCTGCGGCCGGCCTTGTACTCCGCGTACTTCTCGGTGCGGAAGGAGCGGCGAGAGACGTCGAAGGCGACCACGATGTGCGTCGGCTGCTCGTCGCGCAGCACGTTGATCAGCATGGACGTGAAGCCGTAGACCGCGTTGGTCGGCTGCCCCGTCGTGGTGGAGAAGTTCTCCACCGGCAGGGCGAAGAACGCCCGGTATGCCATGGAATGTCCGTCGACGAGAAGCAGGCGCGGCGTCGTAGCTGTCACGGCAGCGACTCTAGCCGCCCGCTCCGACACTCCGGGACACCGGCACGGACGCCGGCGCGGCCCGAGGCGGACGCCGGCGCGGGGTGGGCCGCGCCGGCGTACCGCTCAGAGCACCTTGGCCAGGAACGCCTTCGTCCGGTCGTGCCGGGGGTTGGCGATCACCTCGCGGGGCACGCCGGACTCGACGACGACGCCGCCGTCCATGAAGACCAGCGAGTCGCCGACCTCGCGGGCGAAGCCGATCTCGTGGGTGACCACGATCATCGTCATGCCGTCGCGGGCGAGGTCCTTCATCACGTCGAGCACCTCGCCGACCAGCTCCGGGTCGAGCGCGCTGGTGGGCTCGTCGAAGAGCATCAGCTTCGGCTGCATCGCCAACGCCCGGGCGATCGCCACCCGCTGCTGCTGCCCGCCGGAGAGCTGGCTCGGGTAGTTGCCGAGCTTGTCGCCCAGCCCCACCCGCTCCAGCAGCGCGGCGGCCCGGTCCCGGGCGGTGGCCTTCTTCTCCCCGCCCACCTGCACCGGTGCCTCGGCGACGTTCTCCAGGGCGGTCATGTGCGGGAAGAGGTTGAACCGCTGGAACACCATGCCGATCGCCCGGCGCTGGGCGGCGACGTCCTTTTCCCGCATCTCGTGCAGCTTGCCGCCGCGCTCGCGGTAGCCGATCAGGTCGCCGTCCACCCAGATCCGGCCGGCGTTGATCTTCTCCAGGTGGTTGATGCAGCGCAGGAACGTCGACTTGCCGGAGCCGGAGGGACCCAGCAGGCAGCACACCTCGCCGCTGCGGACCTCCAGGTCGATGCCCTTGAGCACCTCGATCGCCCCGAACGACTTGTGCACCTGCTCGGCCCGGACCATCGGCGCGGACTCCACCGCCGCCCCGCCGGCCGCTGCCGGCACCGTCAGCTCGGTCATACGCCGTCCGCCTTCCCGGTCGTGCCGCCGTTCTCCGCCGCGATCGCCCGCAGCCTGGTCTTCGCCCGTCCGCTGCGCCCGACGCCCTTGGAGAAGTGCCGCTCCAGGTAGTACTGCCCGACCAGCAGCACGCTGGTCAGCAGCAGGTACCAGATGGTCGCCGCGACCAGCATCGGGAAGACCTGGAAGGTCCGGCTACCGACGGCCCTGAGCTGGAAGAACAGCTCGGTGGAGACCGGCACGAAGGCCACCAGCGAGGTGTCCTTGAGCATGGCGATGGTCTCGTTGCCGGTCGGCGGGACGATCACCCGCATGGCCTGCGGCAGCACGATCCGACGCAGGATCTGCCCCCGGCGCAGGCCGAGCGCCTGGGCGGCCTCGGTCTGCCCCTCGTCGACCGACTGGATGCCGGCCCGGACGATCTCCGCCATGTAGGCGGCCTCGGACAGGCCCAGCGCCAGCATGCCGGCGACGAAGCCGGTCAGGATCTCCACGGCGGAGAAGCCGAACAGCCGCGCCTCGAAGTCGTCGACCCCGAACAGGGCGCCGATCTGCCGGTCGAAGGGCAGGCCGAACTCGACGCGCGCCCAGAGGATGCCCAGGTTGCCGAAGAGGATCGCCAGCACCAACCGGGGCACCGCCCGGAAGAACCAGGTGTACGCGAAGGCGACGCCGCGCAGGATCGGGTTCTCCGACAGCCGCATGATGGCGATGACGACGCCCAGCCCGACACCGATCAGCATGGCGGTCAGGAGCAGCGCGATCGTGCCGCGCAGCCCCTCGACGATCGGCGGGCGGAACATCTCGTCGATCATGAACGACCAGTTGAACGCCTTGTTCGTCACCAGCAGGTGCACGAACATGGCCACCAGCACCCCGATCACGGCGACGGCGACCCACCGCCCGGGATGCCGCACGGGCACGGCGCGGATGGGTTCCGGCCGTGCCCGTTCGGGTGTGTCCGTCTCGACAGACATGGTCAGCTGGTCGGGTTCAGCGCCGGGGTCGTGATGGCGCCGCCCTCGACGCCCCACTTCTTCAGCGCGCCCTCGTACGTGCCGTCGGCGATGACCGCCGTGACGGCCTCCTTGAGCACCTCGGCGAACGCGGCCTGGTCCTTCTTCACCGCGTAGCCGTACGGGGCCGACTCGTAGATGTCGCCGAGCAGCTCCAGCTGGCCGCTGCTCTGCTTCACCGCGTACGCGCCGACCGGGGAGTCGGCCAGCATGGCGTCGTTCTTGCCGCTGACCACGGCGGCCGTGGCGTCGCTCTGCGCCTGGTACTGGTCGATCGTGATGGCCGGCTTGCCGGCGTCGGTGCACTTCTTCGACCGGGCGGTGATGTCGTCGAGCTGCACGGTGCCGACCTGCACGGCGATCTTCTTGCCGCAGGCGTTCTCGGTGTCGACCTTGGCCGGGTTGCCGGCCTTGGTCGCCCACTGGGTGCCGGCGGAGAAGTAGCTGACCATGTTGACGGTCTTCATCCGGTCGGCGTTGATGGTGAACGAGGAGACGCCGACCTCGTACTTGCCGGAGTCGACGCCGGGCAGGATCGCGTCGAACGGCGCCGACTCGTACTCGGCCTTCAGGCCGAGCTTCTGCGCGACCGCGTTGAACAGCTCGATGTCGAAGCCGACCACTGTCTTGCCGTCGGCGTCGAGGAACTCCGCCGGGGCGTACGTCGAGTCGGTGCCGACCTTGATCACGCCGTCGGCCTTGATGGCGTCGGGCACCTTCGCGGCCAGCGCCGAGTCGGCGGCGGCGGTGACGCTGGGGCCGGCGCCGGGCTGCTCGGTGCTCTCCTTCTCGCCGCAGCCGGCCAGCGAGAGGGCGAGCAGGGCGGCGCCGGTGACGCCGAGGGCGGCCCGGCGGCCACCACTGATGCGGAACATGGGGTACTCCTTGCGATGAGGGGTGACGGCCGGTCAGGCCACGCCGAGGTAGGCCTCTTTGACCGCCGGGTCGTGCAGCAGCTCGGCACCGGTGCCGCTCTTGACGATCCGGCCGGTCTCCAGCACGTACGCCCGGTGGGCCCGGGCCAGCGCCTGCTGGGCGTTCTGCTCGACCAGCAGGACGGTGGTGCCCTGTTGGTTGATCTCGACGATGATGTCGAAGATCTGCTGGATCAGCATCGGGGCCAGACCCATCGAGGGCTCGTCGAGCAGCAGCAGCTTCGGCCGGCTCATCAGCGCCCGCCCGACGGCCAGCATCTGCTGCTCGCCGCCGGAGAGGGTGCCGCCCTGCTGCCTGCGCCGCTCGGCCAGGCGCGGGAAGAGGCCCAGCACCCGGTCGAGGTCCTGGACGATGCCGGCCCGGTCGCGCCGGGTGTACGCACCCATGTCGAGGTTCTCCAGCACCGTCATGCCCGGGAAGATCCCGCGGCCCTCGGGTGCCTGGCACAGCCCCCGCCGGACCCGCAGGTCCGCCCGGAGCTTGGTGATGTCCTCACCGTTGAACCGGATGCTGCCGCTGGCGACCGGCCGGATCCCGGAGATCGCCCGCATCGTGGTCGACTTGCCGGCGCCGTTGGCGCCGATCAGGGCGACGATCTCGCCCTCGTCCACCGTCAGGCTGATGCCGTGCAGCGCCTGGATCCGCCCGTAGAGCAGGCTCACATCGTCGATCTCAAGCAGCATCGTCCGGCACCCCCAGGTACGCCGCGATCACCTTCGGGTTCTCCCGCACCTCGGCGGGCAGCCCCTCGGCGATCTTCTTTCCGAACTCCAGCACCACGATCCGGTCGGTGACCCCCATGACCAGGCGCATGTCGTGCTCGATGAGCAGCACGGTCACGCCGGTGTCCCGGATCTGCCGGATGAGCTGGAGCAGTTCCTCCTTCTCCGCCGGGTTGAAGCCGGCAGCCGGCTCGTCCAGGCAGAGCAGCACCGGGTCGGTGGCCAGCGCGCGGGCGATCTCCAGCCGCCGCTGCTCGCCGTAGGAGAGGTTGCGGGCGAACTCATGCATCCGCTTGCGGATGCCGACGAACTCCAGCAGGCGCTCGGCCTTCTCCCGACTCGCGCGCTCCTCCTTCCAGTACCGCGGCAGGCGGAACAGCGCGGAGATGACGCTCGTCTTGTTGTGCGCGTCCGCGCCCACCAGGACGTTCTCCAGCGCCGTCATCTCCGGGAAGAGGCGGATGTTCTGGAACGTCCGCGCCATGCCCATCTTGGTGATCTGGTGCCGCTTCTTGCCGCTGACCTTCTGGCCACGGAACCGGATCTGCCCCTCGGTGGGCTGGTAGATGCCGGTCATGGCGTTGAAGCAGGTGGTCTTGCCGGCGCCGTTCGGGCCGATCAGACCGAGGATCTCGCCCTTGTAGAGGGTGAAGTCCACCTCGTTGAGGGCGACCACGCCGCCGAAGCGCAGCGTGACCTTGTCGACCTCCAGCAGCGGCTCCCGGGTGGGCACCGCCTCCACGGCCGGCGCGCCGGCCTGCGCCGGAACGACCGGCGTCTGCTCGGTGTCACTCACCGACGGTCACCTCCTTGCGACGATCCTTGAACTCCGCCGCACGTCGTCGGTTGGGGATCAGACCCTCCGGCCGGAAGATCATCATGACCACCAGCACCAGGCCGAAGAACAGGAACCGGTACTCGTACAGCTCGACGCCCAGCAGCTCGATGCCACGGAACCGCTCGATCATGTACGCCACCAGGCCACCGCCGACGATCGCGCCGACGATGTTGCCCGAGCCGCCGAAGATGACCGCGGCCAGGATGATGATCGAGTTCAGCAGCTCGAAGTTCTGCGAGTTGACGAAGTTCTGCTTGCCCGCGAAGAGCGCGCCGGCGAGGCCCGCGATCGCGGCGCCCGCGGCGAACGCCCACAGCTTGAACTTGAACGTCGGCACGCCCATGAGCTGCGCCGCGTCCTCGTCCTCCCGGATGGAGATCCAGGCGCGCCCGACCCGGCTGTGGGTCAGGTTCCGCACCCCGATGACCACCAGGATGATCAGCGTGAGCACCAGCCAGTAGTACGGCCGTGCGTCGAGCACGCCGAAGACCGGCTTGCCGTCGGCGAACTCGCCCGGCGGGTGCGGGATCTGGTTGAAGCCCCGCTGCCCCCGGAGGAACTCCGAGCTGACCGCGCCGATGCGGATCATCTCGGCGAAGCCGAGCGTCACCAGCGCCAGGTAGTCGCCGCGCAGCCGCAGGGTCGGCGTACCGAGCATCACGCCGGAGACCATCGTCAGGGCGATCGCCACCGGCACCGCCAGCAGCCACGGCCAGAGCGTCTTGAGGTTGCTGCTCGGCGAGGTCAGCACCGCCACGGTGTACGCGCCCACGGCGAAGAAGCCGAAGTAGCCGAGGTCGAGCAGGCCGGCGAAGCCGACCACGATGTTCAGACCGACGGCCAGCAGCACGTAGATCGAGACGGTGAACATCACCTGGGTGAAGTTCGCACCGGGGGTCGGGATCGGCCCGAGGTACTGGTAGAACTCCTTGTTCGGCAGCGCGTAGAAGAACACGATCACCGCGGCCAGCAGCGCCCAGCGCACCCAGCGCGGCGCCCCGCGCCACCGTTCCCCGGCCGCCTCGCGGCCGGAGCGCACCTTCTCCAGAACGGTCGTCATGCCCGTGCCCTCCCCAGCGACTCACCCAGCAGACCGGTCGGCCGGAACATCAGCAGCACCACCAGCAGCGCGAACGCGGCGAAGTCCTTCCACTCGCTGCCGAACAGACCGGAGGCGTAGTTCTCGATCAAGCCCAACAGCAGGCCGCCGAGCAGCGCGCCGCGCAGGTTGCCGATGCCGCCGAGCACCGCGGCGGTGAATGCCTTCAGGCCGAGCAGGAAGCCGACGCTGTAGGTGAGGGTCTGGATCCGTACGTCGTAGAGCAGACCGGCGACGCCGGCCATGCTGCCGCCGGCGATGAAGACGATCAGGATGATCCGGTCCTTGTTCACGCCCATCAGCGCGGCGGTGTTGGCGTCCTGGGCGACCGCCCGGATGCCGCGACCGACCCGGCTGCGGTTGATGAACAGGTCCAGCGCGATCATCATCACCAGCGCGGCGCCGAGGGTGAGCAGCTGCACCCCGTCGATCGGCACGCCGAAGATGTGGAAGAGCGGATCCTGGCTGACCAGGATCGGGGCGCCCTCGGGGCGACGGCGGGTCCAGATGCCGAACGCCTCGGAGATGGCGATCGAGGCGCCGATCGCGGTGATCAGGAAGGCCAGCGGCGGCGCGTTGCGCTTACGCAGCGGCCGGTACGCCACCCGCTCGATCACGGTGGCCGTGCCGGCGGAGGCGATCGCCGCGACGATCATCGCCACCAGCAGGTAGAACATGATCGACCCGATGCCGCTGACCTGCGAGTTCTGGTCGAGCCCGAAGCCGTTCCAGGTCCAGATCGCCGCGAACGCGCCGGCGATGAAGACCTCGGAGTGGGCGAAGTTGATGAGTCTCAACACGCCGTAGACCAGCGTGTAGCCGAGCGCGACCAGGGCGTAGATCGCACCCTGCGTCAGGCCGGTCGTCGTGTATGTCCCGAAGTTGGAGAACAGGTCGTCGAAGTTCAATGAAGGGACGCTCCATCAGGGTCTGGAGAGAAAAGTGGGGCGCGGCCGGGAGCACAGCTCCCGGCCGCG